>NZ_JARVHQ010000001.1:0-607187 GCF_040459645.1 Bacillus cereus group sp. RP43
ATCTAAACCATTTAAGTTGAACTCTGATTTTCCAGATTTTATTTTTGTCATAAAATGATTTTCTACAGAAATTTCGACAGTTTCTTTAGGTAATTTTTTTACGATTTCACTAAAATACTTTGCTTGTAAAATAATACTTCCTGATTGTTCAATTTCCACAATTTCTTTTCCAGCATCTTCGACTGGGATAAATGATTCGATAGAGATGTCTGCATCACTACCTGTTAAAGTAACTCCTTCTTCATTTGCTACAACTTTAATCCCTGTAAGAATTGGAATTGTTGTACGAGAAGAAACTGCCTTCATTACATCTTGTACACTTCTTACAAGATAGTCTTTTTGTATTGTAAAACGCATAACGAAAAACCTCCGGTAAGTATAAGATTTTATTTATTTAATAAAGATAAAAAAGTAGTAGTAATAGTACTAGGTCTTGTGGATATGTGGATAACCCTGTTTAAAGATGTAAAAACAGTCTATCTACATGTGGATAGACTGTGCGTAAAATAAGCTAAGTTATTCACACTATTCAGCTACTACTATTTTAAAATATCCTTAATTTCTTCAACGTGTTTTTGTAATTGAGTATCCGTTTTTAATAGCTTCGAAATTTTTTCGTGAGCATGGATTACTGTTGTATGATCGCGGCCACCAAATTCTTCACCTATTTTTGGCAAAGATGAGTCCGTAAGTTCACGTGATAAATACATCGCAATTTGGCGAGGGAATGCAACGGATTTTGTCCGTTTTTTTGCTTTGAAATCTTCTAATTTTACTTGATAGACGCCCCCAACAGCTTTTTGAATATCAGAAATAGAAATAATTCTAGGTATAGAGTTTGGAATAATATTTTTCAGCGCTTCAGCCGCTAAATCAGCATTCATATCTTTATTAATTAAAGATGAATAAGCTACAACTCGAATAAGTGCACCCTCTAGTTCACGAATATTTGAATCGATTTGATTTGCGATATAAAGCATAACTTCATTTGGTATATCAAGACCTTCTGCTTTTGCTTTTTTACGTAAAATTGCGATTCTAGTTTCTAGATCTGGTGGCGTAATGTCCGTAATTAACCCCCATTCAAAGCGAGAACGAAGGCGATCTTCTAAAGTTGGGATTTCTTTTGGTGGTCTATCGCTTGAAATCACAATTTGTTTACTTTCTTCATGTAACGCATTAAATGTATGGAAAAACTCTTCCTGTGTTTGTTCTTTTCCAGCAAGAAATTGAATATCATCTATTAATAAGACATCTACATTACGATATTTATTACGAAAATCGACAGCTTTATTATCACGAATTGAGTTAATAAATTCATTTGTAAATTTTTCAGATGATAAATATACAACTTTTGCATTCGGGTTGTGTTCAATTACATAATGCCCAATTGCGTGCATTAAATGTGTTTTTCCAAGTCCAACGCCCCCGTAAATAAAGAGCGGATTATAGGCTTTAGCTGGTGCCTCAGCTACAGCTAAAGAAGCAGCATGTGCAAAACGATTACCAGAGCCAATAACAAATGTATCAAATGTATATTTTGGGTTTAACATACTCTGTGGTAAGTGATTAGACTCATCATGTGCGTGTTTTTGCTTAACAGAAGGGAGATCTATATCCTCTTCTGCCTGACTTTGGGGAATAATAAAACGAATAGCTAGTTTTGCCCCTGTTAAATCATAAAGTGTTTCGGAGATTAGTTCCGAATAATGAGATTCTAGCCAGTCACGAGCAAATTCATTTGGAGCTGTAATAGTTAATACATCTTTTTTCAAGTTATGAGCAGTTGTTGATTTTAACCAGGTTTCATAACTTGGCTTGCTTACCTTTTTTTCTAATTCTTTTAAGGCATTATTCCATAAATCAGAGATATTTTCCAAAGGTGTCCCTCCTTTACAAAGATGGTAAAAGAATAAGGTTGCGCAACAATTGTACAACCTGTAAATATTTTTAATGCATATTTATACGAAACGTATTTTAAAATATAAAAACGTCGTTAGTATCCGAGATAGAGTTTTCGACAAAAAAACAAATGTGGACAACTATTTACCCACATGTGATTTAAACTATCCACATGTTATGCACAAATTGTGGATAAAATAAAGGTGTGGAAAACTTATTCAAAGTGAAAACACAACTATAATATCAAAAAAAAGCAGCTATAGCAATGAATTTAAGAAAGTTATCCACAAAATCAATACCTTGTGGAATAAACTTGTCCACAATACGATATACTGTGTAAAAGTAAAAAAAGAGTTTGTGGATACAAAAAAGAGAAAATATATTTATCCACAAGGAAATGTAGGGACTGTGAAAAAGTGTGTGAATAGGTTAAAAACGAATATTTGATGAAAATTTCGAGAACCATTGACATTTTCCTATTTGATTTACTATAATTTATTAGACTGTCTTTAACAGATATTCCTCAGGGAGGTGTCATATAATGAAAAGAACTTACCAACCAAATAAACGTAAGCGCAGCAAAGTACATGGTTTCCGCAGCCGTATGAGCACAGCAAACGGACGTAAAGTGCTAGCAGCTCGTCGTCGTAAAGGAAGAAAAGTATTATCTGCGTAGACCACTGATCGTTCAGTGGTCTTTTTTTCTAATAATAATGAGTTTCCGCTGATGAAATACAGGAGTGTCAATTGATATGAAGAAAAAAAACCGTATAAAAAAGAATGATGAATTCCAGGCCGTTTTCCAAAAAGGACAATCGAATGCCAATCGCCAGTTTGTTGTATACAAATTAGATAAAGAAAAACAGCCGCATTTTCGCATTGGTCTTTCTGTTAGTAAGAAAATAGGAAATGCAGTAGTTCGTAATCGAATTAAGCGTATGATTCGCCAATCGATTATAGAATTAAAAGATGAGATAGATTCTGGAAAAGATTTTGTTATAATAGCAAGGAAGCCTTGTGCAGAGATGACATATGAAGAGTTAAAGAAAAGCTTAATTCATGTCTTTAAACGCTCTGGTATGAAAAGAATAAAAAAGTAGCGTAAGGAAATGAATTACACTATATACATACCGAAACAAGGAGGAGCAGGCTTTGAAAAAGAAAATAGGTTTATTAGCCATGGTTATTATGCTAATGGCAATTGCTACCGGCTGTAGTGAAACAAATCAACCGATTACACCGAAAAGCACTGGGATTTGGAATGAATATTTCGTATACCCGCTTTCTCAGTTAATCACGTATTTTGCAAATTTATTTGGTAGTAATTACGGTTTAGCAATCGTTGTTACAACTCTTATCATTCGTTTTGCATTATTACCATTAATGATTAAACAAACGAAGAGTACGAAAGCAATGCAGGCGTTACAACCAGAAATGGTGAAATTAAAAGAAAAGTACAGCTCAAAAGATCAAGCAACACAACAAAAATTACAACAAGAAATGATGCAGTTGTATCAAAAAAATGGTGTAAATCCATTAGCAGGATGTTTACCAATATTTGTTCAGATGCCTATCCTATTCGCTTTTTATCATGCGATTATGAGAACATCAGAAATTAGTAAACATACATTTTTATGGTTTGATTTAGGACAGGCAGATCCTTACTATATCCTTCCAATTGTTGCTGCTATTACGACGTTTATTCAGCAAAAGCTTGCAATGGCAGGAACGGCTGGACAAAATCCGCAAATGGCAATGATGATTTGGCTTATGCCAATTATGATTTTAGTCTTTGCAATTAACTTCCCAGCAGCACTATCATTGTACTGGGTAGTTGGTAATATCTTTGGTATCGCTCAAATGTATATGATCAAAGGGCCTGAGATTAAGGCTAGTAAGGCAGGAGGATCAAGCAAGTGAGTATAATTACTGCTAAAGGACAAACAGTCGAGCTGGCAGTACAAGATGCTTTAAGACAATTAAATGCTTCGAAAGATCGAGTAGATATAAAAATTATCGATGAGGGTAAGAGGGGATTCCTAGGTTTATTTGGGAATCGCCCCGCTGTAGTAGAAGTTGTATTGAAAAAAGATCCAATCCAAGAATGTGAAGAATATTTAAAAAATGTTATTCAAAATATGGGTGTGGAAGTTGAGATTAGAAAAATTGTAAAAGGACGCGAAGTTGAATTTACAATTTATGGTGATAATATTGGTGTTTTAATTGGCAAAAGAGGTAATACATTGAATTCTTTACAGTATTTAACAAAACTTGTTGCGAATCGTAATACAAAGCAATATATTGGTATTACACTGGATGCTGAAAACTATCGTAGTAAAAGAAAAAATACGTTAGAATCTCTTTCTTATCGATTAGCAAAGCAAGTAGTGAGTACGAAAAAAAGAGTTGTTCTAGAACCAATGCCTTCTTTCGAACGAAAAATTATTCACCAAGCATTATCTAATCATCAAAATATCATTACAACTTCTGAAGGGAAAGAACCACATCGGTATGTTGTAATATCTTCCAAGTGACCGGTTACTCAATTGAGTGCCGGTTTTTTTGAGGCGAAAATAAATGTGGATAACTAAAAAACACTAAACTTATCCACTGTGAATAAGTTTAGTGTTTTTTACATAAGGACATAATAAAATGAGTTATTATTCTTTTGTAGATAGGTTCGTTATGGTATCCTAATAATTTAGTGACGGAAAAAAATCATGTTGAAATAGAGATAAATAAGCAAGTGAGGTGAAAGGACATGGAATTTGATACAATTGCCGCAATTTCCACAGCACTTGGGGAAGGTGCAATTGCCATTGTTCGAGTAAGTGGGGATGATGCGATTGAGAAAGTCAATCGTATTTTTAAAGGGAAGGATTTAACACAGGTTTCTTCTCATACAATTCATTATGGTCATATTGTCGATTTAGATACAAATCAAGTTATTGAAGAAGTTATGGTGTCTATTATGCGTGCACCAAGGACTTTTACGCGTGAAAATATAGTAGAAATTAACTGTCATGGTGGACTTGTTTCGGTAAATAAAGTATTACAGCTTATTTTAGCACAAGGAGTACGACTAGCAGAGCCTGGTGAATTTACAAAACGTGCTTTTTTAAATGGACGTATTGATTTGTCACAAGCAGAAGCTGTTATGGACTTAATCCGTGCGAAAACGGATCGTGCTATGAATGTAGCGATTAACCAAATGGAAGGACGATTATCTAAATTAATCGGCTATTTGCGTCAAGAAATATTAGAAACATTAGCTCATATTGAGGTGAATATAGATTACCCGGAATATGATGATGTGGAAGAGATGACGCATAATATTTTAATTGAGAAAGCTACACATGTCCGTGCTGAAATTAAAAAGATATTAGAAACATCGAAGCAAGGAAAGATTTTACGTGAAGGTATTTCTACCGCGATTATCGGTAGACCTAACGTTGGGAAATCATCGCTATTAAATAGTCTTGTTCAGGAGAAAAAGGCAATTGTAACTGATATTGCAGGAACAACTCGTGATGTTATTGAAGAGTACGTTAATGTGCGTGGTGTACCACTTAAACTTATAGATACAGCCGGAATTCGTGAAACGGAAGATGTTGTTGAACGAATTGGTGTAGAGCGTTCAAAAGAAATGATGAGCCAAGCAGACTTAGTGTTAGTTGTAGTTAACTATAGTGAGGCTTTAACAAATGAAGATGAGGATCTATTCCGCGCTGTACAAGGAAAAGATTTCATTGTCATTGTAAATAAGACAGATTTACCGCAAGAAATTGATATGGAACGTGTTACAGATTTAGCGGTAGGCAATCGTGTTATTACAACATCTCTAATTGAGGAGAAAGGAATAGATGAGCTTGAAAAGGCAATAGCTGATTTATTCTTTGAAGGAACAATTGATTCTGCGGATATGACATATGTGTCTAATGTGAGACATATCGGATTATTAACACAAGCAGGAAAAACAATTAGTGATGCAATTGAAGCAATAGAAAATGGTGTTCCGATTGATATGGTTCAAATTGATTTAACAAGAACGTGGGAAATACTTGGTGAAATTACTGGTGATACTGTCCATGAAAGCCTAATTGACCAATTGTTCTCTCAATTTTGTTTAGGAAAATAAAGTGAAACTTTAATCAGAGATGCTTTAGCGAGATAGAGGTTATTAGGAGGAATAAACAATGGGATACAATGCCGGTTCATACGATGTCATAGTGATCGGTGCAGGTCATGCAGGATGTGAAGCTGGTCTTGCAGCAGCACGAATGGGCTCAAAAACATTAATGTTAACAATTAACTTAGATATGGTAGCGTTCATGCCATGTAACCCTTCTGTTGGTGGACCAGCAAAAGGGATTGTTGTTCGTGAAATTGATGCATTAGGCGGAGAAATGGGACGCAATATTGATAAAACACATATTCAAATGCGTATGTTAAATACGGGTAAAGGACCGGCTGTACGCGCGCTTCGTGCACAAGCTGATAAATTCTCTTACCAGCATGAGTTAAAGAAAACAATTGAAGAGACACCAAACTTAACGTTGTTTCAAGGTCTGGTAGAGCGTTTAATTGTTGAAGATGGTGTATGTAAAGGGGTAATTACACAAGCTGGTGCTGAATACACAGCGAAAACAGTTGTAATTACAACGGGAACATTTTTACGTGGTGAGATTATTATGGGAGATTTAAAATATTCAAGTGGTCCAAATAATCAGCAACCATCTATTACGTTATCTGAACACTTAGAGGAACTTGGTTTTGATCTTGTTAGATTTAAAACAGGTACACCTCCGCGTGTAAACAGCAATACAATTGATTATAGTAAAACAGAAATCCAACCAGGTGATGATAAGCCACGTGCTTTCTCTTTTGAAACGACAAAATTTATTATGGATCAAATTCCATGTTGGTTAACATATACAAGTACAGAAACACATCGTTTAATAGATGAAAACTTACATCGCTCAGCTATGTATTCTGGTATGATTAAAGGAACAGGGCCTAGATATTGCCCTTCGATTGAAGACAAGGTAGTAAGATTTAATGATAAACCACGTCATCAAATTTTCTTAGAGCCAGAAGGACGTAATACGCAAGAAGTATATGTACAAGGTTTATCGACGAGCTTACCAGAAGATGTACAGCGTGCAATGCTTAGAACAATTCCTGGCCTGGAAAATGTTGAAATGATGCGTACGGGTTATGCAATTGAATATGATGCAATTGTACCAACGCAATTATGGCCAACACTTGAAACGAAAAATATTAAAAATTTATATACAGCAGGACAAATTAATGGAACTTCTGGTTACGAAGAAGCGGCAGGACAAGGACTTATGGCTGGAATTAATGCAGCGTGTCGTTCTTTAGGTAAAAAAGAAGTTATTTTAGGTCGCGCCGATGCATATATTGGTGTCTTAATTGATGATCTTGTAACAAAAGGCACAAATGAACCATACCGTTTATTAACGTCTCGTGCAGAATATCGTTTATTATTACGTCATGATAATGCAGATCTTCGTCTAACTGAGGTTGGGCGTGAAATTGGTTTAATTAAAGAAGATCGTTATGAGAGATTTACAAATAAAAAACTACAAATTGAACAGGAAAAGGAACGTTTAAGCAGCATTATTATTAAACCACGTCCTGAAGTTCAAGAATTAATTCGCAATATTGGCGGAAGTGAATTGAAAGATGGAATACGCGCAAGTGACTTATTACGTCGTCCAGAGATGACATATGAGCATATCCATCTTTTAGTACCAAGTGAATTAGAATTAAATGATGAAATTACAGAACAAGTTGAAATTCAGATTAAGTACGAAGGATATATCGAGAAATCTTTACAGCAAGTAGAGCGTATGAAGAAAATGGAAAACAAAAAAATCCCTGTGGATATTGATTATGATGCGATTTCTAGCCTTGCCTCAGAAGCGAGACAGAAATTAAAAGATGTTCGTCCACTTTCGATGGGGCAAGCTTCACGTATTTCTGGTGTAAACCCAGCTGATGTTTCCATTTTACTTATTTACATTGAACAAGGAAAAATTGCACGAGTATCGAACCAATAATATAGTAAGGAGACATTGCTAGATGAACATAGAACAATTTCAATCTATGCTGGAAGAGAAGGGTATTTCCCTCTCTTCTAGACAGTTAGAGCAGTTCGAAATCTACTTTGAAACGTTAGTAGAGTGGAATGAAAAAATGAACTTAACGGCTATTACGGAGAAAGAAGAAGTATACTTAAAGCACTTTTTTGATTCTGTTACAGCGGCTTTTTATTATGATTTTTCGAAACCATTTTCTATTTGTGATGTTGGAGCAGGAGCTGGATTCCCAAGTATCCCTTTAAAAATCTGTTTCCCGCACTTAAAAGTAACAATTGTTGATTCATTACAAAAACGTATTAATTTCTTAAACCACTTAGCGCAAAAGTTAGAATTAAGTGACGTTGCATTTTGTCATGATCGTGCTGAAACATTTGGTAAAAAAGAAGGTGTACGTGAAGTATACGATATTGTAATGGCACGTGCAGTTGCACGTCTTTCTGTATTAAGTGAGCTATGTTTACCACTTGTAAAAGTAGGGGGAACATTCATTGCAATGAAAGGTGCAGCAGCGAACGAAGAAATCGAGAATGGCAAATATGCTTTAGAGGTACTTGGCGGAGAATTAAAAGAAATGTTTACGTTCCAATTACCGTTTGAAGAAAGTGAGCGTAATATTTTATTAATCGAGAAAAAGCGCAAGACACCAAAGAAATATCCACGCAAACCGGGAACGCCCAATAAATTACCTATTGAAAAATAAATCTTATTAGACGTAAGATTAAATTATATAAATGAAAACGTAAATGTTTCATAGGAAACATTTTATGTAGAACAGTCAATAGGCCTAAAAGGTGGTGGAATATGTATGAAAAATACGTTTTCTCGTTTATTTGGCTTTGGAGATAAAGAGAGCGAATTCGAATTACAAGACGAAAGCCATGAAGAAATAGAGAAAAAGGTATATGAAGAAATACAGGAAATTCCGATAGTGAACATTACCCCTAACCGTTATCAACCACGAACAGTTTTTGATGATGCACGTATTGAGGAGCTAGCATTAACGATTCGTACTCACGGGCTTATCCAGCCGATTGTTGTGAGACAATATGAGGATGATAAGTACGAGATTATTGCCGGGGAAAGGCGTTTCCGAGCAGCAACAAAATTAGGGTGGGAAAAAGTTCCTGCAATAATAAAGAATTTAAATGATACTGAGACAGCTTCTGTAGCGTTAATTGAAAATTTGCAGCGTGAGGAATTAACAGCAATTGAGGAAGCTGTGGCGTATCAAAAGCTGATTGAGTTACATAATTTAACACAAGAAGCATTGGCACAACGACTTGGAAAAGGACAATCGACAGTCGCAAATAAATTGCGATTATTAAAGTTGCCTGAAGAAATCAAAAGTGCATTATTAGAAAAAAGTATTACAGAACGGCATGCTCGCGCCCTTATTCCTTTGAAAAATGAGGAATTACAACTGAAGGTTTTACAAGAGATTGTGGAGAAGCAATTGAATGTAAAGCAAACAGAAGAACGAATTGCAAAGTTACTAGAAGAAGTAAAACCAAAGCGCAAAGCGAAGCAAAAAGCAGTAAGTCGAGATGCGAGAATTGCTATGAACACAATTAGACAATCATTACAAATGGTTGCTAACAGTGGTTTGAATGTTAATTCTGCAGAAGAAGAGTTTGATGAATACTATCAAATTACGATTAAAATTCCGAAGAAAAAATAATTACGTGCTAGAGACCTTATCCTATTGGAGAGGTCTCTTTTACTATATTTTCTTGTTAAAGCAAGAAGGAGTTTAGAAATAAATTTTGAAGTTTAATAAGGACGTAAAAGAAAAACTTTTATTTCATGTTACAATAAACATAATTATTTCTAGAATAAGAAAGAAAGGTTGAAAGTAGGTGACATCATGGGAAAAATCATTGCTATTGCTAATCAAAAAGGCGGTGTTGGAAAAACAACAACATCCGTTAATTTAGGGGCTGGATTGGCACAAGTAGGAAAAAAAGTCCTTCTCGTAGATATTGATGCTCAAGGAAATGCAACGACTGGTGTAGGAATTGAAAAGTCTGAATTAGATCAATGTATTTATAATGTTCTTGTAGAAGATGCAGATGTTCAAGGCGCTATACGGAAAACCGCAACTGAAAACTTAGATGTTCTACCCGCTACAATTCAATTGGCTGGTGCTGAAATTGAATTGGTACCAACCATTTCCCGGGAAGTACGCTTGCAAAGAGCATTACAGCCAATTCGTGATGAATATGAGTATATTATTATTGACTGTCCCCCATCCTTAGGGTTATTAACGATTAATGCATTAACAGCAGCAGATTCTGTTATTATTCCTGTACAGTGTGAATATTACGCGCTGGAAGGGTTAAGTCAGCTATTAAATACAGTTCGACTTGTGCAAAAGCATTTAAATAAAAATTTAGCAATTCAAGGTGTATTGTTAACGATGTTGGATGCTCGTACAAATTTAGGAATTCAAGTTATAGATGAAGTGAAAAAATACTTTAGAGATAAAGTATATCGTTCGATTATTCCTCGTAATGTTCGCTTAAGTGAGGCACCAAGTCATGGAAAACCAATTATGCAGTATGACGCTAAATCAAGAGGAGCAGAAGTGTATTTAGATTTAGCAGAGGAAGTGATTGCAGGTGGCTAAGGGATTAGGAAGAGGAATCAATGTGTTTTTTCCAGATTTAGATGTGAAAGAAGAAGAAACGATTCAGGAGATTATCGTAACTGAATTAAGGCCGAATCCATATCAGCCACGTAAACATTTCAATAAAGAAGCGATTCAGGAATTAGCGGCTTCTATTAAAGAGCACGGTATATTGCAACCGTTAATTGCTCGAAAGAGTATTAAAGGATATGAAATAGTTGCAGGTGAAAGAAGATATCGTGCTGCTAAAGAGGCCGGACTTGAGAAAGTGCCTGCTGTTGTAAGGCAATTAAATGAGCAGCAAATGATGGAATTTGCTTTGCTTGAAAACTTACAACGAGAAGATTTAAATCCTATGGAAGAGGCAATGGCATATCAGATGTTAATGAAAGAGCTAAATGTAACACAAGAACAATTAGCAAAACGTCTTGGTAAAAGCAGACCTTATATCGCAAATTATACTCGTTTGTTAAGCCTCCCTTCATTCGTTCAAGATATGATTGCAAACGGTGAGCTTTCAATGGCTCATGGAAGAACTTTACTTACAATAAAAGATGAAGAACAGTTGAAATCTTTATTGAAACGAATTGAAAAAGAAGGATTGAATGTCCGTCAATTGGAACAAATTGTCCAGGAAATTAATCAACGTGTTTCACGTGAAACACAACAAGTGAAAAAGGAAAGAAATATATTTTTTGTAGAGCGTGAAACGTTTTTAAGAGAAAAGTTTGGTACGGATGTAAAGATCAAAGAAACGAAAAAAGAAAAAGGTAAAATCGAAATCGAATTTTTTAATAAAGAAGATTTAAATCGAATTTTAGAATTATTATCAAAGGAAAATTAAAAAGCAAACCATCTTATTGTTTATAGATGGTTTGCTTTTTTTAATGCAGATAATTTTTGGTCTGTTTCTTTTATACTTTGTGCAATTACATCAGCCATCTTCATGACTAAACTTAGTCTTGTATTTTGAAGTACGAAAAACTCCATGAAACCATTTAAATTTACGATGCCATGTATATGCAAATCACCAATTTCAGGTAATTTCTTATTCATCGCAGCTCCAGGTTTACTGGGGCCTTTTCCGGTAGTTATAGAACCAATACTTTGAGATTTTCCTAAACATGCATCAACAGCAATAATAAATGAAGCAGGATTATCTTTCTGTATATTCCGAATCTTTTCCTCTAAATTTAGTGCATGTATTGGTTCATCTAGTGTGCCAAATACTTGAAGATTTTTGATTTCAATTTGTGCTAGTTTAGTACCGACTAACGGACCAAGTGCATCACCGGTGGAACGGTCTGTTCCGATACAAACGAGAATGAGTGGCATATTAGTCTTAATGGGAATATGAGAAAGTAAGAAATTACTGATTGTCTCAGAGGCTTCTAGGTCATGATGCATAACATTTTGAGTTTCTTTTTCAAAAAAAGGTAAGCGAAAACTTCTAATATTCATGAAGCACCCATCCTTTTAATAAATTTTCACAATATGTTATATGGTGTGTGAAATGGAAAATTATAAGTGCATAATTTTTACAAACTGTGAATGAAAACGGAAATAATAGTACTAGTATATATATATTCGTCTCATTTTATACCTGAATAGAAGTTAACAAATGGAATTAAAGTTATAAATTTTTTTCAGAAATCAGAGAGAGTTCTGATACAATAAGAAGGATAACTAAAAAGAAATTTTAGCTGGAGAGGTAGAGGGACATGGATTTAGCGTTGAAATGGTTTGAGTCCATTGATTGGACGAATATAGGTGTAAAATCACTACAAATAGTCGTTATTTTAATACTTGGTGCAATCGTTGTGCGAGTTGCAAGAGCAATTGTACGAAATGCGTTTCGCATGGGGAGTCGTTCACCGATTCAAATTTCAGAACGTCGTACAGTTACGGTAGCGAAGTTGCTTGAAAATATTGTGGCATATGTTGTTATGTTTATTATGTTAATAGCGATTTTAGGTGTATTTGAAATTAATGCATCAGGTTTATTAGCGGGTGCCGGGGTAATTGGTTTGGCAGTCGGATTTGGTGCTCAAAGTTTAGTGAAAGATGTCATTACAGGACTATTTATTTTGCTGGAAGATCAGTTTTCGGTAGGTGACTATGTAAGAATTGGTCAATTTGAGGGAGTCGTTTTAGAAATTGGACTTCGTACAACGAAAGTAAAGAGTTGGACAGGTGAAATTCATACTTTGCCAAATGGAAGTATCATTCAAGTTACTAATTTTTCAGTTAGTAATAGTGTCGCATTTGTTGATGTATCCATTTCATATGAGAGTGACATAGCGAAAGCAGAGCAAGTCATTGAAGATTTATTAGTTGAGCTTCCTGAAAAATATGAGAAGATGATAGCGACTCCTCAACTATTAGGTGTTCAAACGTTAGCTGCATCTGAGGTTGTATTACGCGTTATTGCTGAGGTAGAACCGATGCAACATGCAGTTATTGCAAGAGCTCTTCGCAAAGAGATTAAAAATCGTCTTGATTTACATGGGATTGAAATTCCATACCCACGTATGGTTTTATATAGTCGCGAAGAATTAGTTAATGAAAAAGCAATTTAATAGTGGGAGGGATTTAGAGAATGGAGCAAAAGCAATATAACTTGTACGATGTTGTGGAAATGAAGAAAGCCCATCCATGTGGTGAAAATCGCTGGAAGATTATTCGTATGGGAATGGATATCCGCGTTAAGTGCGAGGGGTGTGACCATTCGGTAATGATTCCTCGAAGAGAGTTTGATCGTAAGGTGAAAAAAATACTTGTGAAGCATGAAGAATAGTGAAAAAGCAACAGCTGCAGTAGACAGCCGTTGCTTTTTTTCATTTGGTGGAAACTTGTCATTTTTTTCGTTACTATCTATAATGATGAAAGATTGAGACATAGGAGTGAAAAATATGGGATTAACGGCTGGGATTGTTGGATTACCTAACGTAGGGAAGTCCACTTTATTTAATGCAATTACACAAGCAGGAGCAGAATCTGCGAACTATCCATTCTGTACAATCGATCCAAACGTAGGGATTGTAGAAGTACCAGATGAGCGCTTAAATAAATTAACGGAATTAGTAGAACCGAAAAAAACTGTTCCGACTGTATTCGAATTTACTGATATCGCAGGTATCGTAAAAGGTGCGAGTAAAGGTGAAGGGTTAGGAAATAAATTCTTATCTCACATTCGTCAAGTAGATGCAATTTGCCAAGTTGTTCGTTGTTTTGAAGATGAAAATATTACGCACGTTTCAGGAAAAGTAGATCCAATTGATGACATTGAAACAATCAACTTAGAGCTAATCTTAGCGGATTTGGAATCTGTTGATAAACGTATCGAACGAGTTGCGAAGTTAGCAAGACAAAAAGATAAAGAAGCTGTATATGAGCATGAAATTTTAGTTCGTTTAAAAGAAGCTTTTGAAGAGGGAAAACCAGCTCGTACTGTTGAATTTACAGAAGAGCAAATGAAGATTGTTAAAGGCCTTCATTTACTTACAACGAAAGAAATGCTATACGTAGCAAACGTAAGTGAAGATGATATTATGGATCCTTCTGACAATAAATATGTACAAATGGTAAAAGAATTTGCAGCAAATGAAAATTCACAAGTAATTGTTGTATGTGCAAAAATTGAATCAGAAATTGCTGAGTTAGATGAGGAAGAGAAGAAAGTATTCCTTGAAGAACTAGGTATTGAAGAATCTGGTTTAGATCAATTAATTCGCGCTGCATATGACTTATTAGGACTTGCTACTTACTTCACAGCTGGTGTGCAAGAAGTACGTGCATGGACGTTTAAACAAGGTATGAAAGCACCACAATGTGCTGGTGTTATTCATACGGACTTTGAACGTGGATTTATTCGTGCGGAAACAGTTTCTTATACTGATTTAATGACAAATGGCTCTATGACAGCTGCAAAAGAAGCTGGAAAAGTACGTTTAGAAGGAAAAGAGTATATCGTAAAAGACGGAGATGTTATGCACTTCCGCTTTAACGTTTAATTTAATATTTCCTAGGAAAAATAAAGATATGGGCTTGGCAAATATATTATATGTTTGCCAAGTTTTTTACGTATTGGTGAGTTGATTCATATAACTTACTATGATATAATCTAAACTCGTGAGTAATTACTATAAATTAATTGCTCCTTGCCCATTATGGGCCGTTTAGACCAAAAGGAGGTGAAAGTGTAATGAGAAAGTACGAAATTATGTACATCATTCGTCCTGGCGTTGAAGAAGAAGCTCAAAAAGCTTTAGTTGAACGTTTTGCAGGTGTTTTAACAAACAATGGTGCAGAAATCATTAACACGAAAGAGTGGGGTAAGCGTCGTTTAGCTTACGAAATCAACGACTTACGTGAAGGTTTCTACATGATCTTAAACGTGAACTCTAACGCAGAAGCGATTAACGAATTCGACCGTTTAGCTAAGATCAACGAAGACATCCTTCGTCATATCGTTGTTAAAGAAGAAGAAAAATAATTGATATATAAGGGAGAGTGGTTCGATTGATGAATCGTGTTATCCTCGTTGGTCGTTTAACTAAGGACCCTGACTTACGTTACACGCCCAATGGTGTTGCAGTAGCTACTTTTACGTTAGCTGTGAATCGCGCATTTGCGAATCAACAAGGTGAGCGTGAAGCTGACTTTATTAATTGTGTAATATGGCGTAAACAAGCAGAAAACGTGGCAAATTATTTGAAAAAAGGTAGCTTAGCAGGCGTAGACGGACGTCTTCAAACTCGTAATTACGATGGACAAGATGGTAAACGTGTATATGTAACAGAAGTTCTTGCGGAGAGCGTACAATTTTTAGAGCCGCGTAATGGCGGTGGGGAGCAACGTGGTTCATTCAATCAGCAACCATCAGGAGCTGGTTTCGGTAACCAAAGCTCTAACCCATTTGGTCAATCTAGTAATCCAGGTAACTCAGGTAACACTGGTAACTCTGGATTTACGAAGAATGACGATCCATTTTCGAATGTTGGTCAACCGATTGACATTTCGGACGACGATTTACCATTTTAATGGTATGAATCGGCTATTTTTAACAAAGAATGGAGGGAATAGACATGGCAGGACGCAAAGGTGGACGTGCGAAACGTCGTAAGGTGTGTTTCTTCACATCTAACGGCATCACTCGCATTGACTATAAAGATGTTGATTTATTAAAACGTTTCGTTTCTGAGCGTGGTAAAATTTTACCTCGTCGTGTAACAGGGACAAGCGCAAAATACCAACGCAAACTTACAGTTGCAATTAAACGTGCTCGTCAAATGGCACTTTTACCATATGTTGGTGAATAATAGCGTATGAAATGCACAGTAGAGTCGGACTCTACTGTGCATTTTGCTATGCTTTTCTTTTTGAAAGAGAGGTTAGATGATGAAAAGTACGAAATTTATTACTGAGGGTGCAGCATTATTGGCGATATATGCAATTTTATTGCTGATATCTATGTATGTTCCGATTTTAGGTACAGTTGCAATATTTGCGTTGCCGTTACCATTTATATTATTAACAGTAAGACATAGACTATCTAATGTATTCATGATTTTTGTAGCGTCACTTTTTGTTACAGTTATTGTCAGTCAGCCGATTAGTCTCATAAAGACAGTGATGTTTGGATTAATAGGTGTTGTATTAGGATATATGTATAAAAAAGGGAAAAAACCAGTGGAGATATTGATAGCTGGAACACTTGCATATTTAATTGGTATGATGCTCATTTATGTGGGGAGTATAAAGTTTTTTAACATAGATTTAATGAAGCAAATGCAAAATATGTTTAGTGAAAGTATGGCGCAAAGTGAAAAAATAGCAAATGCTGCTGGTATGCCAGTTAGTAAGGAACAAAAAGAGTTATTTGCACAAATGAATGATATATTACAAACGTTATTTCCAAGTATACTTGTGCTAGTTTCTGTATGTTTTTCTTGGATCACAGTGCTAATATCAGGTAGTGTTTTGAGAAAATTAAAGTACGACGTGACACCTTGGCCTAAATTTAAAGATATACAATTGCCAAAGAGTATCGTCTGGTATTACGTCATATTTATTTTGCTATCAACTTTCATAAAAGTTGAACCAACATCATATTTACATATGGTATTTTCTAATCTATATGTAATCTTTGCGTTGCTACTTGTATTGCAAGGATTAACGTTTATCACCTTTTTAGCACACAAAAAAGGTTTTACGAAAGGTGTTCCTATTATTAGTTTTATCGTATGTATGTTTATTCCAATGCTGTTTCCTCTTGTGACAATCTTAGGTATAATTGATTTAGGGATTTCATTGCGTTCTAAAATGCAATGAAAAACAAAGGGATAAAACAGCATTTTTATGCTGTTTTAAGGTGTTTAATCTGTTTAACTAACTAGAAATTGAGTTGGTTTTACGTTATAGGAGTTGTATACATGCCTGAATTTTATAAGAAACAGTGGTTTTTATATCCTGTTTACGTATTGGCATTTTTTGTGTTGGTGCTAATCTCGATTCTTTGTTATTTTCACTTAATTATGGGGATAGCCGCCTTTTTTATTTTTAGCATCGTTTTCTTTTTAGTTATACGATTTGAACTTAACTTTCAAAGGAATTTTGAAAAGTATACGACAGATATGATTACTAGGGTAAAAAAAGTGAGTAACGAAGCATTCAACCAGATGCCAATAGGTATATTGTTATACAATAAGGAGTATGGGATTGATTGGGCAAATCCTTACTTGTCTTCATGTTTGGGGCAACATGCATTAGCTGGGTGGCATCTGTACGATGTATCAGAAACATTACTCCTTTTTATTAAAGGAGAGACTTCTGACGATATAGTATCTTTAAATAGTCGAAAGTTCCGTGTGTTTGTAAGGAAAGAAGAAAAACTAATTTATTTTTTTGATGTAACTGAGCAAACAGAGATTGAAAAAATGTATGAGGATCAGCGTACTGTTTTAGCTGTTATTTATTTAGATAATTACGATGAAGTTACACAAGGGTTAGATGATCAATTACGTACGAATATAACAAGTCTTGTGACGTCACGTCTAAATGAATGGGCCGTTAAGTATGGTGCATATTTGAAACGTGCATCTTCAGAAAGATTCTTCGTTGTACTAAATGAAAGTATTTTAGCGCAAATGGAGAAAGGGAAATTTAGTATTTTGGATCAAGTGCGTGAAGAAACATCAAAAAGGAATATCCCACTTACATTAAGTGTTGGTGTTGGCTCAGGTGATTTACCTTTATCGGAGCTTGGAGCGATGGCTCAATCTGGTTTAGACCTTGCGTTAGGACGAGGAGGAGACCAAGTAGCTATTAAACAAGCAACGGGTAAAGTTAAGTTTTACGGTGGTAAGACGAATCCGGTCGAAAAGCGTACTCGTGTACGTGCTAGAGTTATTTCACATGCATTAAAGGATTTAGTATTAGAAAGCAGTAATGTCATTATAATGGGGCATAGAGCCCCTGATATGGATGCTATTGGTGCAGCGATTGGTATTTTAAAGGTAGCTCAATTAAATGAGCGCAAAGGATATATTGTATTAGATGAAAATGATTCTGATAAAGGAATCAAACGTTTGATGGATAAAGTGAAACAAAATGAAGAGTTATGGTCACATTTTATTTCACCAGGGCAAGCGATGGAATTTGCAAATGATGATTCATTACTTGTTGTTGTTGACACGCATAAACCTTCAATGGTGATGGAGGAAAAACTGTTACATAAGATTGAAAATGTAGTGGTTATTGACCATCATCGCCGCGGGGAAGATTTCATTGAAGATCCATTGCTTGTTTATATGGAGCCATACGCTTCTTCAACGGCAGAGCTTGTTACAGAATTACTTGAGTATCAACCGAAAAATTTAAAGATGACAATGTTAGAAGCAACGGCATTGTTAGCTGGTATTATTGTTGATACGAAAAGTTTTACATTCCGTACAGGCGCTCGCACATTTGATGCCGCTTCTTATTTACGCTCGCATGGCGCAGACACTGTACTTGTACAAGAACTTTTAAAAGAAGATATGGGTCAGTATTTACGAGTTGCAAAAGCCATTAAAAATGCGTACATTTATAAAAATGGAATTGCGATTGCTAAAGTTGATGGTGATGAATATTATGACCAAGTACTTATTGCACAATCAGCAGACACATTATTGACAATGACAGGTATCATTGCATCGTTTGTTATTGCAAAACGTGGGGAAAATTTCATTGGAATTAGTGGTAGATCTTTAGGTGAATTGAATGTACAGCTAATTATGGAGAATTTAGGAGGTGGCGGGCACTTAACAAATGCAGCCACACAAATGAAAAATGTTACAGTAGATGAAGCGGAGGAGAAGCTTCGATTTGTTATTGATGACTATTTACAGGGAGGCACACAATCATGAAAGTAATTTTTCTAAAAGACGTAAAAGGTAAAGGTAAAAAAGGAGAAATAAAAAACGTACCAGACGGTTATGCAAATAATTTCTTACTAAAACAAGGGTTAGCTGCCGAAGCGACAAACAGCAGTATGAAAATTTTAGATGCTCAAAAGCGCAAAGAAGAAAAAGACGCAGCGGCAGAAGTTGAGAATGCAAAAGAGCTGAAAGAAACATTAGAGAAATTAACTGTAGAAGTAAAGGCGAAATCTGGAGAAGGTGGTCGCTTATTTGGTTCTATCACGAGTAAACAAATTGTAGATGTAATGCAAAAGTCACACAAGATTAAACTTGATAAACGTAAATTTGAAATGGATGATGCAATCCGTGCATTAGGTTATACAAACGTCACTGTGAAATTGCATCCGCAAGTAACAGCAACAGTAAAAGTTCATGTTAGTGAACAATAAAAATAAATTAAGCAAGGAGGATTGCGCATGAGTGATGTAATGGCTGATCGTACCCCTCCGCATAATATAGAAGCTGAGCAGGCAGTCTTAGGTGCCATATTAATTGATCAGGATGCGTTAACGTCAGCATCGGAACTATTGGTACCTGACTCATTTTATCGAACGAAACATCAAAAGATTTTTGAAGTCATGCTTGGGTTGTCTGATAAGGGAGAACCAATTGATTTAGTAATAATGACATCAGCGATGGCTGATCAAGGATTACTAGAAGAAGTTGGTGGGGTTTCTTATCTAGCAGAGTTAGCAGAAGTTGTTCCAACAGCTGCTAACGTAGAATATTATGCACGCATCATCGCTGAAAAGGCGCTTTTACGTCGTTTAATTCGAACGGCGACTCATATTGTATCGGATGGATACGAGAGAGAAGATGATGTGGACGGCCTTTTAAATGAGGCTGAGAAAAAAATATTAGAAGTATCTCATCAAACAAATGCAAAAGCATTTCAGAACATTAAAGATGTTCTTGTAGATGCTTATGATAAAATTGAACTTTTGCATAATCAAAAAGGTGAAGTTACGGGAATACCAACTGGATTTACTGAATTAGATAAGATGACCGCAGGTTTCCAGCGAAATGATTTAATCATCGTGGCGGCGCGTCCATCGGTAGGAAAAACTGCATTTTCATTAAATATCGCACAAAACGTAGCGACAAAAACGGATGAAAATGTAGCGATCTTCAGTCTAGAGATGGGCTCTGATCAGCTTGTTATGCGTATGCTCTGTGCAGAAGGAAATATTGATGCGCAAAGACTTCGTACCGGTTCATTAACTTCTGATGATTGGGCGAAATTAACAATGGCGATGGGTAGCCTTTCTAATGCTGGTATATATATTGATGATACACCAGGGATTAAAGTAAATGAGATTCGAGCAAAATGTCGTAGATTAAAGCAAGAGCAAGGTCTTGGGATGGTTTTGATTGACTATTTACAGCTTATTCAAGGAAGTGGGAAATCAGGAGAAAACCGTCAGCAGGAAGTATCTGAGATTTCTCGTACATTAAAAGGGATTGCACGTGAATTGCAAGTACCTGTTATCGCCTTGTCGCAGTTATCTCGTGGTGTAGAATCTCGTCAAGATAAACGTCCGATGATGTCTGACATTCGTGAATCGGGAAGTATCGAGCAGGATGCTGATATTGTAGCCTTCCTATATCGTGAAGATTACTATGACCGAGAAACGGAAAATAAAAATACGATTGAAATTATCATTGCAAAACAGCGTAATGGTCCGGTAGGTTCAGTAGAGCTTGCATTTGTTAAGGAATTTAATAAATTCGTCAATTTAGAACGACGCTTTGAGGATGGGGCATAAAGGCAGTATAAAAAAGAAACACATTTCTTATAATAAGATGTGTTTCTTTTTTTATATAGGAAAGATAAGGCTTTCATAATGTGAAAATATAATTCTTACGAACGAAAATGAATTTTAGTAAAAAAATGTTCGCTTTTTGGTTGACTTCTTTTTCGGTTTTGGTACAATTATATTGTTTGAATAGATCGTTTGAAAATTGCGGAGGTGCTTTAATAATGTCTTCAGTAGTAGTTGTAGGAACACAATGGGGCGACGAAGGAAAAGGTAAAATCACTGATTTTCTTTCTGAGCATGCGGAAGTAGTTGCAAGATATCAAGGTGGAAATAACGCGGGACATACAATTGTTTTCGGCGGAGTTAAATATAAATTACACTTAATTCCATCTGGTATTTTCTATAAAGAGAAAATTTGTGTAATCGGAAACGGCTTAGTAGTAGATCCGAAAGCATTACTTGAAGAGTTAAAATACTTACACGATCGTGGTGTAAGTACTGATAATTTACGTGTAAGTAACCGTGCGCACGTTATTTTACCTTATCACTTAAAACAAGATGAGTTAGAAGAAGCGAGTAAAGGTGATAACAAGATCGGTACAACGAAAAAAGGTATCGGTCCTGCATATATGGATAAAGCTGCTCGTATTGGTATCCGTATGGCTGATCTTTTAGACCGTGAAGCATTTAAAGAGAAGCTTGAGCGCAATTTAGTGGAAAAAAATCGTTTATTTGAAAAAATGTACGACACAGAAGGTTTCAGCGTAGAAGAAATCTTTGAAGAGTACTTCGAATACGGACAACAAATCGCACAGTATGTATGCGATACATCTGTCGTATTAAATGATGCACTAGATAACAATCATCGTGTATTATTTGAAGGTGCACAAGGTGTTATGCTTGATATTGACCACGGTACGTACCCATTCGTTACATCTTCTAACCCAATTGCTGGTGGTGTAACTGTTGGAACTGGAGTTGGTCCTGCGAAAGTTACTCGCGTTGTAGGTGTATGTAAAGCATATACAAGCCGCGTAGGTGATGGTCCATTCCCTACTGAGCTTCATGATGAAATTGGTCACCAAATTCGTGAAGTTGGTCGTGAATACGGAACGACAACTGGTCGTCCACGCCGCGTAGGTTGGTTCGATAGCGTTGTTGTAAGACATGCACGTCGTGTTAGTGGTTTAACAGACTTATCATTAAACTCTATCGATGTATTAACAGGTATCCCAACTCTTAAAATTTGTGTTGCTTACAAATACAATGGCGAAGTTATCGATGAAGTTCCAGCTAACTTAAACATTTTAGCGAAATGTGAGCCTGTATACGAAGAGCTTCCAGGTTGGGAAGAAGATATTACTGGTGTAAAATCATTAGACGAGCTTCCTGAAAATGCACGAAAATACGTAGAACGTGTTTCTGAATTAACAGGAATCCAATTATCTATGTTCTCAGTTGGACCAGATCGTAATCAAACAAATATCGTTCGTAATGTATACGAAGCTTAATTGATATAAAAAATTGATTTTTTTAAGAAAAAACTCATGTTTTCATGAGTTTTTTCTTATCTTTTATAAAAAAATAAAAAAGGTATTGCAAAAACAAAAGATAACATGTTATGATATGTCTTGTCGTCACGAAAATATGACGTTGGTGAGTATGAGCCATTAGCTCAGTTGGTAGAGCATCTGACTTTTAATCAGAGGGTCGAAGGTTCGAATCCTTCATGGCTCACCATTTTATTTTTCGTGGCCCGTTGGTCAAGTGGTTAAGACACCGCCCTTTCACGGCGGTAACACGGGTTCGAATCCCGTACGGGTCATGTTTTTTTATGTTCATTTTTGGTCCCGTGGTGTAGTGGTTAACATGCCTGCCTGTCACGCAGGAGATCGCCGGTTCGACCCCGGTCGGGACCGCCACTTTTGTTTATACCACCATTAGTGGTTTTATATATAGTTTTGGCTCGGTAGCTCAGTCGGTAGAGCAGAGGACTGAAAATCCTCGTGTCGGCGGTTCGATTCCGTCCCGAGCCACTCTCAGGATATTAAGTGGGCCCACTTAATATCCTTTTTATTTTGTCCAGTTTTACAAAAGTGGGTAGTTATTTTACAATAGAATGAGGAGCCTCTAGCAGTTGAAGCTAGAGGTTTTTCTATAGATCGTATAGGATTCCGTGTAAAAGTGGATGATACATGAGTCTATGAGAATAGAGGAGAAATACTTAGACTAAGATTGTTGTCATATAGGAACATACTATAGAAACACCAATATGTTTGAGGATTATTGATCATATTTTTATAAGGAGGAAATAGACGATGATGGGAAAGAAAATTTTAGTAGTTGATGATGAAAAGCCGATTGCGGATATTTTGAAGTTCAACCTAGAAAAAGAAGGTTTTGAAATTGTAATGGCGCATGATGGTGATGAGGCGATTGAAAAGGCAAATGAAGAACAGCCAGATATGGTTTTATTAGATATTATGTTACCGGGAAAAGACGGTTTAGAGGTATGTCGTGAAATACGTAAAAGCTCAGAAATGCCAATTATTATGCTTACAGCAAAAGACTCTGAAATTGATAAAGTATTAGGGCTTGAGCTTGGGGCAGATGATTATGTAACGAAGCCATTTAGTACGAGGGAGTTGCTTGCTCGTGTGAAAGCGAATTTACGTCGCCATCAGCAGGGCGGTGCTGCAGAGAAAGAAGAAAATACTGAAATGGTTATTGGACCAATCGTTATTAATTCGAACGCTTATAGTGTAACGAAGCGTGAAGAAAGCATTGAGCTTACACATCGTGAATTTGAATTACTACATTATTTAGCGAAGCATTTAGGGCAAGTTATGACTCGTGAACATTTATTACAAACAGTTTGGGGTTATGATTATTTTGGAGATGTACGTACAGTAGACGTAACAGTACGTCGTTTACGCGAAAAAATTGAAGATAATCCAAGTCATCCTACTTTAATTGTAACTAGACGTGGAGTAGGGTATTACTTGCGTGACCCAGAACAGGAATAGTATATGAAGAAAGTTGGTTTTTTTCAATCTATTCATTTAAAATTTGTGCTCATATATATGCTGTTAATATTAATAGCAATGCAAGTAATTGGTGTATATTTCGTCAGGGAATTAGAAAAAAGCCTTGTAAAAGGCTTTCAAGATTCCTTAACGCAGCAAACAAACTTACTTTCTTATAACTTGAAGCAAGAGTTTGTAAAAGAACGTCCTAAAACAGAATCAGTAGATAAAGCTATTAATGATTCGATTCAAAAATTTGCATCAGATCGTAAGAAAGATATTCAAGAAGTAAGTGTAATTGATGCTACTAAAAAATTAATGGCAATTTCAGATGCGTCTAAGCAAAATAAGGTAGGACGAACGTCAGCAGATACAGCTGTACAACGGGTAATGGTACAAAAGAAACCAGAGTCAAAAGTTGAGAAAGATGGAAATACAGGTCATCGAGTTCAAGTTATGATTACTCCTATTCTAAAAGAGCCGGGCGGAGAGGTACTTGGCGTCATTCATATCGTTGCATCTATGGAAGATGTGTATAAACAAATGAAAGACATCAACCAAATTTTCGCAACGGGGACAGTAATTGCTTTATTAGTAACAGCTGTACTTGGGATTTTGTTGGCTCAAACAATTACGAGACCAATTTCAGATATGCGGAGACAAGCAATTGAAATGGCAAAAGGAAACTATTCGAGAAAAGTAAAAGTGCATAGCCATGATGAAATTGGACAACTAGCATTATCTTTCAATAATTTATCAAAAAAATTACAACAAGCCCGTTCTTCAACAGAGAGTGAGAGACGCAAATTATCATCTGTTTTATCACATATGACAGATGGAGTAATTGCTACTGATCGAAAAGGCGACATCATTTTATTAAATGATCCTGCGGAAAAAATGTTAAATGTTTCGCGTGAAACGGCGCTAGATCAATCAGTCTTAGAAGTGCTAGGGATACAAGAAGAATTTACACTGGATCATTTATATGAAGAACCTGATTCAGTTTTATTAGATTTTAGTACGAGAAATGAACCATATATTTTACGTGCTAGTTTCTCTGTTATTCAAAAAGAAACAGGGAAGGCAAATGGTTTAATTGCTGTATTATATGATGTAACAGAGCAGGAGCGGATAGAACAAGAGCGCCGTGAGTTTGTTGCGAACGTATCTCATGAGTTAAGAACGCCGTTAACAACGATGCGCAGTTACTTAGAAGCACTTACTGATGGAGCATGGCAAGATCCAAATATTGCACCACAATTTTTAACGGTTACACAAGAGGAAACGGAAAGAATGATCAGGCTTGTAAATGCATTGTTACAACTATCTAAACTAGATAGTACAGAACATCGCTTAATGAAGGAATGGGTCGACTTTACTGACTTCTTTAATAACGTTATCGATCGCTTTGAAATGTCTAAAGAGCAAAATGTAAGCTTCAAACGATCTTTCTCTAAAAAATCTCGATTTATTGATATGGATACAGACAAAATTACACAAGTTTTATATAACATTATTTCCAATGCACTAAAATATTCGCCAGAAGGCGGTACAGTAACATATCGCTTGCGTGACCGCGGGGAGTTATTAGAGATTAGTGTGAGTGATCAAGGAATGGGAATTCCGAAAGAAAATGTAGATAAAATATTTGAACGTTTTTATCGTGTAGATAAAGCGCGTTCGAGACAAATGGGTGGTACAGGTCTTGGGTTAGCTATTGCGAAAGAAATGATTGAGGCACATGGCGGCTCGATTTGGGCGAAAAGTGAGGAAGGAAAAGGGACAACTATTTATTTCACATTGCCAATGGCGACAGATGAAGAGGACGATTGGGAATGAGTATGGAAAACTTTAAAACAATAGTGCTAATCAATTTGGTTGTCATAAGTCTATTTCTTACTTTTAACTTATGGACATATGTTCCTGATTCTACTTCTATGCAAAATACAAAGTTCGTTCAAGGTAACGAAGATATAAATCCGATAAAGATTTCGGAGGTTGTTCGCCCATCCTCTGTCGTTATTCATAAGGAGAAAAATCATTATGTAAGCGAAAAGAAGGCAAATGTGGATTCAATCTATAAAATTCTTGAAAATGGAGAATTACATGGTTTTGTGGAAATAACGGGGACAATTCCTAAAGGTGATTTTCTGTCTTATGTACACGGAGAAGAAAAAATTGAATTTGTTTTTCCTACAAATATCCCATTAGATACGATTAAAGATATGTTTAATATTAAAGATAAAAACATGGAAAGTAACAGAAGTTTTAATCGTATTATAATTGATCCTTCTCGAAGTAAGGACCAAGAAATTAAAGTTAGCTTTGTTTCCTATGATACTCCTCATAAAATATATCAAGCAACATTGAGCGGTGCTTATATAAAGGATATTATAAATGCTCAAAATCAAATTATAACAGTAGCAAAACCATATTTTGAGTATCAAATAAATGATACAAAAAAACTTTTTTTACCAGAGGGGATTACGGAGTTAAGTAAGGCAGAGTATATTACGGCTAAACTAGAAGTGGATCCATTTAAAAATGCTTTATTTAGTGATCCACGTTATTTAAGTCCTATTTCTGAGAAAACAAAGGAAACATTTACGGATGGCATCCGTTCTATGGAAATTGATAAGTCGGATGCAATGTTGAAATATAAAAATTCCGCTGTACATGGTGATAAACCTACGGATAATGCGGTAATTTTACAAAAAAGTTTTGACTTTGTAAGTGGGCATAGTGGATCCTTGAAGTCCTATCGTTTTGATTATATTAATGGGAGGAAAACTTCATTCCGTCTATATGAGGATGGTTTGCCTGTATTTAATGCAAATGGAATAGCAGAATTAAAACAAGTATGGAGTTCAGGTGAAATTATGCAGTATGAAAGACCCTTTTTTGAGTTCAGTATTACTTTGCCTAGTAAACAACAAACAACTTCTCTTGCATCAGGACATACAGTGATGACATCACTAGAGAATAATCCAGAAATTGATAAAAAATCAATTCAGGATGTTGGTATTGGCTATAAAATGTCATTGGAACCTTCCATCAATGATGGGAGAATCGCTGTCTTACAGCCGATATGGTATGTAAAATGTGAAGAAAATGGTAAGCAACAAATATTTGAATGGAGTGAGGGGGGACTAAATGGATTGGGATCGAATTAAAACCATATTTATTGTGACCTTTTTTGTTTTAGACCTCTTTCTTATCTTTCAGTTCATTCAAAAGCAAGATAGTAATCAATTGGAACTTATAACAGAAACAAAAATTGATCAACAATTAAAGGCTGGAAAGATTACTATGGGGAATTTTCCTAAAGAACCGAAAAAAGAGTCATTTATAATGGCAAAAAATAAGGTTTTCAGGGAAGATGATGTGCAGTCTTTAAAAAACCAGACAGTGCACCTACAAAACGAATACCAAATAGAAAGTAAATTAAAAGAGCCTTTTTTAAATACGAAATCATCGTCAAAAGATAAGTATAATGATTTTTTGAAAAACTACGTGCTTGATGGACAGAAGTACGAGTTTGGGGCAATGAAAGATTCAAAAATTTATTTCTTTCAAAAGTATAAGGATAAGCCGATTTTCTACAACAATCGTGCAATGATTGTTGTAGATTTGAATGAAAAAAATGAGCTTGTTTCGTATACACAAACAATGTTAACGGATTTGAAGGAAATGGGCGAAAGTGAAAAAACGAAAGAACAAGAAATTATCACTGCTCAAACAGCTTTAGAAAATATATATGTAAAAAATAAAATTGCAGAAAATACGCACGTGAAAGAGGCGCAGATTGGATATGCGACTCTAGCTGAATCTTCTTCTAATATACAAGTGCTTGCTCCAACGTGGAACTTAAAGACAGAGCAGAAAAAGGACTATTTTGTGAATGCAATTGAAGGACAAGTTATGGAATTAGGGGAAACTCAAGTGCCGGAAGAACATAATGGAGTGAGAAAGAATGAGTATGCACTTTAGTGTACTTGCAAGTGGAAGTACAGGGAATATGCTATATGTAGGAACAGATGAAAAAAAACTGCTCGTCGATGCAGGTTTAAGTGGTAAAGCTACAGAGTCCTTATTTAAGCAAGCTGAACTGAATATAAATGACATATCAGGTATTCTTGTAACACATGAGCATAGTGACCACATTAAAGGATTAGGTGTATTGGCGCGTAAATATGATTTACCTGTTTATGCGAACGAGAAAACATGGAATGCAATGGAACATTTAATAGGTAATATCCCAACTGATCAAAAATTCATTTTCTCAGTAGGAGACGTGAAAACATTTGGAGATATTGAAGTTGAATCATTTGGTGTTTCTCATGATGCAGCGGAACCGATGTTTTATGCTTTTCATAACAATAATAGAAAGTTAGCTCTTATTACAGATACGGGCTACGTAAGTGACCGTATGAAAGGTGTTATTAAAGGGGCGAATGCTTTCGTATTTGAAAGTAATCATGATGTGGAAATGCTTCGTATGGGGCGCTACCCATGGAGCATTAAACGACGTATATTAAGCGACGTTGGCCATGTTTGTAATGAGGATGCTGCATTAGCGATGGCGGATGTTATTACAGACGAGACAAAACACATTTATTTAGCGCATTTAAGTTTAGATAATAACATGAAAGAATTAGCGCGTATGTCTGTATCACAAGTATTAGAAGAAAAAGGTTTTGGGGTTGGAGAATCCTTTGAAATACATGATACAGATCCAAAAATGCCTACGAAAATTCAATACGTATAATTCTTCATTTTAGTAAACAATAAAGGTGAATATAGTTGTTTTCAGGAAGATAGGTGAACAAATATGTCCTTTATTGATGAAGAAAAATATCGTATTAAACGAGCAGGTAAAAAGAAACATAAAGGTATTGTCATTTCTAGCATAGCGGGAACAATTGTAGGGGCTTCATTATTTGCATTTGGAGCTCCTTTATTTTCAAATCATGCAGGTAAGCTTCCGCAAGCTGAAGCAAGTGAAAAAAATATGGCTGAAGCTCAAAGTGGAAATGGTCCTGTTAAACAGATTAGCTTTGTAGACGCTGTTGATCGTGCTTCAGAGGCTGTTGTTGGTGTTATTAACATTCAACGAGACGATTTTTCAGAGGCTGATTCGGAAGCTGGTACAGGTTCTGGTGTGATTTATAAGAAAACAGATGGACATGCGTATATTGTAACGAATAACCACGTTGTTGCTGGGGCGAATCGTATTGAAGTGAGCTTAAGTGACGGTAAGAAAATTCCAGGTAAAGTATTAGGAACCGATGTAGTCACAGACTTGGCGGTATTAGAAATAGATGCAAAGCATGTGAAGAAAGTGATTGAAATTGGGGACTCTAATACCGTTCGTAGAGGAGAACCAGTTATTGCGATTGGAAATCCACTGGGGCTACAATTTTCCGGAACTGTCACACAGGGTATTATTTCGGCTAATGAGCGTATTGTTCCTGTAGATTTAGATCAAGATGGACATTACGATTGGCAAGTAGAAGTATTGCAAACAGATGCGGCAATTAATCCAGGTAATAGTGGTGGGGCGCTTGTAAATGTAGCGGGACAATTAATAGGTATTAACTCAATGAAAATTGCAGCAAAAGAAGTAGAAGGAATTGGATTAGCTATTCCAGTTACGAGAGCTGTTCCTATTATGAATGAGTTAGAAAAGTACGGTAAAGTAAGAAGACCTTATGTTGGGATTGAACTAAGATCATTAAATGAGATTCCGAGTTACTATTGGTCAAAAACGTTACAATTACCAGGTAACGTAACAGAAGGAGTCTGCATTTTAGATGTGAAAAGTCCTTCGCCAGGTACGGATGCTGGTCTTAGAGAACACGATGTTATTGTGGCGGTAGATGGAAAAGCGGTGCATGATATTATTGGGTTCCGCACGGCCTTATATAATAAAAAAATTAATGATAAAATGACTCTTACGTTTTATCGTGGTACAAAACGAGCGACAACAACGGTGAAATTAGGCATTCAAAAGTATTAAAAACAGGAGGGCCTACCTCCTGTTTTCTATTGTAGAAAAGTGAGGTGAAGAATATGAATTTACCTTGTTGTTTAGAACATGTTGAATTAGCATTAGATATCATTGTGGATGAGTGTGAAGTTGCACCGGTTATTAACAATGTGGATAACTCTGAAGAAAAGAAAAAAACATGTGAATTTTGTCAAAATGAGGCGACATATGTTGTATCGAACACAGATTCTCACACAATATGTGGGTAACATTTGTGGATATGTGGATAAGTGCTGTGGATAACGTGTTTGTAAGGTGGGGAATAGATGTGAATATCTCGATTATTTCAATCGGAAAATTAAAAGAAAAATACTTAAAACAAGGTATAGCAGAATACTTAAAACGATTATCTTCTTACGCAAAAGTAGAAGTAATTGAATTGCCAGATGAAAAGGCACCAGAAAATTTAAGCGAAGCAGAAATGTTAATTGTAAAAGAAAAAGAAGGCATACGTATACTGGATAAAATTTCTGATGATACGCACGTTATTGCGTTAGCAATAGAAGGAAAACAAAAATCATCAGAAGAATTTGCAGCAAGTCTAGATCGTCTTGCTACATATGGGAAGAGTAAAGTAACGTTTGTAATTGGTGGATCACTTGGACTTAGCTCAGAAGTAATGAAGCGTTCAAACGAATCTCTGTCTTTCTCAAAGATGACATTACCACATCAATTAATGCGATTAGTATTGCTTGAGCAAGTGTATAGAGCGTTTCGTATTAATCGCGGTGAACCGTATCATAAATAAATTTTTCATTTGTATATAAAGAGTAAAAAAGACCATTGGACAAAAATCACCGATGGTCTTTTAAACATTAATAGATGGTATGTAGATTTCCTAAAATAAGTATGTTTCTATTTCTAAAAAAATATGCTGTAATATGAAGAGGAAAAAGTATAAGTAGTCAGAGAAGTGAGGAATTAAAGGTGAAGAAGTTTAAGAAGTTTTACTTGGAGATTACGAGTGTATGTAATCTTGCGTGCAGCTTTTGTCCGCCGACGGAAAGGCAGAAGCAATTCATTTCTGTGGAGGATTTTGCTAAAAGATTAGACCAAATTAAACCTCATACAGACTACATTTATTTGCACGTGAAGGGTGAGCCATTGCTCCATCCGAAAATAGATCAACTGTTAGATTTAAGCCATGAAAAAGGGTTTAAAGTTAATATTACAACGAACGGAACGTTAATTAACAAGAGAAGGCATAGACTGTTAAATAAGCCTGCGTTAAGACAGATGAATTTTTCCCTGCACAGTTTTGATGGACACCCAGGTTCGCAAGATAAAGAGGGCTATGTAAGAAGTATACTTTCATTCATTAGAGAGGCAACGAGTCAATCGGATTTAATCGTCTCACTAAGATTATGGAATTTAACTCAGGATAATAAAACAAATGCTGAAATCCAGAAAAATAGGGATTTATTATCCATAATTGAAAATGAGTTTGATCTATCCTATCAAATTGAAGAGAAGCTTACACCAGGAAAAGGCATAAAAATTGCGGAACGTGTCTTTATTAATCAAGATTATGAATTCCAGTGGCCAGCATTACATGAAGAAGAGGATGATGGAAAAGGTTTCTGTCATGGTCTTCGAAATCAAGCTGGTATTTTAGCAAATGGAGCGGTTATACCTTGTTGTTTAGACGGTGAAGGCATTATTAATCTTGGAAATATTAATGATGATTCATTTTCTAACATTATAGAAGGTGAAAGGGCACAAAATATTGTAGACGGATTTTCGAAAAGGGTTGCGGTTGAAGAACTTTGTAGAAAATGTGGATACCGTAAAAGGTTTGGAAAGTAAACATAGGATAAGCCCTCATAAAGTGAGGGCTTATTTTTATTCTTGATAAGAACGCTCTAATTCATCAATTAAGGAACCAACGTAAGAAACAGCTTTACGGATTGCATCTGGTTTTGACATATCTACTCCGGCGTGTTTCATTAATTCGAGTGGTTTCATCGTACCACCAGCGCGAAGTACATCTAACCAGCGATTAACGGCAGGTTGCCCTTCTTCTTTAATCATTTGGGCTACTGCGGTAGATGCAGTGAGACCTGCGGAATATGTGTAAGAATATAATCCCATATAATAATGAGGTTGACGCATCCAAGTTAAGCCGGCACCTTCATCAATTTCTACAGAATCTCCCCAGAATGTAGAAAGGACATTTGTTTTTATTTCGGTTAAATTTGTAGCTGTAAGTGCATGTCCTTCTTCTGCTAGAGTATATACTCTACGTTGATATTCACCCTCAAGTAAGTGAGTAACAAAGTTATGATAATATGTGCCAAGTAGTTGCAGAATAACCCATCTGCGCATTCTCTTATCTTCAGTAGTCGCTAGTAAATGCTGGGCTAATAGTAATTCATTCATCGTTGATGGTGCTTCAATAAAGTACATAGATGGGCGTACATTCATAATACGCTGATTTTTATTTGCTAAATAAAAATGGCCAGCATGTCCAAATTCATGAGCTAATGTGAAACATCCGCGCATCGTACCCTGCCATGTAATTAAAATATATGGGTGAGAACCGTATGGACTAGAGCAGAAGGCACCTGTTGATTTTCCTACGTTATCTGCAAGGTCTACCCATCTCTCTTTAAATCCTTTTTCGATAATAGTACTATATTCAGGTCCTAATACTTTTAAAGATTCTTGAATTAATTTACCAGCTTCTTCGTATGTGATTGTCGGATTAAATTCAGGATCTAAAGGTGCGTGTAAGTCACAGAAAAGCATTTGGTCAAGCCCTAATACTTTCTTTTTTAAATCTGCAAAACGGCGCATATGAGGCGCTAACTCGTTATAAATAATATCTAGTTGATTGTTATACATTTCAAGTGGAACTTTTTGAGGTTCTAAAAGCATATGGGTAACGGACTCGTACTTGCGTAAACGAGAAAGTGTCACTTGTTTTTTTACTTCAGTAGCATATGTAGTTGCAACTGTATTCTTATATCGTTTCAATGTGGAAACAAATGATGAATATGCTTCTCTACGTATATATGCGCTTGGAGAAAATTCATATTTGCTTTCAAATAATGCAAACGATACAGGCAAATCATTTCCTTGTTCATCTTGTATAGAAGAGAAATCCATATCGGCTAATTTAGTCATGCCGTAAATTTTGTAGGGGGAACTATGAACTTCACCGAGTGCAGCAAGAGCTTCTTCTGTTTCAGGAGAGAGAGTATGCTGCCTGTTTTTGAGTACCTCTAGTAATGATTTACGGAAAGGTTCGAGTTTTGTTTCCTCAGTTAAATATTTTTCAATTGTTCCTTCTTCAAATGAGAGGATTTCGTTATGAATAAAGGATAGTGCAGTATGTACTTTCGTTCCTAAAGCGGAAATTTTGGAAGAGTTCGCTTGAATAACTGGATCTGTACGATCAGCGGAATCTTTTAAATTTGCATATGTGCCGAGTTTTGTTAACTTCATTAAAAGCTCTTCTTCTAAAAGCAGGCAATTTAATAAGGTAGCGGGGCTAGTGTGTAATTGTCCTTTAAATGCATCGAGTCTTTTTATATCATTTTCTAATACATTTAGTGCAGTGTGCCATTCATCATCAGACTTATACAAATCAGAAAGATCCCATGTTAGTTCAGTAGGAACTTCCGCGCGAATAAGGCGTTTCTCAATTACATGTTTCATTTAATGTATCCCCCTTATTTTAAGTATCTAAAAATATAATACTAGAAAATTCAGTGAAATGAAAATATTTTACATTTTTATACATGAAAAAGAAGGACAAGCATAAAAAATGCTTGTCCTTCTTTTTAAATTTAAGAATTAATATACTTTATCGCCGTTGAAAATAGAGTTTTTCACGACTACATAATCTACAGTACGAATTGCATCTAATTTTGTTCCACCAGCGTAAGAAATAGAGGATTGAAGATCTTGTTCCATTTCGATTAAAGTGTCTTCTAAAGAACCTTTATGCTCAACGAACATTTTCTTACCTTCAACGTTTTTCTTCTCACCTTTTTGGAATTCAGAAGCTGAGCCGAAGTACTCTTTATAAAGTTTGCCATCTTTTTCGATTGTTTCCCCTGGAGATTCTTCATGACCAGCGAATAGAGAACCGACCATAACCATAGTTGCTCCAAATCGAATTGATTTAGCTACGTCGCCATGTGTACGAATACCACCGTCAGCGATAATTGGCTTACTTGCAGCTTTTGCACACCAGCGAAGTGCAGCTAGCTGCCAACCGCCAGTTCCAAAGCCTGTTTTAATTTTAGTAATACAAACTTTGCCAGGTCCAATACCAACTTTTGTTGCATCAGCACCAGCGTTTTCTAATTCTCTTACCGCTTCTGGAGTTCCAACGTTTCCAGCGATAACGAAGCTTTCTGGTAAATGTTTTTTAATATGTTGAATCATGTTGATCACAGCATTAGAGTGACCATGTGCGATATCGATTGTAATGTATTCAGGTGAAAGTTGCTCAGCAGCTAATTGTTGTACGAATTCGTACTCGTCTTCTTTAACACCAACGCTAATTGAAGCAATTAATCCACGTGATTGCATATCTCTAATGAATGAAATTCGTTTCTCTGGTTGGAAACGATGCATGATATAGAAGTAATTATTTTCAGCTAAATAAGTTGCGATTCTTTCATCGATAATCGTTTGCATATTTGCAGGTACGACAGGTAATTTAAATTTATGTTTTCCTAAAGTGACAGTTGTATCACATTCAGATCGGCTATTTACAATGCATTTTGCAGGAATTAATTGAATGTCTTCATAGTCAAATACGTTTTCCATCATTTACACCCCTAAAATACGAATATTTTATTTTTATTGATTAAAAATGTTCGTCCATAGGATAATTTACATCATTTTTATTAAGAAGTCAAAGATTTTCTTAACATTTTTTTTGAAAGAAGCTAATATCTTTTAAAAATAACGTTAAAAACGAATTTAAATAGTTTTTATATGCATAACGTTCGTTTATAAAAAAAGTAAGGAAAGTTGCGATAATTGCATAAAATTGCATGTGTGCTTCTTATTTTGGGTGAGGGGGCTGGGGAAATACTATGAAAAAGCTAATACTAACAATAGGAATAACTTTGTTGGGTGTTGCCGGATGTAGCAATAATGATGCATTTGATAAGGCGAAGAAACAAGGAGATTTAGCACTGGAAAATAAAGAATACGATAGAGCATTCGCGTCTTTTGAATTAGCATTAAAAGAAAATAAGGATGACCGAGAAGTAAGGCTGAAGATGAATCAAACGAATAAAATGATTGAAGTATTGCAGGAAAGTAATATAGACCGGGCAATTTCGTTATTGAGGGAAATTGAAAATGATTCTGCTAGTTCAGTTATATTAGCCAAACAAGCAAAAGAAAAACGAGAAGCTTTATCTAATCAAAAAGATGAGGAAGAAAAATATAAGCAAATGCTTGCTAAAGTAGAAGAGTTGAAAAACCAACAGAAGTTTGTGGATGTAAAAGAGCAACTGAACGTAATTATTAGGGAAACGAAAGGGAAAGAACAGTTTAAAATATATTATCAAAATGCGAATGAACAAATTACACAGATTGTGCCGAGGGCAGTAGAGGTAGATAAAACAAAAGATGAGAATAGTAAGGAAGAAAAGGTAATAGAAGAGAAGCCGAAGAAAGAAAGTGTTATTACCGGTCAGAAGGCAGAATATATTGCTAAACTAAACAGTATTGAGGAGAGTTTGAAGAAACTCGATTACTTATATGAGAACGGAATTACAACTGAAATGAAAGAAGGAGAAGTTAGAAGATACGATGCATGGGATCAAGCTTTAAATGAGATTTATGGTGTTTTGAAAAATCAACTTTCTACAAGTGAAATGAACACTTTGAGAGAGAAACAGCGTGAATGGATTACGTATCGAGATCGCAAGGCGGAAGAAGCTTGGAATGAATCTGGACAGGGAACATTGTCAGGGATAGCAACTATTTCATCGAATGCAACTAGTACGAGGGAAAGGTGCTATCAGTTAGTTGAACAGTATATGAAGTGATAGAGGTTTATTTTTATAATGGAATAATTTTTTGAAATAGAAAATTTCTATATAAAAAGGTGGATTACGAATGATTCGCCTTTTTATGTGAGCTTTCAAGTATAATGAATAAGGTGATAATAACGTATATGATGATTCATTGATAGGAAAAGCGAAAAAAGAAAATAATATAGAATAAAAAGAGGTTAATATATGAGTAAAAAAAGTTTTTCTGATTATGCATTAAGTAAAGAAATTGTAAGAGCGCTTACTGGTTTAGGATATGAACATCCAACGGAAGTGCAAGGAGAGGTTATTCCAGTTGCCTTGCAAAAGAAAGACCTTGTCGTGAAATCACAGACTGGAAGTGGAAAAACCGCTTCATTTGGCATACCACTTTGTGAAATGGTGGAGTGGGAAGAGAATAAGCCACAAGCTTTAGTTTTAACACCGACGAGAGAGCTTGCGGTGCAAGTAAAAGAAGATATTACGAATATAGGCCGCTTCAAAAGAATTAAGGCTGCTGCAGTTTATGGTAAATCTCCATTTGCACGTCAAAAATTAGAGTTAAAGCAAAAAACACATATTGTAGTTGGGACTCCTGGCCGTGTGTTAGATCATATTGAAAAAGGTACTCTTTCTTTAGCGTGTTTGAAGTATTTAGTTATTGATGAAGCAGACGAAATGCTGAATATGGGCTTTATCGATCAAGTAGAGGCAATTATTGACGAGTTACCTACAAAACGAATGACAATGTTATTTTCGGCAACACTTCCAGAAGATGTTGAAAAGTTATCTCGTAAGTATATGGATTCGCCAACGCATATTGAAATTAAGGCTGCTGGGATTACAACAGATAAAATTGAACATACACTTTTTGAGACGAGAGAAGAGGAGAAGCTTTCACTTCTTAAAGATGTAACAACGATTGAGAATCCAGATAGTTGTATTATTTTTTGCCGTACACAAGAAAATGTAGATCACGTATTTAAACAGTTAGATCGTGTTAACTATCCTTGTGACAAAATACATGGTGGTATGGTACAAGAAGATCGTTTTGAAGTTATGGACGATTTTAGAAAAGGAAAGTTCCGTTATTTAGTAGCGACAGATGTAGCAGCTAGAGGAATTGATATTGATAATATTACACATGTTATTAACTATGATATTCCATTAGAAAAAGAAAGTTATGTACATCGTACGGGAAGAACGGGACGAGCTGGTAATAAAGGAAAAGCTATTACATTCATAACACCGTATGAAAATAGATTTTTAGAAGAGATTGAGGAGTACATCGGCTTTGAAATTCCAAAGGCGCTTGCACCTTCAAAGGAAGAAGTTATGAAAGGGAAAGCAGTATTTGAGGAAAAGATACATGCTAAACCAATTATAAAGAAAGATAAAAATGCGGACCTAAACAAAGGAATTATGAAATTGTACTTTAATGGCGGGAAGAAAAAGAAAATTAGGGCGGTAGATTTCGTCGGTACAATTGCTAAAATTAAAGGTGTTACAGCAGAAGATATAGGCATTATTACAATACAAGACAATGTTTCTTACGTTGAAATATTAAATGGAAAAGGACCACTTGTTTTAAAAATCATGAAAAACACAACGATTAAAGGGAAACAATTAAAGGTTCATGAAGCAATTAAATAAACAAAAAAACTATCCACTTCAAACAGGTGGATAGTTTTTTGTTTAAGATTCTTTGAGATCATCAACTAATTTTTCTGCTAAACGTCTATACATATTACTCATAGTTACGAAGGATGTTAGTAATAAAAACTTTTCTAGTGTTGGATCTTCTAAGGAAGAAACCTCATTTACTTCCGTAACGCGCTTATTTACGTCTTGCTTAAAGCTTTCCACATTGGTTTCAGTAAGAGAAAGATAATCTTTATATAGAGTATTTAATTCGAATGTATCATCGTTTATTAACGGTGCATTTATATTTTCTAAGGAGCTTTTTATATCATTAATGGAAAGTGCTCCTTTTAATTGATAAATTAAGCTGATTAAAATCATATGTTCTTTTGAATACTTTTTATTTTTGATAGGGATGAATAGTTTCCCTTTTGCGTAATTGTTAATCATTGTTTTTGTTAATACTTTTTCATCATCAGTTCTCGTTGTATCCGCATAAGTATTCTCAAATAGTTGGACAACTTGGTCTACATATAAGTCGACATTTGGGATATCCTCAAGTTTAATATTTTTTTCTAAATGTAATGATTCAAGTAATGTATTTATATTTTCCACGTAGAACCCCTCACTTTTATAACTTAGTGGAACTTAATGTTTAGTATATCTTTAAATATGGTATTACGAAACAAATGAAATGTAAATGTTGACCCGTATGAATAATATATATATAATTATAAGTAGTTATCAAAACTACATGTAATTATATGAGGGGTGTTTATATGAATGCTTATGTAAGAGAACCGGTTAATGCATTTACTCACTTAGGAGGAGCTGTATTATCATTTATTGCATTATTAGCTATGATTGTGAAAGTTTCTGTTAAGATGCCATCTTTTGCTGCAATTACAGCTGTTATTTTATTTGGTATCGGGATGATGGTCCTTTATATGGCGTCAGCTGTGTATCATAGTGTCGTAGCCAGTGAACGTGTTATTTATTTCTTTAGGAAGCTAGATCATTCTATGATTTTTATATTAATTGCAGGTACATATGCACCCTTTTGCTTAATTACATTAAATTCGGCAAACGGTTTACTATTATTTTGTTTAGTTTATGCAACGGCAATTTGTGGTATTGTTTTTAAAATGTTTTGGTTTAATTGTCCAAGATGGTTATCGACAGCAATTTATCTTCTGATGGGTTGGTTAATCGTTCTATTCTTTGCACCGCTAGCTGAGAATTTAAGTACAGGAGGTATTATTTTCTTAGTACTTGGAGGCATTTTTTATACAATTGGTGGGTTTATTTACGGTGCGAAGCCAAAATGGTTGGAGTTTAAATATATGGGACACCATGAAATTTTTCATGTTTTTGTATTGTTAGGTAGTCTTGCGCATTTTCTAAGTGTATATTGTTACGTAATTTGATAAAAAACGCCACGTGATGTCTGTTATGTGGCGTTTTTTTATTACCTGATTTAAATCGTGTATTGTACAAAATAATTATGGGATAAAATGTAAGTTTCTGTGTTCGCATAATAAACATAGGATAAGAAATATGTGATATACTTTGAGAAGTTTATAATGAATGAAATATGGAGGACTATAATTATGGCAATACTTGTAACAGGTGGAGCAGGATATATTGGTAGTCATACATGCGTAGAATTACTAAAAAACGGTTACGAAATTATAGTAGTAGATAATCTTTCGAATAGCTCAGTAGAGTCTATAAATCGAGTGAAAGAGATAACAGGAAAACAGTTTAAATTTTATAAAGAAGATATTTTAAATCGAGAAGCACTTGATACGATTTTTGAAGAAAATACAATTGAAGCTGTTATTCACTTTGCAGGCTTTAAGGCTGTAGGGGAATCAGTAGCAATTCCGTTAACGTATTATCATAACAACATTACAAGCACATTAGTGCTATGTGAAGTGATGCAGAAGCATGATGTGAAGAAGATGATCTTCAGTTCATCTGCAACAGTGTATGGTATCCCAGAAACATCACCAATTACGGAGGAGTTTCCGTTAAGTGCAACAAATCCATATGGTCAAACGAAATTAATGATTGAACAAATTATGCGTGATGTAGCATTTGCGGATGCAGAATGGAGTATCGCATTACTTCGTTATTTCAACCCATTTGGTGCGCATGAAAGTGGACGTATTGGAGAAGATCCAAACGGAATTCCAAATAACTTAATGCCATATGTAACACAAGTAGCAGTAGGTAAGCTAAAGGAATTGAGTGTATTTGGAAATGACTATCCAACAAAAGATGGCACGGGTGTCCGTGATTATATTCATGTTGTAGACCTAGCCAATGGCCATGTAAAGGCACTTGAAAAGGTACTTGGCACTACTGGGATAGATGCATACAATCTTGGTACAGGTACTGGTTATAGTGTGTTGGAAATGGTTGAAGCATTTGAAAAGGTTTCAGAAAAGGAAGTTCCTTATAAAATTACGGAGCGTCGCCCTGGTGATGTGGCAGTATGTTTTGCAGATGCATCGAAAGCGAAGCGTGAATTAGGATGGGAAGCAAAACGCGGATTAGAAGAGATGTGTGCAGACTCTTGGAGATGGCAATCAAATAACAAAAATGGCTATCTAGAAGTTTAATAAACAGATAAAAAAATGACCTTTTTGCGGGAGCAAAAGGTCATTTTTATTTATTTATTTCCATTAAGTTTATTAGCAAATTTAGTAAAGAAAGTTCGTCGTTTTATAGGAGCATTTGACTGACAAAACGTGTAGTAATCAATATCTTTAATGTAAGTAAAGAGTCTAGAAATAGCATATAAGAATGTAATAGAAGATCCGAGTGCAAAACTAATACCGTAACCATTGAACCCAAATGGAAGTAGAAGAAGACTTAATAACAGGTTTGCAAAAAAGAACAGAGCCGATGTTCGAAATGCCCCTTTACGATCTTCAAAATATAAGAGTAGTAACGTAATAACAAGAACCATACCGTTTGCATAAGCACCAATTATAGTCAGTTGCAAAATAGAGTATTCAAGTGTTACGTTCCCAGACTGTGAACTAAACATCCATATTATAAAAATAATAAGTAAAGAAAAAATACCTTGATTACGAAGTATTCGTTCCATTTCTTGTTTTAGGACAAAGTTCATTGACTCTTTTAATTGTAAAATTGTATTTAATGTTGCCCCATTGTTAACTGAGCCGAAGAACTTCTTATACCGTTCATAAAATCTTGTTTCAATGGATACCACGAAGAAAATATAGGTTGGGATAATACTTAAATAAGCCCAGAAAACAGAGGTATCATATATTTGATGATAAATAAATGTGTTTTCAATATTTCCTCGCCCTTCTCCGAACCAAATAACAAAGTTACATACCCAAATGCCAATATTGTAAAGTAGGCTCGACCAAAATAGTTCTGGATATTTATCTAAATAAGAAAGAAAGGTAAATTGTTCAGTAGCATCACTATTTGGAAACATTCGTACAATAACTATACTTAACCACACTAATGTAATGAAAGTCCCGATTGTAAAAGAAATTAAAAGTAATAGGGCAAATCCATGTTCTATTCCAAGTGTTGGATGCCAGTAAGCGATAAGCGCAATTCCAGATAAGGAGAAAATGGAACCAATTAAAAATGCAAGAGCGATGGACTGATAATCTTTAGCTGCTGTTAAATAAATGGATTGAATCCAAATGATGTTTAAAGCTAAAAATAAAAATAGCATTACGATTTTATAATACAAGGCTAATGGTGTAAAAATTGCAAACAAAAGCCATAAGATAATAGCTAAGAAAAGTGTGATTTTCGTCATTCCTAAAAAGGAAGAAAATACTTTATCAGCTTTTTGCTCGTATAAAAGGTCAGCCACATATCTAGTTACGATGAGCTGCAAGGCACCATATATGATTTGAGAAAAAATAAAGCAGTATGAAATTGAAATGGTGAAAAGGCGCTGTTCCTCAATTGAAATAGAATGGAACAAACTTAAAATGTATCGAATAGCTGTTACCGCTAAAATAACGACTAACCAAGGACCAGCTGTAACAAATAATGAAAATCCGTACGCTTTTATTCTGGAAGAATAGTAGTCTTCTTGGAATAATTTTTGTAAACGAAACCCTATTCCTGCCATGTTTTTTTACCTCTTTCTAAGTAAAGCTTACGATAACTATCAACGACACCTGATAATTGATAATGCGCTTCAATACGATTGCGCCCGTTATCCCCAAATTGTTGAATGGATTCAGGGTGACGATAATACCACTCTAAATGAATGGCAACTTGTTCAGGAGATACAGGTGGTACAACAAATCCACATTGTCCGTAAGGATCTTCATCTTGTCCGTAAATTAATTCCTTACAAGAGCCAACATCTGTAACAACCCATGGTAATCCTGCTGCCATTCCTTCTAACATAGCTAATGGTTGTCCTTCAGATATACTTGTTAATACGAGAATATCTGTTTGTTTTAAGTAATCTTTAATATTTACTTTGCCGGTCATTATTACATGCTCTTCTAATCCTAATTGTTGAATTAAATCACGACATTCCTGAGCATATTCTGCTTCTTCCGTATCAGGACCTAGTAAGTAAAATATAAATGGAATATTTTTTTCAAATAATAATTTAGCTGCATAAATCATTGTTTTTACATCTTTAATTGGCACAACTCGTATAATAGCGGAAATGATGAGTTTATCCGAATTATACTTTGGTTTACGTAACCCTTTATAGTCAGATAAAGTAACGCCATTTGGAACGATTTTTAGTTTATGAGCCGGGGCACCTAATTCTTTTTGATATGCACTATTTCGGCCGAACAACGTAATTACATCAGCTGCTTGTTCATATGCTTGATGAGACAAGTGATGAAAGAAAGAAACCCATCTTTTTTTGTATTCAATTGGTATCCAAGTAGACTGTAGTATTTCTTCTTCACGTTCCCGAGAATAAATACCGTGTTCAGTTAGAATAAATGGTATATCAGATTTGGCGCTAATTGCAGCACCAAGCAGTCCGCCATAACCTGTCGATACAGAATGAATAAGATCTAATTCAGGAAAATCAATTTGTAAAATTTGAATGATTGGTGTGAACATAGATCTCCACATCCAAAAATAATTTAAGAAGGAACCACTACTTTCTTCATATAAATAGCTTTCTTTAACAATTTCATAAAACTCACGACTTTCGAAGAAGGAATGGAGTGTTCCTAGCTTTTGTTTATCCCCTAATATTTGTAATGCTGTTGTATCGTTGGCTTGAAATGTAAACCATTTTTGAAGTGTCTGTACTTCTTGTTCAGTTAAATTAGTTTTTATATGTTTTGATTCATTTTCTGATTGCAAAGGAATCATAATGATATCTTTTACGTTGCTTGGAATTTCATATTGATATTCATCTTCTGTTTTTACTTGAGGGACTATCGCAAAAATCGTAAATTCATGTTCTTTAAACTGCTGGATAATCATTTGAACCCAGCTTGCTACCCCTCCACTTACAAAGGGGTAGCTGCCTTCGACGACCAAACCTATTCTCATCTGTTATTCTCCTTTAATTGGGATCGTAGCGCTGGCTTTCGTTAACGTAACGCTATAAATTTGGGAATCAAGTTTTTTAACCGTACCGTAAGAGAATGAGCCAGTTTGTATCTTCTTACCTTCTTCTACACGTATAATTGTTGAAGTATGGTTTGGTAACCCTTTATATGCAATGTGAACAGCATCATCTTCATAAGAAACATCTAGGTCACCAGTTTGATAAATTTTCATAGAAGCAGTTGCTTCACTTTGGGTCATACTTTTTATATAAGGATATTTTTCTTTGATTTCTTTAATTGTCGTTTTATAAGCTTTAAATAATTCTTCCCATGTTAAGTCACCTGAGCGTTTTTCATCAAGGATATCATCTGGATGGACGAAATGTGAGATAACCCCTAAATTTGCGGTAACATCAGTTAAGATAAATTGCTCTTCATCTGTGATAGCATAGCCACTCGTAATACGCGGGAAGTGATAAATGTTTTTGTTATATTCATCTGGTCCAAATTCTTGAATTAAACTGCCGTTACTTTTACCTCCCACATATAGAGAAGCAACTGTTTCCATAGTTGGAACCGCGTCGTTTAATGCACTTAATCCAGTTGTATTTATAATATTGGATGGTGGTACATAGGTTTTTAATTTTTCGTTTGGAAAGAAGTTATACACGAGTTTTTGTAGAGCATCTAAGGAGTTCTCCATATCCTCTTTTGAATTCCACGGAACATATTCAAGTGCTTTATCTACTGGGTCTGGTGGTAATAATAAAGGTTGATGGTTATAGCCATGAATACCTATTTCCCCGCCGTGACTTAATAATTCTCGCCCAAATAATAAATAGGTATTTCTATTTTTACCTGTGAAATCTTCAAAGGGTGGCGTTACTTTATTTTGGTATGTCCCAATTGCAACACCCGTATATTTAATATCAAGCTCTTCAGAGATATCCTTCATATTTTTCCACCAATGTTTTTTATAAAATTCTTCAACAGAAATTTTTTCTGTTGTTAAGTTTTTTAGTTCTCCACTTGGAATCGGAGATGGGAAGTCATCGATATACATAATCTCCGCTCCAAGTTGCGCTGTAGCGAAAGCCGGGAAAATAGTACCCAGTGATTGAACGAACATACCCCTGCCTAATTTATCGTTCAATGCTGTTGTATTCCAATATAAGACTTTTCCTTCACCGTAGTCATTGGTCCAAAGAATGGGAGTATCTTCTGCCGTAATCCAAGTATTAGTGGTATTCTCATCTAGCATAATATTCATTGAGCTATGAGTAAACAATGCAGAAGAACTTGAGAGATTTGGATAACCAGGGAATAAAACTTCTTCAAAAGTTAATCCTTTCGCATCTTTGAATCCTTCTTTTTTTGTAATACCGAATAGGGCGTTCCAGGAAGGATCTGAATCAAGTCGGTTTGCGATAATAATCCTTCCGCCCATTTGTACAAAATTTTGAATATCAGCTTGTGGAAGTTGCTCCATTATTTCACCTGTAATAATAATCCCTGTATAGGGAGAGGGATTAAGTCCCTTAATTTCATTAGCTGTAATATCTTTATAGTGTAGATGTGCGTAATCCATTGCCTTCTTCGTATTAAATTCGACTTGTTGTCCCAATGTATTATCCGTTTTTAAAACGTATAATTGCATTTTCTGTCCATTTTGAGTTACATCTTTTGCTTTGAGTGTTTTAACAGTATCTGTTTCTTTAGCTTTAGGAACAGAAAACTTTTGATAAAAATTTTCTGTTCGATATATAAGAATGGATAAAATTAAGAGAAATAAAATGATACTAATAATCCCGATATATATATTAATCCCCTTTTTCAATGTGTGTGCCTCCAAACTGCCTTACAAATAATTGATATTTACGCGGTAGTATATTAATTATTTTTGCATCTATTAGGTTATTGATTAAGTTATAGAGCTTGTCCCATAACTTTTGGTCATAATATATTTCAAGTAATCCAACATAACCGTAATATGATTCAGGATAGAAGTGAATAAGATTTAAAAATTGTTCTTCAGACTTTGCATATTGTTTTGTGTGTAGAAACAGATTTCCAAGTTGGAAAGGGTAAAGAGACTCGTTAGGGAATAGTTCTACACTTTGTGTAATAAAATTCATAAATTCATCGATTACTTTTTCTTTTTGCTGATTAGAAAGGAGACCACTGTCTATATATCTTAAATAGTTAGAAACCAATTCCTTTGCAATTTCATTTTGTGGATTTTGTAAAAATTGCCTATTTAAGTATTCAATCTGTTTTTCGTACCGTTCATTTAGTAAATTGATAGTAGTTGCTGCGTAATGTACAGTTTCAGGATCTTTATGGTGAATTGCTTCTTTCAATAATCCACCTTCATTAGAAATAGAGGAGGAGCTTAACTGTACAATGAGTTGTTTATGTAATTCAGGCTTATCTAGTTCTAATCCAGAAGAAAATGAAATTAAGTCCATATCTTGTTTAGCTGATTCCAAAATATCTTCGTAATTATCAACGTGAAAGGCAACATAATCAGAGTATTGCTGTAACCACTCGGTTTTGGATCTTCGTATATTAAGTAATAACATGATTACTGATACAATAAGTCCGATAAGCGGGAAAAGAAGAGAGATAATTAAGCAAAATTCAATAATTCCTTTTTTATCTTCAGCAATTAAACTTTTTGTAAATCGAAATAAAAGAAAAACTAAAATAGCGTAAATAAAATAAAGAAGGAGTAAAATCATTAGACTATCACTCCTTTAGAAGAAAGAGCATTTTGTATACGAGTTTGAACTTGTAGTAAAAACTTTTCTTCAGTGCCAGGTAATAAAATCATAATTTTTTGCTCGGTTGTACTATAACCGAATATATCAATATATCGTAAATGATCTTTTAAAATAGAATTTATTATTTCTAAAGAATCTTGTGGAGCATTGAACTCAAAATAGGAATATGGATAAGATAATGTTTCGTACCGTTTCTTTTCTATTTTTAGTAAATGTTCAAATTCATCTTCATAATAAATGTTTGTCTTAGGGAATGTGCGATCCTCTTGACTTGATAGCCAAAGATTAGAAGCGTTTTGTAAACGATCACCCATCCAGCGTAAATACCATGTGAAAAGTTCGAATTGCTCAGAAGTTACCTTTGAAAACTCGATTTCGTCTAATATAATGACGTATTGTACATCATCTTGGAATAGGACGGGACCAACTAAAAGTGGAGCATCTTGAAAATCCTCATCTGTACGGAAAAAAGGTCGATTATGAGCTAGCGCATTTTTGATGACTAACGAAGCGTTGTTAACAAAAATAGATTGAGATAATGTATTTTTACCAGTTTCTGATCTTAATTTAATACGAAGCGATTGTTTATTGTTATCGACGTGATAGATACCAATTTTTTTTGCTCCAAAATACATTTTTAATACATTCATTCCTTCATCGAGTACAATTTCAGGATGTGTATGATTTAAAGCTTTAAACATATGATACATTTTAGATAAATGGTTATTTGATTCAAGTACGCGAGAACGTAGTGTAATACGTGTTTCATCCAATTGTTTCACAACATATTTTAATTCTTTATTTTCAGCCTTCAGCTCATTATTGATCATATGTACATCTTCATAACGTTCTTTTTGTGAAGTACTCATTAGTCCACAACATAAACTAATAACAAGTAAGAAAATCCAACTTATCCAGTAATCTGATGAATAAAAGTACAGTAATACATCATTTTCTTTATATATACCGCTTATAAAAATGTAAATCATTGCTTCTAGAAAGGTGAAAAGGGAAATAGATATGCCATACCGGCTAGAAATAATTAATGTAATAAATAAGAGCAAGAAGTATTCATACATTGGTGTTAGAAAATCAGTTAGTATTGAGAGAAAAAATAGGGCAATAAAGAGAATCGTAGGTTCAATCATCTTTTGGAATAAATTAGATTGTCTATAGTGCATAAAAAAATCCCTTCTTTCGTTTGCAATTTTAATTTTGAGGAATAGTACACTGAAATAAAATACATAATTTAAAAGAATTATTTTAAGATATATAATATATGAAGCCCAAATCATTTTATCAACAGGGATGTAGTAAATTCAAGTGAAATAAATTCTAATTTCTGTTAATGTATTGTATTTATTGGAATTTTTATAAAATATCGAGTTTGAAAAAATGTAAAATGTTATGGTATTACTATATTTGTATTAACATTTAAAACGATAAAAAATTACAGTTGTATAGGGGGTAATATTATTATGGAGTGGAAACGTTCCATATGCTTTTTAGCTATATTTTCTTTTATTTTTTCCTCAAGTACATCCGCACAAGCAAATGTTGTGGAACCAGTTTTAAAAAATGTACGAAGTTATAAAATTTATTATGGTGAAGCAAATGAGCAAGTAATTGAGAGACTTTCAACGTATGACATGGTTATTATAGAGCCATATGCATTTACGAGAGAACAAGTTCAGCAATTAAAAAAATCAGGAACGGTAGTCCTTGGTTATGTTAGCGTTTTAGAATTAGAAGCGTGGCATAAGTCACAAGTAGTTGAATCAGACTATTATTATAGAAACGGTAAGAAAATGAAGATTGAGCAGTGGAATACATATATTATGAACTTAGCTGATGAACATTACCGTGGGATTGTTGTTAATAAAGTAAAACAGCAAATTATTGGAAAAGGCATAGATGGGGTGTTTTTAGATACAGCTGGTGATATTGATGACTATTTTTATGATCAGCCAGCTACACAAGGAAAATTCCGAGAAGCATATGTAAATTTATTAAAAGAAATTAAAAGTGTTGATTCCAACCTACTTCTTATACAGAATTGGGGATTTGACACAATCAAAAATACATCCTTGAATTTTATACATGGTGTATTGTGGGAAGACTTCAATAAACAAGTTATTGCGAAAGATGAATGGAGTCAAAATTGGATGCGCTATTTTAAACAACAAAGTAATAAAATTATAACGTTTACTGTTACTCCAGATAACGTATCTAAAAAATATAGTTCTATAAATGGATTTATTCCTACAATTAATCCGAATGATATTTATGATAAATAGAAATTGTTAGGTCAGTAATACGATTATCTTATAAAGATGAATGTATTACTGACCAGCCCATTTTATCCCGCTATTTGTGGGCAGTAAAGCTCCCACTGATTAAAGTTTCACTTTATAATATTCTATGTTAGAAATTAGTAGAGTGAGATAGGGAAAATGTATCACCCTACTAATTTTTTATAGAAATAAAAAACGTAATCTTGAAAAGAATTCCAATACTTGTATCATGGTTAGAGTACGTTTATAATCAAGGAATCCTATTTAATGTTCTGATAGGGTTATTTATTATTGAAAGCGTTTTAAATTCGTTATTTTTTAAGGTAGGAAGTCTGACTTGTTCGGATTAAAAATTATGTATGTAGTTTTAAATAGGAAGAAAAATAATAAAGGATCACTTTATATTGTGGGGAGGTTAAAAGTGTGAAAGGGAAAGACTTTCACACGAATATATATGGGTTACGTAGGATTATTACTTTCAGGTGCAGCTTTATTTTTAAATAGTCTTGTTATATTGGGCAAAGTAGAGATGAAAAGTGCAGGTGTTTTTAATTTATTTGTGGGGGCATTACAAATTATCATTCCGTTCTATTTGATTATGATTTCTGATCAAAGTAACTGGACGGTATATTCATACGCAGCTACTTTTCTATTTGGTTTAACTTATTTATATGTAGGCGTTACTTTTATTAAAGGAATGGATAGTAGTGGGCTAGGCTGGTTCTGTATTTGGGTAGCAATTATTGCTTTATTCTATATGGTTGTTTCATTTGTTCAATTCCACGATGTTGTTAATGCGTTAACATGGTTTATGTGGGCATTACTTTGGTATTTATTCTTTGTATTAAATGCACAAAAAAAGAATATCAATCAATATCTTGGCAGAATTGCCTTTGTACAATCATGGGTAACATTGACGTTGCCTTCACTCTTTTATTTTATGGGAGTATGGGGCGAGGGCTTCGTATATGAACTATGGGTTTATGTATCAGTAATTTCTATTTTATATTGCTGCTATTGTATTTTTAAATATCGAGTACGTTAAAGTATCGTATGTAAGAAAGCATGGAATCTTTATAATGATTCCATGCTTTTTATTTATACTCAAGTTTATAATTAAGGTAGTAACTTACAATATTCAATTTTATAAAACAGGGGATGATGAATTTGAAAAAGGTATTGGTACTAGGGGGAACAAGGTTTTTTGGTAAACATTTAGTAGAAGTACTGTTGCAAGCTGGACACAATGTAACGATTGCTACGAGGGGAGTTACTGAAGATTCTTTCGGTAGTGCGGTAAAAAGATTGATTGTCGATAGAGAAGATGAAGAGCTACTAAAAGAGCGTCTAGAAGATAAAAGTTATGATATCGTATACGATAATTTATGCTATAGCTCGAATACAGCGAAGATAGTATGTGAAGTGTTAAAAGGAAAAACGAAGAAATACATTATGACATCTTCAATGGCTGTCTATGAGCCTGCGCTAGGCCTGTTAGAAGAAAACTTCAATCCGTACGAGTATACAATTACGTATGGAGGTAGGAATGATTTCAATTATAGTGAAGGTAAGCGATTAGCTGAGGCAGTTTTATTTCAACATGCAACATTCCCAGTCGTTGCAGTGCGTTTTCCAGTTGTTATTGGAGAAAATGATTATACGAAAAGATTACAATTTTACGTTGAACATGTTATGAAACAAGAGCCTATCTTTGTGGATCATGTAGATGGAAAGTTGTCATTTATACATGAAAAGGAAGCAGGAGAGTTTTTAGCATGGTGCGGAATGGAAAGCATAGAAGGTCCAATTAATGCTTGTAGTAATGGAGTGATTTCCATGGGAGAAGTTATTTGTTTCATAGAAGAAAACAGCGGGACAAAAGCTCTTATTCAAGAAGCAGGAGAGAATATAGCACCTTATAATGAAATAACTAATTGTACGTTACATAATAGAAAGGCTCGCGAATTAGGATTTCCGTTCCGAGAATTAAATACAGAAATAAAAAATGTTTTACAGTATTACATAAATATACTGAAGTAATCATAAATCCCCCGGTGGCAATCCGGGGGATTCTGGAGGATTTTTACAATACTAATTTTACATTACCAAACTTACCTTATACGCACGACTAATGTTTTTGTGATTGCATTGCTTGTAAATACTTTTCATTTACCTGGTCCCAGTTCACTGTATGCCACCAGTTGGTAACAAATTCTGGACGTCGATTTTGATACTTTAAATAATAGGCATGTTCCCATACATCGATGACGAGTAATGGAATCTTACCTTCTTGCAGAGGTGTATCTTGATTGGGTGTACTCATAACAGCAAGTTCTTCACCATCAAGGACAAGCCATCCATATCCACTTCCAAAACGGCTAATGGCTACTTTGGATAGTTGATCTTTTAAGTTGTCAAAGGTATTGAAATAATAATCAATTACTTTTGCAACGTCTCCATTAGGCTCGCCGCCACCTCGTGGGCTCATTACTTCCCAAAAAAGACTATGACAATAATGTCCACCACCGTTATTTCTGACAGCTGTAACAATTTCCTTTGGTAAAGTTTCTAAATTACATAGTAACTCTTCTAAAGATTTATTATGTAATTCCGTATAGTTTTCTAAAGCGGCATTCAAATTATTTACGTATGTCGCATGGTGTTTTTCATGATGAATAGAAAGCGTGTTACTATCGATATATGGCTCTAGTTCATCATAGTCATATGAAAGTTTTGGCAATTGAAATGAAGACATAACATTCCCTCCTTTCTCTCTAAAAGTTGGTCTAGGTAAAAATATTTTACCTGAGTCAAAAATACACCTATTTTTCATGCAAGTCAATAGTAATCTCTTTAATTTTCTGAAAAATATTACAATAAAAGTAACACTTCCACTTTCGTTTGTGACTCTTATCCTTTTTGCTTATACTGTAAAGTAGTAGTGTCTTGTTGAGATAGAAGGAGATTGTTTATGAGTAAAACGAAACAATTAATAGAGGAAGCAAGTAACTTTATTACTATTTGCTATAAGGAACTTAATAAAGAGCAATTAATAAAAGAGCGTATGGAAGAAATTTTAATAGAGATAGAAAAGACGGGCACGTATGAGCATACATTTGAAGAGCTTGTTCATGGATCACGAATGGCATGGCGTAATAGTAATAGATGCATTGGGAGATTGTTTTGGAGTAAGATGCACATATTAGATGCGCGTGAAGTAAATGATGAAGAAGGTGTATATAATGCATTAATTCATCATATTAAATACGCGACGAATGATGGTAAAGTTAAACCGACAATTACGATTTTTAAGCAATATCAAGGTGAAGAGAATAATATACGACTTTATAATCATCAATTAATTCGATATGCAGGATACAAAACGGAAATGGGAGTAATCGGTGACTCCCACTCTGTCGCATTTACTGATTTATGCCAAGGTCTTGGGTGGCAAGGAGAAGGCACAAACTTTGACGTATTACCACTTGTATTTTCTGTTGATGGAAAAGAGCCTGTATATAAAGAAATTCCTAAAAAAGAAGTGAAAGAGGTGCCAATTGAACATCCAGAGTACCCAATCTCATCTTTAGGAGTGAAATGGTATGGGGTACCAATGATTTCAGATATGCGCTTAGAAATAGGCGGGATTTCTTATACAGCTGCCCCTTTCAATGGATGGTATATGGGAACGGAGATTGGAGCGCGTAACTTAGCGGATCACGATCGTTATAATTTACTCCCAGCTGTTGCGGAAATGATGGATTTAGATACATCGAGAAACGGTACGTTGTGGAAAGATAAGGCGTTGATTGAATTGAATATTGCTGTATTACATTCCTTTAAAAAACAAGGAGTTAGTATTGTGGATCACCATACGGCTGCACAACAATTTCAACAATTTGAGAAGCAAGAAGCTGCTTGTGGACGGGTTGTAACAGGGAATTGGGTGTGGCTCATTCCGCCGTTGTCGCCAGCTACCACTCATATTTATCACAAACCGTATCCAAATGAAATTTTGAAGCCGAATTTCTTTCATAAATGATATTTAGTATAGGGGTTTCTTCTGCAAAATATAATTTTTTTTAATTACTGTTACGTAGCAAATGGAAGCCTTTACTATCGGTTATTTTTGGAAGGGTCTTTTTGAACCAAGAAGTTCCTTGTGTTATAATCAAATTTCTGTTTCGAAGACCTTATAGAAATATAAGGTCTTTTGTTTTGCTTTTTTATGTAATAGGAATAGAAATTTTCTTTTAAATAAGGGATTTAGCATATTTTTAGGGACAACATAAGTGTGTGGAAAATCGATTAATTATTATACTTATATAATCATTGTGTTTTGGGTGTAAACGATACAACATAATAAAGTTGTTTTTTTAGATTGCTGAGGAAGGAGGAAGTGTAAATGAGGATGAAGAGTCGAAAAACGGATTGGCCTGTATTTCTTATTAGTGGTGGCTCACTTTTATTATTTGTAATTGCAGTTATTTTAAATAAAAGTTATGTAGAGGGAGTCATTAATAGCAGTTTTGCAGCTTCAATTAAATATTTTGGTGCCTTTTGGCAGGTTTTATTAATTGGTACATTTATTGTTGCGATGTGTATGGCGTTCTCGAAATATGGGAGAGTTAAACTTGGGGGATTAGAAAAACCTGAGATTAGTACGGCAAAATGGCTCGCTATTATTATGTCTACATTACTTGCCGGAGGTGGCGTTTTTTGGGCAGCAGCAGAGCCAATGTATCATTTGATGACGGTGCCACCAATACATGAAGGTATATCTGCTGGAACGAAAGAAGCAGTCATGCCTGCCTTAGCACAAAGTTATATGCACTGGGGTTTCTTAGCTTGGACGATTTTAGGAACAATTAGTGCAGTAGTTATGATGTATGGGCATTATCATAAAGGTATGCCATTAAAACCTCGAACACTTTTATATCCTATTTTCGGTGAGAAATTGCGAAAGAGTGTGCTTGGAACGATGATCGATGTGTTTGCAATTATTGCGGTAGCTGCAGGAACAATTGGCCCAATCGGATTTTTAGGATTACAAGCAAGTTATGGTTTGCAAGCATTATTTGGAATTCCTGATGTGTTTACTACTCAATTAGCAATTATTATTTGTGTAGTAGCCGTTTCTACTATATCTGCGGTAACGGGAATTAATAAAGGGATTCAAATAATAAGTGATTTAAATGTTAAACTAGCGATTTTATTGATGGTGTTTGTGTTATTCTGTGGACCAGGTGGATTTATTATTGATTCATTTGTTTCTTCGTTTGGATTTTATATGCATGAATTTATTCCAATGAGCACATATCGCGGGGATACAGGTTGGTTAGGATCTTGGACAATCTTCTTCTGGGGATGGTTTATTGGATATGGACCGATGATGGCAATTTTAGTGAGTCGAATTTCAAGAGGAAGAACGATTCGAGAAATCATCGTTGCAATTGGAATTATTGCACCTATTATTACAACGTTTTGGTTTACGATTTTGGGAGGATCAGGTGTGTTTTATGAGTTAATGAAGCCTGGCTCTATCTCGGCTGCATTAAGTGAATCCGGTATGCCGGCAGCTATGATTGCAATTACGCAGCAGTTGCCACTCTCTAATATTATTGGACCGGCATTTCTTTTATTAACAATTTTATTTGTAGTAACAACAGGAGATTCAATGGCCTATTCTATCTCAATGGCAGTGACTGGAGATGGAGATCCTAGAATTAGCTTACGAATTTTTTGGTCGCTTATTATGGGAGCAGTTGCAGCAATTCTTTTATATATGGGTGAGGGAAGTATTAATGCACTACAATCCTTTATTGTAGTGACGGCTGTTCCTGTATCAATTTTATTATTTCCGATGCTATGGTTAGCTCCTAAAGTTGCAGGAGAATTAGCATTGAAGCAAGGAATTGTAGAAGAGAAAGATAAAACTGCTTTCTTATTCCAGAAGGCTAGTAAATCAAAATGATAAATAAACATTGAAAAGAGGAAGCATCTTAAATGAGATGCTTCCTCTTTTACGTTTAATCTAACACTTTTCCCTTTGTTTCTGGTACACATAATAGCATCGTAATCAATCCGATTGGATAGATGATAAAAATTAGGGATAATGCTCCAAGTAGATTGCCATCCGTAGCGAGTAATCCGATAATAACCGGTCCAAATCCAGCTAATCCACGCCCTGTGCCGAAAATAAAGTTTTCCGCTGTGGAGCGAGCTTCGGCAGGATAGTTTTCAGCTAAAATTGCCCCGAATCCTCCCATCATTCCATTTGCAAAGAATCCAAGTAGGGCACTTCCCCATAACAGTGATGTCGCATCTGTGAATAGGAAGAAGTAAATGAGGCAGTATATAGTACCGCCAATATAATATAATGAAAATGTTTTGCGGCGGCCAATTTTATCGGCTAGAATACCAAAAGTTGCAATCCCAATTAGCATACCAATAGTAGAAATGAACATCCAACCGCTTGCTTTTGCTAATGTATAGTTATATTTATTCGCTAAAATAGTTGGCATCCATGTGAAAATTCCATAATATCCGAAGTTCTGGATAAATGACATGATAATAAGACCAATTGTTGTTATTGTTACTTTTTTACTTGCAAATAACTTTCGAAGTGGGAACTTTTTCATATGTTTTAGTTGTTCCGCTTCAATAGTTGTCAAATTACCTTCAGCTTCCTTTTGGAGCAATTCCCTTTTGTAACGTTGCTTTTGCTCCCATATTTTCGGTTCGCTTAAACTTTTACGGACATAAACAGCTAATAAAGCGGGAATTAATCCAAATAAGAAAACAGCTCTCCATCCAAAATGCGGGACGATAAATGCTGGAAGGAGTGAAGCAACCAGGACGCCAAATTGCCAGCCAAGTGCAACAACTGATGTCGCTTTAGCGCGCATTTCTTTAGACCATGTTTCTGTTACGATGGCCATTCCAATCCCAAATTCACCACCAACGCCCATTCCAACTAAAAAGCGAAGAATTAATAATTGCCAATAATCTGTTGCGAAATAAATAAGTGCGGTTGCTAGTGAAAATAGCAAGATCGTAAAGGCCATTGTACGAATACGACCGAATAAATCAGCAATAAATCCGAATAAATAGGAACCAATTAACATCCCAATTGTTGTGGCTAATGTTAAGTTCCCTCCCTCGACAGGGCTAAGGTGAAATTCTTTTAGAATGTAGACAAGTACGAAAGATAAGAGCAACATATCTAGTCCTTCTGCAGCGTATCCTAGTGCAGAGCCAAATAATGTTTTATATCTTTTCTCTTTCGTCTCCTCTGTTGATGATTGTACATCAGTAGTAATGTTCATTATTACTCCTCCTTATTTTCTTCTACAGTCGCTATGGAAGAATAACAAAAGGCCTTCTCACCTGATATGATGAGAAGGCCAAAAAAGCATACGTATCCCTTAAAAAAGAACATACGTATATTATATTCCGACTTCCTTCTCAACCTCACGGGGTTGGGTTAAAGGACTGTATTATATTACTTTATTTTTAGCACTCTTCTGTTAGATTGTCAAATAAAGGGGAGATTGTTATGTGTAAAATATTTCAAAAAACATTTCATTCTTCTTGACGCCCACTTCATTATTTTCCCATAATAAAACTAACTAATATAAAAAGGAATGAATCACAGATGCTAAATTTAGTACTTATGATGATTGAACGCGTCGGGCTTATAGTTATTTTAGGATTTTTACTTTCTCATATTAAAACGTTCCGGCGTCTTCTTCATAAGCAAGACGGATATATGGATAAGTTTAAGCTTATTTGTATTTTTTCAGTGTTTACAATTGTAAGCAATTACACGGGGATTGAAATAGCAGGAAATACTATTATGAATGAAAATTGGTTACAAGATGTTTCATCATCCAGCACAATTGCGAATACACGAATTATGGGTGTGGGAATTAGTGGATTGCTTGGCGGTCCTATCGTCGGAATTGGAGTAGGTTCTATTGCGGGTATTCATCGTTATATGCTTGGCGGGACGACGGCAGTAAGTTGCGCAATCTCATCAATTTTGGCTGGGATTATAACAGGTTATATTGGATACATCTTCAAAAAATATAACCGTACTATTACACCTAAATTTTCTGCGGTTTTAAGTGTTTTTATCGTTACTTTAGAAATGCTTATGATTCTATTAATTATAGAAGATGGACTTAGTGTTGTGAAAACAATTGCGCTACCGATGATTCTTGTAAATAGTTTTGGCAGTTTTATTTTACTTTCGATGATACTAGCTATTTTAAGACAAGAAGAAAATGCAAAAGCTTTACAAACGCATAAAGTATTACGAATTGCTGATAAGACGTTACCATATTTCCGCCAAGGGTTAACGGAAGATTCTTGTAAACATGTGGCACAAATTATTCACCGCTTTACGGGAACAGATGCGGTATCCTTAACAGATACAGAGAAAATCTTAGCTCACGTTGGATTAGCATCAGATCATCATATTCCTTCACACAGTTTAATAACAGGTTTATCAAAAGAAGTATTAAAAACAGGGAAAATAATGAAGGCGAAATCACGTGAGATTATTAATTGTCAACATGAAGGGTGTCCATTACAAGCGGCAGTTGTTATTCCATTAACTTCACATGGAAATACGATTGGAACATTAAAACTTTATTTTAAAAACTCTAATCAATTAAGTCGTGTTGAAGAAGAGTTAGCGGAAGGGCTAGCGAAAATATTCTCCACACAGCTTGAGTTAGGTGAAGCTGAGTTACAAAGTAAGTTATTGCAAGATGCTGAAATAAAAGCGTTGCAAGCACAAATCAATCCGCATTTTTTATTTAATGCAATTAATACAGTATCAGCTTTATGCCGAACAGATGTAGAGAAGGCGAGAAAATTATTATTGCAGCTTAGCGTTTATTTTCGTTGTAATTTGCAAGGGGCACGACAATTACTTATTCCATTAGAACAAGAGTTGAATCATGTACATGCATATTTATCGTTAGAGCAAGCGAGATTTCCGAATAAGTATGAAGTGAAGATGTACATTGAAGAGGCACTAAAGGTGACTTTAGTTCCACCATTTGTGCTTCAGTTATTAGTTGAAAATGCATTGCGCCATGCTTTTCCGAAAAAGCAGCCAGTGTGCCAAGTCGAGGTACATGTGTTTGAAAAAGAAGGAATGGTTCACTTTGAAGTGAAGGATAATGGACAAGGGATTGAGATTGAACGTCTAGAGCAATTAGGAAAAATGGTAGTTCCATCAAAGAAAGGGACTGGAACAGCTTTATATAATATTAATGAACGACTTATCGGGTTATTTGGGAAAGAGACAATGCTTCAAATTGAAAGTGAATTAGAGCAAGGGACAACGATCCTCTTTGTAATTCCGAAAAAAGTAGAGGAGGAAAAACGGAGTGTTAAAAGTATTAGTAGTTGATGATGAAATGTTAGCGCGGGATGAATTGAAATATTTATTAGAGCAAACAAAAGAAGTAGAGATAATTGGTGAGGCGGATTGTGTAGAGGATGCATTAGAAGAATTAATGAAAAACAAACCAGATATTGTTTTTCTAGATATTCAGTTATCTGATGATAACGGATTTGAAATCGCAAATATATTAAAGAAAATGAAAAATCCACCTTCAATTGTGTTTGCTACTGCATATGATCAATATGCGCTGCAAGCATTTGAAGTAGATGCATTAGATTACATTTTAAAGCCATTTGATGAAGAACGTATCGTACAGACATTAAAGAAATATAAAAAACAAAAGCAAATAAAATTAGAAACAAAGCAAGATGTAAAGAGTATAGATGTAACGACCGAAATGCATAAATTAGCATTACCGATTGAGGAATCAATTGTACTTGTTAACATTGAAGATATTATTTATGTGGGGCTTGTAGATGGGAAAGTAACTGTAAAAACAATGAAAGAAACATATGTAACACATGATACGCTTGTCATTTTGGAAAAGAAATTACCACAAACAATTTTTATGCGTGTTCATCGTAGTTTCGTTGCTAATATTAATCATATTTCTGAAATACAGCCGTGGTTTAATTCGACTTATAACTTAATTATGAAAGAGGGATCCAAAGTCCCAGTTAGCCGTACATATGCAAAAGAACTTAAAAAGCTGCTTCGTATTTAAGAAGCAGCTTTTGCATTTCACCGTATGATTATTGTAATTGGCTGTATATATTTGACATTCTGTTATGTAAACGCTTACTTAGGTGTTTATATCCTATAAAATAAAGGTACCAAATCAAAAGAGGTGGCCAAAATGAGCACAAAAAAAGTATATGGTTTTCTATCACAAATATTCGTTTTTTCAGCTATTATGTTAGTTTCTAATATTATCTCAACCCATTTACCAATTCCGATGCCTTCATCAGTAATCGGGTTAGTCGTTTTATTTAGTCTATTATGTTTAAAGGTTATTAAATTGGAGCAAGTTGAATCACTCGGAACAGCTTTAACAGGTATTATCGGATTCCTTTTCGTCCCATCAGGTATTTCAGTTATTAACTCTCTTGGTGTAATGAGCCAATATTTCGTACAAATTCTAACTGTAATCGTTGTCGCAACAATTATTTTACTTGCTGTAACAGGTTTATTTGCACAATTCATTTTAGGTAAAGATGACAAAGAAACAAAAGGTACAAAAGAGTTGAAAGTTGTAAACAAAGGAAGCAAACACGGAAAAGTCGCGTAACTATTTTAGACCATACATGGTTAGGAGGTAATGAACATGACAAGCACAATGACTCCATATTTCGGAATCGTCGTTTCATTAATTGCATACGGAATCGGAACGTTTTTATTCAAACACTCAAAAGGATTCTTCTTATTTACACCATTATTCGTAGCAATGGTATTAGGGATTGTATTTTTAAAGGTAGGTAACTTTACCTTTGAGGAATATAATACGGGCGGAAAGATGATTAGTTTCTTCTTAGAACCAGCAACAATCGCATTTGCAATTCCGTTATATAAACAAGTTGATAAGTTAAAAAAATATTGGTGGCAAATTTTATCGGCTATCGTGGTTGGATCTATTTGTTCAGTGATTGTTGTGTTCATTGTCGCAAAAGCAATTGGTCTAGATACAGCTGTAATGAACTCAATGTTACCGCAGGCAGCAACAACAGCAATTGCATTACCAATCTCTGAAAGTATCGGTGGTATTCCAGCAATTACATCATTTGCAGTTATCTTTAATGCAGTTATCGTATACGCATTAGGAGCTTTATTCTTAAAAACATTTAGAGTTAAACATCCGATTGCTAAAGGTTTAGCTCTTGGAACAGCGGGACATGCGTTAGGGGTTGCTGTAGGGATCGAAATGGGTGAAGTAGAGGCAGCTATGGCAAGTATCGCTGTGACCGTAGTTGGGGTTGTAACAGTAGTTGTCATTCCGATGTTTATGCCGTTCATTGGGTAATATAACTTACTTAAAAAATTATAAAAGCAAGCTATTTGTAGGACGGATTTCTACTGATAGCTTGCTTTTTATGTTACAGTAATGGTAAGACCTATTTTTATAAGAATAAAAGTTTCCTTAAATCTTCATTAATACTACGCATAATGCGTTCTGAAATAGGTCATTGTATTGTAAAATAAGAAGTAACATAATATATTAGCACAATTAATGGGCGGTTAGGATTGAAGATCAATTGCTCGCAATGGCTTTAATATTAAAGGATAATTATAAGTAGAGAATATATAGAGAGAGCTACTTGTTAAAGTTTTACTTTATAGGACAGGAGAGAGTACTCGTCGATTATGCAAATAAAAAACCTGTTTCAAAGCAAAGGATTTCAGAGATTAATCGTATTAGTATTACTTGCTCTCATATTGTATGGGATGCAAAGTATGTTAAATTTAATTTTAATTACGTTTATGTTGACGTATTTAATGGATCGATTCCAAAAGTTTATTTCTCGTAAATTAGATCATTTTATGCCAATTAATCGGAAAATTATTATAGCACTTTTATATGTAATGTTAGTGGCGGGAATTGCCATTACGCTATTTAAATATTTACCGGTATTAACAATACAAATTTCACAATTGATTTATCAATTCAATGTATTTTTAAGAAATCCACCTGATAGTGAATTAATTAAGTATGCAGTTAATGCTGTTAATCATATGGAACTTTCTAAATATGTAGGGCAAGGCGTAGACATTCTGTATAAATCCATTACGAATGTTGGGAAATTTGGCCTTCAAGTTTTACTTTCTGTAATTTTAAGCTTATTTTTCTTACTTGAAAAAGCACGTATCGTTGCTTTTACTTCGAAATTTAAAGAAAGTCGACTTGCAATTTTCTATAACGAAATAGAGTATTTCGGAAAGAAATTTGCACGTTCATTCGGAAAAGTAATCGAAGCACAATTTTTAATTGCAATTGTTAACTGTGTTTTATCGGTTATCGCATTATGGATATTAGGATTCCCACAATTACTAGGTTTAGCGTTAATGATTTTCTTGCTTGGTTTAATTCCAGTAGCAGGTGTTATCATTTCGTTATTCCCACTTTGTATGATTGCTTACAATATCGGCGGTATTATGTATGTCGTTTATATTTTAGTTATCGTAACAGTAATTCATGCGCTTGAAAGTTACGTATTAAATCCGAAGTTTATGTCGCAAAAAACAAATTTACCGATTTTCTATACGTTTATGGTATTAATCTTCTCAGAACACTTTTTAGGTGTATGGGGACTAATTATCGGTATTCCTATCTTCATTTTCTTATTAAATGTCTTAGATGTGACAAGTGATGAAATGGAGAAGGACGTTGAAAAAAATAAAGTGAAGTAAAGAAAAAGCATCGATGTTCGATGCTTTTTCTTTTATAACATTATGTTTCTTATGCCATACTGTAAGGAGAATATAGAATAGGGGTGAAATAATGGCTTTAAATGAAAAGGTAGAGTTAGCTACATTTGCTGGTGGGTGCTTCTGGTGCATGGTTTCGCCGTTTGAAGAGATGGAAGGGATTATACAGGTTGTTTCAGGCTATACAGGTGGACATAAAGAGGATCCAACGTATAAAGAAGTATGCTCGGAAACAACTGGGCATTATGAAGCAGTACAAATTACATTTGATGCAAATAAAATGCCGTATGAAGAGTTGTTAAATATATATTGGAGACAAATTGACCCGACTGATATAGGGGGACAATTCCACGATCGTGGACAGTCTTATGAAACGGTGATTTTTTATCATAATGAGGAACAACATAAAAAGGCAGAAGCTTCAAAAGAAGATCTTGCGACGAGTGGACGCTTTTCAAAGCCAATTGCCACAAAAATATTGCCGGCTGCTACGTTTTATCCAGCTGAAGAATATCATCAAGGATATCATAAGAAAAATACATTCCGTTATGAGCTATACCGCAAAGGATCAGGTCGTGATGCCTTCATTAAAAATCATTGGCCAAAGGACAACGCTCATTTAAAAGAAAGATTAAATGAGATGCAATTTTATGTAACACAGGAAAATGGGACAGAACCGCCATTTCGAAATGAGTATTGGAATCATAAAGAAGAGGGTTTATATGTAGATATCGTTTCGGGTGAACCGTTATTTACTTCTTTCGATAAATTCGATAGTGGATGTGGATGGCCGAGTTTTACGAAACCAGTTATGTCAGCTAGTGTGGAAGAAAAAATGGATGTTAGTCATAATATGACGCGTACTGAAGTGAGAAGTAAGGCAGGGGATTCACATCTTGGGCATGTATTTCCAGATGGCCCAGGACCAAATGGCCTGCGTTATTGTATTAATTCAGCAGCTCTTCGTTTTATTCCAAAAGAAAATTTAGAAAAAGAAGGATATGGTGATTTCCTAATCCTGTTTGGAAATAAAAAATAACCTCGCTAATTGCGAGGTTATTTTTTTACTTTGCTTTTTTCTTTTTAAATTTGCTTAATGCTTCATAAACGATTGGTACGATAAGAAGTGTTAACAATGTTGAACTTGTTAATCCACCGATTACTGTTACACCAAGTCCTTTAGAAATTAAGCCGCTACCTTCAAATCCTAATGCAAGCGGGATAAGAGCCCCAATTGTTGCAATTGCAGTCATTAAGATAGGACGCAGGCGTGTTGCACCAGCTTCTAATAATGCTTCACGTGTTGATAGGCCGTCATTTTCTTTATGAATAACGCGGTCAATAAGCACGATTGCATTCGTTACAACGATACCAATTAGCATAAGAGCCCCAATCATCGCAGATACACTTAACGTTTCGCCAGAGATTAATAAGGCAACGAGTGCACCAATGATTGTGAATGGTAGCGAGAATAAAATTGCGAATGGTGCAAGGGCACCGCCAAATGTAACGACAAGAACGAAGTATACAATGGCAATCGCAGCTAACATCGCTAAGCCAAGTTGTTTGAATGATTCTTGAATATCTTGTGTAACACCGCCCATAGAAACATCTACACCAGAAGGAAGATCCATTTTATCTACTTCTTTTTGAACAGCCGCAGATGCTTTTGAAACATCATCAGATGTTAATTTTGCACTAACTTCCGCATAAACGCGGCCATCTCGGTGCGTTACTGTATTAGAAGTTTCACTTTCTTTTACAGTCATAACGTCTTTAACAGCAACTTCATTACCAAGTGGCGTTGTAATTTTACGATTTGTTAAATCATCGATCGTTTCATAGTTTTGTTTTTCAGTTTCTACATATACATTTATATCTTTACTGTCTTTTTTAATTGTTGTTAGAACAGGGCGATCATGTTGATTCGAAAGTCCCATTCCAATTTGAGCAGCTGTTAAGCCCATTTTACTTAACTTCTCTTGATCAGCGACTAATGTGTATTCTGCATATGTTTTCGCAATACTAGAGTCTACGTCTTTTAAGTCTTTATTTTTCTTCATGATATTTTGAATGTCTTTAACGACAGGCTTGATTTCTTCAGAGCTATCTCCATAAACGTATAGCTTAATTTCGTTACTACCGCCACTTGCTCCAAAATCTTGGTTTTTCCATTCGCCTTTTCCAGACATCTTTTGTAAATCTTTAACGACTTGTTCTTTCTCTTTTTCAAAGTTTTTCGTATCGTTATCATATTGAACGAAGAACATTGCCTGATTTGTTTGACCAGGGCTCATTGGGTTTTCGCCACCTAATGAGAATTGAATTGTTTTGACGTCTTTTTTATCTTGGAAATGTTTTTCAGCTTTCGTTGCAATTTTTTCAACGTCTTCTAACGTTTGACCTGGCTCAGGTTTGTACGTTGCAATAATCATTTTTTCTTCTTCAGATGGTAAGAAGCTGACACCGATAATTGGTACAAGTGCAAGGCTACCTACTAATAGAAGAACAGCGATACTTGATGTAATAATTTTATGGTTTAAAGCCCATTCAAGTATACGTTTATATCCGTTTGCTAATTTGCTTGGTTTTTCTTCATGATGTACTTCTTTTTCTCTCATGCTCTCTTTCTTGAATAAGGAGTGAGCTAGCATTGGTACTATTGTAACAGCTACCAGTAAGGATGCTAATAAAGCAAATACAATAGTTAAAGCAAATGGTAAGAACATTTCACCAATCATACCTTTGACAAGCCCAAGAGGTAAGAATACAGCGATTGTTACAATTGTAGAAGACATAATTGGGATAAACATTTCTTTCGTAGCTTCACGAATTAAATCTTTTCCACGTAATTTTTCTTCTGATAACGACATGCGTCGGTAAATATTTTCAATAACAACAATGGAGTCATCGACGACACGTCCGATAGCGACTGTCATTGCTCCAAGTGTCATAATGTTAAGCGTAATATCCATTTGTTTTATGACTAAAACTGCAATTAATAGAGAAAGTGGTATAGAAACGACAGAGATTAGCGTTGTTCGAATGTTTCGCAGGAACAACATAATAATAACAATCGCAAAGATAGCACCGAAAATAGCTTTGCTAAGCATTGTTTCGACTGATTTTTCAATAGGCGCACCTTGATCGAATGTTGAAATAATCTCTAAGTCTTTATATTTTTTTTCAAGGTCTGTTACTTTATCTTTAACTGCATTTACAACATCAACTGTATTCGCATCAGCAGCCTTCACAATTTGAATTCCAATTGCTTCTTTTCCATTTGTTCGAGAAATAGACTCTGCTTTTCCGACTTCTTTAATATCAGCAATGTCTTCTAATGTAACCGTTGGTATGCCGTTCATAGCGGCTGGATTCATCTGTGGTGCTTGTGTTCCGGCACCAGCATTTTGATTACCTTGACCATTTGGTGATGAAGGGATAGCTGGAATTTTTAATTCTTTTAATGCTTTAATTGTTGTAATGTTACCATCTACAACAACTGATTTTTCCGTATCTTTAAATGTATATAAGCCAAGTGGTAATGATACGTCCGAACCTTTAATCATATTTTTCACAGTATCTTCACTTAAACCTAATTCTTTCATCTTATCTTTTTTGAAGACAAGCTGTACTTCGTCTACTTGTTGACCTGCGATTTGAACAGATGCGACACCATCAAGTCCTTTTAATCCAGGAACAACATTTTTTTCTACATTTTCTGTTAAGGCAGCTAAAGATTCATTTTTACTCGCTACGCTTAATGAAATAACAGGAAAGGCATTAAAGTTTACTCGTGAGACTTTCGGGTCTTTCACACCTTCTGGCAGTTTCACATTTGCAAGCGATTCTTTAATTTCTGTTTCGGCTTTTTCCATGTTTTTATCAAAATCATATTCTACCTGAATAGAAGATGCGTTTTGAAAAGATGAAGAACTAACAACGTTTACACCGCTTAAATTTTGCAGTTGCTCTTCCATTGGTTTTGAAATTTTATCAGCTACTTCTTCTGGTGTAGCACCAGGATAAACCGTAGTTACTGTTACAATAGGCGTTGTAATATCAGGAATTGTTTCTAACTTCATGTTCATCCCGGAATAAATGCCTGCAATGGTAACAATAATGGTTAGTAGCCAAACCGCGAACTTATTTTTTAACGAGAAATTAATGAGTTTGTTCATGTTTGCGCTCCCTTTTTATTGTATTGACCAACTGGTCAGTCTAATACATAATATAACTGACTGATTGGTCAGTCGTCAATGAAAAGAGATGGTATAATAAAGTGAATCTGTAAGGGGAGAAATTTTTAACTAGTCCTTACTGAATCATTAGCTTTTATTAATTGAGCTTCTATATAGATAGTAGGCCTCGAAAAGAATTTTGTCTCGCTAAATTTTTGGGTAGGGGTCTTGCTACTTGCTAATATAAAATTAAATTAAATTTAAATTTACATAAGATGCGAAATTAAGTTTAGGAGAGAAGATATGAAAGAAAAAGAGCGCTTAATTATAGAGATGGCTATGAAGTTATTTGCGACTAAGGGTGTAAATGCAACGTCAGTACAAGAAATTGTCACAGCTTGTGGTATATCAAAAGGGGCTTTTTATTTGTATTTTAAATCGAAAGATGAGCTTTTATTAGCGACACTTCGATATTATTATGACAAAATCCAAAAGAAAATGCTGGATATTGAAAAAGAATCGTTATTACCACGTGAAAAATTTGAAAAACAATTATATTTTCAGTTTACTGATGTGCAAAAACATAAAGAATTTATTATTATGCATGCAAGAGAAAATGCCATTCCATTTAATAAAGAAGTAGAAGAGTTTATGGTGCGGATGAAGTTAGAATCTCATGCATTTTATCGGAATAGCCTACTGTCTATTTATGGTGAAAAAATCAGTCCATACTTATTAGATTTGGTAATTATGGTGGAAGGGATATGCCACGGTTATTTACAATTAATTATTTTAAATGAACCGGAAATAGATTTCTCTCATGTTTCTTCATTTATTTTAAAAAGAGTAGACGATTTAGTAGAAGGGCTTCTAGACTCTTCGGAGGAACCTGTTTTAAATGAAGAAAAGATTGGGGAGTTATTTTGTAGCTCAGAGCTTATTAAAGAACAGGTGAAAGAGCATTTTTTAAATGAAATTATTATATTAAAACGAACATTAGCAGATCAACTAGAAAATGATGAGGTTTTAGTCACTTTAGATGTTTTAGAATCCGAAATGAGAGTTCAAAATCCAAGGATTCCAGTTATTCGAGGGATGTTAGCGAATTTAGAAACGTATAATGATTTGAATGATTTTAGATTGAGGTTAGCCCGATATTACTATATAAATTGAGAATATAATCAGTGGGATTGAAATCCCACTGATTATATTTGAAAATAAGTTTTTATTTTACATTTTGAAATTTATACATATCACCATAAACGTTGGTGTCGTTGTATATAAACAATACAATATCTGCATTTTGTTCTTCTATTTGCTGTTTCACACTTTTTCCTTGAGTGTAACGAGAATCAATAAAAGTTGTTTTAGCAAAATTACGTGCAAATAAAGGATATGTAGCATCAGCATACGAATCTTTTAAGATAACAATGTGTAAATCGTTGTCTGCCTTTTCATTAATGATGTTTATTTCAGGGAAATCCGTTTGATAAATATTAGCATATCCAGGAGCAGGACTATCTTTTTCTTTTCCGTAAAACTGAGCCATAGATTCCTTAGCAGTATCATCTTTAATAGCACCATAGTAAACTGCGTAGTCGTCCCAAGATTCGCCCGAATTATAATGGACATACGGAATTTGTACAGATGAAGTATCAATTAAGCGGTACAATTGATTATTCCAGCTACCAACAAACTTTCCTTTCGGTTTTTCCCAGTTAATGGTGTAGTCATCTTTCTTTATTGGTTGCCCTTTATATTTGTTTGAATGAGAATTAATAAAATTCATCGTATCCTCATATGCATAAAAGGCACCTTCCATATCCCAATGATGGTCTGTAGTTAAATACATTCGTTCTAGTTCTTTGTTAGTAAAACTTTCTTTAAACATTGGTAATACATCAATAATGGGGAATTTAGTTTCTGCCAATTTCTCAGCAAGGTGATCCCTAAGTATTCGTTCTTACCCAAGATTTAGGTAAGAGGGAAGCTTATATTGTAACGCTGTTTGCTTACTAGGAACTAAAGAAAAATAGAATTCTGTTTGAGGAAAATCTTTTTTCAAAGTATTTAATTCATGAACCCCAGCATCAACATCGTTTAAATGATTTTCCATATTAGGCCTATTAAAAATAAATTGATCGTTTGTAACATGAATGTTGTTTACGAATGTTTGATTCATAGACAGTTGGAACTTTATATAACTTTCAAGAAAGAAATCTCTAGGTCCAATATAATCTGTAAAATGTATTTCGATACCTTTAAATAATTCTCCAGTTTTTATAGTGGAAGCACTTACAGCAGGTTTAATTGCTAAGTTTCTGTTCTCAAATTCAGAAAATGTCTTTTTATCTATAAGGATAACTTTTGCTGTCCAAATACCCACTCCAAAAATAACTGTAAGAAACCCCATTATTAAAGTGAGGTTTTGAAATTTCTTCATAGTGAACCTTCTTTAAAAACGGAAATAAATAAATGGATTATAAGTTGCATTTGTTAGGAATACTAAAACAATGACTAAAATACTTAAATAATAAATTGGCGATAAAACAGCGAATCTTTTTGTTGATAACACTTTTTGTAACCATGGAAATACGGGCGCTGCAGTAATAATAGCTAATAGGAAAATGCCCCAATAATTCATTATATAGAAATAACTATTAATGTCTGTTAACGGACCGTTAAATCCGAACATGGATTTTAAAAATTCAAGGCAATAACTGAAATTATCTGCGCGGAAAAATACCCATCCAATAATAACTAAAAACATAACGTAAATATGTTGGAGAGGACTCCATAATTTTTGAAGTAGGTTTTCAAGTCCTGCTTTTTCAAGTGCAATTAGAATTCCATAATAAATACCCCAAATCATAAAGGTCCAACTGGCACCATGCCAAAACCCGGTTAATCCCCATACAATGAAGAGGTTACGATAAATTTTCCAAGTTGTAACGCGATTTCCTCCAAGAGGAATATAGACATAATCACGGAACCAAGAACCGAGCGAAATATGCCAACGACGCCAAAATTCAGAAATGGATTTTGAGATATATGGATAATTAAAGTTTTCTAGAAAATCAAATCCAAACATCTTTCCTAATCCAATTGCCATGTCACTGTATCCAGAAAAATCAAAGTAAATTTGTAGCGTATAGGCAATGGCTCCCATCCATGCTAATGATACACTCATATCAGAAGGATTCATTGCGAAAATCTCATCGGCTATAGCACCTAATTGGTTAGCAATTAAAACTTTTTTCCCAAAACCAATAATAAAACGGCGAACTCCTTCAGAGAATTTTTCGGCATCAACAGTTCGCTGGTGTAATTGGTGAGAAATTGTATTATAACGAACAATTGGTCCTGCTACTAATTGTGGAAATACAGTAAAGTATAAAGCCAAATCAAAGATATTTCGTTGAGCATCGACTTTTTTCTTATAAATGTCGATAATATAACTCATCGCATGGAACGTGAAAAATGAAATACCAATTGGTAAAGGTATTTTTTCAAGAATAATATTGGTATGGAAGATAGAATTGATATTATCCACTAAAAAGTTTGCGTATTTAAAATATCCTAAAATAGCTGTGTTCATTATAATTGCAAACGTTAATAATAGTTTTCTTTGCCCATTTGTGAAGCGACTATTCCCTAACAAGATACCAAACCAATAGTTAACAAAGATAGAGAACAGCATTAGGAAAACATAGATGGGTTCGCCCCAGGCATAAAATACTAAACTAAAAAATAATAAAACTATATTTTGTAGTTCTTTGCGTACAGCATAATAAATTAAGAGTACAGCGGGTAAAAATAAACATAAAAAGACAAGGTTACTAAATACCATTTCAATTAATTCCTTTCCTATTTTATCTAAATAATATCAAAATTATCTTCGAAATATAAGATTATAAAATTTAGGATATCATCTGCATTTTTAATGTCTTTATATTGTGAGAAGTTCTCTTAAGTGGTGAGAGAGAAAAAATCTTTGTTTATAAAAAAAGGCCGTCCCTAATTATCTTTTAGGAACGGCTCTTTTTTACTGACATGAAATAATTTAGTTGTTTTTTTCTGCCCATTCTTCTACATTCCAAACTTTTGTTATCCAGTCTTCATAGAAGTCGGGTTCGTGACATACAAGAAGAATTGTCCCTTTATATGCTTTCATAGCTTTTTTAAGTTCTTCTTTTGCTGTAACATCAAGGTGGTTTGTTGGCTCATCGAATAGTAGCCAGTTGCTTTCTTCACCCATTAGTTTACATAAGCGAACTTTTGCTTGTTCCCCACCACTTAATTGATTTAATGGGCGAGAGATATGTTCATTTTTTAGTCCACATTTCGCTAACATTGCACGAATTTGATGTTGGTCCATGCTAGGGAATGTATTCCACACATCATCAATTGGTGTTATATTATCAGCTTTAACTTCTTGCTCGAAGTATGCAGGCTCTAAGAAGTCACCAAGACTCGTTTTACCGCTTAAAGGTTTATTTTTTCCTAAAATCGTTTTTAGTAATGTTGATTTACCAACACCATTACATCCAACGATAGCAATTTTTTCACCGCGTTCAATTGTCATTGTTAGTTTTGGTAGTAATGGGTGTGTATATCCGATTTCTACATTTTCACCTTCAAAGACGAAACGGCTACTTGCACGACATTCTTTAAATGAAAATTCTGGCTTAATTGCCGTTTCAGGACGATCAATAAGCTCCATGCGATCAAGCTGTTTTTGACGACTCTTTGCACGGCCTGTAGTTGAATAACGAGCTTTGTTCTTTGCAATGAAGTCCTCTTGCTTTTTAATAAACTCGCGCTGCTTTTCATAAGCGTTTATATGTTGATTTTTATTGATTTCTGCTAGTTCTAAGAATTTTTCGTATGTCGCTGTATAGCGCGTCATTTTCGTGAATTCTAGATGGAAAATAACATCAACACATTTATTCATAAATTCCGTATCATGGGAAATTAATAAGAATGCATGCGGGTATTCTTTTAAATAATTCGATAGCCAATTAATGTGTTCCACATCTAAATAGTTGGTAGGCTCATCGAGTAATAACACTTCTGGTTGTTCAAGTAATAGTTTAGCAAGTAATACTTTTGTACGTTGCCCACCACTTAGTGCTGAAACATCACGATCTAAACCGATTGCATCAATTCCAAGACCTCGTGCTGCTTCTTCGATTTTCATATCTAGTAAATAGAAACCGCCTGCTTCGAGAGCATCTTGGATCTCTGCCATCTGCTCAAGAAGGTCCTCTAATTCCTCCGGTGTAGCGGTTCCCATTTTTTCTGTAACTTCATTTAACGCGTTTTCTTTTTCAAATAAAGGTAAAAATGCATCTGCTAATACATCACGGATTGTACGACCAGGTGTTAAAATTGTATGCTGGTCTAAGTAACCGTAATGTGTACCTGGTGTCCACTCTACGCGACCTTGGTCGTGAATAAGTTGACCAGTAATAATATTCATAAATGTTGATTTACCAACACCATTTGCACCGACTAATCCAACGTGCTCACCTGCTAGTAATCGCATAGATACATCTTTAAATAATGTACGATCACCAAATGTATGTCCTAGTTTTTCGACTGTTAATAAGCTCATAGTATCCTCCGTCCAACTTGAAATAGTACCTTGAATCATGATACTAAATTCTTTCGTATAATGCTATCATTTCAAAATGTATATTTTTTCAAGAATTATATTGCATTAATTTTTTGAAAATGTATAATGTAATTGAACAGTGGTTAATTAAAGGTGTGAGGTATGGAATATGTCACCAAGGAAAGCAGTTAAGCAAGAACTAACAAGAGAAATGATTATGAATGTAGCAAGGGATTTATTTATAGCACAAGGATATCAACATACTTCAATGCGCAAAATTGCAACGGAACTTGGATATAGTCATGGTTCGATCTATTATCATTTTAAAAATAAAGCAGAGCTATTTTACGCAATGGCGGAACAAGATTTTCAGTTATTAAATAAAAAATTAGATGAAATATGTAATCAAAAATTATCGAGAGAAGAACAATTAAGAGCAGTTTTATTCGGTTTTATTGAATTCGGCCTACGAAATCAGAGTCACTACGAAATCATGTTTTTAATTAAAGATGATGAGTTAAAAGAGTGCTTGGCGGATAGTCCGAATGTTAGTTATGAAAAATTTGCGAGCGTCATCTCTTCTTTATGCGATGCAAAAATAAATGCGATGTTAATATGGTCTGTCTTTTTATCATTACATGGGTTTGTAGCACATTATTGCAGGAGTGGTCAAACGTTTGAAGAACTACAAGGTTTAGCTAAGGTGCATGTAGAGTTTATTTCAAAATCGCTTCTTATGTAAGTGATTTTCTTTTTACTATTAATTGAACGGTGGTTAATTAATTTAAGGGGGAATTGTAATGAAAAAAGCTTTAGTACTAGGGGCATCTGGTTCAATGGGATATGCCATCGTAAAAGAGTTATGTAACCGAGGAATTCACGTAGTCGCTTTTGCAAGGAATAAAGAGAAGTTAGATTTATTATTTTCTGATGAGGAAAATGTGGAAGTCGTAGCGGGAGATGTATTTATACAAGAGGATATAATGAGTGCTGCTAAAGATGTTGATGTTATATTTCACGCTGTAAATATTCCGTATTCGGAGTGGGAGAAGCAGCAAGCAAAGTTATTAACAAATATATTAGAGGTAACGAAATATTATGGTATCAAGTTAGGGATAGTCGATAATATTTATGCGTATGGAAAGCAGGGACGAGGGCTCGTAAAAGAAGATGCTGAAAAGAGACCACATACAAAAAAGGGGAAAATTCGTTTGCAGCTTGAAGAGATGGCAAAAGAAGCCAATGTACAAATGTTTATTGCTCATTTCCCAGACTTTTACGGTCCCAAGGCAGAAAGTACACTTGTCCATCATACATTAAAGGGGGTACTTGGAAATAAAATGTCTAGCTTTGTAGGAGATCAAAGGATTGCGCGCGAATATATTTTCACACCAGATGGTGCAAAAGCGATGGTTGAATTGGCATTACACGATAAAGCGTATGGTCAAAATTGGAATATACCGGGATGTGGAGTAATTACAGGAGAAGAGATGATTCAACATATGAAAGAATTAGCGGGATATAAAAAATCGATAATAACGGTAAATAAGTGGGTCGTTAGGCTACTAGGATTATTTGATAAACAAATGAAAGAATTTGTGGAGATGTTATATTTAGTAGAAAAACCAGTTATATTAAGTGGTGAAAAATATGAAGAGTATATAGGAGAAATACCTAAAACACCTTATTATGAGGGGATAAGAGAAACTATTGAGTATATGGGTAAAATGAAACTTTAACTAATTGGAATGCCTGCAAATAGTGGAGAATAATATTAAAAAAAGTTACTTCTGTAAATAGAAGTAACTTTTTTACTAAGCTTTTTGTTTTACTTTACTAACTTTTTTTTCTGCTACAATGAAATGTGGTCTACGCTTTGTTTCATAATAAATACGGCCGATGTATTCACCGATAACTCCTAGAAAAATGAGTTGAATACCACCGATGAATAATATGGCAGAAATTAATGTAAAGTATCCTGGTACATCGACGCCGCTAACGGTAATTTGAATAAATGTAGTGATTACATATAAAACAGCTAAAAGTGTTGTTAATAATCCAAGGTATATAGATAATCGCAATGGTTTATTGTTAAACGAAATTACACCATCTATCCCGTAATTTAATAACTTAGAGAAAGTCCATTTACTTTCTCCGTCAGAACGTAATACATTTTCGTATTCAATAACTTGTTCTTTGAAACCAATCCAAGAAAATAACCCTTTTGAAAAACGATTGTATTCAGTTAGAGATAGTAATGAATCGACTGCACTTCTACTTAAAAGTCTAAAATCACCGATGCCATCTACTAGCTCAATATCAACGAATTTATTCATGACTTTATAATATAAGCGAGAAACGAAAGAACGTACTGGTGAATCACCCGTCCTAGTTCGCTTTGCAATTACTTGATCATAGCCGTTATTATAGCCGTCTAACATATCTTTTATTAGTTCGGGTGGATGTTGTAGATCAGCATCCATAATAACCACAGCGTCGCCTGTAGCGTACTTTAGACCGGCAAGCATAGCAGCTTCTTTTCCAAAATTCCTACTAAATGATATATAATGCACACTTGAGTCTGAATCGGCTAGGTCACGTAGAATTTCTAGTGTATTATCTTTACTTCCATCATTGACGAAAACAAATTCATAATCAGTAGTTAGTTTATGAATTTCAAGAGAAGTCTCTGAATAGAAAGCTCTGAGTACCTTCTCCTCATTATAACAAGGTACTACTATTGAAAGGGTCATGTTAGGACCTCCTTAGGTGTAATTTTAAACTGGGCATGAAGTAAAAGTTCAAGCAATTATCTTCAACTTTTACTTCACTTTATTTTAATAACTTTTTTTAAAACGACTTTTAAATTTTTTATATCGATCCTTATCTCCAAGAACTAGAAGCGAGATACAAATGATAAATGAAATGATAGAAATAACGAGACCCATTTTGAAATAAGGTGTGACGTATTTCATTTCAACTACATGCTGCCCTTTTGAAATAGGAACACCAATAAAGGAAGAATTAGCCTTCGTAAACTCAGTTTCTTTACCGTCAACCTGTATTGACCATCCTTTACTATACGGTACAGATAAATATAGTAATCCATCTTTAGTAGAATTAATATTACCTTTTAAGTAGTTACCTTTATAGTAAATATTTTGTAGGCTATTTTCTTTTAAAGTATTCACTTTTTTCGGGACAGTCTGATAGTTGGTACTGTTGACTTGTAAGTCTTTCAACTCGTATTGACCAGGAGTAGGGATAGAAATGATTAGCTCAGTTGGCTTCGCATCTTTACCTAAATTGTAAACAAATCTTTCTAACGGGTAAGCATAAGCTCCATCTTCATTACCTTTTATCATAGATTTGTCATTCACAGTAACCCCAAATGATTCCTTATTTATATTTCTAATTTTAATTTCAACAAGGAGATCACCTAACATATCGGTATTATCAACAGGTACTATTATACGCCCATTTTCATGAACAGTGAGTATATCTTTCTCTTTATCTATATTTTCCCACTTAATTTTATTTGAATTAATCTTAATTTGTTTTGAATCTAGCTGTTTTGTATTAAATTGTTTTAACGGAAGACTTCCAACATTATCTACAACTACAGCATCTAATAAAAGTTGATCTCTCTCGGCGAAATTAAGTTTTGAAAATTCTTCATCACTTATTCCAGCTTCGTATACATAGCCTAATGGTAGTGCAAATTCGTTTTTGTAAATGTTGTAAGGGCCTACTTGTTGTAAATATTTATAACCATACGGAATATCAGTTTTATTAGCACCTTCACTTAATACATAATATTTTACCCCTAGCATGTTCTCAAGGAATAGTCGTTTATCTAACTGGAAGAACATAGATGGACTATCATATCCCTGGAAAACATTGTACTTATTTTTCATAAAGTCATGAACATCACGATTGACTAAGCTTTGATAAGTACTTGTACCATGATAACCTTGCAGCATCGGTGTATTCTTATAATTATTGTTTGGATTGATAATTCGATAAAAATCTTTATCTTGATTTTGTATATAACGAATTGCGTCAATTTCATCCTTATTATCGAGACCTGGACCATGTAATGATTCTTTTGTTGCGCCTGCTTGATTAAAGTGTTTACTAAGAGCTGTATCTGAATAGATGTAATTAATACATATTACATTGACCAGTACATTTAATATAATGAAAGATTGTAAGACTGCTTTTGATAAATAGCGCCATAGTAATATTGTAATAATAGATAAAACAGTAGTACCAATTAAAATTTTATCAATCGTTTCTAGTGGTTGTTCGTTTATATTTACTTTTCTATAGAATGCGTAAATAAATAGTGCTGTTGCTAGCAAAGGACCTATTAAAGAGTTGACCTTCTTTTTGTTAAGTAGCATCCAATCTAAAATGTAGGCGGCGGTTTGCGCAACTACAAATACAAATAAGTAAAACCATCTGTATTGCATAGCAGAAAAGCCATTAAATACGGAATACGTATATGGAAGCATATATAGAACTAACATAAACCCAGTAAAGAGTAACTTATTTGTGACAAGTTTATTGCGTATTAGAAGCGCACTAGTAACAAGGAAGAGAATGAAAACTGGGAATGCGAGCTGATAATCCTCTGTATTATTAATGAAAAAGATACTTTCCATTAAGTTTTTATAAAACGTATCTTCAAAAAATAATGGAATAGTAAATTTTGTAGCTAGTCGATCTGAACTAAATACACCATTTACAGATGGTATAAAGCAAACAGCGGCTAAACCTAGTGATAAAGAATATAGGAAAGCAATTCTAATATAATAAGTTATAAATGTTTTAATTGTTTTGTTCTGCTGTGTAGCGAAATATTGGAAAAAGGCATAAATATAGATGAAAATACTAGTAATGAAGGCGAAATAGAAATTTGATGCAAGCATAAGTGCTGTTGCAAACAGGAATAATCCCTTTTTTCGCTCTAAAATATATTTATCTAATCCCCATATTACTAAAGGTAAAAACACTATAGCATCTGCCATGAAATCCCATAATAAAGAATGGCGAATAAAAGTCACACATCCTCCATATATAATGGCAGAAATGAAAGAGGAAAAAACAGTTTTATTATGATAACGTAAAGAACCATACATGAATAACATCGCTAATGTACTTTTTAAAATACTCATATATAGCTTCATCTCAAATATTTGGTCAAAATTTAGTTTAGGAAGTAGAAGCGTAAGCCAGAAAAATGGTGCTGTACTATAGTAATAACTAAATTCTCCGAATAAATCTCCACCTAAGCCATAATCCCAAGACCAAAATAAATTCCCATCTTTAAACGCATGTTGTAAAAGGAATGTAAAAAAGCTGAATTGTGATAATGCATCTCCCGTACTAGAAAATACACTGTCTGATTTTAAGAAAAAGTAATGAAAAGCAAATGCACATATTATTAATAATGGAATGATAATAAGTGTGCTTTTAGTAAAAAAGGTTCTTTTATTTACTTCTGAAGTCATTAAATGAATAAGCCTCCTCAATACAATTATTAAGATTTAAGCCACATTCTCCATATTTAGATATTGTTTTATAATGAAGAAAAACTATGGATGAATCGACGATTTTTAATGGTAGTAATAAAGTGTTCAGTTGTATAATTTATGGTGAAATTAGGGTGTAACGAGTTAATGTTTTTATAGAAGATTAACTGCGAATTGCTTTAATACTAGGTGTTGTACATCTAGGGCTGTTCGTTTCCAAGTATAATCATTCCAGAAAGGCAAGTCAATTTAAGATATAGATTGAAAACAGGGCTCATTCTAAGTGAAGAAGATAAAATAAAAACTTCAAATTTAATTTGAAGTTTTTATTTTTATTTATTTTCTAGCTAGCTTTTTATTTATAAATCCTAAAATTAACCCGCGTATTTGAGGGTCAATGGCAAGACCGATAATACCGTACAATATACCAGTAAATGTTAAAGCTAGTAGTGGCGGTAAGTTAATTAATACCGTGCGGTATATTGCGTAACTGATTATAAATGCTAGTGCATTGAATATTATTCCTTTGAATAGTAATGAAAAACCTTTACGAACGAATAAAGTAAATCCGATTAATAATGTAATCTCGGTAATAATCGCAGCTGCCGCAGCTCCCATCATTCCAAATTGGCTACCTAATGCGATGTAACTTACGATAGCGACAGCTAGTCCAATTCCCATCGTTGTCGCGCGCTTCCACTGTTGACCAATTGTCGTTAAATTATCAGCAAGTGGGTAGTTGATAGATTGTAAAATGACCATAAAGGCTAAAATTGCAAGAGCGTCACCAGCTGGTGCATACTCTTCGCCTAATAAAGTAACAATCCAAAAGCTTGGATCAGCGATAAATGGGATAGAAATTCCCATTCCTAAGAAAGACATAAGCTTTAATTCAAACAGAGATAGTTTTCTATGTTCATCAATATTCTTCTCATTTCCAAAAGCAAATAACTTTGGATAAAAGGCTGCTGCAATTACACCGGGTATTTGATAAAGTACAGCGGGTATTTTCGATGCAGCTCCAAAGAATCCAACTTGCTCATATGTCGAAACTTTTTCTAATATAATGGGGCCTAACTGCGGTAAAAGCATAATGATGATCCCATTTATTGTGAAAATAAGCAGTTGATCTAAAATACCTTTGTCCCAGCCTTTATGAACTGTTGTATGGCGAATTACCATTATAAAGGCGATGACTCCTGTTACAAGACTAGATATCCCGTACATGGCAGCGACCATCATAAGTGACCATTTAAATGACATTCCTAGTAGAAGAGCAGCTGCGGCTGTGACACCTTGTATTACAGAAATGATCGCTGTAAATTGCATACGTTCTGTTACTTGGAAGTAAGCCATTCCAACACCTTGTAAAGTTGCTCCAAACATTGTCGGTAGTACAACCCAATATACCATTGCACGTAAGTAAGCATCAGTATAGAAGAACTGAGCGAAAATAGCGAAGAGCACAGAAATTACGATGGCTAATACTAAACGAATGCGTAAATAACTGCTGATTAGTACACTAATGTTAGCATCACTTCTCGTTCCTTCACGCATAAATGTATGCGTCAAACCTGCATCTGTAAAATAACAAATAACAGCGGAAACTGCTAATGCAGTTGTAAACATACCATACTCACCTGGTGAAACGTACCTTGCAAAGAAAATTGTTGCGATAGCAAGCACAAATCGAACAGTAATATTTCCTACAAAGAGGTAGGAAGCGTTTTTAAGGATTTTATTTGTTTTCATGGAAAAAGACCTTTCTATTCTTCAGGACGTACTTTGTCCTATTTGTAAATTTGATTTGTTTACGGAAAGAATGTTTAGAAGCTTATTTTTATTTAAGAAAACATAAATTTGATTCGTACAAACCAAAGCATTGCGTATAACTTCTTGCTTCGTTTTCCATTTTTTGAATAAATTTTGCGACAATATTTCTTTATATCGCTTTTGATTAGTTGAACTTGTGATTTATCTAATTTAGAGTTGCCCTTAATGTATATACAAGCGTTATTAATAACCGTATATGGGAATAGGTAAGTTTCAAGGATTTCAATAAGTTCGGTAGAATCATTCACGATTAAGTCTTTTGACTTATTATGAACCCAATCTTTCATTCGATTAAATATTTCTAATTCTTTTTCTGTTTTTAACTCATAATCTTTATACTTTGAAGAAAGATTTCCTTCTGATAAAATTCGGTAATATGTCAAATATTCATCCACATAGCATACGTTTGTTACACTCATTAATTTAAATAGAAATTCTAAATCTTCTCCCCAGCTACATCCTGGTGTGAAACGAATGTTATGATCCATCACGACAGATCTTTTAAAAATCCAAGTACTCGTTTGCGCAACAACTTGATGCGTTAAGAAAGCTTTTGTCATATCACCTTTAATAAAGTTTGTCGTGTGTTCAACTTTTTCACCAGTCTCTTCATAAAAGTTCATATAGCCGCAATAGCAAGCATTCATGTTGTTTTTATGCATGCTTTTAACCTGTTTTTCGATTTTTGTTGGATGCCATAAATCATCACTATCAAGAAAAGCAACATATTCTCCGCTAGCATTTTCAATTCCTGTATTACGAGCAACAGAAACGCCTTGATTTTCTTGAGGAACGTATTTTATTTGTCCTGGATATTTTTGCTCAAGATTTTTTACGATAGAAGATGATTGATCTTTACTCCCATCATCTACAATTACAATTTCAATATGTTTATATGTTTGATTTAGTATCGATTCCATCGTTTCTTCAATATATTTTTCCGCATTATACAGCGGGATAACAACTGAAACGATTTGTTTTTGTTCCATCATATAATTTTTATCTCCTCAAATTTTTTATGTTTCACACTATATATAGGCCTTTTCAAAGGAAGAAGATTACAAGAACATCTGTATAAGTTTACCGCATATAAACTTTGTAAATCAACTCTATGTATTTTATATGAAAAGCGTGTAAACAAATGCTTCATATAAAAAACCTTCCTTTTTGATTAGAAAAAAGGAAGGTAAATCAGTTATTAAATACTCCAAGGTTTATTCAAAGTTAACACTTCAGCCATTTCTTTACTTTTCAAACGTCCTTTTTTCCTATTTTCTGCACGCTCTGAACCAGTTGTATGTAGCCAATGCTCTTCCTCTGTTTCAGGAATTACTTGTGGTACAGATGAAGGTTTTCCGTCTTTTAATGCGACAAATGTAATGAAACATGTTGCGGCCATCCTACGCTCACCTGCTAGTAGATCCTCTGCAATTACTTTTACGAAAACTTCCATTGAAGATTTTCCTGTATAACATACGAATGCTTCATAACAAACAGAATCTGCTTGGTGAATGGGAGTTAAAAAATCAACGGAATCGATAGATGCTGTTACGCAATGTTTGCGGCTATGTCTTGCAGCTGCAATTGAGGCGATACTATCAATTTCGGCTAATAATTTCCCTCCGAAAAGTGTTTGGTGATTATTTAAATCGTTAGGAAAAACACGTGTTGTTTTAATTGCTTTTGATTCTCGCATGAATTTCTTTTCCATATATTCATCCCCTATTTTCTGTTTTCAATCAGAGTGACATGTGTAAGTGGAGTACTCATATTAGATATTTAATGAAGTAAAGTGTTCCAAAAGAGGATTATCCCGCTATTTGCGGGCTAATAGTCAGTGGAGGATGAACAATCCCCCTGCGGATTAAAGTTTCACTTTATTGAAATTTCTGTATTTGTATTCATGTAACTGAAAGAAAATTTATCTTATATAAAATGTAGTGTAAAAGAGGATTCGCTTACATTGCAAGTGAAAAAGTAATGACTATGTATTTGTCATAGAAATTCCCTATTAACCTTGTGCCTATTCATGATAGAATCGTTTTGTTATGAATGGAAATAGAGGTGCAATGGACATATGAATCATATAAGAACAAATTTTTCGTCTTTCTTCAGTAAAATAATGATTGGTGCGATGCTCGCATTTTTTGTCTATAGTTGTTGGTCGGCTTTTGAAACAAGTAAGCAATTTTTTGGGGGAAGTACAACAAGTATAACAATTGTATTAGTGATTTTTGTTATTCTTATTTTGTTAGTAGCATCAATTTTGCAATATCGTTTTACAGATAAACAATTTCTTGTTTTTCTCATAAGCATATCTATAGTTGTAAGACTTATCACAGTTCTATTTGTAGATGGTCCAATGATAGGTGATATGAAAGCTATGTATGAGTCTGCAAAGCAGATTGCAGTTGGCAATAATATAGAGAATATAGCACAGTTACCTTTTATTATTTATGAATCGATCATCATTCGTATATTTGGTGATACGGTATTCGCTTTACAACTATTTAATATTTTATTTTGTACAGGAACTGCATTTTTCATTTATCGCATTGCGTCAAGGGTCTTTGGAGAAGAGTGTGGTCGTATTGCATCAATGTTTTACGCTTTATATATTCCAAATATATTTATGAGTTCTGTATTAACGGCGGAATCACTCGCAATATTTTTATTTTATTGTGCTTGTTACATATTTTTATATAAGGGATTAGATCATCCTTATATGTGGGTAATTTCAGCAATTTTATTTGCGCTTAGCAATATGATTTTCCCAATGGGGTTATTTTTACCTATTTTTATAGCTGTATATGTGCTGTTAATTGAATTATTTCAATCAGGGGCGAAACAAAAATTACTATTAAAAATGATAGGGATACTTATTCTGTTTTATAGTACTCATTTTGGTGTAAGCTATGGTATCAAGATGATGGGAATGTCACAGTATACGATTTCTAATCAGACTTATGTTCAATCTGTTTTAATTGGAAAAAGTCAAAATGAAGAAAAAACATCCAAAAATCAAAGTGTAAAAGAGCACATTGATCAAGAGTTAAAAGAAATGGAAGTAGAAAGATTTAAACTGTTAAAACCAGTTATTAACCAGTTTTCAGACGAGGGAATAAATTCTATTATTTTTAAATGTGAAAAGCTTATATATATAGTGGTGACATTATTTATGGCCATAGCTTTATTACATTTTCTAATTAAGAAACAGCAAAATGAAGGATATATGTTGTTTGTATTATTAATTACCGGATATGTGTCGTTAAGGCTCTTTCGAGTAGATATGGCATATTATAATATTATTATGCCAGCCTTGTTTATTTTACAAAGCTTTGGTGTTTATATGAGTTATTTTTATTGCCAAAAAATATTTTTCAGAAAATAAAAGAATCCATTTTGGATTCTTTTTTTTGTAGACAGATGATAAGGATGAATGCAAAGCGGAGATGAAGAATCTCCACTTTGTATCGATTCGCCTTATCGGTTTAGTTCTAGTTGTAAATTATCCGCTGTTAAGGCCATTTTCGAGGAATCGTCTTGAATACTCTTCATTACTTGTGAGATAGTTTCTAATTCATTTTCAATTTTTTTATTTTGATCTTTAGAGTTAGACATATCTTTTACGATTTCTTGGAAATATTGATCTGTCGCATGCATACTATCTGTCCCTTCAGATACGAGAGAGCTTATTTGTTCCACGGAAGAAGAGACGTGTATAATTTGTTCATTCGTTTTTTCAACGAGTTTTGTAACGTTGAAAATTGATTCTTTCGTTTGCTCTGATAATTTTCGGATTTCTCCCGCTACGACTGAAAAACCTTTACCGAATTCGCCAGCACGTGCAGATTCAATAGCGGCATTTAATGCTAGTAAATTTGTTTGCTCGGCGATTGATTTTACAATATCAATGATTTCATTAATTTTGTTAGAAATATCAAGAAGTTCATGGGTATCAGTAATAATAGTTTCCATATTCGTTTGAATGCTTTCCATTCGTTTGTTTTGCAGATTTAATTGTTCTTTTCCTTTGTTGGCCTTTTCTTCTGATGTTGTAGCTAATGATGTACCTGTTTTTGCAATTCCTACGATACTTTCTGATTTAGATGTTAACTGTTGAATAGAAGAACTTGTTTTTTCAGATACTGCGGCTAGTTCTGTTGCAATATGTGTAATCGTCATAGCTGTCAGTTCTTTTTCTTTTTCATGTTCTTTTTGGATTCTTTCATATTCGGATTCATAAGCCGCAATAACAAGTTCTTGTTCTAATGTGAATAATTTATTTATTACATTTATAGAATAAGAAAAATCGTCTATCGTTGAAGTTTTCGTTTGCAAAATCTTTATGACGGAGCGGAATAACTCTTGATAAGCAGCAGTATACCATTTTCTATGTAAACCAATTTGTACGTGCCTTTTTGCGATTCTAACACGTTGTTCAATAAAATCTTCATTCATATTCCCGCTGAATAATTCTTTAATATGTGTCTTTAAAGTTTGTTTTAATTTTGGAATAGAGCTGTAGCGTTCAATAACAGCAATTAAATTAGGTTGTTTTGTGATGTTGGTGTAGAATTTTTCTGTTATCCAATCTATTTCTTCATAAATAAATGGCTGTAATACTTTTACAATTTGTAAATCTTCCTTTGAAATATGTAGCATATCCATTTGAGTTTTTAGTTCAGAATTAGCAGGCACGTTAAATATGATTTGTTGGCCTTTGCTTAATTCGATTATACTGGTGTTTGTTTTATTTTTTTTAAAAACCCCAAGCATCATTCTTCCCCCTGTTTATAAAACGTTTTCATTTTTTTATTCTAATGTAATTATATATTTTTATATACAATTACTCTATAGTATGTGGAATTGTATATAAATTAAGAGAATTCTATGTAGAATTCTCTTAATGGCCTTTATTAATTTTTGCATGTGTTTTAAAGAAAACTGGGAAATGTACATTATATATTACGGTGACTACACGAATAACGAATGTTATTAATAAACAAACATAGAAAGCTAATATGTGTGCCCCCATTGCATGTGTAATTAGGAAACTAACTGCTCCTAAAATAGAAGCAATTGCATATATCTCTTTTCGGAATACATACGGGATATCTTGAGCGCAAATGTCGCGTAAAATACCGCCCCCAATACCTGTAATAACTCCCATTGAAACGACTAAAAACGAGGCGTCAACATGATGTGACATTGCTGCATTTGCACCAATAGCTGTAAATACACCTAAACCAACAGCATCAGAAAGCATAATAACAACTTGAAGTTTATTAATGCGCTCAAAAAACATACATGTGAATAATGCTGATAGTACACTTACGAAAAAGTAAATGGGTTTTACAAATGCGACAGGAGGCAGGTTACCAATCATAATATCACGAATAATACCGCCGCCGAGCGCAGTAGCTACAGCTAAACAAAGGACACCAAATAAATCTAGATCTTTTTTTAAACCAACTAATGTACCAGAAATGGCAGCGGCGATAATGCCAAGAAACGTAAATATATCGATTAATAACATGGCTTTAATTCCTTCCTCTTAAAGATGTTCCAGAGAAAAAATATACACTAAAGTTTTAGAAATAACAATTACTTTTCGCTACATGTAGAAAAATGGATGAAATAGCTAAAGAAAGCGTTTGAAAATGCTTGATAAGTAGCAATAAAGTAAAGCGAAAAAGTGTGGAAAGATTAATTGTATAGTTTTTTGATGTAGCTTAGTTGGAGGGATGGTACAATAAGAGAAGTCCGTTTTTTACATTTGTATAAAATGATAAAAAAATATTTCTGTGTGATCGAAAATAAGTGCATATGTGTTAGATAGTTTTTATAGGGATAGGGAAGGATAGCTAAAGGACAATGTTTTCGGTTATTAATAATGCTGGATTTGACTAGTTTCGGCATGAAAAATAGTTCTCAATTTAAATATGAGTTATGTTATAATTGCTAGGTGTGTTTAAACAGTAGAAAACTATGATTAAAAGATAATGTAAAGATTTTGTATGGAGGTCTTGGAATGTTAGCAAATCAAGCTAGGGTTAGATTTGAGCATTTTTTGCTCTTTTTTATTATTTTACAGCCTGTTTTAGATTTATTAACGTCTCTTAGCATCGTGTTATTAAAGTCAAATGCCACTGTTGGAATTTTGGTAAGATTTCTTATTATGGCTGTTGGTGGTATTTACATTTTAATTCAGGCAAAAGAGAAGGAAAATAGGAAGTTTTTAATTTACTTAATATTATTAGCAGTAGTTTTAGGGATAGGGTTTATTAATAATAAACTAGTTAAGAATCCTATTGTACTTGGTGAAGAAGTTAAGTTTGTTGCGAAGGCATTATATATATATATCATGCTAGGATCATACATTTTAGCTTTAAAATCATTGAAAAAGAAAGTAAATATTAGCGACAAAGTCAGAAATAGTATTGTGTATTCAACATTAATCATTAACGCTATTATGGTTATTTCTATTTCGACATCTACAGACTTTGGTAGTTATCAATGGATGAAGGTTGGTTCCCGAGGATGGTTCTATGCAGGTAATGAACTAGGATCAATCTTAGCTATTATTTTCCCTATTGTGGTACTATATTCTATTCAAAAAACAAAGAGCGTGAAACACGTTTTATATTGGATTCCATCGCTGTTAATGATTTACTCTTTAATTCAAGTTGGTACGAAAGTAGGGATGGGCTCAATTGGTGCTACGTTAGCGGCAGCAATAGGGATTATCGTACTACAATTATTATTTGATAGAAAAAATCCAAACAAAAAGTCTCTTGTACTTAATGGGTTAATTGCTGTCATCTTATTAGCTGGTGTTGTCGGAACGTTTAAAATGACGCCATTAGCACAAAATATGGGTATTCATAATAACTATCTATCAGAACAAAACGTAGCACAGCAAGGTCAAAAAGAAAAAGAAATTAAAGAGAAAATTAAAAAAGAAGAAAAGCAACATAAAGTTGAAAAGCCAGAAGAAAAGGCGAAGGTAGAAGCGGAAGTTAAGAAAGAGATTGAGAAAGAGCAAAAGAAAGAAAATCAAGAAAATCTTATTTTCAGCGGACGTCAAGTATATGAAGAGAGACATAAGCAATTCTTTAAAGAAGCGCCAATGTCACAAAAATTATTAGGAATGGGTTATGCAGGTAACTTTAAGTATAATGAACAAAAAGAGCCAGATCCGAAGTTAATTGAAATGGACTTCCATGATTGGTTTTATGATTTCGGAATTATTGGCTTTGCATTACTAATGATTCCATTTGTTTATTACGGCTTAAGAATTCTGCTAGCATTTATTACAAGATTTAAAGAGATATTTAATATAAAATATGGAATGATTACAGCAAGCTTAGTATTAGCACTAGGTATTGCATATATTGCAGGACATATTTTGACGGCACCAGGAGTTGGGATTTACTTTGTAGTGTTGTTAGCGTATCTAATTGTAGACTTAGAAATTGAATGATAAAAATAAAAGCTAACTTTTGTTAGCTTTTATTTTTTAGTACAGTAAAATAAAGATAGATGGAAATGTAGCGAGGATTTAAAGGAGGAAAAAATATGAGGATATTGCATATGAATGCAGGAGCAGAAGATGGGGGAGGAAAAACACATATTATTTCACTTCTCGATCAGTTCCCAACTGGTGAAGTAGAATTAGCAGTATTTGAAGATGGAATTGTTGCGAAAGAAGCAAGAGAGCTAGGGATAAAAGTTCATGTGTTTTCACAAAAATCTCGCTATGATTTATCCATTTTAAAGAACATAAGTGAATTCATTAATAAAGAAAAATTTGATGTAGTTCATACACACGGTCCTAGGGCGAATTTCTTTGTTTCTCTAATGAAGAAGAAATTCGCGGCAAAATGGGTAACGACAATTCATAGTGATCCATTTCAAGACTTTACTAAACAAGGCTTAAAAGGCTGGATTTTTACTAAGTTAAATTTGAAAGCTTTAAAAAATATAGATTTATTTTTTGTTGTAACGAATAGGTTGAAAAAAAGCTTAGCAGCATTAGGTATTTCAAATGAAAAGATGCATGTTATTTATAACGGGATTGAATATGATCAGGAAAAAGCAGATGGCTATAATAAAAAGGAAATGTTTAATATTGATGAAGATGTGTTTACGGCAATACAAGTAGCACGTCTGCATCCTGTTAAAGGACATGAAGTTTTATTCGATGCGTTACAACAAACAAAGTTAGAGAAAATTAAAGTGTTATTAGTTGGTGACGGGCCATTAGAAGCGGAACTAAAGGCGTTAGCTACTGAAAAAGGGATTAATGATAAAGTTGAATTTTTAGGGCACCGTCAAGATGTGAAACAATTATTTGCTTCATCACATGTCAATTTATTAACTTCCCATAGCGAAGGATTTCCATTAGTTTTATTAGAAGCGGCAAATCAACGTGTACCATCAATTGTGACTAGAGCAGGAGAAATCGAACCGTTAATTGCAGATGAAACTTATGGGTGGATTGTGCCAACTGGTGATGGCAAAGCGTTAGCATCGGCATTAGAAGAGGCGTATGATAAGTGGAAAACTGGAGAGTTGACAGTAATGGGTAAGCATATTTATGAGCATGCTACTATGAACTTCTCACTTCAAAAATTATATGAAGATACGAAAGAAACATATGAGCAATTAATAGCGAAAAACCTTTAATGATAGAGAGGATAGTTAAATATGTCAGTACAAACGGTTGATATTCTAGGTGTTCCTTTTTCTACAATGACAATGGATGAAACGATCCAGCATTTAAAGAAGCAATTAGAATTAGAGCAAACTCATACTTTTCAGGTGGTAACGGCAAATCCTGAAATTGTTATGTGCGCAAAAAAGGACGAAAAATTCCATAAAACACTATTAAATACAGATTTAATTACACCTGATGGTATTGGGGTTGTAAAAGCAAGTGGTATGCTTGGTACACCTTTAAAAGAGCGGGTAGCTGGATTTGATTTAATGAGCAATTTATTTGCAAAGTTGTCAGAAGAGAATAAATCAGTATCTGTTTTCTTATTAGGTGCAAAACCACATGTTGTACAAGCTGCAGCTGATCATTTAACGAAGACATATTCGGCTGCATCTATCGTGGGTATACAAGATGGATATTTTAAACAAGAAGAAGAAGAGAATATTGTTTCACGTATTCAAGAAGCAAAACCAGATCTATTACTTGTTGCACTTGGCTTCCCAAGGCAAGAAAACTTTATCCAAAACAATAAGCATCGTTTAGAAACGAAAATGGCTGTTGGAGTAGGCGGTAGTTTAGATGTGTGGGCTGGAGAGGTAAAGCGTGCGCCAAAATGGATTCAAGCTATTAATTTAGAGTGGTTTTACAGATTGTGTAGTAATCCAACACGCTGGCGTCGTCAGTTAGTATTAGCCGAGTTTTTAAAAGAAGTAATGCGTTCAAAAAAGTAGCGGAACATCGCTACTTTTTTTTATTTGTTTATTTTTGATAAACATTTTATTTTTTGGGAATGATGAAGGAGAAATTTTTATACGAAAGTGTTTTACTTATACAATACACACATGTAAAATTATGTGTAAAGACACCTGTGTAAGGAGGACTTCTTGTGAGCAAGGTAAAAGAAATTTCAAAGCGAAAGCTACTTGGTATAGCAGGGCTTGGCTGGCTATTTGACGCAATGGATGTTGGAATGCTTTCATTTGTAATAGTGGCGTTGCAAAAAGAGTGGGGATTAAGTACCCAAGAGATGGGTTGGATAGGTAGTATTAACTCAATTGGTATGGCTGTAGGGGCGCTCGTTTTTGGGATACTATCAGATAAAATAGGACGGAAATCGGTCTTTATTATTACATTATTACTATTTTCTATTGGTAGTGGCTTAACGGCTTTAACGACGACACTCGCGATGTTCCTCGTTTTACGCTTTTTAATTGGTATGGGACTTGGCGGGGAGCTTCCAGTTGCATCTACCCTTGTATCGGAGAGTGTTGAAGCGCACGAACGTGGGAAAATAGTTGTACTATTAGAAAGCTTTTGGGCTGGTGGTTGGTTAATCGCAGCTCTTATCTCATATTTTGTTATTCCTAAATACGGTTGGGAAGTTGCTATGGTATTAAGTGCAGTTCCAGCGTTATATGCTTTATATTTAAGATGGAATTTACCCGATTCTCCAAGATTCCAAAAGGTTGAAAAAAGGCCATCTGTTATTGAAAATATAAAATCGGTTTGGTCTGGAGAATATCGTAAAGCAACAATTATGTTATGGATTCTATGGTTTTGTGTTGTCTTTTCCTATTATGGAATGTTCCTTTGGTTACCTAGTGTAATGGTACTGAAAGGATTTAGTTTAATAAAAAGTTTTCAGTACGTACTCATTATGACTTTAGCTCAACTTCCAGGGTATTTCACAGCTGCATGGTTTATTGAACGTCTTGGTCGTAAATTTGTATTGGTTACGTATTTAATTGGTACAGCATGTAGTGCTTATGTGTTCGGAATTGCGGATTCATTAACAGCATTAATAGTGGCGGGTATGTTACTATCCTTCTTTAATTTAGGTGCTTGGGGTGCATTATACGCTTATACACCAGAACAGTATCCAACAACTATTCGCGGTACAGGTGCAGGAATGGCCGCGGCATTTGGACGTATTGGTGGTATTCTTGGACCACTATTAGTAGGGTATTTAGTTGCTTCACAAGCTGCACTATCGCTAATATTTACGATTTTCTGTGGATCAATTTTAATTGGGGCACTTGCTGTAGTTATACTTGGTCAAGAAACGAAACAGAGGGAATTAGTATAAAGTGAAACTTTAATCAGTGGGTGTTTTGTCCATCAACCACTAATTATTAGACCGCACCAATCGGGATAAAAGAAAAGGGAACCAAAGTGGTTTCCTTTTTTCTGTTTTTTTAGATAAATAATGGTATAGTAAGAAAAAGGGATTGTTTCTTACTAAAGCGAATGTATACAACAAGACATATGGGCAAAGGAATTAGGTGGCTGGATAAATGAAAATCTTACTTATCATGAAAGAAGCAGAAGAGCGAAGAAAATTAGTTGAGAACTTTACTGAAAATATTCGAAATGTAGAATGTTTTGAAGCGGAAACTGGAACAGAATCTTTGCTAATAATGAAAAAACATACACCTGATTTTGTTTTTTTAAATTCGCAATTAATGGATGGTACTGGTTTTGAATATTCGAGTTTGTTAAGAGAAGTGAATTGTTATACGAAATTTATTTTTATTGGTGAGGATATAGAAGAGGCAATTACAGCTTTTCGTTTCCAAGCGTTTTATTATTTATTACGACCATTTCGTGAAGAAGATTTACAATTCATTTTATATAAAATCGGAAAAGAACAAGGTGAGAAAGCAAAGAGTCATTTGCGTAAACTACCGATAGAAGGCCATGAGGGGATTAGATATATTTTCCCAGAAGATATTGTATATGTAAGTAAAAATAAGGAAAACAAAACCGTTTCAATTTATACAACAAATAATCATTATATTTCAACATATACACTCCAGGAATTAGAAAATAAACTAAATGCATATGATTTTTTACGTGTACATAAAAGCTATCTAATTAATATGTCATATGTACAAGAACTTAAACCTTATTATAATGGCACGTATAATTTGTATTTAGATAGGTACGATGAGCAACCGATTCCAGTAAGTCGCAATTATGTAAAACGACTTCGAAATAAAATTGAACTGTGACAAGTAATGAGAGAATTTTAACATGATAATCTAGAAATCCTTCATGATAAGGAGGATTTGAGTAAAGTATTCAGAAAATTTAGTACAATCTCCACTAAGAAGTAGTAATGGGGGGATTGTATGTGAAAACATTGAAGTCAATTTTACTTTGGGGGATTATTGCAGCGCTAGGAGCATCTGCTTTTGGTGTAATAGCGTTATCGCAAGGTGAGACAATTAATGCTGTATGGCTATTAGTTGCTGCTGTATCAGTGTATGCGATTGCTTATCGCTTTTATAGTAGATTTATAGCGAGGAAAGTTTTTGGCCTAGATAATAATAGACAAACACCTGCTCATACGTTAAATGATGGCAAGGATTATGTTCCGACAAATAAATGGGTTTTATTCGGACATCACTTTGCGGCGATTGCAGGGGCAGGTCCTTTAGTAGGACCGATTTTGGCGGCACAGATGGGGTATTTACCTGGGACAATTTGGATTATTGTTGGGGTAGTTATTGCTGGAGCTGTACAGGATTTTGTAATTTTATTTGCTTCAATGAGACGTAATGGTAAATCATTAGGAGAAATGATTAAAGATGAGATTGGTCCTGTTACAGGATTGATTGCGATGATTGGTATTTTAGGTATTATGATCATTTTATTAGCGGTATTAGCTTTAGTAGTTGTGAAGGCGCTTGTTGGAAGCCCATGGGGAATGTTTACGATCGCAGCAACGATTCCAATTGCTATTTTAATGGGAGTTTACATGCGTTACATTAGGCCGGGGCGAGTAGGAGAAGGATCAGTAATCGGTATTGTTCTACTAATCTTATCTCTTATTGGAGGACAATATGTAGCGGAAAATCCGACACTTGCAAGTATGTTTACTTTTAGTGGTGAGACAATTGCTATTATGCTTATCGTATACGGATTCATTGCATCAGCATTACCAGTTTGGATGCTTCTTGCGCCACGTGATTATTTAAGTACATTTTTAAAAATAGGGACGATACTTGGATTAGCAATTGGTATTTTAATTGTAGCACCGGATTTAAAAATGCCAGCAGTTTCTCAGTTTATTGATGGAACAGGTCCTGTTTTCTCAGGGAACTTATTCCCATTCCTATTTATTACAATTGCCTGTGGTGCTGTGTCTGGATTCCATGCTCTCGTCTCATCAGGTACGACGCCAAAAATGATCGAACAGGAGGGACATGCAAGGCCGATTGGTTATGGAGCAATGTTAATGGAGTCGTTTGTAGCAGCTATGGCTATGATTGCGGCTTGTGTATTAACACCAGGAACTTATTTTGCGATTAATAGTCCGGCCGCACTGATCGGTACGGATGTAACGCAGGCAGCTCAAGTTATTTCTTCATGGGGATTTGCTATTACACCAAATGAATTAAAAGACCTTGCTGTTAATGTCGGAGAACAGACCATTTTATCACGTACAGGTGGTGCACCAACATTAGCAATTGGTATGGCGTATATATTTTCACAAGTAATGGGCGGAACGGCGATGATGGCATTTTGGTACCATTTTGCTATTCTTTTTGAAGCGCTATTTATTTTAACAACGATTGATGCCGGGACACGCGTAGGACGATTTATGATTCAAGACATTTTAGGTCATGTATATAAGCCGTTTGCGAAAACAGATTCAACATTAGCAAATGTGATAGCTACAACACTATGTGTACTAGGGTGGGGGTACTTTTTATATCAAGGGGTGGTAGATCCTCTTGGTGGAATTAATACGCTATGGCCACTTTTCGGTATTGCAAATCAAATGTTGGCGGGGATTGCATTATTACTTGGAACGACAATCTTATTCAAAATGGGGAAAAAGGCATACGTATGGGTAACGCTTATTCCGACTGTAGGATTACTTATTGTAACGATGACAGCTGGTTATCAAAAGTTATTTCATGAAAATCCTAAAATAGGATTTCTATCACATGCGAAAGTATTCCAGGGAGCATTAGATGATGGGAAGATATTAGCTCCAGCTAAAAACGTTGCACAAATGAAACAAATTATTTTTAATGACTATATTGATGCGGCACTTTGTGGAATTTTTATGATAGTTGTAATTGCTGTATTAATTTCTGCACTTCGAATTTGGCTTCAAGTATTAAGAAATAAGCCAATGCCATTAAAAGAGGCGCCATATATTCCTAGAGATGAAAGTGAGTCGAGGAACTATGCTTAAAAGTTTACGGGACGTATGGGGAAAGAGAAAGCAATTTATTAGTTTACTTGTCGGAGTTCCAAGTTATGAAACGTATGTAAATCATATGAAAGTGCATCATCCAGAAGAGAAAATTCTATGTCAAAAGCAATTTTTTGCGGAGGCACAAGAAGCTAGATTTAATGCAAAAGACGGAAAGATATCACGATGTTGTTAAGGGAGGAGACGAAATTTCGTCTCCTTTTTTATTTTACTGTTCCACGTGGAACAGTAAAATAAAAAAGATTGGGAATTATAGGGATTTCGTAATACAATAGCATATAGAAAGGGATAGATGGAAAAGAAAAAGTAGGGAGATTATTTTATGTTCAGAGATTTATTTGTAAATATGACAATCATTCTTTCCTTTATCTTTGTGGGTGCTCAGCTTTTAAGAGATAAGCCATTAAAAGAAGGATTCTCTTTTTGGCAGAAATGTTTGGTCGGTATTTTAACTGGAATATTGAGTATATTGTTGATGCATTTTGGTGTGCATATTGAAGATATTATGTTGGATTTACGTTATTTGGCTGTTGTTTTGGCAATTATAATTGGTGGCCCAATAGCTAGTAGTATAACCGTTATGATTATTTTAATAACGCGGGTATTATTTACTGATTATTCTTTAGCCTCTGAATTGGCTTGCTATACTATCGTGGCAATAGGGATTGGCGTTACCCTCATTTGGCGGATGAAGATTTCTATATTTACAAAATGGATATGGTTTAATGTATACAGTTTATCTATTTTAATACTACCACTTTATATTTTATTTAAGGATCTATATGTAGTGGCATTATATTTAGTTTGTTGTATTGTAGCGGCATACATCACATTTGTAAGTGTAAGTTACGTATTGCAATCGAATGAATTATTTCAAAAGATGAAGCATTATGCAACGATAGATGCATTAACGAATCTAGGAAATGTAAGGCAGTTTGATTTAGAGATGAATCGCTATATTGGTAACAAGTATATGAAAAATGATTCACTTTGTTTATTACTTATCGATATTGATCACTTTAAGTATGTAAATGATACGTACGGTCATCCTGCTGGAGATGAAGTGTTAAAACAAGTAGGACGTATTTTGTTCGAGAATGCACCATTCCAAAATTTAGTCTTTCGAAAAGGTGGCGAAGAGTTTGCTCTGTTGTTACCAAAAAAGGGATTAGCATTTGGAACTCGTATAGGGGAACAAATTCGACTAGCTGTTGAAAAGCATTCATTCCAACTGCAAAATGGGGAAAAAATTAAAATTACAGTTTCTGTGGGGCTTTCAGAGTATAAAAAATCACCTGAGCAATTTATTCAATCAGCGGATGATGCGTTATATTATTCAAAAAGAAATGGTAGAAACAAGGTTAGTTCAGCATCATAGGAATTAGGGGAGTAATTTAAAACATATTAAAACCGACAGAACAATAAATGTTCTGTCGGTTTTAATATGTTTTTAAATTTATGAATAAAAAAGCTTTATGTTAGACAAGTTCTTTCGGTGCAACGAATTTGCGGTATGCACCGTGATGTGTTGGTCCTACATATTCGTTAATCTTAAATGAATGACGAATTGCAGCTGTGATGAATTCTTTCGCAGTTTTTACCGCTTCTTTCACAGTTTTTCCTTTTGCAAGTTCTGCTGTAATTGCAGCAGAATATGTACAACCTGCACCGTGTGTATTTGTCGTATCAATCTTTTCTGATTCTAGAAGATCGAATGTTGCTCCGTCATATAATACATCAATAGCAGTTTCTGTGCCTAGTTTGCTACCACCTTTAATTAGTACGTATTTAGCACCTAAAGCGTGGATTTTTTTTGCAGCTTCTTTCATGTCCTCAAGAGAATTAATTTTTACACCACTTAATTGATATGCTTCAAATAAGTTTGGCGTCACAACTAATGCCTTTGGAACAAGAACGTCACGTAAGCAGTCATTTGTTTCAGGATGTAATGCTTCATCCGCTCCTTTACATACCATAACAGGGTCAACTACTACGTTTTTGAAATTGTGCTTTTCAATTGTTTCCGCAACCATTTCAATAATCTCTACGGATCCAAGCATACCCGTTTTTAAAGCATCTACGCCAACGCCCTCAATTGTTGTTTCTAATTGTGGTTTTAATGTAGAAGCCGCGATTGGGAATACGTTATGTGCCCAACCGTTATGTGGGTCCATTGTTACGATTGTCGTAAGAGATGTCATGCCATATACGCCAAGTTCTTGGAATGTTTTTAAGTCTGCTTGTATACCAGCACCGCCACTTGTGTCAGAACCAGCGATTGTAAGTGCTTTATTTAATGTCATTATGAAAACCCCCTCAAGTGATATAATGAAAACTATGTTTTCACTATTATATCAATGTTACGAATAAGTACAAAGTGAAAAGTAGATGATTTATTTTAGGAACTATTTAAAATCTTGTATGTAGGAGACGAATTATGTTTCAAGAGAATCGTACAAATGAATTAGTTATATTAAAAGAGATTGCAGAAACGTTGAACACCTCAAATGATACATATCATGTCCTTCAAGCTGTGTTGGAAAAGCTATTGAATGTAACTGGTTTAACGACAGGGTGGATTTTCCTTGCGGATAAAAATGGTAGGTATACAAAATTAATTGATTACCAATTACCAGAGGGATTGAGATTCGAAAATAAACGACCGATGTGTGAGGGGAATTGTTGGTGCTTACATCGCTTTGTGGAAGGAAAACTAGAGCGAGCGGTTAATATTATTGAATGTAAGAGAATTAATAATGCGATTGAATATAACTGGGGAGATACAGAAGGAATTGTGCATCATGCGACAGTACCGCTAAAAGCGGGAGAAGATGAATTCGGCGTATTAAATGTGGCTAGCCCAGGTAAAACGCATTTTTCTGAAGAAGAATTAGTACTATTACAATCAGTTGCCTTTCAAATTGGAACAGCGTTAAAGCGTACGAAATTATATGAAAATGAAAAGAGAAGAGCTCATTATTATGTAAAGTTAGAACGTTTTATTCAAGCTTTAAGGACAATTCATAAATTTAATGCATTGCCTGAGGAGATTGTAAAGCAAATAGGGAGCTTGTTTCTATGGGAGCAAGTCGTATTCTTTAGTAGAGAAGAAAATGAACTTGTCGTAAGGGCCGCATATAAGACAGATGAACTACAAGAGGATTTGAAATCGGCAGCACAGGAAGCGTTGGAAAAAGAAGAGTCTGTCTTGTTGAAGCGTCAGGTTGGTAATATAGAGCATCCCAATAGGGCAGTTATCGCTATTCCGATACATATTCAAGATCATATATTTGGAGTATTAAGTGTAAGTTCTAATAATGGAGAATTTGATATAAATACGATAGATGTAGTACAAGCGTTAGCAAATCATATTTCATTAATGATAGAGAACTTAAGATTAAATGAAAAACGCCGCGAACTTGTACGAATGGAAGAGCGTAATCGTTTAGCTAGAGATTTACATGATTCTGTTTCACAAAAGTTGTTTTCATTAACGTTTATGACGAAAGGTGCTGAAGCTGTCTTAAAGGGTCAAAATGAAAAGGTAGATCATTCTTTGTATGAGATGCGTGAATTAGCACAAGGTGCCTTAAAAGAAATGAGGACATTAATTTGGCAGCTCCGTCCGGCTGGATTAGAGAAAGGGTTATTACCAGCTTTAAAGCAGTATGGTGAAAGTTTAGGATTGAAAATTCGGGAGCAAGTTACAGGTGTGCGTGATTTGCCGCGTGTAGTAGAAGAAGCGCTATGGCGAATTGGACAAGAAGCTTTAAATAACGTAAGTAAGCATGCGAATGTAAGAGAAGCGACGATTTATTTCAAAGTGACGGAGAAAAATGTATCATTAGAAATAGTCGATCAAGGAAATGGGTTTGTAGAAAAGGATATAAAAGAGAAGAAATCACTTGGTATGACTACGATGCGTGAAAGAGTAGAATTAGTTGGTGGAACAATTAAAATTGTAAGTAGCAAGAAACGAACGAGTGTAAAAGTAAATGTACCATTATGATGTGAAAATGAGGGAAGTTTGTGAAAATAAAAGTATTGTTAGTTGATGATCATACAGTTGTTTTAAAAGGATTGGCATTTTTTCTAAGCACACAGGAAGATTTTGAATTAGTTGGGGAAGCAAACAATGGGAAAGAAGCGTTGGTGAAAGTAGGCGAAACAAGTCCAGATGTCGTATTAATGGATTTATATATGCCTGAGATGGATGGAATTGAGGCAACAGCTTGTATTAAAAAAGAATATCCAAACGTGAAAGTAATTGTATTAACTAGTTTTTCTGACCAAGCTCATGTATTGCCGGCACTAAAAGCTGGGGCGAGTGGTTATATTTTAAAAGATATAGAACCAGATCAGCTTGTTGAAGCTATTCGAAGCGCGTATAAAGGTAATATTCAACTACATCCAGATATAGCAAATGCCCTTCTTTCTCAAACATTACCACAGGAAGAGAAAGAAGAAGAACCTTCAGTTCAAGTGGATGTGTTAACAGCGAGAGAAAATGAAGTACTGCAGCTATTGGCGAAAGGGATGAGTAATAAAGAAATTGCTTCTGTTTTAGTTATTACAGAAAAAACGGTAAAAGCTCATATGAGTAGTATTTTGAGTAAGTTACATTTATCCGATCGCACACAAGCAGCATTATATGCGGTGAAAAATGGAATTGTATAAGACGAAAGTCGTAAGACCTAGTTCGCCTTTAGAAGGTGGACTTTTTTTATGGAAAAATACGTCTATGTGAGGACGAAATTGTCTTGATATAAAGATAAAATGTATTTGTAAGCAACAACAATTACAAGGGAGTACCCTTTTTTCGTAAGTAATATATAACAACATAAGAGTGAGTAGTAGGAGGAAAAGAATCATGGCAACAGTTTTATTTGTAAAAGCAAACAACCGCCCAGCGGAACAAGCAGTAAGTGTGAGATTATACGAGGCATTTTTAGCAAACTATAAAGAAGCACATCCAAATGATACAGTAGTAGAACTTGATTTATATAAAGAAGAATTACCATATGTAGGCGTAGATATGATTAATGGTACATTCAAAGCAGGTAGAGGATTTGATTTAACAGAAGAAGAAGCAAAAGTGGTAGCAGTTGCTGATAAGTATTTAAATCAATTTCTAGAAGCTGATAAAGTAGTTTTCGGTTTCCCATTATGGAACTTAACGATTCCAGCCGTATTACACACGTATATTGATTATTTAAACCGTGCTGGTAAAACGTTTAAATATACACCAGAGGGTCCAGTTGGGCTTATTGGAGATAAGAAGATTGCGTTATTAAATGCACGCGGCGGCGTATATTCTGAAGGACCAGCAGCTGAAATGGAAATGGCTGTTAAATACGTAGCAAGCATGATGGGCTTCTTCGGCGCAACAAACATGAAAACAGTAGTTATCGAAGGACATAACCAATTCCCAGATAAAGCAGAAGAAATCATTACAGCAGGTCTTGAAGAAGCGGCTAAAGTAGCAAGTAAATTTTAATTAAAAATATAATCGTCACTCAAAGAAACAGCATTAACGCTTAAACGTTAATGCTGTTTCTTTATATTTTTAGCTCATCAGCAAGTTTTTCTAATTGATTTCGATCTTGTATATAATATGTTCGGCCTTCTTTTTTTAAATAATTTTGCTGGCAAAACTGGTTTAATACATATAAAAGATGACGATAACTGACGTTTAAGTATTCTGAGGCTTCGGTATGTTTTTCGGTATAGCAATTATTTTGTTCTGTTAATAGAATAAACGCCGCTAATCGATTTTCGAACGGATAACTATTGTTTTTTGCATAACTTTCTGTTCGGACAATTGTTTTTTCGCCAATGAATTTGCATAGTTTCTGTAAAAAGGTAGCATCTTGCAATAAAAGATGCTGACAATTTTTAAGAGGAAGTGCTAAGCAAATACAATCATCGATTACCTCAACTGCTTTAGTAAAGGATTCTACACCAATTAATCCTAATTCTCCAATGAACGAAGGTGCTTGAATAAAGTTAATTAATGAAACCTTTCCGTTTTTGTGACTCATATATATTTTTGCTTTCCCAGAAATTAAATAATAAAGATAAGGGAAATCAACCCCTTCAGTACATATCTTTTCTTTCTTTTGAAAGGAATGTAGCTCAGCATACGGTAAGACATCAAAAGAAAAAAGAGTGTGGAGGTTGTAAGTTTGCATGTAATGAGAAATTTCTTCGTTATTTTTGCTGACTTTCATATTTTCACCTCATATTTAGTATGAGATATCTCCTATTATTTTTACAAGGAAGAATGATACGATTTATGTAAATTTGTTTTTGTAGAAAAGAGAGTGTGAGGGGTTTATGAAAAAATATAAAACATTGCTATTTGATGTAGATGATACATTACTAGATTTTCAAACGGCTGAGAAAATCGCTTTACGGATGCTTTTTGAAGAGAAGGGGCTTCTTTTAACCGATGAAATAGAGGAGCGTTATAAAAAAATAAATAAAGGCCTTTGGGGTTCTTTTGAAAAAGGTGAAATAACGCGAAATGAAATTGTAAATACACGATTTTCCATTTTGTTTAAAGAGTACGGGGAAGAAGTAGATGGGATATTATTCGAAAATAATTATCGTAGCTACTTAGAAGAAGGAAACCAACTAATGCAAGGTGCGTTTGAATTTATAAATCAAATTCAAAGTGAGTATGATTTATATATAGTGACAAACGGTATTTCTAAGACGCAGGATAAACGTTTACGTAATGCAGGGTTACATTCATTGTTTAAAGGTATTTTTGTTTCTGAAGATACAGGTTTTCAAAAGCCGATGAAAGAGTATTTTGATTATGCTTTTGAAAGGATTCCTAACTTTGCTTCTGAAGAAGGGCTTATTATTGGGGATTCATTAAGCGCCGATATTAAAGGTGGATATGTAGCGGGAATTGATACTTGTTGGTTTAATCCAGAAAAGAAATCAAATGATAGCGAGATTGTGCCAACATATGAAGTGCATAGTTTTGAAGATTTATACGCTCTATTGAAGCGGCATGTGTAACAAAAATAGGCAGTGGAACTTTTGTCCCTACTGCCTATTTTTATTAATTTGTAGCTTCGTTATGTTTAGGAAGCGGAAAAGCATTACCAATTGCCGCAGCTCCAAGCATCGGTAATAATAAATTGAGCGGGAAAAACATGAGCAATAGTAATGTTATAGCTATTGGTTTTTTTAATGCATAGCTTGAAATAGCTGTCGTGACGATGGCTACAGAAGCTATTGGATCTATAGGGATAATAGAAGCTATAGCATATCCGATACTTGATCCAGCAAATATAATTGGGAAAATATGTCCGCCGCGCCAACCCGTATTTAAACAAACGGCAGTAATACATAATTTTAAAACCCCTGAAAGAAGTAGTACCCAGAAGGACAAATGGCTCCATTCAACGACTAAATCTTTTAATTGATGTTCCCCTGAAAATAACGTATACGGGAGAAAAGTTCCTGTAACTCCTAATAAAATACCGCCTATAATTCCAAGTGATACCTTGTATTCCCTGAAGGGATGGATTAATTTCTCTAATGCGAATTCTAATTTGAAATAAAAGAAACCAACTATAACACCAATGCTAGCAAGTGGTAGAAAGGCGATCCATTCATTAAGAGCAAGAGACCCTTCCCCAAAATCAACAATAAAGGATCCACGATTATCGAGTTTACTAAGCAATAAGTAAACGGAAAAACCGGCAAAAGTGGTAGCTAAATATACAATTGCTTTTTTTCCTTTCGAAAATTCATTAATTTGCTCACCCTCATTTTCATTCGGAGCTAAGTAACCGAATAATGGTGCATTAAAAATTACACTTAAAGTAGCACCAATTCCAACCTCTGTTAGTTCATTCATTCCCTTTAAAGCAAAATTAAAGCGATCTCCTACCCATGTACAAAGTCCACCGATAATTCCAACAAGTGCTGCTTCTGGGCCTAAACTAGCTCCAAATATTAAAACGATAATCGCAGTTAAAGTAGCTTTATGTACAAAACTGTATTCGATTCTACCTGTTTTTTTATATTCAGCCATCACTTCGGGCATAAGACGTGGATATGTACCGAAGTATTTTTGTGTTAAACCAACGAGGATACCACCGATGATTGTTACACAAATGGTGTAATAAGGCGGAGAAGAGAAAATAGTAGGTAAGTATCCCCAAATAAAGTGAATTCCGATATTTATTGTAACTAAAAATAACCAGACTGTAGCTCCTACTATAGAGCCTAAAAGAATGCCATATAGGACGAGTATATAGTGCATGTCCTTTTTATTTGTCATGTTGTACCTCCGTTATGTAAGTTTTCATGTAGAAAGGATTAAAAATGCTAGTGTGAAATGAATGGAATATATATAGTATCTTTTTGAGGGTTTGGCTTATTCAATATATTGAAATCTCATGAAAATTTGAAACAAACGCGGTTAAACCACTTATTTAATTCTATATATTGATCGGAGTTTTTAAAAGGTCTTTTTCAAATGAATATGGAATATATTTCTTTTGTTGTTTAAATTAAATTCCTCTCATTTAATTTAGAACATTCAGAAAAACTATTTGACATCAGGAAATTATTGCTATAAAATCAACGGTAATTGCATAGTCTTATCAAGAAAAGGTGGAGGGACAGGCCCGATGAAACCTTGGCAACAGCCGTATAACGGAATTGTGCCAAATCCTGCAGGTAATAATCCTGAGAGATAAGAAAGAACCTTAGAGCGTGTTTTCAAACTGCTCCTTTCTTGTTTTCAGGGAAGGAGCAGTTTTTTATTTTGCATAAAAGAAAGGAGAATGAGAGATGGGAGAATCATGGGGGAAAGGAACGATTTGTGTGCAAGGTGGCTATACGCCAAAAAATGGTGAGCCGCGTGTTTTGCCACTTTATCAAAGTACAACGTATAAATACGATACGTCAGATGATTTAGCAGCACTATTTAATTTAGAGGCAGAAGGATATATATATACGCGTATTGGAAATCCTACTCTAGCTGCATTTGAGCAGAAGTTATCAGATTTAGAAGGCGGTGTAGGGGCTGTTGCAACAGCTTCTGGGCAGGCAGCTATTATGCTTGCGGTTTTAAATATTTGCAGTAGTGGAGACCATTTACTTTGTTCTTCAACTGTTTACGGAGGAACGTTTAATTTATTTGGAGTGAGTTTGCGTAAGCTTGGTATCGATGTTACGTTCTTTAATCCTAATTTAACGGCAGATGAAATTGTGGCACTTGCTAATGATAAGACAAAACTCGTTTATGCAGAGTCATTAGGAAATCCAGCAATGAACGTTTTGAATTTCAAAGAACTTTCAACGGCAGCAAAAGAATTAGAAGTACCTTTTATCGTTGATAATACATTAGCGACGCCTTATTTATGCCAGGCGTTTGAACATGGGGCAAATATCATTGTCCATTCTACAACGAAATATATTGATGGCCATGCAAGTTCTCTAGGCGGCATTGTAATAGATGGAGGGAACTTCGATTGGACAAATGGAAAATACCCTGAGCTTGTCGAACCGGATCCGAGTTATCACGGCGTAAGCTATGTTCAAAATTTTGGAGCAGCAGCGTATATTGTGAAAGCACGCGTTCAGTTATTAAGAGACTACGGAAACTGTATGAGCCCATTCAATGCATATATTAGCAACATTGGCCTTGAAACATTGCATTTACGAATGGAGCGTCATAGTGAAAATGCTCTCGAAGTTGCTAAGTGGCTTGCTAATCATGATCGCATTGAATGGGTGAATTATCCAGGGTTAGATAGTAATGAAAATTACTCGTTAGCACAAAAGTATTTGAAAAAAGGTGCTAGTGGAGTTTTAACATTTGGTATTAAGGGCGGATTAGAAGCAGCAAAAGAATTTATCGCAAATGTAAAGCTTGCAACTCTTGTAACGCATGTAGCTGACGCAAGAACTTGTGTAATCCATCCTGCTAGTACGACGCACAGACAATTAAGCACAGAAAATCAGCGTTTAGCTGGTGTTACATCTGATTTAATCCGTTTATCGGTCGGTATAGAAGATGTTTCTGATATTATTGCAGATTTAGAAGCGGCGCTAGTCGGAGGCAAACAACATGCCGATCATAATTGATAAAGATTTACCAGCTCGCAAAGTATTGCAGAAGGAAAATATTTTTGTAATGACGAAGGAGCGAGCAGTAACACAAGATATACGTGCTTTGAAAATTGCTATATTAAATTTAATGCCTACAAAACAAGAAACAGAGGCGCAATTACTTCGTTTAATTGGAAATACACCGTTGCAATTAGATGTGCATTTACTTCATATGGAATCGCATCTGTCTCGCAATGTAGCGCAGGACCATTTAACGAGCTTCTATAAAACATTCCGTGATATTGAGAATGAAAAATTTGATGGACTCATTATTACAGGAGCACCAGTTGAAACTCTTTCTTTTGAAGAAGTAGATTATTGGGAAGAACTTGGACGTATTATGGAGTATTCAAAAACGAATGTAACATCTACGCTTCATATTTGCTGGGGGGCACAAGCAGGTTTGTATTATCACTATGGTGTGCCGAAGTACCCTCTTGCGGAAAAAATGTTTGGTGTATTTGAACATGAGGTTCGCGAGCAACATGTGAAATTGTTACAAGGGTTTGATGAAGTGTTTTTTGCTCCGCATTCTCGTCATACAGAAGTACGAGAGAGCGATATTGAAAAAGTGAAAGAATTAACGTTATTAGCCAGTTCTGAAGAAGCGGGTGTTCATCTTGTTATTGGGCAAGAGGGAAGGCAAGTTTTCGCACTCGGACATAGTGAATACAGTTGTGATACGTTAAAGAAAGAATACGAACGGGACTGCCAAAAAGGGTTAAATATTGATGTGCCAAAAAATTATTTTAAACATAATAATCCAAATGAGAAGCCGCTTGTTAGGTGGAGGAGTCATGGGAATTTATTATTCTCTAATTGGCTGAATTATTACGTGTATCAAGAAACCCCTTATATATTGTAAATGATTGTATAACACGTGGTAGCGTTTTATTTGTAAAGATCAACCTGTATTTTTCTTAATATTCAAAATACATTGTTTTTCAGATTTTTTGTCTATATAATGGCATCTAAACACAATTTTTAAGGGGTGGACAGTATTATGAAAGAAATTCAAGTGGGGTTATTAGGTCTTGGGACAGTTGGTAGTGGTGTAGTTCGTATTATTACAGATCATCAAGAACGACTTATACACCAAGTAGGTTGTCCAGTGAAAGTAACGAAAGTATTGGTGCAAAACATTGAGAAAGAGAGAGAAGTAGACGTGCCTTCTACTCTATTAACACAAAATGCAAATGAAATTTTAGATAATTCAAATATTGATGTTGTCATCGAAGTGATGGGTGGCATTGATGATGCAAAAGCATATATTTTACAAGCTTTACAAAGCGGGAAGCACGTTGTGACTGCAAATAAAGATTTAATGGCGTTACACGGAGCGGAACTATTAGCAGTAGCAAAGGATAATAAGGCTGATTTATTTTACGAAGCAAGTGTAGCTGGAGGGATTCCAATTTTACGGAGCATCGTAGAAGGACTTTCCTCAGATCTTATTACGAAAGTAATGGGAATTGTAAATGGGACGACAAATTTTATTTTGACGAAAATGTCAGACGAAGGGAGAGCATATAACGACGTGTTAAAAGAAGCTCAGCAGCTTGGATTTGCAGAAGCAGATCCAACATCAGACGTAGAAGGTTTAGATGCAGCAAGAAAAATGACGATTTTGGCTACTCTCGGTTTCTCTACAAATGTAGAGCTTGGAGATGTGAAGGTAAAAGGAATTACTTCTATTACAGCAGAAGATATTGAATATAGTAAGAGCTTAGGCTATACAATTAAATTAATTGGTCTCGCAAAGCGAGATGGCGAGAAATTAGAGGTTACAGTTGAGCCAACTTTACTTCCAAATGCACACCCTCTTGCGGCAGTGCAAAATGAATATAATGCTGTCTATGTGTATGGTGAAGCGGTAGGAGAAACGATGTTTTATGGACCGGGAGCAGGAAGTTTACCGACAGCGACAGCTGTTGTTTCTGACCTAGTTGCTGTAATGCAAAATATTAGGCTTGGTGTAAACGGAAATAGTGCGGTAGTCCCGCAATATCAAAAGGTACTAAAAGAGCCAGATGAAATTGTTGTGAAAAAGTTTTTAAGACTTCATGTGAAAGACGAAATTGGTGTGTTTGCAAAAATTACATCCTTGTTCTCTGAGCGCGGTGTTAGTTTTGAAAAGATTATTCAAATGCCACTTGAAGAGAAAGGGAAAGCAGAAATCGTAATTGTAACGCATCGTGCTTCTCTTGCGGATTATGAGTACATTCTACATACATTGCAATCGTATGAAGAAATAGATTGTGTGAAAGCAAACTATCGAATTGAAGGAGATGCTAAGTAGTATCTCTTCTAATAAAACGAAAACCCTATTAAGCGGCTTGCTTAATAGGGTTTTTTCTATTTAAAATCTGCGTACCAACTTGAATAAATGCTTGAATAATCCAACCTGTTGTAAAGGATAAGATAATTGTTCCAAAATAGATTGGCCCATCTAATAAGAAGCTTAATGTTAAAAATAAAAAAGCTAATGAAATTTCTGTTCTTCTAAATGTCCATTTCTTTTTCTCAGCAACAGTTAAAACGAAAGCCTCTTGAGGTGCTGCGCAAAGGTTAGTAGAGACGTAAAGACCAATTCCAGCTCCGACGAATAGATTTCCGCAAATAAGTGTTATATATTTTGGAAGAGAGCGGATAGCGTCCATAATAGTCGTAATAGAACCAACCCAATCAACAAAAAGAGAAATAAGAATCATTGTGACAATTGTGCCGATTGTAATTTGTTTTTTGTCCCAAAAGAGTACGATTAGGGTAAAAACAAAGTTAATCATAAAAATCCAAAAACCAATACTTATCCCAAAATTTTGATATAGTGCAATAAAGAAGGAATCATAAGGGCTAAGTCCAAAGGAAGTAATTGTCGTCATCATATTAATACCGATGGCGAGAATGAGTAAACCGCCAATGAAAAATATATATTCTAATTTGAATCGAAGCATAGTTGTATATCCTTTCAAAATGTATTTGCTAGGAAAGGATATATTGTGGAAAGCTTACCAGGTCAAGGGAGAATTTTTGTGAGAAGGGGAAAATGAGATGACGAATATAAGAAAGATTGCTGAACTTGCTGGGGTATCGGTTTCAACTGTTTCACGTGTACTCAATAATCATCCGTACGTGAATGAACAGAAACGAAAAGAAATTTTAGCGATTATAGAAGAATTAAATTATACGCAAAATGTGAATGCTATTCATTTAGTGAAAGGAAAAACGAATGTAATTGGCGTTTTATTGCCGCACGTAAATGATCAATATTACAGTGCCATTATTGGGGGAATATCAAAGGAAACCGCAAAGAATAATTATAATATGATGCTTTGCCAGACAAATTATAGCGAAGAAAAAGAGCTTGAAATTTTACAGATGTTAAAAATGAAAAAGCTTGATGGAGTAATTATATGTTCACGGACAAATAGTAAGGAAAAACTTGAAGAGTATACGAAGTTTGGTCCAATTGTGATGTGTGAAGAAATAGATTCGAATTTCATTTCGAGTGTACATATTGATTACTACAAAGTATTTTTGCGCGGGATGAAAAGCTTAATAGATGCTGGTCATACACGTATCGGATATTGCATTGGAAGAAGTAATAGTATTAATAGCCAAAGGCGAAAAAAGGCGTATGAGGATTCACTTCAACAGATTGTTATAACACCGTTAGATGCCTGGAAGTTTAAAGGCTGTTTTACGGTGGAAGATGGGCGCAATGTAGTCAGGGAATGGGCTAGTATGTCTGTAAAACCGACGGCGTTTCTTGTATCTTGTAATCATATTGCTGCAGGAATGGTAACGGAGGCGAAAAAACAAGGAATTCGTATCCCAGAGGATATTACGATTATCGGATGTGATGATCAAGAGGTAGCAGATATATTAGGTATTACGACGATTTCGCATTCGAGTAAAAATGTTGGTATAAAGGCATTTGAATTATTATATGAAAAGATTAATGATGAGGAAATAGATGTGAAACATGTAGAGTTATTACCAAATTTGGTAAATAGGGAAACGACATAATAGAGAAGGTGTGAAAATCGCTTTTCGAAAATTCGTTTGGTATAATTATGGACAATCTATAGGGGCTAAAAGGGGTTTTGATATGAGATCAAAATTAGTAAAAGTAATTCTACTCATTACAATTGCGTCTTTCTGTTTATTTGCATATGGTTTTGTTTCGGGTGTGAATGATGTATTAAATCCGAAAGCTTCCAAATTAATTACAAAGACTGACGTAGTGGCAAAAGAGAAAAAGAAAACGGGAACGTTACAAATAGTTAGTCTAGGTGATTCGTTAACGCGAGGCGTTGGTGATAAAGAAGGAATTGGCTATATTGGACGAATGAAACAGGATTTACAAAAAGATTATAAACAAAAAGTTGCACTAACCAATTTGGCAGTTAGTGGCGCAAAAATGCCGGATTTATTAAAACAATTAGAGGGTAGCGGTGCTCAGTATTCAATTAAGCAAGCAGATGTAATTGTTTTAACAATTGGAGGAAATGATTTGTTCCCAGGATGGGAATCGCTCGGAAAGATAGATTTAGAAACGTATCGTCCTGATACGGAAACGTTTCAAAATGAAGCAAAGAAAATTATAGAAGAAATTCGTAAATTAAATACAGATAGCCCTATTTTTTGGCTAGGTTTATACAATCCTTTTGAGGATGTGGAAGATTTAAGAGGTTCATCAAATATTGTTGTTGATTGGAATGCTTCTTTAGAGAAGTTAGCATTAAATGATAAAAATGTATATATCACACCGACATTTGATTTATTCCAAAATCGCGGAAAAGATTTATTATACTCCGATCATTTTCATCCGAATGAAGTAGGCTACACATATATGGCAGAGCGATTAGTCCAAAACGTCGTAAGTAAACTAAAACTAGAACAAGGAGGGATAAAATGACGATGATACTTTCCGTACGAGACGTGAAGAAGGTAATTGGAAAGAAGACACTTGTAGAAGACATTTCATTTGATGTAAAGCAAGGAGAAGTGTTTGGCTTTTTAGGACCGAACGGAGCCGGGAAAACGACAACAATTCGAATGTTAGTCGGACTGATTAAAGCGACAGAAGGTACTATTTCTATTGGTGGTTATTCTATTAAGGAAAATTTCAGAGAAGCGATGCGTCAAATTGGAAGTATCGTTGAAAACCCAGAGCTTTATACATATTTAACAGGATGGGAAAACTTAAAGCAATTTGCGCGCATGCTTGGTGATATATCAGATGAACGTATTATTGAAATTGCAAAAATGGTTCATTTAGATGAGCGTATTCACGATAAGGTAAAAACATATTCCCTTGGTATGAAGCAGCGCCTCGGAATTGCACAGGCGCTGCTTGGAAACCCGAAATTGCTCATATTAGATGAACCGACAAATGGTTTAGATCCAGCTGGGATTAGAGAACTTAGGGAATTTATACATAAGCTTGTAAAAGAAGAAAATATGAGTGTATTTATTTCGAGTCACTTATTAAGTGAAGTGCAAATGATATGCGACCGTGTTGCTATTATTCATAAAGGAAAAATGATAACAGTTGCACCTATTGAAGAGTTGATCAAAACAGCGAGTGATCGTGTGGAATGGGTCGTTACACCGATTTCCAAAGCAAAAGACATGTTAGACGCTGCCGAAGAGGTAGAGGAAGTTATTATAGAAGATGAGCGTTTACTATGTCGTATGGATGTTGCGTCTGTTAATATTTGGAATAAGAACTTTGTAGAAAACGAGATAGATGTACATAGCGTCAAAGAGCTTGTATTTACGCTAGAAGATTTATTTATTGAACTCACAAGGGGTGAGCAACATGCGTGAATTTGCAAATCTAGTTTTAAATGAATCAGAAAAGATTTATCGTAAGAAACGGATTGTTGTTGTTATGCTTATTTTAGCAATCTTGATTCCGCTTTTTGTGTATGCTCAGTATCGTGAAATAGAAACAACGCAAAAAAGGCTTGGTACGACCGATTGGAAAGTATCATTGCAACAACAAATTGTTGATTCACAAAACCGCTTGAACAATTCTAGATTGCCAGAAGAATGGCGTGATTGGTTAAAAGTAAGAGTGGAACAGCAACAATATTATTTAGATCATGATATTAATCCGACTGCGCCAGGGGCACCAACATTTGTGAGGGCATTTATTGAACAAGGAATAACGTTATTTATTCCATTGCTCGTTATGATTGTCGCCATTGATATTGTTTCAGGAGAACGAAGCGATGGTACGATGAAAATGCTTCTGACGAGGCCAATTCGGCGCTGGAAAATACTCCTTAGTAAATATGTGACGATGTTATTTTTCATTTCGCTCATATTGCTTCTTGTCGGTGTGTTTGCTTACGCATTATCAGGGCTTGTATTTGGATACTCTGGATGGAACTTACCTGTTTTAACTGGATTTGTTATCGATAAGGAAACATTGAATACGAACTTTGTCCATCTTATTCCGCAGTGGCAATACATTTTAATGGCGTACGGATTAGCTTGGTTTGTTGCCATTGTGGTTGGAACTATATCATTTATGGTTTCTGTTTTAATTCGAAATACACCAGCTGGTATGGGCGTTATGTTAGCTGCGTTAATCGCAGGCGGCATTTTAAGTTCATTCGCAACGTCTTGGGAAGGTGCGAAATACATTTTTAGTGTCAATTTATCGTTAACGGATTATTTATCAGGAAAACTGCCTGCATTACAAGGATTATCAATGGGATTTTCTTTAATGAATTTAACGGTTTGGGCAGTAGTATCTCTTATCATTTCATTTGTAGTATTTACAAGGCAGGATATGGTGAATTAATTGGATAGGAAGTGAAGGCATGGAAAACATTTTGCAGAATGATTGGGGACCATTACTGAGGTCAGAATTTGAGAAAGAATACTATCAAGCTTTAGCTAATTTTTTAAAAGAAGAGTATGAGGAGCATGTGATTTATCCAAAGAAAGAAGATATCTTTAACGCTCTTCAGTATACAAGTTATGAAAATACAAAGGTCGTTATTTTAGGACAAGACCCATATCATGGACCGAATCAAGCGCATGGTTTAAGCTTTTCTGTACAACCTGGCATTAAAACGCCACCGTCATTGCTAAATATGTATAAAGAACTTCGAGATGAATATGGTTATGAAATTCCGAATAACGGTTATTTAGTAAAATGGGCGGAGCAAGGAGTCTTATTATTAAACGCGGTATTGACGGTTCGTCAAGCTGAAGCAAATTCTCATAAAGGAAAAGGATGGGAGCATTTCACAGATCGCGTAATTGAGCTATTAAATGAACGTGAAAAGCCAGTTATTTTCATATTATGGGGACGCCATGCTCAGGCGAAGAAAAAATTAATTACGAATACGAATCACTATATTATCGAGTCCGTACATCCAAGCCCATTATCAGCAAGACGAGGTTTCTTTGGAAGTAAGCCGTACTCTAAAGTAAATGAGATTTTATCTAAAATGGATGAAAAAGAAATCGATTGGCAAATTCCGAATATATAAACGCAAAAAAGGTAGCTAACAATTGTTAACTACCTTTTTACTATTACTGTTCATTTTTTAGTTTTGCATCTAGTACAAAAGTACCAAATGGGATAACTGATGCAACAAGTGCACCAAGTGCCCATAAAATTGTTTTACGGTGTACGATTGTTACTTGAATTACCGCAAAGATGAATAGTATGAATAAAACGCCATGAGCCATACCTGTAATTTTAACAGCTGTTGCAAACCCTGCAAAATATTTTAATGGCATTGCTACAAATAATAGTAATAGGAAAGAAATCCCCTCAACTAAGCCGATTGCTCTTAATCGTCCGATTGGTGTAGATAACATGAAATAGCCTCCTTTAACGTATGCTTGTATATAGTAAATTTGTATTCTTTTTCAAAATAAAATAGTCTATTTTGTTCCATTATATACAAAAAGAAACTTTACACTACGAGAATAGTGCAAAGTTCAAAATATAGTCACAAAAGCAATGTAATTTAAATAAAAACCTATTTGAAGTATTTGACTTCAAATAGGTTTTATGAGTGAAAATATTAAACAAGTACTTCTCTTTTTAGTACGAACTTCTCTACAACTTTTGCAACGCCATCGTTCATATTTGTATCTGTTACGTAGTTTGCAATTTCTTTAATATCATCTGGTGCATTGCCCATTGCAACGCCAAGACCAGCGAATTCAATCATTGCCTGATCGTTATAGCTATCACCCATTGCGATAACTTCTTCGCGTTTAATACCAAGTTTTTGGATTAATTGGTTTAAGCTCGTTCCTTTTGTAACACCATATTCAGTGAATTCTAAGAAGAATGGTTTAGAGCGCATAACGCTTAATTGACCTTCTAGTTGTTTTTGTAGTTTCTTTTCTACTTCGACAAGGCGTTCAGCTTCTTTATTCATTAATACTTTTACTACAGGCTCTTTAACAGCAGCTTTAAAATCATCTACTACAACAATTGGCATACCAGTAATATCGCCTTCAATTTCAGTATACGAATTATTTTCTTCCGTTACGATATCATCGCCAATATAAGTATGAATCCATACATCTTCAGTTTTACTAATTTCAAATAGGTTGTGAACGATTTCAGGAGATAGCGTGCTACTGAAGATTTCTTCATTTGTTTTACAGTTAATAATTTTTGCACCGTTAAAAGATAGAATGAAGCTACCGTATTCTTCTAAAAGAAGTTCTTTTGCAACATTGCGCATACCAAACGTTGGGCGCCCAGAAGCAAGTACAACTTTAACCCCTTGCTCTTGTGCTGTCATTAAAGCCTCTTTCGTACGAGGCGAAATTGTATGGTCATCGCGTAATAAAGTATCATCTAAATCTAAAACAATCATTTTATAAGTCATATAGAAAATTCCTTTCTTTGTTGGAATAGAAATAAATTTTTATGAAGATAGTGGGGAATATATAGTAAGACATCGAACCTCTTTATATGAAATTAGGAGAAGTTCTGCATTGTTAGTATAAATTATCATGAGCGTGTTGCCCATGACAATTTATCATTATCGTAACAACTCTAAAGGCAGAGTGCAATAATGGAAGTTTTCCAATTTACGATAGTTGTTTTTCGTGCGAACGAGAAAATAGTATTTCTAGCAAGATTGCCATTACAGATCCAAGAACGAGACCGTTACTTAAAAATGATGCTAAAAATGGTGGCAGCGTAGAAAATGCTCCGGCTGGAACGAACATAACTCCGATTCCTGTAAAGATTGAAAGACCTGCTACTTTAAATAATTGTTCTTTATTTTGCACAGTGTCATATTCGCGAAAAGCGAGACCAATCATGCTTGCAAATACAGGGTAAATCGCAGCATACCCAACTGCAACGGGGATTGCTGCAAAGAATGAAGTAATCTTTGGGAATATACTAACAAGAATGATAAAGCTTGACCCTAACATAAATGGAAGGCGCTTATAAATATTTGTCGTTGCGATAAATCCCGCTGATCCAGAAATGGCAACAGGACCAATGGCTGAAAATAGACCGCCTAGCAATTGATTTATTCCTGTTATAATGCCAGCTTGTTTGAAGCGATCTGGAGCTGCATCTTTTTCATACTTAGACACAACCTTTTGTACAACGCGAATGCTTGCTAACATATTTGTTAGAAGTAATAGTGTGACGAAAACTACCGTAATTGCCATGTTCCATTCAATGCGAGGCATTCCGAAAACAAATAGAGATGGAAGACGAATTATATCTGTCACAGGTGTTACTGGATTAGATAATCCGAAGCACGCGAATAATATCCAGCCGCAGACGATGCTGAAAAGAACGGAATATTGTCCAATAATAGGTAGCTTCATAATGAAAAAAGATAGTAAAATAACAATGAGTGAAAGAATAAATACCTTTGGCTGTACTTCTGTATGTTGTCCATCAAGGCCAAACATGCCTTTTAAGAAGGAGCCACTAAGTTGTGCGACAAGAAGGAATAAATATGTTCCAATTACTGTCGGTGTAAAGTAACGAACCAGTTTATCAATAAGTCCAAAAACACTAAGAATAATACAAATGATGCCACTTAATAGGAAAGCGTACTGAAGGACCTTAAGTGTTTCATTACTTGATCCAAATAATACGACACCTAAGCTTGCATAAAGGGAGAAAATTCCCCACCAAAGGCCTGCAGGACCTTCTTGAATAGGAAGTTTATGACCAAATATAGCTTGCAGTAGGCCGGCAAAACCGAGAACAAATAATGTTCTTTGTACAAATGCGATAGCTTCAGCACCATCGAGACCGTAACTAGTTGCGACACTAATTGGTACAATAAGACTTCCAGCTAAAATAAATAGTGCCCATTGTAAGGCAGAAAGAAATAGCTTCATTATATCAACCTCTTTCATAGATTCCGTTTCTAGTATATACGTATTTCATTTCCTCTGGCAAAGATTGTAGATAGAGAAAAGAGTTGAAACATAATATGAATGCACGGAAGCAATTATGGATAGCAGTTATATGTATGACTTTTGTTGTAATTCTAGGAACGCTAGGATTTATGACAATTGAAGAGATTAGCTTGTTCCAAGCATTTTGGATGACGATGATTACTGTATTAACTGTTGGATATGGTGATGTAGTGCCTGTAACAAAGGCGGGGAAATTTTTTGCGCTCCTTATTATACCTGTTGGCGTCGGTATCGTTACGTATGCAATGGGGGTAGTAGCAGCTATGATCATTGAGGGTAACTTATTTCATGCAGTGCGGAGGAAGAAGATGGATAAACAAATAGCACAGTTACAAAAGCATATTATAGTATGTGGTTGCGGAAGAGTAGGGCTTCAAGTTGTACATGAATTACAGGAAAAGAAAATCCCATTTGTAGTTGTGGAAAAAGATGAAAGTATATTCGAACAGGAAAAGCTTTTATATGTACATGGGGATGCAACTGAAGATCAAGTGTTACATAATGCCGGAATCTCAAAGGCGGCTGGTCTAGTTGCTATCGTAGCAAACGATGCTGAAAATGTATTTATTACATTAACGGCAAGAGGGCTTAATGATACAATTAAAATTGTAGCAAGAGCTGAAAAGCCAGAAACAGAAGAGAAATTACGGCGCGCTGGTGCAAATAAGGTTATTAATCCATCTAGTATGGCAGGGATTCATATAGCGAAGGGTATTGCGAATCCGTTAACAGTTCATTATATTGATACAGTATTGTATGGAATAGAGCAATCATTTGTAATTGAAGAAATTCAAGTTGGAAAAGATTCTATCTTAGTTAGTAAATCGTTATTAGAGAGTAATGTGAGAAATCAATTTGATGTAACAATTTTAGCGATTTTAAGAGATGGGGATATTATCCATAATCCAACGGGGCAGGAAAAACTGCAAGAACATGATATGATAATAGTATTTGGCTCAGTGGAGAAACTGGGGCAATTTGAGAAAGAACTACAAAGTAAGAGGTGACAAGGAATGCAAGTATCTAGCGATAAGGTTTTAAATAAAATGGCGAGTGAAATTGCAAAGGCAAAAAGTAGTGAAGGACAAAAATCAAAAGAGCATTTATTAGTTGTGCGTGCATTATGTGATTTATTATTAGATGAACAAGTTGAGCCTTCTACGTATAGAGAACCACAAGTTCAATCACAAATAATCGGATCTCAGCCTATAACAACAGTTCAACCGGTTATGCCAGTTTCTGGAGAACCTGTGTATATAAAAGAAGAAGGTGCAAATGGTAATTCTTTATTTGATTTTTAAGGGTTAAATCGTTTGGATTATATGTGAAAATTGCTTATGATAAAAATAAAAAGGGGAATTAAGATGAAAATTTTCTTTTTACTAGGTTGTATTGCAGCGGGGCTATCTGTTGCATTAGGGGCTTTTGGAGCACATGGTTTAGAAAATAAAATTTCTGCAAAAATGTTAGAAGTGTGGAAGACGGGCGTTACATATCAAATGTTTCATGCAGGTGGCTTATTCGTAGTTGCTCTATTAATGGATAAAATGCAATCATCACTTTTAAGCACTGCGGGTTGGCTTATGGTAGCTGGGATTATTATGTTCTCAGGCAGTCTTTATGCATTAAGTACAACAGGTATTAAATTCTTTGGCCCAATTACCCCCCTTGGTGGTGTAGCATTTATTGTGGCGTGGATTTTAGTCGGAACTGCAGTTGTAAAAGGGTTATAAAAAAACAAAAGCTGGCATTTGCCAGCTTTTTTTTATGGTCTTGGAGCATAAGTTGCTTGTTGACTAGGTAAATACGTAATTTCTCCTGGGAATTCTACATAATCTAAGTAAATCATTAGTAGTAAATAACGCTTTCCAGATTTCGGTTCACTAATAACGATATGATCACGGCCAGCTGCCTCGATAATCCCTGTATAAGATTGTGTACCAAGCGAACTACCACGTTCATAAGTCATTACAACTGTAGCTGGCTTACCTTTGTTTAAACGAAGGATATTTTCGATATACGATTGCTCTAGTGGTAACATCCCTTGAGAAACTGCAAGTTGAGCTTGAGCAGCTTGTTGTTGCATTGCTTGCTGTTGTTGCTGTTGTTGCTGTTGTTGTGGGGTCATTTGTTGCGGTTGTACATAAGTTCCAGATGGTTGATAAAAACCTGTTCCGTAGTACGGGTTTTGTTGCTGTGCCATTCAAAAATCCCTCCTCATTTTCATTCCTTAATATACGCCTGGACAATCTCCACCAGATGGTTGGAAGAAGCAGTGCTTTTTAAAGCGACCAGAATTTTGCTGGTCATACCAAGTTGGCGGGCAAGGACCTTCAGGTCTAAAGAACCATAAGGCAAAGTTAGCGGGCCAAAAACGTTGTCCTTGAATAGTCCGTCTTGCCAATGCGATATCTTGTTCTCTCGCTCGTTGATAAAAATACCCTTTTTGAGTTGCCTCAAAACCACCAGGATTTTGATACACCATTTGACGTAAATTACGTATTTTTTTAAAATCTAAACAATTTCCGCGGACACGATTTACGCCAACGTTTCCAACCATTAACATCCCTTGTTGGCCTTCTCCTTCGGCTTCAGCACGCATCAGTCTAGCTAATAACTTTACATCTTCTTCGTTATATGCGATAACACCCATTATGTTTCACCTCTCTTTTTGGAATGCCTTGTAGAAAGAGGTTTATCCCGCATTAACGGGCAGTAAGACTCCCACCCTAAAATTCGGCTGGAGCAAAGAAGTTGGGTGGGAGATCAAACTGCCCCTAAACGCCCGATTGGTGAAGGCTAATAATCAGTGGGGGATGAACAAAACTCCCACTGATTAAAGTTTCACTTTATCTCTAGATGAAGTGTGGAACAATTACTAGTTCATAGGTATGAGAAAAAGGACTCAGATATGACAACCAAACGAAGTTTTACATTTAGAGGGGAAAATAAAAAAGCTAGCGTGGGCTAGCTTTTTTTATCATTAAAATACTTTAGACCATAAGTTTGAGAAGAAATCGCCAATTGAACGCATTGTTAATACGAACCAATTTGCTTTTTCTACTTCTTCAGTCGTTTTTGCAGTAACTTTCATACTTTTATTTCCGTTTAAGAAACCGTATTTATCAGTTGATTCTAAAACGATTGAACCTACTTTTACATCTTTCTTAATAGGGGCAACTAAATGCCCATCTTCAGCAAGTAATTTATCTGCTTCAGTTGAAATTTTGTAAGGTGATTTGTTACCTTTTGCAGTAACTACTGTTACTTCTTTTTCTGGTGCAACTGTTACGTAGTCTTTATTTCCTTTTACTACAGAAATTTTGTTATTTTTATCTACTTTTAATTTCTGTTTTTCGAAGTTATTAAACCCGTATTCAATTAATGCACGAGATTCTGTGAAACGCTCGTCCATTGATTTTGTTTTAATAATAACTGAAATAAGGCGTAAATCACCACGTTTTGCTGTAATGGTGAATCCATATCCAGCGGTATCAGAGCTTCCTGTTTTTAAACCATCTGCTCCTTCATAAGAGAAAGCAGCACCTGGTAACATCCAGTTCCAATTTTCCATACGAATGGGTTTCGGATGATTATCTGGGAAGTTTCTAAATCTTTGTTTTGTATCCTCTAGCATTTCTGGATACTTTGTAATAATTGTTTTTGAAAGAATACCCATATCGCGAGCTGACATGGAGTTTTCTCCATTCGGATCAGTTCCTTCAGGATGTTTTCCTTTTAAATCAGCGTTGTTTAACCCAGTAGCGTTTACAAATTTATATTTCTTTAACCCTAGTTTTTTCGCATGTTCATTTGCAAGATTTAAGAAGTTCTTTTCACTTCCTGCAAGTAATTCTGCTAAAGCAATACTAGATCCATTCGCAGAGAAGATAACGATAGAATGATATAATTCTCTTACAGTATATTGGCGTCCCTTTTCGAACGGTACGTTAGAGAATTCATTATTACGTGAAACTTCATAAGCGTAATCGGAAATGTTTACTTTCGTATCCCAAGTGATTTTACCTTCTTTAATCGCTTCTAAGACGGCATAAACAACAATTAATTTTGACATACTAGCGATAGCTAGTAGTTCATCTGGATTTTGTTCATGCAGTATTTTTCCTGTATCTGCATCAAATAGAAGTGCAGCAGCTGCCTCTATATGTATTTTTTCTTCCGCATGGGATGTTGTTACTCCTAAGGGAAAAAATGACAATAGAAACAATAGTGAAATAGACAAGATTTTCTTCATATACATTATCACCTTCGCATCGTTATTAGCATATAGCTCGTACCATTTTAGCATAAATTTGGATGTGAAAAGGTTACAATCTTACAAGAAATTTGAAAAGAATTTGTCGATTTTTGTTCAAATTTGCAGAGAAAAGAAGGTTTTTGCAGGTAAATGTAGAGGGTAATAAAAAAAGGAACGAATTTCGTTCCTTTTTTATATTATATGTGTAAAAATGTTGTTACTTTTTCGCTTGGTAAAATGTTTCCGACAAAGAATGTTCCAAATTCACCGTAGCGAGCACTTACTTCGTCGAAGCGCATTTCATATATAAGTTTCTTAAATTGAAGAACATCGTCAGCAAATAATGTTACGCCCCACTCAAAATCGTCAAATCCAACTGATCCTGAAATAACTTGGCGCACTTTACCTGCGTACTGGCGACCGATTTTGCTATGACTGTACATAAGTTTCTTACGTTCATCCATAGGAAGCATATACCAGTTATCATTACCTTGGCGACGCTTATCCATTGGATAGAAGCAAATGTGATTTGCTTTCGGTAACTCAGGATATAAGCGAGCTAAGACTTGTGGGTTTTGGTATGGGTCTTCATCAGCTGGAAGATAGTTGCTTAGTTCAACAACAGATACGTAAGAATATGCAGGAACTAAATATTCAGCTAATGTTGTTTTATTTAATTCTGTTTCGATTTCATTTAACTCTTCCATTGTTGGACGTAAGATCATAAGCATAATATCTGCTTTTTGACCAACAACTGTATACATTGCATGACTGCCTTTTTTTGCAGTAGCCACTTCGTTCCATTTTTCAACGACATTTAAAAATTCAGAAATTGCTTGTCCGCGTTCGTCACTAGATAATGTTTTCCATGCTGCCCAATCAATAGAACGTAAATCATGTAAACAATACCAGCCATCTAACGTTGTTGTTGCTTCACTCATTCTATTCACCTCAGTTAATGATATTTTACACGTTAACTATAGCATATATAGGATTAAAAACATCTAAATAAAGTTTCGGTGCATAAAACTGTCACATTTATATTTACTGGAAAACGGGAGAAAATAAGGCTTAAGTAGGCTTGTTTTCTCGGCTGAATTTTATGAAAATATAATCATTTTCATTTTATCTATTTTTTGGGAGCTATAAGTTTAAAATATAGCTGAAAAGAAGTATTCTTAAAGGTAGAGTTTTTAACATTTGTAGGAGGGTTTATTCGTGAGCAATTTATTTACAGCAGTAAAAGAAAAAGTTCAAGGAAAAGGCATTTCTATCGTACTTCCTGAAGGAACTGATGAAAGAATTTTAGGCGCTGCAGAGCGTTTAGCAAAAGAAGAACTAGTAAAACCAATTTTAGTTGGTAATAAAGAAGAAATTAGCGCAAAAGCTGCTAGCATGAACTTAACATTAGCAGGCGTTGATATTTACGATCCAGCTACATACGAAGAGATGGATGCAATGGTAGCATCTTTCGTTGAACGCCGTAAAGGTAAAGCAACAGAAGAAGATGCTCGTAAAATTCTTAAAGACGAAAACTACTTCGGTACAATGCTTGTATACATGGGCAAAGCACAAGGTTTAGTAAGTGGTGCAGCTCACTCTACAGCTGATACAGTTCGTCCAGCACTTCAAATTATTAAAACAAAACCAGGCGTTACAAAAACTTCAGGCGTATTCATCATGGTACGTGAAGAAGAGAAGTATGTATTCGCTGATTGCGCAATTAACATTGCACCAAACAGCCAAGATTTAGCTGAAATTGGTATCGAAAGTGCGAAAACTGCTGAACTATTCGGTATTGACCCACGCGTTGCTATGTTAAGCTTCTCTACAAAAGGTTCTGCGAAATCTCCAGAAACAGAAAAAGTTGTAGAAGCAACTCGCATTGCAAAAGAAATGGCTCCTGAATTAGCTTTAGATGGAGAATTCCAATTCGATGCTGCATTCGTACCATCTGTAGCTGAGAAGAAAGCTCCAGGTTCTACAATTAAAGGTGATGCTAACGTATTCGTATTCCCAAGCCTAGAAGCTGGTAATATCGGCTACAAAATCGCTCAACGCTTAGGTAACTTCGAAGCAGTAGGACCAATCTTACAAGGTTTAAACATGCCTGTAAATGATCTATCTCGTGGATGTAACGAAGAAGAAGTGTACAAGTTAGCTTTAATTACAGCAGCTCAAGCACTTTAATTCTATAATGAATTAATATGAAAAAAGACCACCCTATTTCTTTTGAAATGAGGGTGGTCTTTTTTGTTTATCCTTTAAAATTTAAGTAGTTTTAAATCTTTAAGGAATATATATAATTTTAATAATAGGGGGAGGGATGAAAGTGACAGTACACCACTTTATTGCGGCAAATAAAGAACTACCAGTAGGGGATTACGGAATGATTGAAGGGGATTTTATAACGATTGTGAAACTAGAAACGTACTATGAGCCAATCAAAAAACACTTTCATAAAATGTTGGTCTATGAAATAGGTGGATATTTAGGGAGACCGGGGGAAGGTATGAAAGTATTATTTCATTATATAAATAGCAATTTAAACGCTGGTGAAGAAATAGAAATCTACAGTTGTTTAGATGGAGAAGAGGAATATGAGAAAGATGATAAGCTAGACATTACAATTGATTTGAAAAACCTTCAATTCGGCAAGTACATTAAGTTAAATAAGAAAAAATATATTGAACAATTAGGAGAAACATTTTTCTTAGAAGATAAGCAATTTGTTGTGGTGAAAAAATAAAAGCATGTATATAAAAAAACCGTCGCTATAGCGGCGGTTTTTACTTCTCTAAGCCAAGTGCCTTATTATTACGGTCAATAATACGTTGTAAATTCATCTCATATAAAGGAACTTCATCTACTGTTAGCTGAGATGGTGTTAACTTTGGAGCGAATTGTTGCAACGTTTTTAAAAGGCGCATCATTAAATCTTGCACTGTAATTGTTTCGCCAAGTAATTCAGATAGTGAAGCCATCGTACTCGGCACGATTTCAGGATACGTAAATCGTGTTTCTTCGCCTTGAATTGCTACGTTGTAAAAATCACGAACGAGTGCGGCACGCTCAGATCCGCTTCCTGTCGCACATAAGTAAATTTGTACAGCAACGCCTCCGCGAATACGACGCTGAGAAATACCAGCAAATTTTTGATCGCGAATGCTCAAATCATAGCTACCAGGACAATAAGAACCAACAATTTCTTTTGCCTCGATAGTAACATCGTAATCTTTTAACATTTCCTTAATTAAATGCCACATCGTATCGTATCCAAGATCGATGTCGATACCTTTTTCTGTTTCTTGGAATAAAAGTGATACGTTTAAAACACCTTCATCAAGTACGACAGCTAGTCCACCGGAATTACGAACGATAACATTGAAGTCGTTTTCTTTTAAAAAGGAAATACCTTCTTCTAAATGTGGTAGGCGTGAATCTTGAATGCCAAGAACAATTGTATTGTGATGAACCCAAGATCGCATTGTTGCAGCGGATAGACCATTTCCAATACTTGTGCATAACGTGTCGTCCATTGCGAATGACTGAAGTGCATGGAATGTTGGTCCTAAACTAGACTGGTCTACAATACGCCACTCTGGCTGAGATAAAATTGAACGGGAATTGCTCATATAACTAACCCCTTATCTTTAAAATGACAATCTTTATTATAGCAAAAATATAGAAAGTAGTTTTAGGGAGAAATCTTACTAAATTGTAATGTTGTTGTAAGGAAAGTGAATTGGTTAAACTAGCTGCGGTGGTTAAACTAAGGGATGCAATTATGCTTTTAGGAGGAATACAAATGAAAAAAGTTAAATTAGGAATCGTAGCAATTATGTCTGCTGCTGTATTTAGCGGTTGTTCTATTATGGATATAATCGCACCACAAGCAAAGGGTGTTGTTATGTACGGAGATGAAACTGGCGTTCAAAAAACAATGGATCAATATAAAGATAAAATTGAATTCCAAAGTAAATTTGAAGCAAAACTAGGTACTGTCAATGAGAAAAAGGTTTTAATTATGAATAAAACGACAGCTGAAAAGATGGTAAAAGAAAACATGCTGAAAAAAGTAGTGAAAGAAGATGTAGAACCTATTAAAGCATTGCCGGCTATTTCTGATGAAGCTGGAATCGTATTTGCTAAAGAGGAACAAAAAGATGTAGTAATTGATGGAAAGAAAATGAAGTATGAAGGTAATGTAGTAATTGGTGATGCGCGTAAATATACAGATATGTATGCGGTCGTTAGTGATACGGCATATACAAAGATAAATGAACCGGTAAAAACGATTGGATTAGCAGCTTTTAAAGAAAATCCAAAGGAAAAAATTTTTCCAGATATAAAAAGAGATTCTAAAGTAGAAGAAGCACATATGGTTGAAGTGAAATAATAAAAAAAGGATGCATGCAATGCATCCTTTTTATTCTGCAATTTTTTCTAAGTTACCGTTTCGATCCATGCGGAAAGATGTTTGTGAGCGTTCCTCATCATCCATTACTGCTAATTTACGAGCGCGGTTCATAATATTCATAAGTGTTTCGTAATCCTCTTGTACAGTATGAGATTGTTGTTCTAATTTTTCTAGTTTCTTTTCTAGTTCTTCATTTCGCAAGATTTGCGCTTTAATTTCTTGCTTCAATCTCGTATTCTCGTTTTCAAGAGCTGTTACTTTTATATTTGAAGATCCAACTGTTTGTAAAAAGTAAATAACATCTTGCATTGTTATTGAGTTTTTTGAAGCAGGGACAGTCGGCTCTTGATATGGAATAGCTTCTGTATATTGAACAGCTGTTTCATACGGTACGTGTTCTTCATAATCAGTTATCGCCGCTGAAGCTGGTGGTGTATAAAGCAAACGTTTTTTTGCCTGTTCACCGCCCGCAGCACGCATTTTATCTTTACGATGTTTTTTTGCTAGTTGAAGAGCTTGTTCATAGCTATAGCGAACAACAGCATTCCAGCGGAAACCACAAGCAGCAGATGTGCGATTTAACTGATCTCCTACTTCTTCAAAAGCATTTAATTGAGTACTTCCTTCTCGAACATGGCGAAGCACCGTTTCAGCAAGTAATAAATCGTCCTCGTCTGTCCAAGCATCTTGTCTTACTTTCATAGATTCAACTCCCTTTCTTTTTATGAACTTCCTATTTTTATAATGGGCAAAAAAATGAGCTTTTATACAAAGCTTTTAAAAATATGGTAGATTTCAATGAAGAGAAGAAATGTGGCTATGAATGATGAAAGCTTTTGAAGGAGAAAGTATAAAAATAGGTAGCCTTATATAGGAATAGAGCTACGCCCGGAGACTTGCAACAAGCTTCAAAGAGCGGTAAAATACCATTTAGTGTTTATTTTTAAATGTACTTGTGAAAAGTTTAAAATAGAGGAAGTGTTATATATAATGGGAAACGAATTTCGTGTGTGCGATGATTGTCAGGCAACGAACGTTAAAACGTTGATTCCAAAGTTAAAAAAAGTAGATTCATGTGCAACGATTGAAGTTGCATGTCAGTCTTACTGTGGCCCTGGTCGTAAAAAATCATTCGCATTTGTAAATAATCGTCCAGTTGCAGCTCCAACAGAAGACGAATTAATTGTAAAAATTGAAGCGAAGTTAAATAAGTAAGAAAAAGAAGAGTGAACAGATTACTCTTCTTTTTTTATGTCCATAAGATAGCGCTTTGTATGAATTCGTATTTCAAAATAATGGTTGACAGTCTTTTGACGTGATAGGTAGAATAGAAAGTGTCTGATTCTGATAATCATTATCACGAAAAAGGTCAATTCACCTAATTTTTTTATTATTATTTGAGAATAAATTTCATTTTATTAAATATATGTTGTTGGTTAGGATGGTTGAGGGATGGAAGCGAGCGCAAGGAGTATAGAACAGCAAGATGTGAATGTTAAAGAGATTAAGAGCAGACCGCTCGTTGCTTCTATTATTTTAATAGCAGGCACAATTTTGTTAGCTTTAAGCATGGCAGTTTCTATTTCGTTTGGTGCAGCAGATATTAGTTTAAAGACCGTTTGGCAAGCTGTATTTCAGTTTGATGGGTCTATCACGCATCATAACGTAATTCAAGAACTTCGCATGCCTAGAGCAATAGGGGGCGTAGTTGCAGGTGCCTTTTTAGCGGTATCAGGAGCAATTATGCAAGGTATGACACGAAATCCACTTGCATCTCCATCGTTAATGGGGATTACAGATGGTGCTGTATTCGGGATTGCAATTATGTATGCATTTTTCCCTAATTCACCTTATTTAATGTTTGTTATTGCATCTTTTATTGGAGCTGCGTTTGGAGCGAGCATTGTATATGGTATTGGGTCTTCTTCACCAGGTGGATTAACGCCTGTGAAATTAGCTTTAGCTGGTGCGGCAATTAGTGCTTTATTAGGGGCAATTTCATCTGGAATTGCATTGTATTTCAACCTTGCTCAAGAGGTAAGTATGTGGAATGCAGGCGGTGTTGCTGGAGTGAAATGGCAAAGTATTAATATGTTAGTACCGATTGGTCTTGTTTGTCTCGTTATAGCAATTATGATGTCGAGGTATATTACCATTTTAAGCTTTGGTGAAGAAATTGCGATTGGGCTTGGTCAAAATACGACATTAATTAAATTTATCGGAACAGTACTTGTTCTTGTATTAACAGGTTCTGCGGTTTCTATGGCAGGATCGGTTGGATTCGTTGGACTTGTAATTCCGCATATGACTCGTTTCCTTGTAGGCTCAGACTATAGATGGGTTATTCCATGTTCTGCAGTCTTAGGTGGATTGTTAATTGAATGTGCAGATATGTTATCTCGCGTTATTAATCCACCATTTGAAACGCCAATTGGAGCAATTACAGCGCTAATTGGAGTTCCATTCTTCCTCTACTTAGCACGTAATGAAGGGAGAGGAAAAATGTGAGGACGAGCGTCTTAACAAAAAAGAACATTTCTATTTTAACGATTTTAGTAGGATTAATCGTTGCTGTATTTTTAGTAAGTTTAAATACAGGAACATTTAAAATTCCTCCAATAGATGTATTAAAGTCACTAGTTGGATTAGGTGCAGAAGATCAATCTGTTATTTTATTTGAATTTCGTATGCCGCGTATGGTTATTGCTATATTAGTTGGTTCTGCATTAGCTATGTCAGGTGCAATTTTGCAAGGGCTATCACGAAACCCACTTGCTGATCCAGGTATTATAGGTATTAACGCCGGAGCGGGATTAACAGTTGTTGTATTCGTCTACTTTTTCTTTGGAAAAGTTGGAACTGGTACATTCTTATCTGTATTTATCCTTCCATTCTTCGCGCTAGTTGGTGCGATATTAGCAGCGGTTATTATTTATTTACTAGCATGGAAAGACGGCGTTTCATCAACTCGATTAATACTTGTGGGTATCGCTGTTGCAGCCGGATTTGGTGCTGTTAGTTTAATTTTTTCTATGAAGATGACATCTAACGACTTCCGTTTTGCAACGATTTGGTTGGCAGGAAGTTTATGGGGAACAGATTGGAAGTTCGTACTAAGTGTGCTCCCGTGGATGGTTATTTTCTTACCACTTGCCATTAGTAAAGCGCACATATTAAATGTAATGAATTTAGGCGACTCTACAGCAGTTGGCCTTGGTGTAAATGTAGAAAAGGAAAGACGTAAATTATTATTTATTGCAGTTTGTTTAGCAGGTGCATCTGTTGCTGTTGCTGGCGGCATTGGTTTTATCGGTTTAATGGCTCCGCATTTAGCGAGACGCCTCGTTGGTGGTAAACATCAAATTATGTTACCAACGGCTGCATTAATAGGAACGTTCTTACTTTTATTTGCAGATGTAATTTCAAGAAGTGTGTTACCAACTTCAGAAATACCGGTCGGTCTTGTTATTTCTGTAATTGGCGCACCATATTTCATATACTTACTTATGAGGACAAAATAAAGGGAGGCTTTTTGTATGGCAACTTTAGCAGTTGATGCGGTATCTGTTGGCTATAATGAAGGGTTAATTATAGATGGATTAACAGTTGAAATTCCGGAAGGGCAAATTACAACGATTATTGGACCAAATGGTTGTGGGAAATCTACATTATTAAAAACGGCTTCTCGTATTTTGAAAGCAAAACGAGGTACTGTTTATCTTGATGGAAAAGCAATTGAGAAACAGCCAACGAAAGAAATCGCAAAGAAAATGGCGATTTTACCACAAACTGCAGAAGTGCCAACAGGCCTTACTGTGTTTGAACTTGTTTCATATGGACGTTTTCCTCATCAAAAGGGATTTGGAACATTGAAAGAAGAGGATTATCGCTACATTCATTGGGCGCTTGAAGTGACGGGAATGACTGAGTTTGCAAACCGTCCAGCAGAAGCGTTATCAGGTGGGCAACGTCAACGTGTATGGATTGCGATGGCTCTTGCACAAGGAACAGATTTACTCGTGTTAGATGAACCGACAACATACTTAGATATGGCTCATCAGCTTGAAGTATTAAACTTATTGAAGAAGTTAAATCAAGAAGAAGGTAGAACGATCGTTATGGTTATCCATGACTTAAACCATGCTTCTCGTTTCTCAGATCATATGATTGCATTAAAAGCAGGTAAGCTAATGAAACAAGGAACGCCAGATGAAGTTATGACAAGTGAAACACTTCGTAACGTATTTGAGATTGAAGCTCAAATCGTTCCATGTCCAGTAAACTGTAAACCAATTTGTTTAACATACGATTTAGCGATGATTAATAATCAATTGCGTAAAAAAGCATAAGTAGAACCCCCTCTTTAAGAGGGGGACTTCTAATGGACGTTGAGCTTCTTATATACGAATGGGAAGTTGAACGCCCGTTAGAACGGGCTATAAACAACAATTAATGAAAATATATTAATTAATTGTTACTTTCGTTTCTTATAGTTCATTGTAACTTATAAGAGAAATACAGCTAGAAGGAGTGGGAACATGAAGAATTTTAAAATGGCACTATTAGCAATGGTACTAGTTGTTACTTCTGTACTATTTGCAGCTTGTTCTAACAAAGAAGAAGAAAAGAAAGCAGATGCGAAGGATGCGAAGATTGAAGAGCGCACTGTACAACATGCAAAAGGGGAAATTAAAATCCCTGCAAATCCAAAGAAAATTGCTGACCTTAGTGGTTCAACAGAAGAATTATTAATCTTTGGTATGAAACCAATTATTACTGCTAATACATCTCAAGAAAAAATTGATGCACATATTGAAAAGAAATTAAAAGACGTAAAACCGGTTGGTTCTGCTTGGGGCGATAAAATTAATATCGAAGCAGTAGCTGCTGCAAAACCAGACTTAATTCTTGTAAACAATCGTCAAGAAAAGATTTATGATCAATTATCTAAAATTGCACCAACAGTTATGTTAAAAACTCCATTAGATCAATGGCGTCCAAAATTCGAAGAAGTAGGTCAAATCTTCGGTAAAGAGAAAGAAACAAAAGAATGGTTCAAACAGTATGATGAAAAAGCAAGTAAATTACATGACAAAATCATCGCTAAAACTGGTGATGCAACATTCATGAAAATGGCTGCATATCCAAATGCTTTCCGCGTATACGGCGACTACGGTTACGGTAGCGTAATCTTTAATGACTTAAAATTACCAGCAGTTAAAGGTACACCAACGGACAAACCGCTAGTACAAGTACAAAAAGAAGCTTTAATCGATTACAACCCAGATTACTTATTCGTATTTACAACTGGTGACGGTTCTCAGCGTCTAAAAGAATTCCAAGAAGAATCAATTTGGAAAAACATGAACGCTGTTAAAAACAACCACGTATTTACAATTAGCAATGAAGACTTAAACAAAGGTTACTTCCCATTAGGTAAAGAAATGATCCTAGACGAAGTTGCTGAGTTTGTTTTAGGAAAATAATATATAAAGAAAAATCACTTTTACGTCGGTAAAAGTGATTTTTCTTTATATAACAGGAATTAATATAGTCTTTCATTTCTTTCTGTTTCCTATATCGTTTATAATATATAGTAAGAATGCAGTAAAGAAAGGGGGATGTCGGAAAGTGGTATATTTAAACGACAAACTCAGCGAAACAAAAGTGTTTAAAGACCCAGTACATAAATATGTGCACGTGCGTGATCGCGTTATTTGGGATTTAATCGGAACGAAAGAATTTCAACGCTTGCGCCGTATTAAGCAGCTTGGTACGACATTTTTTACATTTCACGGTGCAGAGCATAGTCGCTTTACTCATTCGTTAGGTGTATATGAAATTATTCGTCGTATGATTGATGATGTGTTTGATGGCAGACCGAACTGGAATGCTGAAGATAGATTATTATGTTTATGTGCGGCATTACTTCATGATGTCGGTCACGGTCCATTTTCTCATTCGTTTGAAAAAGTATTTTCGTTAGATCATGAGAAATTTACGCAAAAGATTATCGTTGGTGATACGGAAATTAATCGTGTGTTAAGCCGTGTGGATAAGGATTTCCCACAAAAGGTAGCAGATGTAATTGCGAAAACATCTACTAATAAATTAGCGATTAGTATGATTTCGAGCCAAATTGATGCTGATCGTATGGATTATTTATTAAGAGATGCATATTTTACTGGTGTAAAGTATGGGAACTTTGATATGGAACGTATACTGCGTGTCATGCGCCCGTACGGTAATCAAGTTGTCATTAAAAATAGTGGTATGCATGCTGTAGAGCATTATATTATGAGCCGTTATCAAATGTATTGGCAAGTATATTTTCATCCGGTAACACGTAGTGCAGAAGTAATCTTAACGAAGATTTTACACCGAGCTAAATCACTGCATGAGAAGTATTATGCGTTTAAAAATCATCCTGTTCATTTCTATTCTTTATTTGAAGAAGAAGTGACAGTAGAGGATTATTTAAAGCTAGACGAGAACGTAATGTATTATTACTTCCAAGTATGGCAAGACGAAGAAGATCCGATTTTAAGTGACTTATGCCGCCGTTTTATGAATCGAAATCTATTTAAATATGTAGAGTTTACAGATAAGCACGGTTTAGATAATTGGATGGAGCTAAGTAGCTTATTTAAAAAGATTGGACTAGACCCAGAGTATTATTTAGTTGTTGATTCAACATCGGATTTACCGTATGACTTTTACCGCGCAGGAGAAGAGGAAGAGCGTCTGCCAATCTTACTTCTTATGCCGAACGGGGAACTTAGAGAGCTTTCACGTGAATCGGATATTGTTGAGGCGATTACGGGTAAGAAGAGAACGGATCAAAAGCTATTCTATCCGCATGATTTAATCTATGAAGATGGAAGAAAAGGAAAATATAAAGAGAGAATTATCGAGTTATTAGAAGGAAAGAAATAAGAAGCAGCTAAGAGCTGCTTCTTATGAAAAAACTTGGAATTATTTGTCGCTTAAGCGTTTTCCGCCAACTGCATAATGGTTTTTAGACATTTCTTCGATGAAAACAACGATGTTTTCTTCAGGAGCACCAGTTGTTTCGCTTACTGCTGCTGTTACTTTCTCAGCGAGAGCTTTCTTTTGTTCTTCTGTGCGTCCTTCTAGCATTTTCACTGTTACGTATGGCATGTATAATCGCTCCTTTTATGTAAGTTACACTCTTATTATAGCGGATTATGAGGAAGAACAATCGGAAAAACAAATAATTTCTTTTTTTGACATATTGAAGAGGAGATGAGTTATGGATCAGTTATTTAGATACCCATTGCAGCAAATTCCATTGGTAGCAATGGCGATTATTATTGCGCTATCTGTGCATGAATTTGCACATGCGTATGTTGCATATAAATTTGGAGACGATACAGCGAAAAAGCAAGGACGTTTAACGTTATCACCGATGGCTCATTTAGATCCTATCGGTATGATTGCTGTACTAATTCTTGGATTCGGTTGGGCAAGACCAGTACCTGTTAATCCGTATAACTTTAAAAGACCGCGTCTTGCGGGAATATTAGTTTCTATTGCGGGACCGATAAGTAATCTTATCTTAAGTGCAATTGGTTTAATTATTTGGTACAGCTTAATAACGTTTGGTGTGTTAGATGCGATTCCACCTGCAGTAGCAGATACGCTGGGTCAATTCTTCCAGATTTTTATTATGCTTAATATTGTTTTACTTGTATTTAACTTATTACCAATCCCGCCACTTGATGGTTATCGCGTTGTGGAAGATTTAGCACCAGCAAATATTCGTGCGAAAATGACGCAGTATGAAAAATATGGAGCAATTGCGTTATTAATTCTTGTTATTACACCGCTTAGCAATTACACAATTCAACCTATTTTCAATGTTGTTATTCCATATGTATTAGTATTTTTACAAAGTATCATTGCGCCTATTTTCGGGCTCCTATAATTATTAAGCGAGGAGGAATTTACATATGACAGAGAAAAAGAAAAAAATCGGTTTTAATATCGTGAAGAATGACTCAACAGATGGACATGGTGGTTTTGGTGTCGGGGCATTAAGCCTAGAAAATATTTCTCCTGTATTTGTTGATGTACTAGAGAAAACTGCGTTCGTTGATATCGGTGCGATGCATGCGCGTAGTACAGTAGAAAAAGGTATTAAATTTTTAACAAATAAAGATGAAGTTCCAAACGGAAAACCATTTTGGCTTGTTTGGGTAACGATTGAAAGAACACCAAACGGTGCATATTACGCAGGTGTAACTGCTTGCGAAATGACAGTTGATCGTGAAATTCGCCGCGGATATAAATCACTTCCAGAGCATGTAAACAAAATGGATAAATCACTAAAGCGTTACATCATGATTGATCATATGGATGAATCATCTAAAAAAGTACTTGGTACATTCTTAAAAGAGCATAATGAAGCAATTTGGAACGAATCTAGTGAAGAATTGCGCCGTGCATTATTAGGTGAATAAAAGAAAAGGATGTCTCATTAGTCGATTTTTGACTAGTGAGGCATCCTTTTTATTTTGTGAATAGGACCATGGGATATGAAAATATATCAGCGATTCGACAAGGAATATCAATAGCATTCTTTCTTACCACGGGAGATATTTCTTCCACCAACCCGTCTTTTTCTTCTCTTCACTAACCTTTTCAAACTCTTCTTTATCATCAACATGATCCATACAATATTCAGTTGGCTCTGTACCTTTTGCGAAATACATTTTCACAGAAATGGGACAATTTTTTGTAGCAATCTTACCGTTTTCAGGGTTAACGTCGACAGCAACAACATCTGTTGGTTGTTTGAAATCTTTTTTAGGCTGTCCATCTAATCCTTTTTCCATTGTATCGGTCCATATTTTTTTCGCGTATCCTTGTTCTGCTACATTTGAAATGGATTTAGGTTGATCGTATCCAATCCAAACCCCTGTTACAAGTTGCGGGGTAAATCCAATCATCCAACTATCAGTTTCTGTAGAACCAGACTTTCCAGCATATGATCTTGATAGTTTTGATAACATCGATTGTCCGGTCACAGCGGCATAACTGCTTAGTTTTTTATTAAACATACCTGTCATCATTTCTTCCATCACAAAGGCTTTACTTTTATCTAGAACTTGTTTACTTTCTAAATGGGCGTCGTATAGCATATTTCCTTCATGATCAACGATGCGCCTTATAAAGATTGGTTTTACTTCTTTCCCGCCGTTTGCAAACATGCTATAAGCATTGACCATTTCAATTGGCTTTACAGGAGATGTGCCGAGAGCAAGAGACGGAACATCTTTTAATGCGCTAGTAATACCGAATTGCTTCGCCGTTTTTGTAAGAATGTCTTCGCCTAAAAATAGATTCGTCTTCACAGCATATACATTATCAGAAACGGCGAGTGCTTGTGCCATTGTCACAAAGTCATCTGCATAATAGTTTTTATAATTTTTCGGTTTATACTTTGAAACACCGTCACCTAAAGTGAATACAGTGTATTCGCTTTTTAAGCGCGTAGCAGGGGTAAATCCTCGTTCTAAGGCTGCATAATATAGGAACGGCTTAAATGTAGAACCGGGCTGACGAGCGGCTTGTGTAGCTCTGTTAAATTGACTCGTATTATAATCAGTTCCACCAACAAGAGCAGCCACTTCACCCGTTTTTGGATTCATAGAGACGAGGGCAGTTTGGATGTTTGTTGTTTCAGGTATATGATTTTTTACAGCTTGCTCTGCTACAGATTGTAATTTAGGGTCTAGCGTTGTATAAATACGTAAGCCACCTCGCTGTAAGGCTTGCTCATCTAATCCGATATCACGAAGAAGAGAAGCTTGTACAGCATCTTGGAAATAAGGTGCAATTTCTGCAACTTTTTTCGTATCCAATGAGGCGAAAGTAAGTGTTTCTTTTTTTGCCGAGGTAGCTTGCTGTTTTGTAATATAACCTTGTTCTACCATTTCATCTAGTATGAGAGATTGACGCCCTTTAGCACGCTCTTCTTTTAAAAAGGGAGAGTAGAAGCTAGGTCCTTTCGGAATACCTGCGAGCATACTAGCTTCTGCTAATGTTAATTCTTTTGCAGTTTTATCGAAATATAGGCGGGAGGCAGCTTCGATTCCGTAAGCCCCATGCCCGTAATAAATTGTATTTAAATAGCCTTCTAAAATATGATTTTTATTATAGTTCACTTCAAGACGAACGGTATACATTGCTTCTAATAGTTTACGCTTCCACGTTTTATCATGATCTAAGTATAGGTTACGAGCATACTGTTGTGTAATAGTACTAGCACCTTGCACTTTTGCCATTGCTTTTAAATCGGCAACAATAGCACCAGCAATGCGCTTCATATCAAAGCCATGATGTTTGTAGAATCGTTGATCTTCAATAGATAGTGTTGCCCCTTTTACATAAGGAGAAATTTCATCAAGAGATACATTATAGCGTTTTTGCATTTCATTACTTTGTCCTATAACAGTGTCATCATTAGCGTAAAAGACACTCGTTTGCGGAACCGCGACGGGTGGAGGTCCCATAATTTTTGCAGCTATAATGATAATAAAAAAGGAAAAAACGAAAAAAAGAACACAAGAAAACATTACGGTGAAGAAAAGACGTTTATATTTTTTAAGTTTTGGATTCATAGTTTGATCCATCTTTTTCAGCCCCTCATTAATACAAGCATTATTGTATTAGTATTGAGGGTTTTCGTTTATTTTAAACAATGAAATTTCCAAAATAAAAAGAGCCCCTTTATTTAAGAAAGGAGCTCAAAAGCACGCGCTGGCCAATCGGTAATAATAACATCTACACCATAATCAATCATAGTTTGTAAATCTTTATATTCATTAATGGTGTAAGGACGAAAAACGTATCCTTGCCCCTGTGCTAATTGGACAAACTCTTTTGTTAATAATTGAAAGTTTGGATGTAATCCAGTCGCCTCGCGCCTTTTTGCTTCAGCAATAGGATCTGCAAGTGGTGTATCGTACAAAATCGCTCTTGGAATTTCTGGAGCAATTTCTGCTAATAATGAAACGGAATCGTGGTTAAATGATGAAAATGCAATTTGATTGGATAGATGATATTCACGAACAAGAGCAACAACTTTTTCTTCAATATTTGGATAATGAATAACATCTGTTTTTAATTCAATGTTAAGTTGTAAATTTGTTGTAGAGAGCCAAATAAATACTTCTCGTAATGTTGGGATTTTCGCCTCATGGAAAGAAGGATCTTTATGGCTACCGGCATCTAAAGCTTGTAATTCCTCTACAGTTTTCTCAGAAACAAGTCCCACGCCATTTGTTGTACGGTCCACTGTTTCATCATGAATAACAACTAGTTCACCATCTTTTGATAGATGAACATCAAGTTCAATTCCGTGAGCACTAATGCGTTCAGCCTCTTGGAAGGCAATCATCGTATTTTCTGGATGTGTTCCTTTTACCCCGCGATGAGCGAAAATAAGTGGTTTATTCATGTGAAAATCTCCTTATCATCTCTTTTCTTTCATTATGAAACTGCTTTGAGAAAAATACAATTCATATGACAAACATTTACAAAAGTATAATAGTTGCACAAAAGTTAACGTTAACGTAAAATGTAATAATCCGGTGAAGGGAGGAATACACATGTATAAGATTGATGAAGTAACAAAGCAAGTGGGTTTAACAAAGCGTACACTTCGTTATTATGAGGAAATTGGTTTAATTCATCCCCCAGAACGCAGTGAGGGGAATATTCGTCTGTATACAGACGAGGACATTGCAAGAATTAAAAGGATTGTGGAAGCAAAAGAAGTACTAGGAATTACGCTTCAAGAAATGCAACATTTCTTATCGTTAAAAGAAAGAATGGAACAAAGAAGAAATAGTGAGAATCCGCGTGACCGTGAAGTGATTCAAGAAATTAAAGAGATGCTTGAAAAACAAGTGCAAACGTTAGACGAGAAAATGGAGCAAATGCAGCGTGTTAAGGCAGAGCTAGAGGATAGTTTAAGCCGTGCAGTTACATTTTTAGAGAATACAAAAGGAGAGTAATCAAAATGGAGAGCAAACAAAAATTAGGGAGATTGATTACAGTGGTGGCTACCTTCCTTGCCTTTTCAGGTATAGGGGTAGTCGACCCAATTTTACCAAGTATTGCTGAACAAATTGGTGCATCCCATTGGCAAGTCGAGATGTTATTTACAGCATATATTTTAACGATGGCAATTATGATGTTACCAGCTGGAATATTTGCATCAAGATTTGGTGATAAACGAATGATGACGATTGGTCTTGCGATTGTGACTGTATTTGCATTTATATGTGGTATATCGCAAACGATTGCTCAATTATCTCTTTTCCGCGCTGGGTGGGGATTAGGAAATGCGATGTTTTTTGCTACAGCAATGACACTTTTAATAGCATTAAGTAAAGAAGTTCATGAAGCAGTAGGATTATATGAAGCAGCCATTGGTTTAGGGATGGCAGGTGGACCATTATTAGGCGGGATATTAGGTGGACATTCTTGGCGTTACCCATTTTTTGCGACGAGTATTTTAATTTCCTTAGCATTTATTTTAGTTTTCTTTTTTGTAAAAGAACCGGAGCGAAAAGTGAAGCGTAAAGCAGCGGGCGTAGGTGAATTACTTAACCTGGTGAAGTATAAACCGTTTATGCAAGGTGCCATTTCAGGGATGTTATACTACTACGGATTTTTCGTTGTACTAGCATATTCACCACTTATTATGCATTTATCTGCTATTCAATTAGGATTTGTATTTTGTGGATGGGGATTAGCGCTAGCTTACGGATCAGCAATTTTAGCGCATAAGCTAGAAGGTAAATATGAGCCGAAAACATTGTTAAAAGGCAGTTTACTCGTATTTGCGATTTTCTTAATTGCATTATTCTTCGTAAAAATTATGTGGTTACAAATCGTGTTAATCGTTCTATCTGGATTAGCATCAGGATTAAATAATGCGTTATTTACAAGTTATGTAATGGATATTTCACCTTATGAAAGATCTGTTACATCAGGTGTTTATAACTTCGTTCGTTGGTTAGGAGGAGCGATTGCTCCAATTTTATCAGGAGTTATCGGTCATACTGTTTCGCCGCAAAGCCCGTTTTTAGTTGGTGGAATTGTTGTGTTAGTCGGTTGTGTTATGATCTTAATTCCAATTCGTAAACCGGTAGAAATAGAGACAGAAGCCCTTTCTTAAGAAAGGGTTTTCTTTCCTATTACAGAGCAAACCCTTTTCGTACATATGTTAGAACCCTCTGACTAAAATATATTTTCGGTATTTTTGTACTTTTAACTATACTTTTTGGATGTTTTGTTTTATTTTTGTTAGGGGACATTAAAGATGTCCCTATTATAAATTTGCATTGAAAGGCGTGATTGTACGATGGAACTATGGTTCACTGAAAAACAAACAAAACATTTTGGGATTACGGCGCGTATTAACCGCACATTACATACGGAGCAAACAGAATTCCAAAAACTTGATATGGTTGAAACGGAAGAGTTCGGAAACATGCTTATTTTAGACGGCATGGTTATGACGACAGAAAAAGACGAGTTCGTTTATCATGAAATGGTAGCGCACGTGCCTTTATTTACACATCCAAACCCTGAAAACGTATTAGTTGTTGGCGGTGGTGATGGTGGTGTTATTCGTGAAGTGTTAAAACACCCAAGCGTGAAGAAAGCAACTCTTGTTGAAATTGATGGAAAAGTAATTGAGTACTCTAAGCAGTACTTACCATCAATTGCAGGTGCATTAGATAATGAGCGTGTAGAAGTAAAAGTAGGAGATGGTTTCCTACACATCGCAGAAAGCGAAAACGAATATGACGTAATTATGGTAGATTCTACTGAGCCAGTAGGCCCAGCAGTAAACTTATTTACAAAAGGCTTCTATGCTGGAATTTCAAAAGCGTTAAAAGAAGATGGTATTTTCGTTGCCCAAACGGACAACCCTTGGTTTACACCAGAACTAATTACAACTGTGTTTAAAGATGTAAAAGAGATTTTCCCAATTACTCGTTTATACACAGCAAACATTCCAACGTATCCAAGTGGACTTTGGACATTCACAATCGGATCTAAAAAACATGATCCTTTAGAAGTAAGTGAAGAGCGTTTCCACGAAATCGAAACGAAATACTATACAAAAGAATTACACAATGCAGCATTCGCATTACCGAAATTTGTTGGCGATTTAATTAAGTAAGAGCGTTAAATTGAAATGAATAAAGTGTAAGTAACTCATTTAAGGTGTTTGTCTAGAAGGCTTGAACATGCTAGTTACTTACACTGCTACAAATGAAGTAGTCTTCTTGTAATAAAAAGAAGGCGCAGGTAAATCGAGAAAGAGGAGTTATAGGCTCCAAATTTGAGAAATAATGAAAGGTTGGGATACCTTAAGTTCCACACAAGGAGGAAAAGAGTATGCGTTTTGATGAAGCTTATTCAGGTAAAGTATTTATAAAAAGTCATCCAAGTTTTGAAGAGTCAAAGGCGGTTATTTATGGGATGCCTATGGATTGGACAGTAAGTTTTCGTCCAGGATCTCGCTTTGGCCCTGCACGTATTCGTGAAGTATCAATCGGTCTTGAAGAATATAGTCCGTATTTAGATCGTGAACTAGAAGAGGTAAAATATTTTGATGCGGGTGATATCCCATTACCATTCGGAAATGCACAACGCAGCTTAGACATGATTGAAGAGTATGTATCAAAACTTTTAGATGCCGGTAAGTTTCCACTAGGTCTCGGCGGTGAGCACTTAGTGTCTTGGCCAATTTTTAAGGCAATGGCAAAAAAATATCCGGATTTAGCAATCATCCACATGGATGCTCATACTGATTTACGTGAATCGTATGAAGGGGAGCCTTTATCCCACTCTACACCAATTCGTAAAGTGTGTGATTTAATTGGTCCGGAAAACGTATATTCTTTCGGAATTCGTTCTGGAATGAAGGAAGAATTTGAATGGGCGAAAGAAGTAGGTATGAACTTATACAAATTTGACGTATTAGAGCCGTTAAAAGAAGTATTACCGAAACTTGCAGGACGTCCAGTCTATGTCACAATCGACATTGATGTATTAGACCCAGCTCATGCTCCTGGAACAGGAACGTTAGAGGCTGGGGGTATCACATCTAAAGAACTATTAGATTCCATCATGGCAATTGCAAATTCAAATATAAATGTAGTTGGAGCAGACTTAGTAGAAGTAGCTCCTGTCTACGACCATAGTGATCAAACACCAGTCGCAGCAAGCAAATTCGTGCGGGAAATGCTGCTCGGTTGGGTAAAGTAAAAGTGAAGCCGACTGTTTAGACCCGGTGACTAAGGTTCTTTCCTGCAAAAGGTGCTTTTTACCTTTTGCAGGGAAGGTTCTTAGACGCAAGGGTCTAGGAGGCGTAACTGGATATAATAAAAGCGGAGGCAGCTCGCTCAGAATCGCAGGTCATTGGAACGCTCGACCGAGAGTGTGAAATAGCCGGAGATTCTAGCCGCTGTAGCTGGATAAAATAAGAGCCTCCTATATGAATAGGGGCTCTTATTTTTGTCGTTATGTGTCGGCAAGTCGATATATTTAAAAAATCGCTGATATAATTTCACTGGTTGTCACGCAAGATCAAAAAGAGTTATTCTCAAACGATGAGAATAACTCTTTTTCTTATGCAACTTTCTCTTCCGAATTAATTCCACGAATTTCATCAGCAGAACGGATCGGATATTTGCGGAACACAATGGAACCAACGTATCCAACAATAGTGGTAACGATTCCACATAATACGGCAGCAATCGTTACTTTTATTACATCATTAAATCCGAACAATACGAGAAGTCCTGGAATTGGTGATGCTGTCCCTGGTGCATTATTAACGAGCTGGAATAGCGACGTAATAATACCGGCAAGCGCACCGCCAACAAAGTTCGTCATATAGATAGGAATTGGGTTTGCTGAGACAACATCGGCTTGTGTTAACGGCTCGATTGCCACAGCGATTATATCTTTCTTTGAACAAATTTTTAGTCGTTTAAAGAAAATAAAGTTCATTGGGGCAGAAGCTGCTACGGCAAGACTACCAATTGCCATTGGTAAACCTGTTAATCCAAGCATTGCAGTTAGTGCCATAGAACTCAGTGGAGATGTAGAAATAACTGTGATTAATCCACCAAGCATAATACCCATAATGATAGGACTTTCTGTAGTTGCAACTGAAATCATAGAACCGATTTTACCGAGTGTGGCGTTAACGAGCGGATCCATAAGCATAGCCATTCCACGTGAAATTGGTGCGGCAATAAATAAAATTGCTAAAAATTCTACACCAGCTGGTAATTTCTTTTCGAGAAATTTCACGACGAAGGCACAAACGTATCCAGCGAAAAATCCTGGTAAAATACCGAACCCACTAGTAGCTATACCGATTAAAACAGCGTATACGGGTGAAACACCGATTGCTAATGCTACTAAAATCGCCGCTGCGACACCGCTCATACTACCAGAAGCTTCTCCTACTGATTGTAAAAAGTCATTATGAAACATTTCTCCACCGATATAACGGTGAAATGCCTCAATAAGAAAACTCGCGATTGCTGCATTAGCTAAAGCACCCATTGCTTTCATTCCGTAAGGAGCACGGTAACTAAAAAGTGTAAATAGACAGAGTACAACAAGTAATAGTGCTAAACCTTGCAAGATAGCCATTTGAAAACTGTCTCCTTTGATTTTTGTAATAAAAATTCGTATCATTCAATAATAATATAAAAGTTTGTTAAACGGAAAAACTTTTTGCCCGGAAATTGCTGTAAGGTGAAAAAGTCTTACAATAATGTAAGGGAAGTGTAAGACATTTCGATAGAGTATAGTATGCTTTTTTTCGTATAATACAGGTATAGACATACGGTTAGTGAGAAAGAAGTAGAAACAGGAGGCGCATTTATGAAATTGGTAATAAAAGTTTTAGTTGTGTTCGCCATTATTTTAGGGGGAACAGCATATTATTTAAACACAAAAACAGAAGGTGTACACGCTTTTGTAGACAACTTCTTTTCAAATAAAGAAATACAAGATTATTATGCAGTTATAGATAAAGGTGAGAAAAAAGACGATGAATATTTGTATACATTTAAAGGGTATACGGAAGACGGAAAGCTACAAATTATTAAAAGAATAGTGAACCGTGAATTGCATACAGGTGATTTTATAAAAATTTATGCAAAGGGTATGCAAGGAAAAGGATGGGCTGAAATCCCGAAAGAATCAATCCCGCAAAAGGCATTACAAAAAATAGAAAAAGTTTAAAAGGAGCGAACAAATCGCTCCTTTTTTAATTCGTTAAAATTGTAATAGATGCGCTCTTTTTATTAGAAGTGATTGTTGCTCTTCCGCCAATTGGGAAAGTGAAAATAGGAGTTGTATGCCCAAAACTAGCATTTGCAATGATAGGTATATGTTTAAGTTCTATCTTTGAAGCAATCATTTCTTGAATATCTGCTATCGTACATTCTGCTCCTTTTTGCATTCTTCCTATAACAATGCCTTTTACATGTTCAAAGCCAGGTTGCTGCATAAGAGAATGTAAATATCGATCAAAAGTTTTAAGGGTAGCTTTTTCTGTTAAACTATCCTCTTCAAGAAATAAAATTTTGTCCTGTAAGTTAGGCATATATGGTGTACCTTGTAGTAAATTAAATGTGCTCATATTACCACCAATAATCTCTCCTGTGGCTTCTCCTTCTTGAATTGAAACATATCCTTCATTTTTAATAAATTTTCGATTTTCCTGATCAATATACCAAGAATCATCGCTCCATGTTTCAGCCGGCAATATTTCAATAGGCTCATTAGAAGTTAAGCATTTTAAAAAGTAATCGGTCGTATAATCGAGGCCTTTCTCCATTCCAAATGAAGAGAAGTGAGGACCTGAATATGTAACTAAGGCCGTTTTAGCATAAATCGCGTTAGTTAAAGCGGTAATATCAGAGTAACCGCAGAAAAACTTCGGATTTTCTCGAATTAAATCATAATCGAGATGTTTCAATAAACCGTTAGAGTTGTATCCTCCAAGTGTCGTCAAAATTGCTTTTACATTAGGATCTCTAAATGCTTCGTGGAGGTCTTGAACTCGTGAAGAAATAGAGGCTGAAGAAAAACGATCTATTTCTTCAGCATTTTTTGAGAATGTAACGTGAAAGCCCATATCGGTTAATCTTTTTGTGGCAATCTCTCGGTTCGTATTTGAGACAATACTTAAACTACAAGATGGTGAAATAACCCTTATTTCATCACCTTTTTTTAATTTTGTTGGTAGCACCAAATTCACCCCTTTAAATGAAAGAATATTTAGATTTAAAAAACATTTTAACATATGAAATAAAGTGAAGGTGAATTATTTTTTGAAAAGGAGTTTTCCTGATTTTTCAGCAGACAGACAGAGTCTTTTTTTGATATGATAGGAAAAGTGATTTATTATATACATTATTTAATATCTATAACATTTGAAGGGTGTGCAAGACGTGAAGAAACAACTTGCAGGCTTGCCGGTACACGTTCATTTCGTAACAGAAATCCGTGAAGGGGCGAGAAAGGAAACCGTTGCTTTTGAAGCAAATGGTCAATACTATGTAAAAGGTCAAGGTACATATATAACATTCCAAGAGCCGAACGAACAAGGCGAAGTGAAAACAATTATTAAAATTCAAGATGAACAAGTTCTCATTATGCGTTCAGGTGCTATTTCTATGCGTCAGACGCATGTGAAAGGTGAATGGACAACTGGTACGTATACGAGTGAACTTGGTACGTTTGCATTGCAAACGAAAACTGATAACGTTCTTTTTAAATGGTCGGATGAAAAGAAAAAAGGACAACTCTTCTTAACGTACGCATTGCTTCTAAGTGAACAAGAAGCTGGCAGATATACAATTACAATTAATTTGAAGGAGGCAAAATAATGAATTCTTTAGAACAAGTAAAAGGATTGATTAAAGAAGAAATCCAAGCTGCTGTATTAAAGGCAGAATTAGCGACAGAAGAACAAATTCCAAACGTTGTATTAGAATCTCCAAAAGATAAAACAAATGGTGACTTCTCTACAAATATGGCAATGCAACTTGCACGAGTTGCGAAAAAAGCACCTCGTATGATTGCAGAAGAATTAGTTGCAAACTTCGATAAAGCAAAAGCTTCTATTGAAAAAATTGAAATCGCTGGTCCTGGTTTCATTAACTTCTACATGGATAATAGCTACTTAACAGACTTAATCCCAACAATCGTCAACGCTGGTGAAGCATACGGTGAAACGAATACTGGTAAAGGTGAAAAAGTACAAATTGAGTTCGTATCTGCGAATCCAACAGGCGACCTTCACTTAGGACATGCACGTGGTGCGGCAGTAGGTGACACTTTATGTAACGTATTAGCAAAAGCAGGATATGATGTATCTCGTGAGTACTACATTAATGATGCTGGTAACCAAATTCATAACTTAGCTCTTTCTGTTGAAGCTCGTTACATGCAAGCTTTAGGATTAGAGAAAGAAATGCCAGAAGACGGTTACCATGGTGCGGACATCATTGGAATCGGTAAACGTTTAGCTGAAGAATTTGGTGATCGTTATGCAAAAGCTGATGCAGAAGAAAGCTATGAATTCTATCGTTCATACGGTTTGAAATATGAGTTAGCAAAACTTCAAAAAGACTTAGGAAGCTTCCGTGTTAACTTCGATGTGTGGTTCTCAGAAACATCATTATACAAAAACGGAAAAATTGATCAAGCTCTTGCTGTATTAAAAGAGCGTGACGAAATCTTTGAAGAAGGCGGAGCAACTTGGTTCCGTTCAATGACTTACGGTGACGACAAAAACCGTGTATTAATTAAAAATGATGGTTCTTACACATACTTAACGCCGGATATCGCTTATCACCGTGATAAATTAGAGCGTGGTTTCGATAAGCTAATCAACATTTGGGGTGCTGACCACCATGGTTACATTCCACGTATGAAAGCTGCAATTCAAGCGCTAGGTTATGATAAAGAAACACTTGAAGTAGAAATTATCCAAATGGTACAACTGTACCAAAATGGTGAAAAGATGAAGATGAGTAAGCGTACAGGTAAAGCAGTTACACTTCGTGAGCTTATGGAAGAAGTAGGCGTGGACGCAATGCGTTACTTCTTCGCAATGCGTAGTGGTGATTCTCATTTAGACTTCGATATGGACTTAGCTGTATCAAAATCTAATGAAAACCCAGTATACTATGCACAATATGCACATGCTCGTGTATGCAGCATCCTTCGTCAAGGTGAAGAGTTAGGATTAGCTACAGGCGGAGACGTGAATTACAAACTTGTTACTTCTGAGAAAGAAGTAGAGTTATTGAAAAAACTTGGTGAATTCCCAGCTGTAGTTGCGGATGCAGCGCAAAAACGTCTGCCACACCGCATTACAAGCTATGCATTTGAATTAGCAGCAGCATTACACAGCTTCTACAATGCAGAAAAAGTATTAAACCAAGATAACTTAGAATTAAGTAAAGCTCGTTACGAATTAATGAAAGCAGTACGCACTACACTTCAAAATGCATTAGCAATCGTAGGAGTATCTGCACCAGAAAAAATGTAATTAAGAAAAGCGGAAGCGGCTCGCTTAGAATAGGAGGTGGATGGAGCTCCTGACAGAGAGGCGTACTTTGCCTCGGAGGAAGGCGCGAAGCCACCGAGTATTCGTTTTAAATAAAAAGCAATCACATGATGTTGTGATTGCTTTTTTATATGGAATAATAAAAAAATATCCAACAAAAGGAGAGTTTGCATCGTCTTATATAAGTGACAGGGGGGTTACGATGGAAGAAAATGTGGAGAGATCGAGTATTGGATTTGTTTCATAAAGAAGGGCCTTGTAAGAGGCCCTTTTTCTATTGAATTGTATAAGTAACAGAAAAGCTAACAAGACTGTAGTAAACGAAAGGTGCATGAAATTGAACATATATATTCCCATCTGTTTTTGCGGTAAAAATTCTCCCATAACCATCAGAATAACGTCCGATGAGATTATTATTTGTATCGTAAATGCTGTAACTAGGGGTTTTACTATTAGGATGAATTGTTAGCTCTTGTCCTTTTTTAAGGTAAATTGGTTCTTTTTCAGAGCTACTGCCAGTTTGAATAGAATAAAATTTTGTGAAGTTTTGTTCTTGAGTAGCTGCAGCAGCCTTTGTTTCAGGAATAAAAGCGGTAGCTCCTGTAACACCTGCTAAAGTCAACGCGCCTGCTAGAATAATTTTTTTCATAGTAGAAAAGCCTCCTTATTAGTTGTAATCATTTTCGTTACAGTTAATATTGTATACGATAATTAATAGGAGAAAATATGCGTTTATGCATATATATTTTTTCTCAATAAAAAACCACCGAAGAGATCGATGGTTTACGTATTATTAAGCAGCTTTTTGCCCTATTTGAGTAACAGGTTTTTGAAGAGTGTTATAAACACCAGTTCCGATAATTTCTAATGCCATTTTCATACGTTCTGGTGAAATGTTCTCAAATACGTTATCTTGAGGCGTGTGATATACCTTTTCGATATGATAGATTAATGGATTCCAACTATCGACGCCCATCCAAATAAATAGTGCAGAAGGAATACCCACTTCAGCAAATGGTACGTGATCACTAGAGCCAAATTTCCCTTGAAGAACGAGATTATTATTTAATTGCTTACCTGCATGTAAGGCAGCATCTGTTACAAGGTTTGTTGAGCCATCAGGAGTCATTGCATATAAATTCTTTGCTTTATCATAGTTTGTTGCAACCATGTCGGCGTTAAAAACACCTAAAATTCGATCGCGTTCCTTTTGGGACAGACTATTAACATAATAATCAGAGCCAAGTAAGCCGGTTTCCTCAGAACCAAAAGCAATAAAACGAATTTCTTTATCAGTTTCTACATTTTGAAAAGCATGAGCTAATTCTAATACTAATCCTGTACCAGAAGCATTATCATTTGCCCCAGGTGCTCCAACGACACTATCATAGTGTGAACTTACAACGACAGCTTTTTCATTACCTGTACTATTTTTTGGTTTCTTTTTAGCGATGACATTTAGGGATGTTAAATTAGATTCATGTCTCGCTTTTAGGGAAAGAATTGTTGTCTCCTTTGTAGCGATTTCTTCTTTAAACGCATTTCCTTGAGCATAAGCAAGACCAAAGACAGGGATAGACTGCTTTTTAGTTAAGCGAGGATTAAAGGTTTGTCCGTAGTTTCCACGACCTCCAATTAAACTGTATAAAAGAACACCTTTTGCCCCTTTACTAACAGCATTTTCAACTTGCTTATTATAATCTGCTACTGTTGCACCTCTTTCGAATAAAACAATTTTTCCATTTACCTCATTTGGAATATCGTCCAATTTTGTACCACCTTGAACAAAAATAAGCGGAGCTGTAACAGCTTCTGTAGAAATTAGTGAATTGGGAGCAGCACCAGCTTGCCAATTACGCTTTGTCCCTAATGGTGATTCGATAAATCCAACGTATTGATCCGGCACTTGAAAGGGTTGATACTCTACTTCATATCCCATTGACTTAAGCTTCATGCCAACATAGCGAGAAGCCCATTCTTCTGATTTTGTACCACCTGGACGGGGACCGATTGTTTCGGATAAGAAACGGATATGCTCGATAGCGCGGTTTGCATCAACTTGTTTTGTAATAGGTGGAGTCTGTGTAATTTCTGACGTGGAATCAGCTTTTGCTTGTCCGATTGGAGCTAAGCTAACGGCGAGTGATACAGCAAGCAAGGAGCTTACTATTTTTTGTTTCAGTGATTTTCTCATTTTTTCCTCTCCCATTCTTCTATTCTCTCTGACTGACAAAAGAAGACGGATAACGACCTTATTTTACCTTTATATATCTGAATTTTCAATAAATGTATGTTGAGAAATAAAAAACGCTATATGCACATTTGCATATTTTTAGCGGATATATGTATGCTATCATTTTAAATGAAGGATCGCTTTCTGTTTTGAAGGCTCCTACATTGCATGAATCTAGTGTACCCAAACTTTAGATTATGTAGGGAAAAGAGATCCGTTATAGGATTTCTTTTCTTTTGTTTTGTTTGAATCATGTGATGGTAACTATGTTTCCGCATTTCATAATTATCATCAGTGATATATGTAAGGCATCCATATGAAAATACGAGGCTGTTCAAGAGTTTTCCGTACTTTTGGACAGCCTCACCCCGTTAAAAAGGTGATACTTTGATGTATCACCTTTTTATTTGTATAAGCTTTCTGTTTATATGGATGTTACATACTTAAAAATAATAAAAAACAGCCGCTTTAGTAGAAGGAATCTACAAAACGACTGTTTTTTATTATAGTTGAGTTAAAATAATTGGCTCGCTACGAGTGACAACAACTGTATGTTCACATTGTGCAACAAGGCTTTTATCTGGTGTAACGAATGTCCAACCATCATCACCGCGCTCAATAATATGATCAGCTTTCATAGAGATGAATGGTTCTACAGCGATAACAAGGCCGTCTTTTAGAAGTGCATTATCCATTGGATCATAGTAGCTTAAGATGTGATTTGGGGCTTCGTGTAAGCTAAGACCAATGCCGTGACCAGTTAAGTTTTGAATAACGTTATATCCATTTTTATGTGCAAAGTTAGAAACAGCACGACCAATTTGATTTTGTTTTGATCCAGCTTTTACCTTTTTCATTGCTTCCCAAAATGAGTCTACTGCTGCTTGGCAAAGCTTTTCTTTTTCTTCATCTTCTCCAAGAACAAAGGAGATACCTGTATCTGCATAATAGCCGTCAAGTGCTGCTGATACGTCTACGTTTACTAAGTCACCTTCTTTTAATACACGATCTCCTGGAATGCCGTGAGCAACTTCTTCGTTCACACTAATGCAGGTTACACCTGGGAATTTATATTCTTTTTCAGGTGCTGACATAGCACCGTGCTCATCTAATACTTTTTTACCAATTAAATCAAGCTCTTTCGTTGTCATACCTGGCTTCGCTTGCTTTTTCATTTCTTCGCGTGCAAGTGCAACGATGCGGCCGATTTTTCGTAAACCTTCTAAATCTTGTTCATTACGAATAATCATGAAAACCACTGTCCTTCCTCGAATATATCTCTTATCCGATTGTATCATGTTTATTTTTGTACTGCTACTCGTGTGCGGCATGCGGGTTGATTCCTCTCATAAAGAATACATGACAATTGTCATATGGATGTCATGACGCATCATACTGTTTCCTAACTTTTCCAGCGCATACAATGTAAATATAAGAAACGGCGGGGGTGGAGAGATGGAAAAGATTATTGAAGTAAATGGTGTTTCTAAAACATTTAAACATAAAAAAGCAGTAAATAATGTTTCATTTCATGTGAATAAAGGGGAAATAGTAGCATTACTTGGACCAAATGGTGCAGGGAAAACAACAATGATGTCCATGATGCTTGGATTAAAAGATCCAACCGAAGGAACGGTTTCTGTATTTGGAAAAAGCCCCAAGCATAGAGATGTTCGTAATAGCTTCGGTGCGATGCTACAAGAAGTAAGTGTTATTGATAGCATTTCAGTGGATGAAGCAATTGAGTTATTCCGTAGTTACTATACGAACCCGGTAGCGAAAGAAACATTACTACAATTATCAAATTTAGAATCAGAGCGAAAGCAAAGATGTGAGAAATTGTCAGGTGGACAAAAAAGAAGGTTAAACTTTGCGCTCGCACTTGCAGGAAATCCAGATTTGTTATTTTTAGATGAGCCGACAGTTGGAATGGATATTACGTCTCGAAGAACGTTTTGGGAAACGATTAGAAAATTAGCAGGTGAAGGGAAAACGATTATTTTAACGACACATTATTTAGAGGAAGCAGATGCGTTGGCGAATCGTATTTTATTGTTTGCGAACGGAAAGATTATCGCAGATGGTACACCGGATGAGATGAAAGCGACGATTTCTCGAAAAACGATTTCGTTTTATTCAAAGGAAAGCATTCCTACAAGGTTGCTAAAGGAATTGCCGAATGTAACAGAAGTACAGTCAAATGAAGGGCGGATTATTTTAACAACGGAGGATACTGATGCCACGTTACAAGCAATTTATCAAAAGAACTTACCTGTAACAGATATTTCAGTTGAACGTGGAAGTCTGGATGAAGCATTTGAACAATTTGTCGCAAATCAAAAGGGGGAAATTGCATGAGAGCTTTATGGATGCAATGCAAAATAGAAATTTTACGTACGTTTCGTAATAAATTATTTATCTTTTTCTCATTATTAATGCCAGTTATGTTTTACTACATTTTCACAAATGTCGTTCAAGTGCCACAAAACGGAGATGCTTGGAAAGCACATTATTTAATCTCAATGGCGACTTTTAGCATTGTAGGAACGGCACTTTTTAGTTTTGGTGTGAGAATCTCTCAAGAAAAAGGGCAAGGATGGACACATCTTCTAAAAATTACACCACTTCCAGAGGGGGCATATTTAACAGCAAAGATTATTGCCCAAACGGTAGTAAATGCTTTTTCAATCTTAGTTATTTTTATGGCAGGGATATTAATTAATCATGTGGAGTTAACAGTAGGACAATGGATTAGTGCCGGATTATGGTTATTATTAGGTGTTACACCATTTCTAGCGTTAGGAACAGTGATCGGTTCCATTAAGAAGGCAGATGCAGCTGCTGGCTTAGCGAATATTTTAAATATGAGTTTAGCTGTAATTGGCGGGTTATGGATGCCGATTGAAGTATTCCCTAAAATATTAAGAACGATTGGTGAGTGGACACCGACATATCATTTCGGAAGCGGGGCATGGGATATTGTAGCCGGGAAGTCAGTTGGTTGGGAAAATATCGCGGTACTAGGAGGTTATTTCCTTATATTTGTTGTTGTATCAATATATATAAGAAAAAGACAGGAAGCGGTATAAATGATAGAGAAGAAGAGGTTTGAAGTTTTTCCGAAACAGATGGGTTTCTTCCCATATATGTGGTTAGTGTATCTGTTATTTCCAATTTATAATTTAACACAAGTATCAGGGGGGAAGCTTGCAATAGGGATCGGTATGTTGATGGTTTTCATCGTCACATACCGTCAACTGTATTTTGTGCAGAGGACGTTCATTTTGTGGGCGTGTATTCAAATGTTACTAACCTTTTTATTTGCTGTATTTTATAATCCTTTCATGATTTTCTTTGGATTTTTTACGGCAAGTGCGATGGGATTTGCGCCAAGTAAAAAAGTATTTCGATTGATGTGGGGCCTGTTAATTGTAATGCTGGGAGCTTTTATATTTGTAAACTTTAATCAATTAACAACTACAAGTTTAGTGAATATCGTTCCGATGTTTATTTTAATGCTTCTTACGCCATTTGGGATGCGTAATTTTAATCAAAAAAAGATGTTGAAAAATCAATTAAACGAAGCAAATGAACAAATTAAAGACTTAGTAAAACGTGAAGAACGGCAGCGAATCGCAAGAGATCTTCATGACACGTTAGGGCATACGTTATCTCTTATTACTTTAAAAAGCCAGCTCGTGGAGAAGTTAATTGTGAAAAATCCAGAGCGTGCAAGTATGGAAGCGAAGGAAATTACACAAACATCTCGTACAGCTTTAAAGCAGTTAAGAGAGTTAATTTCTGATATGCGTATGATTACAGTGGAAGAAGAATTAGAGCAAATAAAGGCAATTTTACAAGCTGCTAATATTGAATTAGAAGTAAAGCAAGAAGCAAGTTCAAGTTCGTTATCACCAATTGAACAAAATATTGTTGGGATGTGTTTGCGTGAGGCAGTGACGAATGTTGTAAAGCATAGTCAGGCAACGCGGTGCACAGTCTCTGTATTAGAATCACAAGGTGAGTTGATTTTGATCGTAGAAGATAACGGTATCGGTCTAGCAGATCAAAACCATGATGGAAATGGTATACGCGGTATGAAAGAGAGAATTGCTCTTATTGATGGATTTGTTGAACTGGATACGATAAATCCAGGGACACTATTAACAGTAAAAGTTCCAGTTGTCATTAGAACAGGAAAAGATGAGGTGAGGGCATGATTCGAATTATTATTGCAGAAGATCAACGGATGCTTCGAGGGGCATTAGGAGCCCTACTTGATCTAGAAGATGATATTGAAGTAATTGGGCAAGCTGCAAATGGGGAAGAGGCGCTAAAATTAATTGAATCGCTAAAACCCGATATAAGTATTATGGATATTGAAATGCCGATTCAAAGTGGATTAGATGTTGCTGAAACTTTAAAGAAAGAAAAATCGGCATGCAAAGTAATGATTTTAACAACATTTGCTCGCCCAGGGTATTTTGAACGAGCAATGAAAGCTGGCGTGCATGGGTATTTGTTAAAGGATAGCCCGAGTGAAGATTTAGCTGCAGCAATTCGTAATGTGATGAAAGGAAAACGGGAGATCTCTCAAGATTTAATGTTTGGCTTATGGCAGGAGCAAAATCCGTTATCAGATCGTGAAAAAGAATTGCTTTTACTCGCGAAAGAAGGAAAGACGGCAAATGAAATTGCGAAGGCACTTTATCTTTCACCTGGTACAGTACGTAATTATATTTCTGAAGTGTTAACGAAGCTTGATGCAAAAAATAGAATTGAGGCAATTACAATTGCAGAAGAAAAGGGCTGGATATAAAAAAGAAGTTTACCTATAGTCGGTAAACTTCTTTTTTGCTTATTTTCCTTGTTGTACTTCTACTACTTTACTAATTTTTGCTAGTGCTTTATATCCATGTGCTTGGAAAGCCTTTTCGAATTCTGTCGATGTTGTATTGCCATATAAATCTTTTGCAGCTTGTACAATGTGAGATTGAAGTGATTCAAAATCTTCTGCTGAAGTTGCGTAGTTTTGCAATGCACGCATAATAACTTTACTTACTTTTTCATTGCCTTGTTTTTGAACAGCAATCCCGTTGTATGTCTTACCCTCAGCTAATTGATATAATACGTGACTAATGATACCAGAATTTACATGCGACTCTTGATCATTTCCGTCATTATAGAAATCTTGTAAGTTTGTATATAGTTTGTTGCCACCGTCACCAATTTCCCTTGGGATGTCACGAATTGTTAGGCCGCCTAACGTATCACCCATAATCCAATTTCCTTTATCTTTCTTTACGTAATATTCTATTTGTGTACCCCAAAAATCTGCTAGACCTTCATTTAGCGCAGATGTTTCAGCACTTGGATATCGCACAATTTTATTTTTCGTCGTACCACTAAATACAGCATGTCCAAATTCATGGGCTGTTACGTCAAGAGCAGAGGTTAATTTTCCATTTAGCCCGTCACCAAAGACCATTTGATTCCAACCTGGATGCCAAAATGCATTTACATAGTTTTCTTTTACACCATCACTAACTTCAGTAGAATCAAATCCGTGGACGCTAGCAACAACTTTTGAGTCTTTATTATCGTAACTTTTCAGATTATGTTCTTTCTTAAAATAGTCGTAAATATCACTCATATTTTTCATAACACCAGCTGCTTCTTTATCTAAGAAGTTAGAGTTGTCGCTTGAAATAAGTGTCCCTGGATAACCAGCTTGGCTATTGCCACCAAGGGAATCAGCATAGTTTGCATTGTAAATATAAATACCATTCCCGCGGGATAAATCAGCTAAATAAAATTTTTCATCAGAGCCTTTCGCAATATTAAATAATACATTTTCTTGTAGCGCATTTTTCCCAGTTCCTTGTTCTTTCGCTGGTGATAGTTTAGGTGCTGTTACTTGATTAATAGTTTTATTCTCTTTATTTTTAATAAACTTTTCTTGGAAAAGTACTTCACCGGTTTGTAAGTCCATGATTGCATTTCCGTTTATAACTTGTTCATTGTTTTCATAAGTAAATGTAAGGACCGTTGCGTATGTATAGTAGCCATCTTTTTTCTTATAAACTACCGTTTCGCTAGAAAATTCTGTTTCTTTCGCATCACTTGGAATTTGAAGTATATTGCGTAATTTAGATTTTACTTCATTTTTCGACAAAAAATTTGTTATAGTAAGATTAAGTTGTTGGTCTAAATTTTGGGCAACTTTACCACTAACAGTTGTAATTACTCCATTTTTATCTACTTTTACAATGAGATCTTGACCATATACTTTATAGTTTTTGTACGTTTGTGCAAGGCGTAATTCGGTTTGATTTTCTTTTGTTTCTTTATTTGTAGGTTGAAAATCGACATTCTTTTCAGTAGTAACTTGCTCTTGTTGAGCTTTAGCCCCATTTGCCTCACCTTTTAAATACTTTTTAGCAATATTCTCTTTTGTATCGTTTTGAGGTTGTGTTAATTTTCCGATTGTTAAACCAGGCTGAGCAATTTCAACTTTTACTTCATTTTTATCTAGTTCTTGAGCGTGAATAGCTTCTGTTGATAAAGGACAAAGAAGGCCGAATGTAACGAAAGCACTAGCAAGTTTTCTATAATTCATCTATAACACTCCTAATCTTGTATTGTGTATGTGAGATGAATTGTATGAGGAATTTGCGGAATTTTATATATATTATGCATTATTTCATATCAAAAATTGTCGAATTCACATTATTGTAGTGGTATGACAACTTGAAAAAAATTAGATTGTTATAATGGGATGGTGAGTAAGTATGCACGCAGAAAAATTAGGAAGCGAAATAAAGAAAATTAGGGTAATGAGAGGATTAACACAGAAACAACTCTCCGATAATGTATGTCATCAATCGGAAGTGAGCCGAATTGAATCGGGTGCGGTATACCCAAGTATGGATATATTACAAGGAATTGCGGTGAAGTTACAAGTTCCCATTATTCACTTTTATGAGGTACTCATTTATTCTGATATTGAAAGAAAGAAGCAGTTTAAAGATAAGATTCAAGTATTGAGTAAGAAGAAACAATATGCTGAAATTTATAAAATCACTTCAAATGAACTTAAGAAAGAAAAGTTTCATCCAGAATTTAATCAGTTTCTTCTTTGGTACTATTATTTATCTGCATATGTTTTGCAGAAAATTGATTTTGAATATTGCATTTTAGAGTTGAAAAAAATTGTACATCAATCATATGGAGGGGTAGATGTATTTCAAAATTTGTATATTGAAAATTCCATTGCAAGTATTTACGCGGAAAATAATCAATTGGACAGAGCAATAGCATCATTTAGAACTATTTTAGAACAATTAGAATCATCACATAATAATGAAGTATTTATAGTTAAAGTTCGATATAATTATGCAAAATCTTTATATTTGAGTGATCAGTTTGAAGAGGCATTGTATCAAGTAAATGAAGCAATTGAAGCTTCTTGCTATATGGGAAGTATGGAGTTAATTGGGCAACTATATTACCAAAAGGGTGAGTGCCTGGAGAAATTAGATTATTCATCAAATGATATTAAAGAAGTGTATGAAAAAGCATCTTTCTTCTTTGATTTATTAGATTTACATTCATATAAAGAAACTTTATTAAAGAAAAAGAAATATTTAAGTTGAATTTAGTTAAAATATGCATATATGCATATTTTGTAAGCGTGTTTTTATGGTATATTTACAAAAAAGAAAACATAGGGTGATAATAAATATGAAGAAATTTCTTGCTTGTAGTTTAGTAGCAGTAACAATGCTGGCAGGTGTTGTATTTGGAGTAAGTCAAGAGCAAGCGCTAACAAATCAACAAGAGCAAGTACAGTTAGCTTCAGATTTACCGTTTGAACATTAAAATAAACAACCGTCTTACTTAGACGGTTGTTTTTTTGTGGAGTAACATCCAAACATCTTTACTAGAAACAGGTTTGCTAAAGAGGAATCCTTGAATGTGGTCACAGTTTTGTTCTTGTAAAAACTTCCATTGTTCTTCTGTTTCTACACCTTCCGCAATAACCTCTAACTTTAGTTCTTTTGATAGCTTAATAATGGAAGCGATAATCGCTTCTTCTAAAGGGCTATTCGTAATTCCACAAATAAATTCTCGAGCAATTTTTAAGGTATTGATTGGATATTTCGTTAAATAAGCTAAAGAACTATAACCAGTTCCAAAGTCATCAATTGAAATTTGGATACCGAGATTTTGAAGTTCTTCTAGTTTAGCAATTACAGAATGATTTTGATTAATCGCGATACTTTCTGTAATCTCAATATCCAGCGCTTCCGGCTTTAGTTCTGTTTCTTCCAAGACTTTTGAAATAGTTGATATTAAATCTGCGTGATTGAATTGAACAACAGATAAATTCACACCAACCTTTAAATGAGAAAATCCTTGATTATGCCATCTTTTTGCTTCTAAGCAGGCAGTACGTAAAATCCAATTTCCAAGTTCAATAATAAAGCCGGTTTCCTCCGCTAGAGGAATAAATTGGGCAGGAGATACGATACCGAGTTTTGGATGCTTCCAACGAATTAATGCTTCAAAACCAATAATTTGTTTTGTTTTTGTGCTTACTTGTGGCTGGTATTCAAGGAAAAATTCATTTTGTTGTAATGCTTTTGCAAGTTCACCTTCTAAGAATTGGATTTCATTTTGGGCGATACTTATTTCTTTTGAGAAGAAAACAAATCTGTTTTTTCCATTTGCTTTCGCGCGATACATAGCCATATCAGCATTTTTCATTAATTCTGTTACATCTGTTCCATAATCAGGATACATAGCAATTCCGATACTCGGTGTAATAGATAGTTCTTCATCTTTAATGAAGAATGGTTTGTTTAAAATAGTTAAAATCTGTTCAGCTATAAAAGCCGCACTTTTTTCTGAGTACATATCTGGTAATAGAATTGTAAACTCATCTCCACCTTGGCGAGCAACGATATCCTTTGAACGTAAGCAACCGCGTAACCTTTTTGCTACTTCAATTAATAATAAATCTCCGACGTCATGACCGAGTCTATCGTTAATTTTTTTGAATCGATCTAAATCAAGAAACATGACGGCAACATCATTTGCGCTAGCTTGAGCTGTATTTAAAATAATTTTTAAATCTTTTTCAAACTTTCGGCGATTTGGTAATCCAGTAAGTGCATCATGAAAGGCTAAATGTTCTACTTGTTTTTGTTTTTCATATAAAGTTGTAATATCGCGTGCTATACCGAACATCCCAACAACTTCTTTATTTATGAAAGTAGGGATGAGTGTAACGTGAAGGTAATAATAATAGCCTTCTTTTTCTTTTGTACGAATTTCTAGAGTTTGTGGCTTACCTTCTTTTGTAATTTTTAAAGATTTCTTCAATAATTCATGATCTTGTGGATCAATGAAGTGTAGAAGGGAATAGCTTTCGACTTCACAATAGTAGGCAGTAAATAAGCTTTCACAAGCCTTATTAGATTGTTGAAAAATGCCATTCATATTTAAAGAGAAAACGGCATCAGGATGATCTTCGAATAAAGATGTATAACGTTGTTCACTTTTTGATAACGCAGATGCACCTTCTTCAACTTTTCCTTCTAGTTGTGTAGTCAACTGTTCGTACGTATCGATTAGTACTTGATTATCTTTCCACATGTAAAGTTGTCGTAGGAATAATAAGATGAGTGATAATACGAGACCGATTAACATGAACTTATCATCCCAAGGTTGAATAAGAATAAAGGCAAAGGTAATGATTATACTGAAATATGGTAATATAAAGCGCACATAATCGAATCGATAATATTTCGCTTTCGTTTCATGTTGCATGGGTTTATCCAAAATATATAGTATGGATGATAAACCGATTAATAAAATTGAAGCAGTATGTATTAAGTAAGAGACTTCAGAAGAAGGTTTCATTCCTGAGTTTAACTGGAATAGGTGTATATATCCGTATACAAGTATGATAGTAAAGCCGATAATTAACGAAATTCTACTAGAAGAATATTGTTCTCTTCTATATAGACTAATAACGGCGTAAATCACTAATGATTGTGCAATAAAGTATCCAATTAAAAACCACGTATCTGTTGTTAACATACGAAAGCTCGAAAAATCCAAAATAAAAGTTAAGGTAAAATAAATATTCATAATAACAATAAAGATGCTATCGAATGAAAATTGAGCAAGGCCTCTAATAGAGTAATGTTTTATAAACTTTATAGCAAAGCCAGAAAAGAGCAAAATATATTGTATGATGAAAAAAGGCAATGCCTTATATGAGAATATGACTTGATCATATATAGAAAGTGAATGAAGAAATAAAGTTATCTCCATAGCTAATCCACATATACAAGTGCATAGTACTAGAACCCAAAATAGTTTGTCACCGTGCTTCATCTTCTTAATTGCTTTATATAAGCAATAGCAAGAAAAGAGTGTAGCAAAACAAAATAAGAAGAGAATTCCAATTTCTTTTATATTTAAACTCCTAGGGATAAGGAATATCCAAAGAGAAAATATAATTATATACATCATGACAAATTGTACATATTTTTTTTGATTAATCATATTATGACTCCGTTTCAATAAAGTTGAATCGCAGGGGGAAAATGCTAATTTAAATAATAGCATATAAATTGGGATGTTTTTTGCTATAAGAATTACTTTTTTTTGAAAAAATAGCGCAGTGTTACAAATTACCATTGTAACGTTGCGCCATTTGTTCTTTTTATCCCTCTTATAGAAGCGATTTCATCTATTAACTGAAGAAGTGCTAAATCCTTTTGTTTACTTTCAATCATAATATCAAAATTATGATTGATTTTTTTTGTAATGTGTAAAAAAGGTTTAATAAATTCTAAATCAATATAATCTGCGTGGGCCCTAAATTCTTTTTCTGATCTAGGAGAAGAAATATGAACTTTAGGAAGGACATTTGTATGTGACCAGGTTTTAAATATCATAGGAAGTAATTCTTCTAGCGGTTCATTACAAAGGTTCGCTATGTGATGATGATAATCGAACACGAAAGGGATTTGCTCTTTTTGACAAATAGCCAAAGTTTCAGAAGTTGTATATGTTTTATCATCATTTTCAAGAGTCATTTGTCTTTTTACATGGTACGGAAGTTTTTGTATGTTTTCATGAAAACGTTCGATTGCCCTCTCCTTATTTCCATACGCGCCACCTACATGGATATTAATGTAGGAAGAATCTGCAATTCCCATAGCATTTAACACGTTATAATGATAGGTCATATCTGTAATTGCATTAGTTGTAATATGTGGTTTGTCGCTTGTAAATAGCGTAAATTGATTTGGATGAAAACTTACGCGTAAATTGTGTTCTTGAATTAATGCTCCTATTTTACGCCATAGTGGAGCAAATAGTTGAATGTAATCAAATTCAACTTCAGGATGTGTTGCAAGTGGAACGATAGAAGATGATAAACGATATAATGGAATTTCGTGTGCAATATTGTAATGAAGGATGCGTATTGTGTGTTCTAGATTCTGTAGTGTGACATTATACAATTTATCTTCACGCTCTTGTTTGTTTAGTTTTTTCCAGCTTGTAAATGTCATCGTTTTAGCAGGAGAGCAGTCCCACAATGCCATAGCGTGTGAGACATATCCAAATCGCATTATCATATGTGATCCACCTCTTTAGCTTTTGAAATTTTCCTATAAAAAGAACGCGAGTACCGTTCCTATCCATTCCTTTCCTCTATCAATAATGGAGAGAGGGCTGACATCTTCAAAGGAAAGTAATGAGGAGCGCCCCAAATCTTCCTCGAATTTACTTTTTACTTCTTGTATGAAATATTTATCGTATAAAAGGCAGTTGATTTCATGGTTAATATATAAACTTCTCATATCAAAATTAGCGGTTCCGATATCACAAATATGATCGTCTACTATAATAATTTTTGCGTGGAAAAACCCTTGCTGAAAAGCGTAAATATTACAACCAGCTTGTATTAACTTTCGGCAATATGGGAATTTTGCTTCTCGAACGAGGGCATGATCAGCCTTTTGTGGAACGAGAATAGTTATTTGAACCCCGCGTTTTCGTGCTTTTAATAATGCGTTCATAATTTTTTTTCCAGGAATAAAATATGGTGTACCGATAAAGAGTTCTGTTTTCGCGCTTTCGATTAAATGTAAAAATGTATTTTGTAAATAGGCACCATCAGTAGGGATGAAACGATGTAGAACGGCCCCTGGTTGTTGCGTAGGAAAATAAAGAGATGAATCTAATAAATTTTGGTCTGTATCGTCGAGCCAATCATGTAAAAATTGTTTTTGTAAATCTTGTATCCCTTCTCCTGTAAGACGTAAATGATAATCTCTCCATAACCCTAATTTTTGATTATGCCCTAAATATTCCTCGCCAATATTAAATCCACCAATATAACCAATTTCCCCGTCAATAACTGTAATTTTTCTATGGTTTCTTTGATTTGCAGAAAAGAAAGGAAAAGGAAATTTCACTTTGTGACAAAATGAAAAAGAAACACCATGCTTTTGTAGGGAGTAAATTGCTTCTTTTGATAAATAATGACTTCCAAACCGGTCGAGTAAAAGTCTTACTTCAATTCCTTCTTGTGCTTTATCGATCAGTAACTTTAAAAACTTACGACTTATGTTATCGTTCTTTACAATGAAAAATAAGACGTGCACATGGTGTTTAGCTTGTTTTATATCAGTAAAGAGAGCATCGTACAGATCATTTCCGTATGTATAAAGGCGAAAATCACTTTGACGTAAAGGGAAAGAACGAGAGCGTACGCGCTTTAAATGAAGAATTCTCCCGTATGAAAGGTCGATTGTAATCCAGAGAGCGCTGCCTAATAACAAGAGAGATAAGAAAAACATAAGTAAATTCCCTCCTTCACGGTCTTTTCACCATCAATTTTTTACAAATCAAAATTTCGCTGTATCCCGCTATTTGCGGGCGGTAAGACGCCCATCTCAAAATTGGGTTAAAGCAAAGAAGTTGGTTGGGATTCGGGCTGCCCGTAAAAGTCCGATTGGTGCGGGCTAATAGAATAGCTCCCCACTGATTAAAGTTTCACTTTATAGTTTCACCGAAATAAACATCTTTATTAAAAAATGTGTTGTTGTATAACAAAAAACTGTTGACTGAATGCTCACTCATTATATAATGGGAATAGGGGATATAATTCAGAAAATTATATATTTTCGAAGATTCTAAAAAAAGAAAGAGAGCTTACAAAGAGAGGGGTAGCATAAAATGAATAGCTTACTAATCATTAATTGGCTGGCTGCCATTGCTGTTATTGCTTATGCGGGGTATTTGTTTGTATATCTTATACGAACAAGAATGGCCTACATACAATTAGGAAAAAAGATCGAATTTGACCGTCGTTTTAAAGAGCGTTGGGATCTTCTTAAGGTCAATGTTTTCGGTCAGAAAAAGCTGCTGAAAGATAAAAAGAGCGGCATCATTCACGTTATGTTCTTTTACGGATTTATTCTTGTCCAATTTGGAGCAATTGACTTCGTTTGGAAAGGACTCGCACCAGGATCGCATCTTCCACTTGGACCACTATACCCTGCATTTACATTCTTCCAGGAAATTGTCACACTCGTTATTTTAATTGCAGTCTTTTGGGCTTTTCATAGACGCTATGTTGAAAAGCTTGTTCGTTTAAAACGTAATTTCAAATCAGGTCTTGTTCTTATCTTTATCGGTGGCTTAATGATTTCTGTGCTACTTGGTAATGGGATGGGAATTATATGGCACGGTGAGGAGCTTTCATGGAGTGAACCAATCGCTTCTGCAATCGCTTACGTTTTCTCGGGGATAAATGAAACCGTAGCCATTTCAGTATTCTATTTTTCTTGGTGGGTGCATCTATTAATCTTGTTAACGTTTTTAGTTTATGTTCCACAATCAAAACATGCGCATTTAATTGCTGGACCAGTTAACGTGTTTTTTGGTCGTCTTTCAAATCCGGGAAAACTTGAAAAAATCGATTTTGAAGATGAAACACAAGAAACATTCGGTGTTGGTAAAATTGAAGACTTTAGACAAAATCAACTTATCGACTTATATTCTTGCGTCGAATGTGGTCGTTGTACAAATATGTGTCCGGCAACAGGAACAGGGAAAATGTTATCACCGATGGATTTAATTTTAAAACTTCGTGATCATTTAACTGATAAAGGAGCAGCGGTAACATCAAAAGCACCGTGGGTTCCAGTTGTTGCTTTTAATAATACACAAGGAAATCAGTTAGCGATGATGGCAGCTGGAAAAGGACAACAAGAATCAGCGGCTACAGCGCTAGCGTACGATCCGAGTTTAATCGGAGATGTTATTACAGAAGAAGAGATTTGGGCATGTACAACGTGCCGTAACTGTGAGGACCAGTGCCCAGTTATGAATGAGCATGTTGACAAAATTATTGATTTACGCCGCTATCTCGTTTTAACAGAAGGAAAAATGGATGCGGAAGCGCAGCGTGCAATGACAAACATTGAGCGCCAAGGGAATCCGTGGGGACTGAACCGTAAAGAGCGTGAAACATGGCGCCAAGGTGATGATGAAGTAACAGTTCCAACTGTAAAGGAGAAATCAAAAGCTGGCGAAGAGTTTGAATACTTATTCTGGGTTGGGTCGATGGGTTCGTATGACAACCGGAGTCAGAAGATTGCGATATCATTTGCGAAGCTAATGAACGAAGCAGGCATTTCATTCGCAATTCTTGGTAATAAGGAAAAGAACTCTGGTGATACACCGCGCCGCCTTGGAAATGAATTTGTATTCCAAGAAATGGCGACTAAAAATATCGAAGAATTTGAAAAAGCAGGAGTGAAGAAAATCGTTACGATTGACCCTCATGCTTATAACACTTTTAAAAATGAGTACCCGGACTTTGGCTTACAAGCAGAAGTCTATCATCATACAGAATTACTAGCCCAGTGGGTGAAGGAAGGACGTTTAAAACCTGTCCATTCTATTGAAGAGACAGTTACGTATCATGATTCCTGTTACTTAGGAAGATACAACGAAGTATACGAAGCACCGCGCGATATTCTAAAAGCAATTCCAGGCGTTAACCTTGTGGAAATGGCGCGTAATCGTGAAACGGGAATGTGCTGTGGTGCAGGTGGCGGCTTAATGTGGATGGAAGAAACGGCAGGTTCTCGTATTAACGTGGCTCGTACAGAACAAGCGCTAGCTGTACAGCCGTCAATTATCGGTACAGGATGCCCGTATTGCTTAACAATGATTAGTGACGGTACGAAAGCGAAAGAAGTAGAAGAAACAGTTCAAACTCTGGACGTAACAGAGATTTTAGAACGCTCAGTTATCGGACAGAAGAAAGAAGCAATGTAGTTTGTAAGAATGCATTCAAATTTAGAAAGAGGTGCAATAATTGCACCTCTTCTCAACGCAAGGATACCGAGCGAGCGCTCGGTGCTAAAAAAAGAAATGGGGGAAAGAAACATGAGTAAAACAGTTATTTTAAGTGCTGCAAGAACACCGGTTGGAAAATTTGGAGGGACTTTAAAAGACGTGAAAGCAACAGAACTTGGAGGAATCGCAATTAAGGCAGCGATTGAAAGGGCGAATGTTTCCGCTAGTGATGTTGAAGAAGTTATATTTGGAACGGTTATCCAAGGAGGGCAAGGACAAATTCCATCACGCCAAGCAGCAAGAGCGGCCGGCATTCCTTGGGAAGTGCAGACAGAAACAGTAAATAAAGTTTGTGCATCAGGGCTTCGCGCAGTTACTTTAGCAGATCAAATTATTCGCACTGGTGACCAATCACTGATTGTAGCTGGTGGAATGGAATCGATGAGTAACAGCCCTTACATTTTACGAGGGGCAAGATGGGGATACAGAATGGGTAACAACGAAGTTATCGATTTAAACGTTGCAGACGGTTTAACGTGCGCATTTTCAGGTATACACATGGGTGTTTATGGCGGAGAAGTTGCGAAGGAAGATGGGATCTCTCGCGAAGCACAAGATGAATGGGCATATCGTAGCCATCAACGTGCGGTTTCAGCGCATAAAGAAGGGCGTTTTGAAGAGGAGATTGTACCAGTAACAATTCAGCAAAGAAAAGGCGATCCTATCGTCGTGGCTAAGGATGAGGCACCACGCGCGGATACAACGATTGAAAAATTAGCGAAATTAAAGCCTGTATTTGATAAGACATCAGCAGTGACAGCAGGTAATGCTCCGGGACTAAATGATGGCGGTGCTGCACTTGTATTAATGAGCGAGGACAGAGCGAAGCAAGAAGGAAGAAAGCCATTAGCGACAATTTTGGCGCATACGGCGATCGCGGTAGAATCGAAGGATTTCCCAAGAACGCCAGGTTATGCAATTAATGAATTGCTGAAAAAGACAGGTAAGACAATTGAAGACATCGATCTATTTGAAATCAATGAGGCATTTGCGGCGGTAGCAATTGCAAGTACAGAAATCGCAGGAATTGACCCAGAAAAATTGAATGTAAATGGCGGCGCAGTGGCGATGGGGCATCCGATTGGAGCAAGCGGAGCACGTATTATCGTTACACTTATCCATGCACTAAAGCAGCGCGGAGGCGGAATTGGAATTGCTTCGATTTGTAGTGGTGGCGGTCAAGGTGACGCAGTAATGATTGAAGTTCACTAATTAAGATTAGAAGATATATAGTTTATTAAAAATTAAGGGGGAAGAAAAAATGGGTGTACAAAAGATTGTTGTAATTGGTGCAGGACAGATGGGATCGGGAATTGCGCAAGTATGTGCAATGGCAGGATATGATGTGAAAGTGCAAGATTTAAAACAAGAGCAATTAGACCGAGGGTTAGCTGTTATTACGAAAAATTTAGCCCGCCAAGTAGAAAAAGGCCGTATGAAGGAAGAAGAGAAAGAAGCGACTTTAAATCGTCTTACATGGACGCTCGATTTAAATAGTGTCAAAGAAGCTGATCTTGTTATTGAAGCAGCTGTTGAAAAAATGGATATTAAAAAGAAAATTTTTGCGAATTTAGATGAAATCGCCCCAGAACACGCAATTTTAGCGACGAATACATCATCTCTACCAATTACGGAAATTGCAGCGGTAACGAAACGTCCGGAGAAAGTAATCGGCATGCACTTTATGAATCCAGTTCCAGTTATGAAACTCGTTGAAATTATTCGTGGTTTAGCTACAGATGATGCAGTGTATGAAACGATTGAGGATATTACGAAAAAGATTGGGAAAGTTCCAGTTGAAGTAAATGATTTCCCAGGGTTTGTATCGAACCGTATTTTATTACCAATGATTAACGAAGCAATCTATACGTTATATGAAGGTGTAGCAACGAAAGAAGCGATTGATGAAGTAATGAAGCTCGGTATGAACCATCCGATGGGGCCACTTACATTAGCTGATTTTATCGGTTTAGATACGTGTTTATACATTATGGAAGTGTTGCATGAAGGATTAGGAGATAGTAAATATCGCCCATGTCCATTATTACGCAAGTATGTGAATGCAGGATGGTTAGGACGTAAAACGGGTCGTGGTTTCTACGTTTACGAATAAAGTCCTCCCTTTATTAAAGTAGTGGTCTTACCAGATTGTTAAAAAGATATATAGCAAACGGAGGCGAAGTACATGAATTTTCACTTAACTGAAGAGCAACAAATGATGAGGAAAATGGTTCGAGATTTTGCACAGAAAGAAATAGCTCCCTTTGTTCCTAGTATGGAACAAGGGGTGTTCCCGAAAGAGATTTTGCAAAAGATGGGTGAGCTTGGACTAATGGGTATTCCAGCGCCTGCAAAATATGGCGGGGCAGAAATGGATTTTATTTCTTACATTCTAGCAATTGAGGAAATTTCAAAGGTAAGTGCAACGGTTGGTGTAATTTTAGCTGTACATACGTCAGTTGGAATGAATCCGATTTTATACTTCGGAACAGAAGAACAGAAGCAGAAATATGTTTCTAAATTGGCGACTGGTGAGTATTTAGGCGCATTTGCTTTAACAGAACCAAATGCAGGATCAGATGCAGGTAGTTTGAAATCAAGAGCTGTAAAGAAAGACGATCATTACATTATTAATGGGTCGAAAGTATTTATTACGAATGGCGGCGAAGCAAGTACATACATTGTATTCGCTTCTACAAATCCAGAGGCGGGGAAAAGTGGTATTTCTGCATTTATAGTAGAGAAAGATACACCAGGCTTAATTATCGGTAAAGATGAGCATAAGATGGGACTTCTCGGTTCTCGCACAGTACAACTTACGTTTGAAGATATGAAGGTGCCGGCTGAGAATTTACTTGGAGAAGAAGGACAAGGATTTAAGGTAGCGATGGCGAATTTAGATGTTGGACGAATTGGAATCGGTGCACAGGCGTTAGGAATCGCTGAAGCGGCGCTTGCATGTGCGATTGATTATGCGAAAGAGCGTGAGCAATTCGGAAAGCCAATTGCGGCGCAGCAAGGAATTGGATTCAAACTCGCAGATATGGCGACTAGCGTAGAAGCAGCGCGATTACTTGTATATAGAGCGGCATCGCTTAGAGCGCAAGGGCTACCATGTGGTAAAGAAGCTTCTATTGCGAAATTATTTGCTTCTAAGACGGCTGTTGAAGTTGCGATTGAAGCGGTGCAAGTATTTGGTGGTTATGGTTATACGAAAGATTATCCAGTAGAAAGATTTTTCCGTGATGCGAAGATCACGCAAATATATGAAGGAACGAGTGAAATACAAAAGCTTGTAATTAGTCGAGCTTTATAAAAAGGAACAGGGGGATACGGGAATGCATTTTAAATTATCAGAAGAACATGAAATGATAAGAAAAATGGTTCGGGATTTTGCAAGGAATGAAGTAGCACCGACAGCAGCAGAGCGTGATGAGGAAGAGCGATTTGATCGAGCTTTATTCGATCAAATGGCAGAGCTTGGTTTAACCGGTATTCCGTGGCCTGAAGAATACGGTGGAATTGGAAGCGATTACTTGGCGTATGTAATTGCCATTGAAGAATTATCCCGCGTCTGTGCTTCTACAGGTGTAACGTTGTCTGCGCATACTTCACTTGCTGGATGGCCGATTTTTAAATTTGGAACGGAAGAGCAAAAACAAAAGTTTTTGCGCCCAATGGCTGAAGGGAAGAAAATTGGTGCATATGGCTTAACAGAACCAAGCTCTGGATCAGATGCTGGCGGAATGAGGACAACTGCGAAACGAGATGGAGACCATTACATTTTAAATGGATCGAAAATCTTTATTACAAATGGCGGCATTGCTGATATTTATGTTGTTTTTGCATTAACAGACCCTGAATCGAAGCAGCGCGGCACGAGTGCATTTATTGTGGAGAGCGATACGCCAGGATTTTCAGTTGGGAAGAAAGAGAGCAAGCTAGGGATTCGCTCTTCGCCGACTACTGAAATTATGTTTGAAGACTGCCGTATTCCTGTAGAGAACCTACTCGGGGAAGAGGGCCAAGGATTTAAAGTTGCGATGCAAACGTTAGATGGCGGCCGTAATGGTATTGCCGCGCAAGCAGTCGGTATTGCGCAAGGGGCTTTAGATGCTTCTGTAGAATATGCAAGAGAGCGTCATCAGTTTGGGAAGCCGATTGCGGCGCAACAAGGAATTGGCTTTAAACTTGCAGATATGGCAACTGATGTAGAGGCAGCGCGTCTTTTAACATATCAAGCGGCTTGGCTTGAATCTGAAGGGCTTCCGTACGGGAAAGAGTCAGCGATGTCAAAAGTATTTGCAGGTGATACAGCGATGAAGGTAACGACTGAAGCAGTACAAGTATTTGGTGGTTATGGTTATACGAAAGATTATCCAGTAGAGCGTTATATGCGCGATGCAAAGATTACACAAATATATGAGGGAACACAAGAGATTCAAAGGCTTGTAATTTCTCGTATGTTAACGAAATAGGAACAAAAGCGTAGGTATTTTCCTACGCTTTTTACTTCCAAAAATAATAGAGAGAGGTGAAGGGGATGGTTAAACATAATGTACATGCGTCAGTGAAAGATGAAAAATTAGTTGCGTTAAGACGTGAACAAATGATTAAAGGTGCAGTGCAATTGTTTAAGCAAAAAGGATTTCCGCGCACAACAACGAGAGAAATTGCGAAAGCGGCTGGATTTAGTATCGGAACACTGTATGAATATATTCGCACAAAAGATGATGTATTATATTTAGTTTGTGATAGTATTTATGAACATGTAAAAGAGCGGTTAGAGGAAGTAGTGTGTACAGAGAAGGGAAGTATAGAAAGCTTAAAGATAGCGATAACAAATTATTTTAAAGTGATGGATGAATTGCAAGAAGAAGTATTAATTATGTATCAAGAGGTACGCTTTTTACCGAAAGAATCACTCCCATATGTATTAGAAAAAGAGTTTCAAATGGTCGGGATGTTTGAGGATATTTTAGAGCAGTGTACGGAAAATGGAACATTTACACTAAATAAAAAGGAAATACAGCTTCTTGCACATAATATTTTCATACAAGGACAAATGTGGGGATTTAGGCGTTGGGCCCTGCAAAAACTGTATACGCTTGAAGAATATACTGAAATGCAAATTAGGTATGTATTACAAGGAGCGCATATGTTTCCGAAATAAGGAATAGACAAATTATAATTTTATTGCCATATAAAAGTTTCCCGTTTTTTTTGTAGCATATTTGTGCGACTTTTGTTTATAATGAATAGTATGGATTTTTTTAAGCAGACCGTTGTATATAAGGTTATATTTGAAGAAAGGAAGTGCCGCATAAGTGAATTTTAAGCAATATTCACCAGAAGAGCTAAAAGAATGTTCAATGATTGAAGTTGTACATAGCGTTTTAGGGGATAAAAGACAAGCAACGACATTCAACGAGTTGGTTCAAGAAATCGCTCAAGTGCTGGGACTATCTCAAGAGCAAGTTAATGCGAAACTCGCACAATTTTATACAGATTTAAACATCGATGGACGTTTCATTAATTTAGGAGAAAATCGTTGGGGGCTACGTAGCTGGTACCCATATGAGCAAATTGATGAAGAAATCCTGCCTCAGCCAAAACCGAAGAAGAAACGTAAAGTTGAAGAGGACGGTTTTGACGACTACATCGAAGAAGATGAAGATGAATTCGGCGATGCAGAAGGAAATGCAGACGAAGAAGATGATGTAGAAGATTTGGACAAGGTTCTTGAAGAAGAAGACGCAGATGATGATGAAGATGATGATCTTGATGATTTAGAAGAAGATGATGAAGACTTCGCAGAAGAAGAACTTGAGTACGATGAAACTGAAGAAGAAGAAGAGGAAGAGCGGTAGTTCTTGACTTTTCATTATCGTCCATGTAGAATCATTTTTGGGCTCTTTAAAAAAGGACGATAATACTTTTAAAGTGTAAATATAAAAGAAAATTGCTCCCTACTTATTACTTTATGTGATGAGGGGAGCAATTTTCTTTTTTGTTTTTTGTTTAGAAAATAAAAAGAGTCTAACAATAAGATGGATACAATGTTATCTACATACGTTGCGCTTTGCAACGGTGATTATATAACAACGAAGTAGAAGGGAGTATTTTCATGACTAAGTATATTTTTGTAACGGGCGGTGTAGTATCGTCTTTAGGAAAAGGTATTACAGCAGCATCTCTTGGAAGACTTTTAAAAAATCGTGGTTTAAACGTAACTATTCAAAAGTTTGATCCATACATTAACGTAGACCCAGGGACTATGAGCCCATACCAACACGGTGAGGTATTCGTAACAGATGATGGTGCAGAAACGGACTTAGACCTAGGTCACTATGAGCGTTTTATCGACATCAACTTAAATAAATACAGCAACGTAACAACAGGTAAAATTTACTCTTCAGTTCTTCAAAAAGAGCGTCGTGGTGAATATTTAGGAGGAACAGTTCAAGTTATTCCTCACATTACTAATGAAATTAAAGAACGTGTATATCGTTCTGGTCGCGAAACAAACGCCGACGTTGTTATTACAGAAATCGGTGGAACTGTTGGTGACATCGAGTCTCTACCATTCTTAGAAGCAATCCGTCAAATTAAGAGCGACATCGGTCGTGACAATGTAATGTACATTCACTGTACGTTAATCCCGTACTTAAAAGCAGCGGGTGAAATGAAAACAAAACCAACGCAACATAGCGTTAAAGAGCTTCGCAGCTTAGGTATTCAACCAAATATTATCGTTGTTCGTACAGAACTACCTGTTTCTCAGGACATGAAAGACAAGCTTGCATTATTCTGTGACATCGATACAAAAGCAGTTATCGAAGCACGCGATGCAGATACTTTATATGCGGTTCCATTATCTCTTCAAGAACAAAACATGGACCAAATCGTTTGCGATCACTTGAAATTAGACAATCCAGCTGCAGATATGACAGAGTGGACTGCGTTAGTTAATAAAGTGCGTAACCTTTCTAAGAAAACAAAAATCGCTCTTGTTGGTAAATACGTAGAGCTTCAAGATGCATACATTTCTGTTGTAGAAGCACTTCGTCATGCAGGTTATTCATTCGATACAGATGTAGAAGTGAAATGGGTAAACGCTGAGCACGTAACAGCAGAGAACGTAAAAGAATTAGTTGGCGATACAGATGGTATCCTTGTACCAGGTGGCTTCGGCGATCGTGGTGTAGAAGGTAAAATCGTTGCAATTCAATATGCTCGTGAAAACAAAGTTCCATTCTTAGGAATTTGCCTAGGTATGCAACTTGCATCAATCGAATTTGCACGTAACGTATTAGGATTAGAAGGAGCTAACTCTTCTGAAATTAATCCTGACACACCTTATGCAATTATCGATTTATTACCAGAACAAAAAGATGTAGAAGATTTAGGTGGTACACTTCGTCTTGGTCTATATCCATGTAAGCTTTCTGAAGAAACAAATGCTTACAATGCTTACAATGAGCCGGTTGTATATGAGCGTCATCGTCATCGTTATGAGTTCAACAATCAATTCCGTCCAGATATGGAAAAAGCAGGATTTGTATTCTCTGGTACAAGCCCAGACGGTCGTCTAGTGGAAATTATTGAATTACAAGATCACCCTTGGTTCGTGGCAGCACAGTTCCATCCAGAACTTGTATCTCGTCCAAACCGTCCACAACCATTGTTCCATGATTTCGTAAGTGCTTCTATTACGAATAAAGAGAGCAAGTAATTAAAAAAAAGCGCCTGAAATAGGGCGCTTTTTTTAATATTCGTTTAACATTTCATCAATTGTAAATTTAATTCCGTGATAAGTAAATAAAGCTACAATTAAACTTGGGAAACCATAGCGGTTACCTTCATCATCTGGAATAAGACCTTTTAACAGCTTTGTATCAATATGTACATCTGTATATTGCTCAAGTGATTCAGGACCTTCTTGAATAGCAGAAATTCCAACAATAGATTGGCCTTCTTCATGAAGTTTTTTCGCGGTTTTTATAACTTCTTCATCTGTCGAAAAACGACTAATAAGAAGTACGCGGTCCGCAGAAGTCACTGCTGCCAGTTCACCGTTTTCTATTAAACGTTTTGCTTGTTTCATTGGTTCGGCACCAAATAATGCTTCTGAAACAATACCCTCCATTTCGTCTGTACCATGCAAGTAAATGAAGCCGTCGCCAACTAACGCCTGGGCAAGTAGACGAGCGCTATCTTCTATATTCATTTCCTCTTTTTGAGAAATTCTAGAGAAATATCCACTTAATTGAGTTGAAAAAATTTTTAACATGTTGTTGCTCCTTTCTTTCGTGTTAGCTGGTTCTCATTATATCTTATTTTTTTTGGAAAGGGGAAATAGTAGGGTAGCATAACAAAATAGGAAACGGTAAAATAAGAAAGAATAGGAAGGGATTTGGCAAAGAGTAGCGAAAATAAACCGATAAGATATAAGAAGCTTTAAATCTTGTACTTACACAGAAAGGTTGGGAGTTATGGAAGGGAAAATTTTAATCGTTGATGATCAATATGGCATTCGTGTTTTATTGCATGAAGTGTTCCAAAAAGAAGGTTATCAGACGTTCCAAGCAGCGAATGGATTTCAAGCTTTAGATATCGTGAAAAAAGATAATCCGGATTTAGTAGTGTTAGATATGAAAATCCCAGGTATGGATGGTATAGAGATTTTAAAACATGTAAAAGAAATTGATGAGAGTATTAAAGTGATTTTAATGACTGCTTATGGAGAATTGGATATGATTCAAGAAGCGAAAGATTTAGGAGCTTTAATGCACTTTGCTAAACCGTTTGATATTGATGAGATTCGTCAAGCAGTGAGAGATCAGCTTGCTGTAGAGGCGTAAAAAATGAATTTTTTATAAAAAATATGGAAAAAAGCGTTTACATGGACTATTGAGCAGGTGAATACGGTTGAGTTTTTGAGTACAAGTTGTTATCCTATTGAGTGTAGAAAGAAGTCCGGTATGTAAATATACATATTTTACCTTATTCTGGTCATACTACCAGCGATAAGAATTTATCGGATACAAAAAACGTTTTTTAGGAGGATTCACCATGCCTTTAGTTTCTATGAAAGAAATGCTAAACACAGCACTAGAAGGAAAATACGCAGTTGGTCAATTCAACATGAACAACTTAGAGTGGACTCAAGCTATCTTAGCTGCTGCGGAAGAAGAAAAATCTCCTGTAATCTTAGGTGTATCTGAGGGTGCAGCTCGTCATATGACTGGTTTCAAAACAGTTGTAGCTATGGTTAAAGCTTTAATCGAAGAAATGAACATCACTGTTCCTGTAGCGATTCACCTTGACCATGGTTCAAGCTTCGAAAAATGTAAAGAAGCAATCGATGCAGGTTTCACATCTGTAATGATCGACGCTTCTCACCACCCATTCGAAGAAAACGTTGAAACTACTAAAAAAGTGGTAGAATACGCACACGCTCGTAACGTATCTGTTGAAGCTGAGCTTGGAACAGTTGGCGGACAAGAAGACGACATCATCGCTGAAGGCGTAATTTACGCTGATCCAGCAGAGTGTAAGCACCTTGTTGAAGCAACAGGTATCGATTGCCTAGCTCCAGCTTTAGGTTCTGTACACGGTCCTTACAAAGGTGAGCCTAACTTAGGATTCGCTGAAATGGAACAAGTTCGTGACTTCACTGGCGTACCTTTAGTATTACACGGTGGTACTGGTATCCCAACTGCTGATATCGTAAAAGCTATTTCTCTAGGTACTTCAAAAATTAACGTAAACACTGAGAACCAAATTGAGTTTACAAAAGCTGTTCGTGAAGCATTAAGCAAAGACCAAGAAGTTTACGATCCTCGTAAATATATTGGACCTGGCCGCGACGCTATTAAAGCAACTGTTGCTGGTAAAATGCGTGAGTTCGGTTCTAACGGTAAAGCGTAAGAATAAAATTCCGTTTTGGAAACCGTCTAGTCTTTTAGACGGTTTCCTTTCGTTGTATAATGAAAGCGTGAACAAGTCTAAAGATTTTATAAAGTGAATTTTTAGTTTGCAAATATAGAAAATAATGTGCATAGTCCTATTAATAAATGTGATAAGTATCTGAATTGAGGAATTTGATTCGATGAATAGTTAATCTTCATCTATTTGTATAGCGGGGGAGCTGCAGGTGATGGTTTTCTACTTATTGAATTTCAGGATGGAAAGAATGATTGAGATTCTTAAGGGGGAATCTTCTACTTCTTCTTATAAAGAAGTAGAAGATAAATACATTCACAAGAAGGGAGCTCAATATGGAAAAGTTGCTAATTGAAGGCGGAAGAGCTTTAAATGGAACAATTCGCGTGAGTGGTGCAAAGAACAGTGCTGTTGCACTAATTCCAGCGACAATTTTAGCAGATACTCCAGTAACTATCGGTGGCGTTCCTAATATTTCGGACGTGAAAATGTTAGGAGACTTACTAGAGGAAATTGGAGGGAGAGTAACTTATGGGCAGGAAGAAGAGATGGTAGTCGATCCTTCTAACATGGTTGCAATGCCTTTACCAAATGGAAAAGTGAAAAAATTGCGCGCCTCTTATTATTTAATGGGTGCAATGCTTGGCCGTTTTAAAAAAGCTGTTATTGGGCTTCCAGGTGGATGTCATTTAGGGCCACGACCGATTGATCAGCATATTAAAGGGTTTGAAGCGTTAGGTGCGTATGTTACAAATGAACAAGGTGCCATTTATTTAAGAGCAGATGAACTACGCGGGGCACGTATTTATTTAGATGTTGTTAGTGTAGGAGCTACGATTAACATTATGCTAGCGGCTGTACGAGCGAAAGGTAGAACTGTTATTGAAAATGCAGCGAAAGAACCAGAGATTATTGACGTAGCTACATTGTTAACGAGTATGGGCGCACGTATTAAAGGTGCTGGTACAGATGTAATCCGAATTGATGGCGTGGACTCCCTGCACGGTTGTCACCACACTATCATTCCAGATCGTATTGAAGCTGGTACGTATATGATTTTAGGGGCTGCGTCAGGAGGAGAAGTAACAGTTGATAATGTTATTCCTCAGCACTTAGAGTCCGTTACTGCGAAGTTAAGAGAAGCTGGTGTTCAAGTTGAAACGAACGATGACCAAATTACAGTGAATGGTAATAGAAGGTTAAAAGTAGTTGATATAAAAACACTTGTATATCCAGGTTTCCCAACAGATTTACAACAGCCGTTTACAACGCTTTTAACAAAAGCGCATGGAACAGGGGTTGTAACTGATACAATTTACGGCGCACGTTTCAAGCATATTGATGAATTGCGCCGTATGAACGCGCAAATTAAAGTAGAAGGCCGTTCAGCAATTGTGACTGGACCTGTTTTATTACAAGGTGCGAAGGTGAAAGCGAGTGACTTACGAGCTGGTGCGTCCCTTGTTATTGCGGGTTTAATGGCAGATGGTATTACAGAAGTAACGGGACTTGAGCATATTGATCGAGGTTACGAAAATATAGTAGACAAGCTTAAAGGGCTTGGTGCAAACATTTGGCGAGAACAAATGACAAAGCAAGAAATTGAAGAAATGAAGAATGCATAAAGTGAAACTTTAATCAGCGTGGGGTACCCCGCGCTGATTACTAGCCCTCACCAATCGGGATAAGGTGGTGATACTTCCGTTAATGGGGAGCGAAGAATCACTACTAACGGAAGTGCACTTTATAGAAAAACACGGTTCACAAAATACGGCAGAAATATAAAGACTTAAAGGAGAGGGATTAACGTGGAAAGAAGTTTATCTATGGAGTTAGTACGTGTAACAGAGGCTGCAGCATTATCATCAGCGCGTTGGATGGGGCGCGGAAAAAAAGATGAGGCAGATGGTGCAGCAACATCAGCTATGCGTGATGTATTTGATACAATTCCGATGAAAGGTACAGTTGTAATTGGCGAAGGTGAAATGGATGAAGCGCCAATGCTATATATCGGAGAGAAATTGGGTACAGGATATGGACCACGCGTAGACGTTGCAGTTGATCCTTTAGAAGGGACAAATATCGTAGCAGCTGGCGGATGGAATGCGCTTGCTGTTATTGCAATTGCAGATCACGGCAATTTGTTACATGCTCCTGACATGTACATGGATAAAATAGCGGTTGGTCCAGAAGCAGTTGGTGCAGTTGATATTGACGCACCTATTATCGACAACTTACGTGCAGTTGCGAAAGCGAAAAATAAAGATATCGAAGATGTTGTAGCGACAGTTTTAAACCGTCCACGTCATCAAGCGATTATCGAAGAAATTCGTAAAGCTGGTGCTCGTATTAAATTAATTAACGATGGAGATGTAGCTGGAGCAATCAATACAGCATTCGACCGTACCGGTGTAGATATTCTATTCGGTTCTGGTGGAGCACCTGAAGGTGTATTAGCAGCAGTTGCATTAAAATGTTTAGGTGGAGAAATTCACGGGAAGCTCTTACCTCAAAACGAAGCTGAATTAGCGCGTTGTAAAAAAATGGGTATTGAAGATATCAATCGTATCCTTCGTATGGAAGACTTAGTAAAAGGTGACGATGCAATCTTTGCAGCAACAGGTGTAACAGACGGAGAACTATTACGAGGCGTTCAATTTAAAGGTAGCGTCGGAACGACACAATCTCTTGTTATGCGTGCAAAATCAGGCACAGTCCGCTTCGTAGACGGACGCCATAGCTTAAATAAAAAACCGAATTTGGTTATTAAGTAAAAAGCGTAAGCAGCTCGTTCAGAATGGGAGAGGGATGGAGCTTCTGACGTAGAGGCGCTTTTTGCCTCGCAGGAAGAAGTGAAGCCACCGACCATTCTAGCTGCTGAAGCTGGATTAAATAAAAAGTGGAGGCGGCTCGTTCAGAATCGCAGGGCATTGGAACTCCTGACGAAGAGGCGCTTTTTGCCTCACAGGAAGGGGTGAAATACCCGGATATTCTAGCCGCTGGAACTGGATTAAATAAAAGCAGAAATGCCTTATCTATTCTGCCTTAAAATCAGGTGAGTAGAAAAAAGTAAGAAATATAAAAGGCGAAGACAAATTTTCTTGTCTTCGCTTCTTGTATTTGTGTTTCAACGTATTGATTAAAACTAGATAAAAGGGTTACAATAGTGAATATTATCCTACTTGAACTTATTGCCTTTCATTATTATTTATTTGCCTTCCGTATTTTTTCCCTTTACCCATGTGAAAAGAGAATAAAGTTAAAGTGTGGTGTCTGAATGAATTTGTCAATTGCAGCATTAGAAAACATGAAATTAAAAGAGTTATACGAGCTTGCGAAAGAATTTAAGATTTCGTATTACAGCAAGTTAACGAAAAAAGAGCTGATTTTCGCCATCTTAAAAGCTCGAGCAGAAAAAGAAGGTTTCTTTTTCATGGAAGGCGTATTAGAAATTATTCAATCAGAAGGATTTGGATTCCTACGTCCTATCAACTACTCTCCAAGCTCAGAAGATATTTATATCTCGGCTTCGCAAATTCGTCGTTTCGATTTACGTAATGGAGATAAGGTTTCTGGTAAAGTACGACCTCCGAAAGAAAATGAACGCTATTTTGGATTATTACAAGTTGAAGCTGTAAACGGAGATGATCCAGACTCAGCAAAAGAGCGTGTGCATTTCCCTGCATTAACACCGTTATACCCAGATCGCCAAATGAAATTGGAAACGGAAACGAAAAAGCTACCGACACGCATCATGGATTTAATCGCACCAGTTGGATTTGGACAACGTGGTTTAATTGTCGCGCCTCCAAAGGCTGGTAAAACAAGTCTGTTAAAAGAAATTGCACATAGTGTCACGACAAATCATCCGGAAGCAGAATTAATTGTACTTTTAATTGATGAGCGTCCAGAGGAAGTAACAGATATTGAACGTTCTGTTAAAGGTGATGTTGTAAGTTCTACTTTTGATGAAGTACCAGAAAATCATATTAAAGTAGCCGAGCTCGTATTAGAGCGTGCAATGCGTCTTGTAGAGCATAAAAAAGACGTTGTCATTTTAATGGATAGTATTACCCGTTTAGCGCGTGCTTACAACCTTGTTATTCCGCCAAGTGGTAGAACTCTATCAGGTGGTATTGATCCAGCTGCTTTTCATAGACCGAAGCGTTTCTTTGGGGCTGCGCGTAATATCGAAGAGGGCGGTAGCTTAACGATTTTAGCAACAGCACTTGTTGATACAGGATCCCGTATGGATGATGTAATTTATGAGGAGTTTAAAGGAACTGGAAACATGGAACTTCACTTAGATCGCTCATTAGCTGAGCGCCGTATCTTCCCAGCGATTGATATTCGTCGCTCTGGTACGCGTAAAGAAGACCTATTAATTCCGAAAGAACATTTAGACAAGCTGTGGGGCATTCGTAAAACAATGCGTGATACGCCAGACTTTGTTGAAGGCTTCTTACGTAAACTTCGTCAAACAAAGACAAATGAAGAGTTTTTACAAAACATTGTTGCAGACTCAAAAAGGTATGTAACAACTAAGTAAAGGGAAAAGATTGGGACTCGCTTATTTCGTAGTAAGCGAGTTTTTTATGTTTTTAAGGGAATATTAGAGAGAGTAATATATGGAAAAAATTTGTTTTTTGAGATGAAAATCATATTTTGTGCGAGAGAACCTTAGCCAGTCAGAGCTAAGTGAGCCGCTTGCGCTTTTAGGTATATCCAGCTCCAGCGGCTAGAATGGTCGGTGGCTTCGCGTCTTCCTACGAGGCAAAAAGCGCCTCTATGTCAGAAGCTCCATCCCCTTCTCATTCTGAGCGAGCCGCTTGCGCTTTTAATTTTTAAAAAGACAAAAACAGGTAGTTGCAAAATGGAGTTAGCCTTGTTATAATTTCATCATATGTGTTTCATCAATATAGTTGTGTAAGCAGCTGAAGATGAAAAACTCTGTTTCGAAAATGATTCAGGGCGGAAGGAGATGAAAAGAATGAAAGCAGGAATCCATCCAAATTACAATAAAGTTGTATTTATGGACACGAACACTGGCTTCAAATTCTTAAGCGGGTCTACAAAAGGCTCTAGCGAAACTGTTGAGTGGGAAGATGGTAACACTTATCCATTACTAAAAATTGAGATCAGTTCTGATTCTCACCCATTCTACACTGGACGTCAGAAGTTTGCTACTGCAGACGGACGTGTTGACCGCTTCAATAAGAAATACGGTATTAAGTAATAAAGAACATAAAACAGGCAAGTGTATGTATTCGCTTGTCTGTTTTTTTTGCGAAAATATTAAACCTTTACCCTACTTTGGATTAGGAAAGTAGATGAAAGGAGAGCTCAATGTACTTAATGAATCAAAATGGTTGGATTGAAGTGATTTGCGGGAGTATGTTTTCTGGGAAATCAGAAGAGCTCATCCGCCGTATACGCCGTACGCAATTTGCGAAACAACATGCGATTGTATTTAAACCATGTATTGATAATCGTTATAGTGAAGAAGATGTTGTATCACATAATGGATTAAAGGTTAAAGCAGTTCCTGTTTCAGCTTCAAAAGATATATTTAACCATGTAACAGAAGAAATGGATGTTATTGCAATCGATGAGGTACAATTTTTTGATGGGGACATTGTGGAAGTGGTGCAAGTATTGGCAAATCGTGGCTATCGTGTCATTGTAGCTGGATTAGACCAAGATTTCCGTGGTCTACCATTTGGACAAGTTCCTCAGCTGATGGCGATTGCTGAACATGTGACTAAATTGCAGGCAGTTTGTTCTGCATGTGGATCTCCTGCAAGTCGTACGCAACGTTTAATCGATGGAGAACCAGCGGCATTTGATGATCCAATTATTTTAGTTGGGGCTTCAGAATCGTATGAACCACGTTGTCGTCATTGTCATGCAGTACCTACAAAACAAAGATAAACGAAACTCGCTATGTAGAGCGGGTTTTTTTCGAAAATAGATGAAGATTGGTGGCCAGCTCTTCGCACAGCTAAGAAATTTAGGCAGTCAGAGCTGAGCGAGCCGCTTGTACTTTTAAATATATTATCTAGCTCTAGCGGCTAGAATCTCCGGCCATTTCACTCTCTCGCTCGAAGCAAAAAGCGCTTCAAGGTCGAGAGTTGAAAGTGTCCTGCGATTCTGAGCAAGCCGCTTGCGCTTTTAAATATAATTTGCGTTTTTTTGATTAAGTACCATATACTATTTGTATTAGATACTAGGATGTAGAGGTGAATGGTGTGTTAGATCGTTTGCAAGCTGTAGAAGATCGTTATGAGAAGTTAAATGAGTTGTTAAGTGACCCAGAGGTTATTAGCGATACAAATAAGCTTCGTGAGTATTCAAAAGAGCAATCTGATATTCAGGACACGGTAGAGGTGTACCGTGAGTATAAAGATGTTCGTGAGCAATTACGAGATGCAAAAGCAATGTTAGAAGATAAGTTAGACGCTGATATGCGTGATATGGTAAAAGAAGAGGTTTCTGAATTAGAAGGACAAGAGAAAACATTATCAGAACGTCTGAAAATTTTACTTGTTCCAAAAGACCCTAATGATGATAAAAACGTTATCGTTGAGGTTCGTGGTGCTGCTGGTGGTGACGAGGCGGCTTTATTTGCTGGTGATTTATATCGTATGTATAGCCGTTATGCTGAGGTGCAAGGTTGGAAAACTGAAATTATCGAAGCGAGCTATACAGAGTTAGGTGGATATAAAGAGATTATCTTTATGATTAACGGTAAAGGTGCTTTCGCGAAGCTGAAATTCGAGAATGGTGCTCACCGTGTACAACGTGTTCCTGAAACGGAATCTGGTGGACGTATTCATACATCTACAGCAACTGTAGCTGTATTACCAGAGGCAGAAGAAGTAGAAATTAATATTCATGAAAAAGATGTTCGTGTTGATACGTTTGCTTCTAGTGGTCCTGGTGGACAAAGCGTTAATACAACGATGTCAGCGGTACGTTTAACACATTTACCGACTGGTGTAGTTGTATCTTGTCAGGATGAGAAATCACAAATTAAGAATAAAGAAAAAGCGATGAAAGTATTACGCGCACGTGTTTATGATAAGTTTAGACAAGAAGCGCAAGCTGAGTATGATCAAAACCGTAAACAAGCTGTTGGTACGGGAGATCGTTCAGAGCGTATTCGTACGTATAACTTCCCGCAAAACCGTGTTACAGACCATCGAATCGGTTTAACGATTCAAAAGCTAGATCAAATCCTACAAGGTAAGTTAGATGATTTCATCAATGCCTTAGTGATGGAAGATCAGGCTCAAAAGATGGAGGCAGCTGAGTAATGCGTGTCTATGAAGCCCTGAAATGGGCTTCTTCTTTTTTACAGGAAAATGGACGAGATGAAAATGCGGGAGAAATTGTCCTTTGTCATGTATTAAAGACGAACAGAACCGGAATGCTCATGAATATGCGTGAAGAAATAACTGCGGAACAAGAGAAAAGTTTTGCAGAATTTATCCACAAGCACGTAGAAGGTATTCCTATCCAATATATGCTCGGTTATGAAATGTTTTATGGCCGATCATTCTTTGTAAATGAAGAGGTATTGATACCAAGACCGGAAACAGAGGAACTTATAGTTGGAGTGCTAGAGAGAATTGAGCGCCATTTCGGTAATGAGGAGCTTCACATAGCGGATATTGGAACAGGTAGTGGAGCGATTTCTATTACGCTCGCTTTAGAAAATAAAAATCTTCATGTGTATACAGTAGATATCGCACAGGAGTCGATTGAAGTTGCAAAAGAAAATGCAAAAACTTTAGGGGCGGATGTAACTTTCTATCACGGCGATTTACTGTCTCCGTTTTATGAAACAGGTCAAAAGTTAGATGTTGTGGTTTCAAATCCTCCGTACATACCAGAGGAAGATTGGCGTGGTCTTTCTACTGTTGTGAAGGAGCATGAGCCGAAGCGTGCGCTTGTTGGTGGGGAAGATGGACTAGATTTCTATCGTCGTTTTATGGAGGAATTGCCGAATGTATTACAGAAAAAGGCGATTGTGGCGTTTGAAATTGGTGTAGGGCAAGGTGAAGATGTGAAAGCATTATTACAGCAAACTTTCCCGCACGCTCAAGTTGAAGTTGTATTTGATATTAATGGAAAAGATCGCATGGTATTTGCAGAGATGGAGTAAGGCATAAGCCTTACTCTATTTTTTGTATGAAAAATTCGTAACTACTCAGCCATACATTTCATTTAGAATTTTGGTAAGGAGTATTATTCCAGCGAAAATACGCACCTTATTATCCATAGAAAGTTATTTTTATTTTTCAGCATATAGATTGCTGTCATAAAGATAAAAATGGATATACACCTTGCTGCCTGTCTTTGTTTTAAATCTTTGCGTGTGGCAGGAAAAGGCTCTGACCGCTCCTATACATAGCCAGTCCCTCTCGCCCATTAAAAAAATGCTTTTCTATCGGTTTTTTATATAGATTTTGAATTTAATAGTTTAGAAAGAAGTAACTTTGTCCACACTGTTTCTAGAGGGGACGGTGGAGGAAATGAAAAAACAAGTTATTGCTTACTTTCTTTTATTATTAATTGGTGCACAGTTACTTGTGCAGTTTGGATATATGAAAGCTGATGCAAAAGGGCCTACGGTTATTCCGAAAGAGGCCGTTCGATTACGTATTTTAGCTAATAGTGATTCTGATAAAGATCAGGCATTAAAACGTAAAGTACGTGATGAAGTGAAAGCGCAAATTGATGGATGGGTAGCGGATTTAACGTCATTTGAAGAAGCTCAAAAAGTAATTCAAAATCATATTCCTGAAATTGAAAAGACAGTGGCGAATACGCTGAAAAGAGAAGGAAGTAAAGAGGCGTTTCAAGTGAAATTCGGTAAGAATGTGAAGTTTCCTACAAAGGTATATGGGAATTTTATTTATCCGGCAGGAGAATATGAAGCGGTACTTATTACAATTGGAAAAGGTGAAGGTGCAAACTGGTGGTGTGTGTTATTTCCGCCGATGTGTTTCTTAGATTTTTCAAGTGGTACAGCTGTAAGGAAAGAAGAACATGTTGTGAAAGCTGAATCTCCTGAAGAAGAGCAGGTGAAACAATCAGATGAGGAAGTAGAGGGTGTACCGGAGAAGAAAGAGGATAAGGTGAAAGAAACGAAAGTAGTGAAGCCGGAAAAAGCTGAAAAAGTAACAGTACCCGAAAAGAAAGTAGTGAAAAATGAAACACAAGTAGAAGAACAGCCTGTAAAAAAAGTAGAAACAAAATCTGTGGAAAAAGTGGAGAAATCTGTGGAGCAAAAACAAGAAAAGCAAAATGAGTATGTAAAAGTAGAAGAGGAAGAAGAAAAACCAGAGGTTAAATTATTTATCGTCGAAGCTTTTGCAGCTTTATTCTCTAAATAGTACTATTAGTAAATCCCTCCTCATATATATCAATGAGGAGGGATTTATTATGAAGAACGTGTATTTTGCTACGAAAGCAGATGTAGAAAGATTGCATTCTTTTTTCGGACAAGCTAATAAAAAAGATGATAAAATAAATGAGCTATACGCACAATTTATGATTTTGGAAGAAGCGGGAGAAATACGAGCGGTAATTGGATATGAACAAAGTGGAGAAAATGCACTTATTCGTTCTTGTTTATTCACACCTAATGTGGATAAACAGACTTTCTTATATTTTTTTGAGATGTTTTTGCAGTATATGAAAGAAAAAGATATTCGACAATTGTACTTACTCACAAATCATCCACAATCTGTGACAATCTTTCAGTTTTTTGACTTTGTCATTATAGAGAAAGAGAAAGTTCCAGAGGGAATTCGACAGTTAGAACACTTTTGTAAAAATATAAAAGAGCTAAATGCAATAATACTAAATTGTCAGCTATTCACAAAGTTATCCACGGATTAACAAGGTTTATCCACATTTTGTGGATAAACCTTGTTTGTCTTTTGGATAAATCTCATAGTAAACTAAAAATAGACAAGTATTTCATGGTAGAAAAGGACGTGGGAAAAAATGCATACAAATATGTGGATTGTGGATAATGTTGTGGAAAGAAAAAAATATTATCCACAATTAAAAGAAGCAGCGAGATTATTAAGAGAAAATGAAGCGGTGGCCTTCCCGACGGAAACGGTATATGGGTTAGGAGCAAACGCAATGGATGATGAAGCGATAGCGAAAATTTTTGAAGCGAAAGGGAGACCGAGCGATAATCCACTGATTGTCCACATAGGAACAAAATCTCAGTTAGATGGTATTGTAAGAGAAATTCCGCCGGTTGCAGAAAAGTTAATGGAGCATTTTTGGCCAGGACCATTAACAATCATTTTACCGAGAAAAAAAGGGATTTCAGAGAGGGTTACGGCAGGACTTAATACAGTCGGAGTGAGGATGCCGGATCATCCAGTAGCGCTCGCTCTTATTGAAGAGGCAAACGTGCCTGTTGCGGCACCGAGTGCGAATCGTTCAGGACGCCCAAGTCCAACGTTAGCTTCTCATGTGTATGAAGATTTAAATGGGAAAATTGCTGGTATTGTTGATGGCGGGGCAACAGGAGTTGGCGTTGAATCAACTGTAATTGACTGTACGAGCGAGGTTCCGACGATTTTACGTCCAGGTGGGATTACGAAGGAGCAATTAGAAGCAGTGATAGGAAATGTTTCTTTAGATCCAGCTTTAAAGGATGAGAAAGAAAAACCGAAATCACCTGGAATGAAATATACACATTATGCACCGAAAGCGCCACTTAGTATTGTTGAAGGGTCCCGTGAGTTTATTCAACGTATTGTGGATGAGAAAAAGAAAGAAGGATTTAAAGTAGGTGTATTAACGACAGAAGAGTATCAGCGTGTGTATAGGGCAGATGTTGTATTGTCTTGCGGCGTGCGAAGCGATTTAGCCAGCGTTGCGACTAAGTTATATGATGTGCTTAGAACGTTTGATGCAAGTGAAGTAGATGTTATTTTTAGTGAATCATTCCCGAATGAAGGAATAGGAAATGCAATTATGAATCGTTTAACAAAAGCTGCGGGACATCATATTATCACTGAATGATAATGTACCTTTAGCAAACAGAATATTTCTCCTCGGATAAGCATATTGTGAAGTAGCACGTCCGAGGGGGGATATGAGTGACGCTTGAACAATTAATACCTTTAATAATTATGGCATTTGCCCTGGGGATGGATGCATTTTCAGTGAGCCTCGGTATGGGAATGGTGACATTAAAGTTAAGACAAATCCTTTATATCGGTATGACGATTGGGATATTTCATATTATTATGCCATTTATCGGAATGGTACTAGGACGTTTTCTATCAGAGAGGTATGGGGATGTCGCAAATTTTGCAGGAGCTATTTTATTAATTGGGCTAGGGTTCTATATCGTATATTCGTCTATTTTAGAAGGGGAAGAGACTAGAACTGCTCCAATTGGAATTAGTTTATTTGTATTTGCATTTGGTGTCAGTATAGATAGTTTTTCAGTAGGTCTTAGTCTTGGAATTTACGGAGCGCAGACGATTATTACGATATTGCTGTTTGGATTTGTTAGCATGTTATTAGCGTGGATTGGTTTATTAATTGGTAGACATGCGAAAGGTATGCTCGGTACATATGGTGAGATAGTAGGTGGTATCATTCTGGTTGGATTTGGATTATATATCCTTTTTCCTATATAATTTTATGTAGGAGGGAATTATGAACAAGCTATTGGAATGGTATGTTAAGTTTTTAACCTTCTTTCCTCGATGGCTAAGAAGACTTATAATTTGGGGTATTATTTTGCAAATTTCGATGTTAGGTTGGATTAAGTTAATTCGTGAATGGTGAGATGGTTCCTTTCTGTGCATATTTTATTTGTACTATATTTATTGCACTAAAAATTACAGATATAGAAAGGATGAGATGAATGACGAGATTGAAGCAAGTTTTTGGTATTATTATTAGTTTTTTTGTTTTTTGGTTTAGTATGCTCGGTGTACAAATGTTTGCCGAGTTTTTAGATATTGAGTCATTGAAGTTTGTTGCAGGAAAAACGGAGGCAGCACGTACTTTTTATTCTCCATACCCGTTTTTAATTGTTTTCCTTATTACGTTACTTTCCTTATATTTCTTTGTAATAAAGCTTGGTAGATCTAAAAAAGAGAAATTCCCGGCATTAGAGGAGAAGAACGAAGAATTACGATAAAAAATCCCCCGCTTTCAGCGGGGGGGATGTTTGAGTGATGAAGCTGGAGCTTTTTGGTGGTATCCAGCTCCCCCTCCTAGGCCCTTGAGTCTAAGAACCTCCCGCACTAAAGGTAAAAAGCACCTTTTGTGCGAGAGAACCTTAGCTGGTCAGAGCTAAGCGGGCCGCTTCCACTTTTAGATGTATCCAGTTCCGGCGACTAGCTCTTCGCATCTAAGAACCTTCCGCCCGAAAGGCAAAAAGCGCCTTTAGGGCGAAAGAACCTTAGCTGGTCAGAGCTGGACGAGTCGCCTCCACTTTTAGTTGTATCCAGTTCCAGCGGCTAGAATGGTCGGTGGCTTCGCGTCTTCCTGCGAGGCAAAAAGCGCCTCTACGTCAGAAGCTCCATCCCCCTCCCATTCTGAGCGAGCCGCTTCCACTTTTAGATAGGCCTCACTAATTCAAATTGTTCTCCTAGTTTTGCGTAGTTGTGTCCTGCTAGGCGGCTTATTGGTTTTAGTTCTTCGGCGTGAATTCGGCCGTTTTCGTATAAGTGTTCTGCGACGTGGAAGCGGACGACGCGGCCAATTAGTAGGTCACAAGCTGGAGAGTCTTCGGTTCCGCCGAGCGGGATAGCGCGTTCTAATACGCATTCCATTCGAATGTTTGCTTCTTTCACCCCTGGTACTGAAATGACATCACTGTCGATCGGTGTTAGTTTTGCCAATTCGATTTCACTTTCATTAGGAGGTAGGTTGGCCGCTGTTTCGTTAATTGCTTCCACGTAAGATTCATCAGAAATATGTATGACAAATTCCCCTTTTTCGATTGCGTTTCGAGAAGTGTCTTTTGGTTTTCCTTCTTTTCGTTGTACTGAAACCGAGATAAGTGGTGGATTGGCAGCGACGATATTGAAATAACTATATGGCGCACCGTTCAATACACCATCTTTAGTTACAGAAGTAACGAATGCAACAGGACGTGGAATAATACTTCCTGTTAGTAATTTGTAATTATCTTTTTCGGTTTGTTCGTTTGGATTAATGGATAACATGTTGTAATCCCCTTTCTAAATATGAATACTTATTGTTTGTTTACAAGATATCAATGGGAATCTCCTGCTGAAAATAATATTTTTTTGATGATGTAAAAAAGAGATTACCTCAATTGAAGTAATCTCTTTTCTGGTGAATATCTCGAAATAGAGATAAATGATTAAAGTAAAACGTAAGCGCCAGGGCCGATTAAAGCTACACCAACTGCAACAGCGATTAACATTAAATTATACTCAAATCCGTTTTGTGTTACCCAGTAACCATTTTTTCCGTGAACTGTGAAGATTGCTACTAACATTGTTCCTACGATAAATAATGAACCAACTACAGTGAAAATACCTGCTGCGAATAAGAAACCACCTAATAGTTCAGTTGCGCCAGCCATAAATGCCATGAATACACCAGGGCGTAACCCGATTGATTCCATCCAGCCACCTGTTCCTTTTAAGCCATAACCGCCGAACCAACCGAATAATTTTTGAGCACCATGACCCATGAATGTAATACCTATAATAAGGCGAATAATAAGAAGACCGATATCCATCATTAAAAAACCTCCTAAAAGTTATTAACTTATCTTATGTAAGTAATGATAAAATAGTTACTTACTTTAGTCAAGTGGATTTCAACAAAAATTTGAAAGAAATTTTACAAATTAACAACAAAAAATAAAATGTAGTAAAGACCTCTAGACAAGTAAGTGAAAAAAAGAGAAAATATAAGTAGAAGTTAACTTCTTATTGTTATTCAGACAATCAGAATTGACTGGAATTTTGTGAGGCGCTACAATAAGAGTCTAGTAGTAATGGCATAATTTATTTCGAAAGCGTTTTTACAGTATAACATTCGAAGTATGAAGTCTTACGTGTATTTCGATCTTGAATAGAGATTGCCCTATAAACTTTTAGGTAAATTATAAGGAGGACTATCCTATGTTTAAAAAATTATTCGGTTTTGGTTCAAAAACAAATGAAGAAACAATCGTAGCTCCATTAACTGGAGCAGTGAAAAATATTGAAGAAGTACCAGATCCAGTATTCGCTGGTCGTATGATGGGTGACGGTGTTGCAATCGATCCTACTGAAGGTGTAGTTGTATCTCCAGTTGATGGTGAAATCGTACAATTATTCCACACGAAACATGCTATTGGAATTAAAGCGAAAAACGGTACAGAAATTTTAATCCACGTTGGATTAGAAACTGTAAAAATGGAAGGTGAAGGTTTCGAAGCTCACGTTTCTGAAGGACAAGCTGTAAAAGCTGGAGATAAATTAATCTCATTCGACTTAGAACTAATTCGTGAAAAAGCGAAAAGCACAATTACTCCAATCGTTATTACAAACACAGATGCAGCTGATTCTATTAAGACAACTGTAGGTGTAACAGCTACAAAAGGTTCAACAGAAGTAATGAAAGTTACAATGAAATAATTATTGTATGAAAGGAATCTGTTTCGTATGAAATGGATTCCTTATTTTGTTTTGTAGTGTGTTCATCATGTATGGTAAAATACTTTGGGCACTTGGAAATAGGGTTTCACATATATGTGGATAAGGCGCATTTTTCTTAGAAAAAATATAAGAGAAATGCGCCTTTCGTATATTCACATTTCTTTTGTTCTATTCTAATGTACGCTATGATAAATGGTAGGAAACAGAAAAAAAGGGGTGGGTTTAGATGAAACGAGTGTTATTTGTTTGCACTGGAAATACATGCCGTAGTCCGATGGCTGAGGCTTTGCTTCGTCATTACGGAGAAGGTAAATTTGAAATGCAATCTGCTGGTGTTTTCGCCTATCCTGGAAGTGATGCGTCGGTACATGCAAAGGAAGCTTTAGCTGAAAAAGGAATTGCAATCGATCATGCCGCGCAGCAGGTAAACGAAATTTTGGTTGATTGGGCGGATATTGTAGTAACAATGACGGAGAACCATAAGCAAATTGTACTTGGGCATTATCCGAGTGTTGAAAAGAAATTGGATACATTATATGGATTAACTGAGGGTATAAGTAAGGATATTTCAGATCCATTTGGCGGATCGCTTTCTATTTATAAAGAAACGCTAGAAGAGATGGAAAAACTTGTACAAACTTTCCTGAAAAAACATTCAGAAGGTTGATGTTTCGTGTATAATACGATATTGGAGATCACTTCGTTCCATTAAGGTAGCGAGTGTGAAATGAAGATAATTGATTGAAACTTTGGAGGGGTAAAAATGAAAGTAGTAGTAGCATCTGATCACGGCGGTATGAATATCCGTAAAGAACTTGTAAGTTTATTAGAAGAGTTAAATATTGAATATATTGATTTAGGTTGTGAATGTGAAGCTGGTTCTGTTGATTACCCTGATTTTGCGTTTCCAGCAGCAGAAATGGTCGCGAATGGTGAAGTGGATCGCGGCATTTTAGTTTGCGGGACAGGCATTGGTATGTCAATCGCAGCAAACAAAGTAAATGGTATTCGTTGTGCATTAGTTCATGATACTTTCAGTGCGAAAGCGACGAGAGAGCATAATGACACTAACATGTTAGCAATGGGCGAGCGTGTAATTGGAGCTGGTCTAGCACGTGATATCGCAAAAATTTGGCTAACAACTGACTATGAAGGTGGCCGTCACGAAAACCGCGTAGGAAAAATTAAAACGTACGAAACAAAGTAATAGATTCTAACTATAAGTAGTATGAAATATAATTTGGTGAACCAACCTGTGAAAGGAAGAGGCGTAATGACAGAAATCGTAAAGGTAAGAGAACAGCTGCAAATGTCGCTTTCTGATTTCCAAGAACAAGCCACGCTGCAAAGTGGCCAAATTTTTGTAGTGGGGTGTAGCACGAGCGAAGTGCTAGGTGAAAGAATTGGAACATCAGGAACGATGGAAGTGGCAGAGGCGATTTTTTCTGAATTAAAACAATTTCAAGAACGAACAGGTATTGAATTGGCGTTTCAATGTTGTGAGCATTTAAATCGTGCTTTAGTAGTTGAGAGAGATGTAGCGATGAAATATCAATTTGAAATTGTAACAGTTACGCCTGTTAGATCAGCAGGTGGTGCATTAGCGACGTATGCGTATCACAATTTTAAAGATCCGGTAGTAATTGAGTTTATTAAAGCAGATGCAGGAATGGATATCGGCGATACATTTATCGGTATGCATTTAAAGCATGTAGCTGTACCGGTTCGTACAAGTGTGAAGGAAATAGGAAGTGCGCATGTAACGATGGCGAAAACACGTGGGAAACTAATAGGTGGAGCACGTGCTGCTTATGCGGCAAACGAAGAAGCTATTCCTTGCCGTTAAACATGAAAAATTATAAAGTCTTATAACAGCTTTATATCGAAAGGTAAAAGGTATGTAGTCTGACTTTATAATAGAAGAAAGAAAAGACCAATTTTGGTCTTTTTTTTTCTTTTATGATATAGAAAGTCATGTTAGAATGTAGTTGAAAACATGAAGGTTCGAAAGAATTACAACCTGAATTTTCGTTTTTTCTGAATAAATGAGAAAAAACTATTGGGAATTGATGTAATTCGTTCAGAAAAGGGGGATTTTGGTGGATCATTTAAAACGTCAAGATGAAAAGGTATTTGCTGCAATTGAGGCAGAACTAGGAAGACAGCGTTCAAAGATTGAGTTAATTGCTTCGGAAAACTTCGTAAGTGAAGCAGTAATGGAGGCGCAAGGTTCTGTTTTAACGAATAAGTATGCTGAAGGATATCCTGGAAAACGTTACTATGGTGGTTGTGAACACGTAGACGTAGTAGAAGATATCGCACGTGATCGCGCGAAAGAAATTTTCGGCGCAGAGCATGTAAATGTTCAACCACATTCTGGTGCACAAGCGAACATGGCAGTATACTTCACGATTTTAGAGCAAGGCGATACAGTACTTGGTATGAATTTATCTCATGGTGGTCACTTAACACACGGAAGCCCTGTTAACTTCAGTGGAGTACAATATAATTTCGTAGAGTATGGCGTGGATGCTGAATCTCACCGTATTAATTACGATGATGTATTAGCAAAAGCGAAAGAACATAAACCAAAATTAATCGTTGCAGGTGCAAGTGCATATCCTCGTGTTATCGATTTCAAACGATTCCGTGAGATTGCAGATGAAGTGGGTGCATACTTTATGGTTGATATGGCACATATCGCTGGTTTAGTAGCTGCCGGCTTACATCCAAATCCAGTACCACATGCACATTTCGTTACAACAACAACACATAAAACATTACGCGGCCCACGTGGTGGTATGATTTTATGTGAAGAGCAATTTGCAAAACAAATTGATAAATCAATCTTCCCTGGTATTCAAGGTGGCCCACTTATGCATGTAATTGCTGCAAAAGCTGTTGCATTTGGTGAGACACTACAAGATGAGTTTAAAACATATGCACAAAATATCATTAATAATGCGAACCGCTTAGCTGAAGGTCTTCAAAAAGAAGGACTTACACTTGTTTCTGGTGGAACAGACAATCATTTAATCTTGATTGATGTTCGTAACTTAGAAATTACAGGTAAAGTAGCAGAGCACGTATTAGATGAAGTTGGTATTACAGTGAACAAGAATACAATTCCATTTGAAACAGCAAGCCCATTTGTAACAAGCGGCGTACGTATCGGTACGGCAGCTGTAACATCTCGTGGTTTCGGCTTAGAAGAAATGGATGAAATTGCAGCACTTATTGCTTATACATTAAAAAATCATGAGAATGAAGCTGCATTAGAAGAAGCAAGTAAGCGTGTAGAAGCGTTAACGAGCAAATTCCCAATGTATACAAATCTATAATAGATTGAAAAAGACTGCTGAAACGTAATTGTTTTAGTAGTCTTTTTTTGGACATATATTGTTTTGAAAGTATGTATACAAATGATGAATAAATTTTGGCGATATAATGAAGGATACAGCTCCCATAATTGGTAAAGATACTAGATAGATTCATCGTAAAATCATGATTTTGCCAAATTTGCCCTTGAATATTAGTAGCGTTTTCTTTACAATCGTAAATAGTGTAAAAAAGCGTGTAAACGCATGAATATCATCTAAAGGAGAGATTCACATGGGAAAACTGTATGTATTTGATCACCCGTTAATTCAACATAAGATTACATATATTCGCGATAAGAATACAGGTACGAAAGATTTTCGTGAATTAGTGGACGAAGTAGCAAGCTTAATGGCTTTCGAGATTACTCGTGACCTTCCACTTCAAGACATTGAAATTGAAACGCCTGTAAGCAAAGCGACAACAAAAGTGATCGCTGGTAAAAAACTTGGTTTAATTCCGATTTTACGTGCAGGTTTAGGAATGGTTGATGGAATTTTGAAATTAATTCCAGCAGCAAAAGTAGGACACGTTGGTTTATACCGTGACCCTGAAACATTACAACCGGTAGAATACTATGTGAAACTTCCAACGGATGTAGAAGAGCGTGACTTTATCGTACTAGATCCGATGCTAGCAACAGGTGGTTCTGCAGCTGAAGCAATTAACTCTCTGAAAAAGCGCGGTGCAAAGCAAATTAAATTAATGTGTATCGTAGCTGCTCCAGAAGGAGTAAAAGTAGTACAAGAAGAGCATCCTGATGTTGATATTTATGTAGCGGCATTAGATGAGAAGCTAAATGACCATGGTTATGTAGTTCCAGGTCTTGGTGATGCTGGTGACCGTTTATTCGGAACGAAGTAAGACAACAGACGAGAGGGGAGTCCCCGCTCGTCTTTTTTTTCGCCCTGAGCGTGCGGGGGAGGGGGAGGTAAATATACAGGGTCTATACAACATAAGTTGCATACACATCACATATAATATAGAAGTCTTACGTCTTGGGAACACTATATTATGGAAGGAAAGCGCTATATCTTAAAAACATAATAGTGACAAACTTGTGAACATTTCCTTCTATTATAAAGAGAAAACTGTTAGAAATTGCATATCTCTAACCAGTATTTAGAAGGGGAACGTTTTCATTTTTGGGAGTAAATGACTAATACTCAAATTTTTTGATTTTTTACGATTTCTCGTTGACACTGTTAATACCCTATTGTATGCTAACAACGGGGATAGATGGTAGGGCTTTCAGTGACAAAAATACATCTATTCCGTGACGAAAATGTAAACTTTTTATTTTGTATAGAATTTATGCAGAAAAATGAGTTATTATTAACACATCGTGAATGAGGGTTACATATTGGAGGGATGAATCCTTGCAAAAAAACGATCGCAGCCATATAAAAGCGTATGCTTTAATGTCAGGAATACTTGCTCAGTTAGTTGGTTCTATTCTTATTGGAATCTTTGGTGGGCAATGGATTGATAATAAGGTTGGAACGTTTCCATTGTTTCTTATTATAGGGTTATTACTCGGGTTAGGAACAGGGGTATACGCAATGATTCGACTCATTCGACATTACTATTCGGGAGAGCAATGATGATAGACGTACATGGACTTGTCCAAAGACAAAAGAAATATATGTACTACTTGCTTGCGCTTCTAGTGCTAGGATGGGGATTCACCTCTTACAAGGATGTATTTCTTGGGCTGATTATCGGAACGATTTTCAGTTTTCTTAGTTTGCGCATCATTGCACGTAGAACAGACAAGCTGTTGGATCGCGTAACAAATGGAGAAAACGTGAAATTTAAAGCAACAGCGGTAAGTACATATTCAAGATTCGCCACGATTGGGTTATTAATTTTATTTGCAGCCAAATATCAAGAATTAATTGCGATGTGGGGCTTAGGTGTAGGATTGCTGACAGGATACCTTGTCATGATCATAGATTTTCTTTATTTAGAGTATACGGGCAGGGAAGAGAGGTGAATTACTAGTGGAACACGGTAAATTAGTTGAATTTCTAGGTTTAACGTTCGATTTGTCATCAGTTATGATGGTTACTGTAGCAGCAGTTATTGTTTTCTTAATCGCTGTTATCGGAACTCGCAGCTTAGCGCTTCGCCCAACCGGGATGCAAAACTTCATGGAATGGGTGTTTGACTTCGTGAAAGGGATTATCAATAGTACGATGGACTGGAAAACAGGTGGACGTTTCTTAACGCTTGGCGTTACGCTTATCATGTTTATCATCGTATCGAACTTCCTTGGTTTACCATTCATGTATTCAACAGTTGAGGCTGGCGAACATATTGCATGGTGGAGATCACCAACGTCTGATCCAGCAGTTGCATTAACATTAGCCGTGATGGTAGTTACCCTCACCCATTATTATGGAATTAAGATGAAGGGTACGAAAGAATATGTTAAAGGTTATTTCCAACCTATGAAATTCTTATTCCCATTAAAGGTTATTGAGGAGTTTGCTAACACATTAACGTTAGGTCTTCGTCTGTTCGGTAACATTTATGCAGGTGAAATCCTGTTAGGATTACTTGCTAAGTTAGGCGGAGCATCATTCCTTGGAGCATTAGGTGCACTTGTACCGATGTTAGCATGGATGGGATTCAGCGTATTCGTTGGATCAATCCAGTCATTTATTTTCGTTATGTTAACGATGGTTTATATGGCTCATAAAGTAAGCCATGACCATTAATATAATTTAAGTAAGAAAAAATTTATTTTTTTATAATACAAAGGAGGACAAATTAAATGAGTTTAGGTGTAATCGCAGCTGCAATTGCAATTGGTTTATCAGCATTAGGTGCAGGTATTGGTAACGGTCTTATCGTATCACGTACAATCGAAGGTGTTGCTCGTCAACCAGAATTAAAAGGCGCACTTCAAACAATTATGTTCATCGGGGTTGCTTTAGTTGAGGCACTTCCAATTATCGGTGTAGTTATTGCTTTCATCGTAATGAACAAATAAGGGAGACTCCCCTTACATAGATGGCGAAGAGTGTTTTTTGAACTTTCTTCGCCATTGCTTTATGAACGAAACGTATGTCTTTTTTTTTCATATGATCAATTTAGATATTTTGAAGGGAGTGAATCCTTGTGCCAACTTTATTATTAGGGGCTTCCATTCCATTTGGAACGATTGCTTATACATTGTTCATTTTCTTACTTCTATTAGTAATGCTACGCAAATTTGCGTGGGGTCCTTTAATGGGAATTATGAAAGAACGTGAAGAGCATGTTACTAATGAAATCGACGCTGCAGAAAGAAGTAACACTGAAGCGAAGAAATTAGTAGAAGAACAACGTGAAATGTTAAAACAATCGCGTGTTGAAGCACAAGAGTTAATCGAAAGAGCGAAAAAACAAGCTGTAGATCAAAAAGATGTTATTGTTGCTGCTGCGAAAGAAGAAGCAGAATCAATTAAAGCATCTGCTGTACAAGAAATTCAACGCGAAAAAGAGCAAGCGATTGCTGCTTTACAAGAACAAGTCGCTTCTTTATCTGTTCAAATTGCTTCTAAAGTAATTGAAAAAGAGTTAAAAGAAGAAGATCAAGTGAAGTTAATTCGCGATTATATTAAAGAAGTAGGAGAAGCGCGATGAGCAATGGGATTGTAGCAAAACGTTATGCTGTCGCTCTTTTTAAAATTGCAAAAGAAAAACACGTATTAGAAATGTTTGAAGAGGAATTACGCCTTGTACAAAACGTTTATGTAAAGAACGGAGAACTACATAGCTTTTTAACGCAACCGAACATTTCAAAAGAGCAGAAGAAAACGTTTCTTGCAAACGTATTCGGATCTGTTTCTGAATCTATTTTAAATACGTTATATATTTTAATTGATAACAAGCGCATTGATATCTTACCTGAAATTGCAGATGAATATGTTGTTCTTGCTAATGAAGAACGTAACGTAGCGGATGCAACTGTATATTCTACTCGTCTTCTATCAGAAGAAGAGAAGCTTAACGTTGCTGAAGCATTTGCAAAGAGAACGGGAAAAGACGCAATTCGCGTGAAAAATGTTGTAGATGAAGATTTACTAGGCGGCATTAAAGTACGTATTGGAAATCGCATTTATGACGGAAGTTTACAAGGCAAATTAGCACGTATTCAACGTGAATTAATGAAGAATAGATAGGGGTGAAGCACATGAGCATCAGAGCTGAGGAAATTAGCGCACTGATAAAGCAACAAATCGAGAACTATCAGTCTGAAATCGAAGTTAGTGATGTGGGTACAGTTATCCAAGTTGGTGACGGTATCGCGCGTGCTCATGGTCTTGATAACGTTATGGCTGGTGAACTTGTAGAGTTCTCTAACGGCGTTATGGGACTAGCACAAAACTTAGAAGAAAACAACGTAGGTATCATTATCTTAGGACCTTACACAGAAATCCGTGAAGGTGACGAAGTTCGTCGTACTGGTCGCATCATGCAAGTACCAGTAGGAAAAGAACTAATCGGTCGTGTTGTAAACCCATTAGGTCAACCAGTTGATGGTTTAGGCCCAATCAATACAACAAACACTCGTCCAATCGAAAGTCCAGCACCAGGTGTAATGGATCGTAAATCTGTTCATGAGCCACTTCAAACAGGTATTAAAGCGATCGATGCTCTTGTACCAATTGGCCGTGGTCAACGTGAGTTAATCATCGGTGACCGCCAAACAGGTAAAACAGCAGTTGCACTTGATACAATCATTAACCAAAAAGATGAAGATATGATTTGTATCTATGTAGCTATCGGACAAAAAGAATCAACAGTACGTAACGTAGTAGAAACACTACGTAAGCACGGTGCATTAGATTACACAATCGTTGTAACAGCATCAGCTTCTCAACCAGCTCCATTATTATACCTAGCTGCTTACGCTGGTGTAACAATGGGTGAAGAGTTCATGTACAATGGTAAACACGTATTAGTAGTATATGATGACTTATCAAAACAAGCAGCGGCTTACCGTGAGCTTTCATTACTATTACGTCGTCCTCCAGGTCGTGAAGCTTATCCAGGGGATGTATTCTACTTACATTCTCGCTTATTAGAGCGTGCAGCAAAATTAAGTGATGCAAGAGGCGGCGGTTCTTTAACTGCACTACCTTTCATCGAAACACAAGCAGGGGACGTATCAGCTTACATCCCAACAAACGTAATTTCTATTACGGACGGACAGATCTTCTTACAATCTGACTTATTCTTCTCTGGCGTACGTCCAGCGATCGATGCGGGTACTTCAGTATCTCGTGTTGGTGGATCTGCTCAGATTAAAGCGATGAGTAAAGTATCAGGTACACTTCGTCTTGACCTTGCATCTTACCGTGAGTTAGAAGCGTTTGCTCAGTTCGGTTCTGACCTTGATAAAGCAACACAAGCGAAATTAAACCGTGGTGCTCGTACAGTTGAGGTATTAAAACAAGGATTACACAAACCGTTACGTGTAGAGAAACAAGTTATCATTCTTTACGCTTTAACACGTGGATTCCTAGATGATATCCCAGTAGCAGATATCACTCGTTTCGAAGAAGAATTCCATGCTTGGTTAGATTCAAATGCAGCTGACTTATTAAGTGAAATCCGCACAACTAAGAAACTTGCGGATGACGACAAATTTGCAGCAGCAATTAACGGATTTAAAAAAGTATTCGTAGCTTCTGAATAATAAAAGCGGAAGCGGCTCGTTCTGAATGTGAGGGGGATGGAGCTTCTGACGAAGAGACGGTCTTTGTCTCGTAGGAAGAAGTGAAGCCACCGAGCATTCAAGCCGCTGGGGCTAGATAGTATATATATAAGGCATCTCAAGATTTGAGATTGCTGACGGTTATGTAAAGGAAAAGAGTAGGTGCACCTATTCTTTTCCTTCAATCATGAGCAAGAATATCTTGCAACGTAGATTAGGAAGAGGATTCTTACTAATCGTGCCAACTTCCGGAAAAAAGGTGGTGAAAACCTGTGGCATCTTTACGCGATATAAAAGCGAAGATTACCTCGACAAAGAAAACGAGTCAAATTACGAAAGCGATGGAGATGGTATCTGCATCTAAGTTAAACCGTGCAGAGCAAAATGCTAAATCTTTCGTTCCGTATATGGAAAAGATTCAAGAAGTAGTAGCGAGCATTGCGCAAGGAAGCAAAGGGATTAATCATCCAATGCTAAATGCGCGTCCTGTAAAGCGTACAGGATACATCGTTATTACATCGGATCGCGGACTAGCAGGTGGTTATAACAGTAACGTATTACGTACAGTTAGTAACGTAATTCGTGAACGTCATAATATGGATTCAAACCAATATTCTATTATTGTGCTTGGACGACTAGGACGTGATTATTTAAAACGTCGCGGCTTTAACATCATTGATGAAGTAGTTGGACTATCTGACCACCCATCATTTACTGATATTAAAGATCTTGCTTCTCGAGCAATTGCGATGTTTGCAGATGGTGCTTATGATGAGCTGTACATTTACTACAACCATTACGTAAGTAAAATTTCACAAGAAGTAACGGAAAATAAAATTTTGCCGCTTACTGATGTGGCGTCTGACAAACCGACGACAGCTTATGAATTCGAACCTTCTGAAGAAGAAATTTTAAAAGTATTATTGCCACAATACGCAGAAAGCTTAGTGTACGGTGCATTACTGGACGGTAAAGCAAGTGAGCATGCGGCGCGTATGACAGCAATGAAGAGTGCTACAGACAACGCAATGGAAGTTATCGATTCACTTACACTTTCATTCAACCGTGCGCGTCAAGCAGCGATTACGCAAGAAATTACGGAAATCGTTGGTGGAGCAGCAGCGTTAGAATAGTATTAAAAAGCGGAAGCGGTTCGTTCAGAATGAGAGGGGGATGGAGCTTTTGACGTAGAGGCGATTTGTGCCTCGTAGGAAAAAGCGAAGCCACCGAACATTCTAACCGCTGGAGCTAGATTCAATAAAAAGCGGAAGCGGTTCTTTCAGGAGAACTGCGAAAGCTACACTAATAAAAAAATAAAAGCCGACTTCTCTTAGAAAGCTGGCTAATTAAAAGAAAGCTAGGAGGGAACCCGATGAATAAAGGGCGCGTTACGCAAATCATGGGTCCGGTTGTAGACGTTAAGTTTGATGGCGGAAAGCTACCAGAAATCTACAACGCCCTTACGGTAAAACAAAGCAACGAAAACGGAGCAAGCATTAACTTAACATTTGAAGTTGCACTTCATTTAGGTGATGACACAGTTCGTACAGTTGCAATGTCTTCCACAGATGGACTTGTTCGTGGCACAGAAGTAGAAGATACTGGTAAAGCAATCTCTGTACCAGTTGGTGATGCAACACTTGGTCGTGTATTTAACGTATTAGGTGATGCAATTGACTTAGATGGTGAACTTCCTGCGGATGTACACCGTGATCCAATTCACCGTCAAGCACCTGCATTCGAAGAATTATCTACTAAAGTAGAAATTCTTGAAACTGGTATTAAAGTAGTAGACTTACTTGCTCCTTACATTAAGGGTGGTAAGATCGGTCTATTCGGTGGTGCCGGTGTAGGTAAAACAGTATTAATTCAGGAATTAATCAATAACATCGCACAAGAGCATGGTGGTATCTCTGTATTCGCTGGTGTAGGTGAGCGTACTCGTGAGGGTAATGACTTATACCATGAAATGAGCGATTCTGGCGTAATCAAGAAAACTGCGATGGTATTCGGACAAATGAATGAGCCACCTGGAGCACGTCAACGTGTTGCATTAACAGGTTTAACAATGGCTGAGCATTTCCGTGATGAGCAAGGACAAGACGTACTATTGTTCATCGATAACATCTTCCGTTTCACGCAAGCAGGTTCTGAAGTATCTGCCCTTCTTGGTCGTATGCCATCTGCGGTAGGTTACCAACCAACACTTGCAACAGAAATGGGTCAATTACAAGAGCGTATTACATCTACAAATAAAGGATCTATCACGTCTATCCAAGCGGTATATGTACCAGCCGATGACTATACGGATCCAGCACCAGCTACAACGTTCGCTCACTTAGATGCAACAACAAACTTAGAGCGTCGTTTAACACAAATGGGTATTTACCCAGCCGTAGATCCATTAGCATCTACATCTCGTGCACTTTCTCCAGAAATCGTAGGAGAAGAGCATTATGAAGTAGCTCGTCAAGTACAGCAAACTTTACAGCGTTATAAAGAGCTTCAAGATATCATCGCTATCTTAGGTATGGATGAGTTATCTGAAGAAGATAAGTTAGTTGTACATCGTGCTCGTCGTATTCAATTCTTCTTATCTCAAAACTTCCACGTAGCTGAGCAGTTTACAGGTCAAAAAGGTTCTTATGTACCTGTAAAAAATACAGTTAGTGGCTTCAAAGAAATTCTAGAAGGAAAATATGATGACCTTCCAGAAGATGCATTCCGCTTAGTAGGTAGCATTGAAGAAGTTATTGAAAACGCGAAGAAAATGATGGCGTAAGGCCTTAGGAGGGACGAATTATGAAGACATTTCCAGTCAGTATTGTAACTCCTGATGGACCGGTTTACGAAAAAGAAGTAGAAATGGTAAGCGTAAAAGCAGAGAGTGGGGAAATGGGGATCTTACCAGGTCACATTCCAACTGTTGCACCATTAAAAATTAGTGCGGTTCGTCTGAAAAATGGTGGGCACACTGATTATGTAGCAGTAAGTGGTGGCTTTATCGAAGTTCGTCCAGATAAAGTAACTATATTATCATCATCTGCTGAAGAAGCAAACCATATCGATATCCATCGTGCAAATGAATCGAAACGTCGCGCTGAGCAACGTATGCAAGATAAACAAGCACATGTTGACTTTAGACGTGCAGAAATGGCCTTGCAGCGTGCTGTGAACCGTTTAAACGTTTCCGATATGAAGTAAAAAAATCCGTAAGGGCTCTTGCCTTTACGGATTTTTTGTTATGAATATAAATTAAAAGAGGAAAAATGCTTCTTTTTATCTTTTTAGGTAGGAGAGAGCATATAGCTGTGCATAGAAGCGGCCAGAGCCTTTTTCTGCCCCATGCTAAGTGGAAATTAAGAAATAAAAAGAACTGCGAGTTGGTTTTTTGTTTAAATTTCGAAACTAAATTTAATTGATAGAATAAACTTACAAAATTGGTATAATTATATTGTGATTTGTATAAGTAGGAAGTACATGACAACTTATATTTTTATAAAGGAGATGAACAAATGATCGGTGAAATGAAACAAGAAGCATTACATTCCTTGAAGGGGAAATGGGGCTTAGGTGTTGGATCGACGATTTTATATCATATTATAAGTTACGTCGTTTCAATGGCTGTAATGCTTATACTATTAATTCCAGGAGTTATAATATTTCTTTTAGTGACTATTTCAACTGGTTCAATTGAAGAAGGAGCGATGTCAATTGGAGCTAGTATTACGTTTGGGATTTTTTATTGCCTTATGATAATTTTAGGTTCTGCAGCTTATGGTATTACTTCATACGGTTATACGAATGTGTTTCTACAAATAAGTAAACGAGAAGATGCTAGAGTGGATTATTTATTTGAAGGATTTCGTGGTTTTAAAAGAATGATGAAAACAATGTGGGCTATGCTTGCACTTTTGTTATATACAGGTACGTGGGTTCCGATGCTTGGAATGATTGTATTTGGGATATTAGGCTTTTTTGATGAGAATGCCAACCCATCTTTCATAATCGCTTTCTTTGTTTTACTAGCTATTTCGATCATTGTAATCGCTGTTCTGTATTTTTCATATTCGATGACGTATTATGTGATGGTTGAAAAACCAGAATATAGTGTTTCGCAGGCGATGAAAGAAAGTAAGAACCTTATGAAGGGGCATAAACTAGATTTATTTCTTTTATGGCTTAGCTTCATAGGATGGGCTATCTTAGCGATTTTTACTCTTGGAATAGGGTTTCTTTGGCTTAGTCCATATGTAGGTACAACGACAGCGCATTTTTATCACTATATTGCAAAAGGTGAATTGCAGTAGGAATATGCTATACTAATAGAATTGTTACGTATAGGAGGCCAAGTATGATTAGTGATTTAAAAGGAGAAGCGCTGGACTCACTAGAAGGAAAATGGGGATTAGCTGTCGGGGCAACACTACTTCTTTCGATTCTTATTTCAGCTTTTAGTTTTAGTATTGATTTCATTTTCTCTCAGGTTTGGGATTGGAAAGAAGTAAATAGCTCACTTACAGTAGACGTTATTACAATATTTCTGGTAGGTCCATTAACGCTAGGTGGCTATTATTTAGCGCTACATTTAATTCGTGAAAAAGAAGCGCGTATTGGGCATATATTCAGATGGTTTACAGAAGGAAGTAAGTTTATAAAGTCATTTTTATTATATATAGTAGTAAACATTTATATTTTCTTATGGTGCTTACTATTTATTATTCCAGGTATTATTAAATCATTTTCTTATGCAATGACGTACTTTATAATAAATGATCATCCGGAGTATTCCATAAATCAAGCTATTACAGAAAGCCGTCGTATGATGGACGGACATAAAATGGAGTATTTCATTTTATGTTTAAGTTTTATTGGTTGGTTTATATTAAGTTGTATTACATTAGGGATTGGATTTTTATGGTTAATTCCATATTTTTATACTACGTCAGCAGCTTTTTACGAAGAGATTGCAGAAGAATATTACGAGAAAAAAATTCCAACACTATAAAGTGAAACTGTAATCTGTGGGGGCCATCCCCCGCGGATTACTAGCTTCACTGCCCGCAAATAGCGGGATAAAAACACCCAGTGTGAACTATTGGTTCATACTGGGTGTTTTTTGTAGAAATCTTATAAATTCTTTACTTGTTAGAGGTTTACTGAAATAGTAACCTTGCATGTATTTACAGTTGTTTTTTTGTAGGAATTTAAGCTGTTTTTCTGTTTCAATTCCTTCAGCAACGACGGAGAGATTTAAAGTATTTGCAAGAGAAAGGATAGTGGAAACGATAGCTCTTTCTTCAGGTCGATGGTCGGCTAGTTGTGTAAATTCTTTTGGTACTTTTAATGTATCGATAGGGAAAATTGATAAATAAGCAAGAGAAGAATAGCCGGTACCGAAGTCATCAATGGACGTTTGAATACCATATTCTTTTAATTGCTTTAGTCTAGATAATGTTTCTTTTTCATCAATCATCGCAATTCGTTCTGTTAGTTCAAGTGTTACATCTTTCGGGTCAATCTCAACGTCCTTTAGTATTCGTGAAATATTTTCGATTAATTGATTTTGTTGAAATTCTTTCGCTGATAAATTGACACTCATTTTTAAGTTTGTGTATCCAAAACTTTGCCATATTTTTAGTTGACGACAAGATTCTCTTAACACCCAATGTCCAAGTGGGATGACCTGCGGAGTCTCTTCCACAATTGGAATGAACTCACATGGTGAAATGTCACCTAATAGTGGATGTTTCCAACGGATTAAAGCTTCGGCACCGATGATTTTATTCGTTGTAATGTCAACTTGTGGTTGATAGACGAGAAAGAATTCTTTATTTACTAAAGCAAGTGGTAAATCTTTTTCAATTCGAGCTTTTCGCTCCATTTTTTTATATAACTCTTTCGTATAAAGTGAGCTACCATTCTTTCCTTTATTTTTGGTTTCGTACATGGCCATATCAGCATGTTGTAAAATAGATAACGGATCTTCGCCTGCTTCTGGGTATATTGCAATCCCGATACTTGGCGAGATTTGTAAGTGTTGATTTTCAATTTCGAATGGCTCATTCATAGATAGTACAATCATATCAGCTATTTTTTGTATATCTCTATCTTCTTTATAATCTTCTATAAGAATTGTGAATTCATCCCCAGCTAACCGAGCAAGTTTCATATTTGACGTCGATATTCGTTCTAGTCTTTTTGCTACTGCAATTAATAGAAGATCTCCTACCCGGTGACCGAGAGTATCATTAATAACTTTAAAGCGATCTAGGTCTAGAAACATAACAGCAAAAGGTCTTTTCGATATTTTTGCTCGTGCAATTGCCTTTTCTAACTGTTGATGAAATGAACGGCGATTCGCAAGTTCCGTTAAAGTATCGTGATATGCTAGGAAATTAATTTGCTCTTGTTGCTGCTTGCTTTCTGTAATATCTTTAATCATTAAATAGGCCCCAGAAATATGTTCCTTTAAAAAGATGGGAACAGCTGTAACATGTAAATAGTAAATATCTTTATTTTTATGATATGCCCGTATTTCTAAAGAAATAGAGGTCCCTTTTTTTACGTGATGAAAGGCATTAATGATTTCTTCCAAATCTTCTTCATACATAAGTGAATAGTATGGTTGGTTTAATAATTCATTCGTTTGATAACCGAGTAAAGTAGTTCCAGCGTTGTTCACATTTAGAAAATTACCGTACAAATCTAATGTGAAAATTGGATCTGGATGATGCTCGTATAAAGATTTAAACATTTGTTGGTTATGATATAACTCATTTTTTTGTTCTACTAAATCTTCTGTACGTAGTTCAATTTGTTTCTCGAGTTCTAAGCTGAATTGCATTTGTGCTAGCAATAATATTTTATTTTGTCTTCGAACTAACGTATGGCGTATGAGAACGAAGGCGAAAGTTACCATAAGTCCAATTACTACGATAGGTGCAAAAACATTTTCGACCAATATAAAAACAATAAGCATCACGACAGAAATATACGGTAATGATAATCGGATTGATTCACCAAATTGAGGCGTTAGTAATACTTGTTCTTGTTTTTCGGGCTCTTTTGTGTGAAGTATACAAGCGATTGCTACCAATAATAAGGTTACTTGATAGAATGGAGCAACTGTGAACATAGAGTGCTCAGGCTGGAAGTATTTTATATAAGCATAAATAGCATCCGTAGTAGCATACAAAATTAAAGCACTGCCAAGAAGAGCGCCAACTTGTTTTGGTAGTAAGAATAATGGTCTGAATAAAAGATTGATTCCTATTAGAAGAAAGAGTAAATCAGCCATTGGATACGTGAGTTGAACAAGCATGTCGATATATGATGTTGTAAAAATATGAATGGTTCTTTCAATAAGCAAATAGTAGCTTAAAGTAAATTGAGCTGTAACAATAATACAAATATCACATATCGTAAAAAGCTGTTCCAATAAGTCTCGGCCATAAATAATTTCATATAGAACGGCAAATGCAAAGCTAATTAAAAATAATAAGTAAAAAAAGTCTGATGGATCAACGAATGTATAGTAGTCATGCAGAATCAAGCGTTGATAAGCAACTACTATATCGCCGATGAAATAAGAGAAGGATCCGATAGTTAATGTTATCCAAAACAAACGAGATAACCCTTGTTTTATATTTGAAAAATAAAATATATAACTGCAAATTGTAATATCAATTAATATGGTACTTATTCCAGTTACTATTTGAAATGGGAGTGCGTACTCATATAAAAAGGACATTGATACGTAATGAATAGCTATATACAACAATGAAATGCTTATAAGAATACTTACATGTGTTTGTTTTTTCATTTATATCACCCACTGTATATACATAAGAACCACCTTTTTTTAGTTTATGTTTTTTAGGATTGCTTGAAAAACATATAGAATTTCTATATTTATTTTACACATTTATAAGGAGTTGTAAAAATAGATTTATTCAGCAAGTATTAATTGTTGTTTCTGTTCCCAATATATCGACATAGGAATTTGAAGTTTGCTATAATGAATTGAATAGTTGCATTATTTAGAAAAATTTAAAAATAATAAATGATGCAAGTAAGACATATTGTTTACTATGTGAACTTGTTCTTAATTCAGGGGGGAGGGTTTCACAATGGCAAGTGTATATGAAAATAGTTATATGATCGTTTTGATTTTCTTGCTATTAGGTATATTGCTGCCGGTAGTGGCTCTTACATTAGGGAAAATGCTGCGTCCAAATAAACCGAGTGCAGCGAAAGCGACGACGTATGAGAGTGGAATTGAGCCTTTTCATGATGCTAATATTCGGTTTCATGCTCGTTATTATATTTTCGCTTTATTGTTCGTCATCTTTGATGTAGAAACTTTATTTTTATATCCATGGGCTGTTGCATATGACAAGCTTGGTTTATTTGCACTGATTGAAATGCTCATTTTTGTTGTGATGTTGCTAGTTGGATTAGCGTATGCTTGGAAAAAGAAGGTGTTACAATGGTTATAAATTTTGAGGAATTACACCCACAGGAGCGAGCGGAATTAGAAAGAAATATCTTTTTTTCTACATTGGAACAGTTGAAGGGATGGGCGCGGAGCAATTCTTTATGGCCGATGACATTTGGACTGGCATGCTGTGCGATTGAAATGATGGGAGTAGGTTCATCACATTACGATTTAGATCGATTTGGGTCATTTTTTCGGACTTCACCAAGACAATCGGATGTCATGATTGTGTCAGGAACGGTAACGAAGAAAATGGCGCCTATTGTTCGGCGCTTATATGATCAAATGCCTGAACCAAAGTGGGTAATTGCGATGGGCTCTTGTGCAACAGCCGGTGGTCCGTATGTGAATTCGTATGCTGTTGTGAAAGGTGTAGATCAAATTGTACCAGTTGATGTGTATATTCCTGGATGCCCTCCGAATCCTGCTGCTTTAATTTATGGAATTAATAAATTAAAAGAAAAAATTCGTTACGAGGCGAGGACCGGGAAGCAGGTGACGAATAAATGAGTGATCCAAATAAAGACTTAGAAAGCATGAAAAGAGAAGCAGCCCGTCATGCGAAAGAGGAAGCGCGAAAACGTCTTGCTGCGAAACATGAGGCGGAAATGTCTAAACTTAAAGGAGAACATCGAGAAAAAGAGAAAGCGCTACCAAAAGATAAGAGGATTAATGTAGAAGAAGCGAAAGCCTCAGCACTAGCGAAGCAAAAGCGAGAAGGAAGCGAAGAAGTAACGGACGAAGACAAAGCAAAAGCGAAGGCGAAAGCCGCAGCAGCTGCAAAAGCGAAAGCAGCGGCACTAGCGAAGCAAAAGCGAGAAGGGTCAGAAGAAGTAACGGACGAAGAAAAAGTCAAAGCGAAGGCGAAAGCTGCAGCAGCTGCAAAAGCGAAAGCAGCGGCACTAGCGAAGCAAAAGCGAGAAGGGTCAGAAGAGGTAACGGACGAAGAAAAAGTCAAAGCGAAGGCGAAAGCTGCAGCAGCTGCAAAAGCGAAAGCAGCGGCACTAGCGAAGCAAAAGCGAGAAGGGTCAGAAGAGGTAACGGACGAAGAAAAAGTCAAAGCGAAGGCGAAAGCTGCAGCAGCTGCAAAAGCGAAAGCAGCGGCACTAGCGAAGCAAAAGCGAGAAGGAAGCGAAGAAGTAACGGACGAAGAAAAAGCGAAGGCAAAGGCTGTAGCAGCTGCAAAAGCAAAAGCGGCAGCGTTGGCGAAAGTAAAATCCTCACAAGGTGATGGGGATTCAGGGGATGAGAAAGCAAAGGCAATTGCAGCCGCGAAAGCGAAAGCCGCTGCTGCAGCAAGGGCAAAGGGAGCTGTAAATAAGATAGAAGATGAACCGCAGCAGGAAGAACCATCAGTTAACCAACCATATTTAAATCGCTATGTGGAGGTTGTTAAGGAGAAGATAGGGGAATATGCATTAGTAGATTCCTATATTAATAAGCTTTCAAAAGATGTTCCAACTCTTGTGGCGGAGCCTTCAAAATATTATGAAGTGATGGAATTAATGCGATTCCATGAGGGGCTTGCTTTTGATTATATGTCAGAGATACATGCGACGGATTTTGTGACACATATGGAAGTGTATGTTCATTTATTTTCATATGGAAAGAAACAGTCAGTAGCAGTGAAGGTAAAGCTGGATAGGGAAGCGCCGCAAGTAGAATCGGTGACGCCGCTTTGGAAAGGGGCAGATTGGCCGGAGCGTGAAGCGTATGATTTGCTCGGTATTGTGTTTAAAGGTCATCCTAATTTATCTCGCATTTTAATGCCGGATGATTGGGTAGGGTATCCGCTTAGGAAAGATTATGAACCGTATGATGTGGAGGTGTAGCTTGTGATCCGTACGGAAGAGATGCTCTTAAATGTAGGACCGCAGCACCCAAGTACACATGGTGTGTTTCGGCTTGTAATTAAGATTGACGGGGAAATTATTAAAGAGGCTACACCAGTTATCGGGTATTTGCATCGCGGAACAGAAAAGATTGCTGAGAGCCTGCAATATACGCAAATTATCCCGTATACAGATCGAATGGACTATTTATCAGCGATGACGAATAATTACGTCATTTGCCATGCTGTAGAGACGATGATGGATCTTGAGATTCCAGAGCGTGCTGAATACTTACGGGTGCTTGCGATGGAGCTCGGGAGGGTTGCGAGCCATCTTGTTTGGTGGGGAACGAACCTTCTTGATATAGGAGCGGTTAGTCCATTTCTATATGCGTTTCGTGAACGAGAAATGATTATAAATTTATTAAATGAATTGTGCGGTGCAAGGCTTACTTTCAACTATATGAGAGTCGGCGGTGTGAAGTGGGATGCGCCGGATGGTTGGATTGAAAAGGTAAAAGAGTTTGTTCCATATATGAGAGAGCAATTGGCAGGTTACCACGACCTTGTTAGCGGAAATGAAATTTTCTTGAATCGTGTGAAAGGCGTTGGCGTATATAGCGCGGAAGAGGCGATTTCGTATTCTTTAAGCGGCGCAAATTTGCGGTGCACGGGAGTCCACTTTGACCTTCGCAAAGATGAGCCGTATTCTATTTATGATCGTTTTGACTTTGATATTCCTGTAGGGATCGCGGGAGATGCTTGGGACCGCTACGTTTGCCGGATGAAGGAAATTGAGGAGTCATTAAAAATTATTGAGCAAGCAGCCGAGCAGTTCCCAAAAGATGGAGCTGTGCTTGCGAAAGTGCCGAAAATTATTAAAGCACCTAAAGGAGAAGCGTTCGTCCGTATAGAGTCACCACGGGGAGAGATTGGCTGTTATATTGCTAGTGATGGAAAGAAAGAGCCGTACCGTTTGAAATTTCGCAGACCGTCTTTTTATAATTTGCAAATCTTACCGAAGTTATTGAAAGGTGAAAACATCGCCAATTTAATTACGATTTTAGGTGGGGTTGATATTGTACTTGGGGAGGTTGACGGCTAATGATTGAGACGCTCTTACAATCACCTTCAAGTTGGACGAATTTCTTCATTTTTTTCGGATTAGCGGTGCTTCTATTATTTGCAGTCCTTGGCTTCGTTACATACGGTATTTTGGCAGAACGGAAAGTGATGGGGTTTATGCAAGGACGGATTGGACCAAACCAAGTTGGGGGCCGGTTCGGTTTACTACAAACGGTAGCTGATGTTTTGAAACTATTATTAAAAGAAGATAGCATTCCGAAAGCTGCTGATAAACCGTTGTTTATATTAGCACCTGTTATTGCATTCGCACCAGCATTTATGGTGCTTGCGGTTATCCCATTTACTGATAAATTTCAGTTCGCGGATATTGGCGTAGGATTACTGTATTACATTGCTATTTCTGGGATTACGACGATCGGAGTTGTAACTGGGGGATGGGCATCAAATAATAAATATTCCCTTTTAGGAGGGATGCGCGCAGCAGCGCAAATGATTTCTTATGAGATTCCACTTGTGATGAGTGTAATTGGCGTCGTTTTGTTAGCAGGTAGTCTTAATTTAAATGAGATTGTAGCGGCGCAGGAGAAGGTATGGTACATTTTCGCACAGCCAATCGGTTTCGTCGTTTTCTTAATCGCGGCAGTTGCAGAGTTAAATAGGACACCGTTTGATTTACCCGAAGCGGAGTCAGAACTTGTTTCTGGATACCATACAGAATACTCAGGGTTTCGCTGGGCGTTTTTCATGCTTTCAGAGTATGTGTATTTCTTCGGGATGGCATCTTTAACTACAGTACTCTTTTTAGGAGGCTGGAACCCAGTTATGTTCCTTGGATTTATTCCAGGAGCAGTATGGTTTGCTTTGAAATTCAGCAGTGTGGTCTTTCTGTTAATTTGGTTCCGCGTTACGTTCCCGCGTATAAGAGGTGACCAGTTAATGGAGTTTGGCTGGAAAGTATTATTACCAATCGCACTTGCAAATATTTTCTTAACGGCATTGATTAAGGAGCTATTCTTCTAATCTATAAAGGGGGTGCCAGTAAGAGATGAAAGGACTATTTAAAGGGTTAAAATATACGCTTAGTAATTTGAGTAAGAAAAAGGTGACGTATGATTATCCGAATCAGCCGCTACCATTACCAGACCGCTTTCGGGGTATTCAAAAGTTTTATCCAGAGAAATGTATTGTTTGTAATCAGTGTTCCAACATTTGTCCGACAGATTGCATTCAATTAACAGGAAAAAAACATCCTGATCCTACGAAAAAAGGAAAAATCATCGACACGTATGATATTAATTTTGAAATTTGTATTCTTTGCGATTTATGTACAGAAGTTTGCCCGACAGAGGCGATTGTAATGACAAATAACTTTGAACTCGCAGAGTATTCACGTGATGATTTATTTAAAAACTTGCAGTGGCTTGACGAGAACGACGAGAACGTCAGGAAGGAGAATAAAGCATGAATGGCGAGTTTGTAGCATTCTTTATCCTATCCTTGTCTGCGATTATCGGCGGAGTGCTTATGCTGAACTTAACGAAAGTAATGCATATGATGCTGGCTCTTGTACTTACATTCCTTAGCATTGCAGGTTTGTACTTTCTCTTATCGGCCGAATTTATCGGAGTTGCACAAATTTTACTTTACTCTGGTGCGATCACTATTATTATGATTTTTGGCATTATGTTAACGAAACATAACGCGGAAAATGAATCGCGCCTTACTCTTCGAAAATGGATTATCTTCTTTGCGGTTGTAGCATTTGGAGCAGTTATGTATTTCGCTGTTAATAGTATCGATTTTTCAAATCAAAGCACACAAGGAAGTTTACCTCTCCATGAAAACAACACACTTCAAATCGGTACACTTCTCTATTCAAAATATATTATTCCATTCGAGTTAACCTCAGTTATTTTACTTGTAGCACTTGTAGGAGCGATTATCCTTGCGAAGAAGGATGAGGGAGAGGAGGATTCCCATGAGTAGCGTTCCGGCTTCTGCGTATTTAACACTTGCGATTATTTTGTTTTGCATCGGCTTATTTGGAGCTTTAACAAAGCGAAATACAGTAATTGTATTAGTTTGTATCGAATTGATGTTAAACGCTGCCAATTTAAATTTAGTAGCGTTTAGTAAATTAGGCTTGTTTCCAAATTTAACAGGACAAATTTTTTCGCTGTTTACGATGTCTGTAGCGGCAGCGGAGGCAGCGGTAGGTCTTGCAATTTTGATTGCTTTGTACCGTAATCGCCCGACAGTTCATGTAGATGAGATGGATACGCTCAAAGGATAGCATTGTGACCGAAAAGGGGGAAGGAAACAATGATCGATTATGCATGGCTCATACCGCTTTTCCCGCTTGTTTCATTTTTGTTACTTATTGTGTTCGGGAAGAAAATTAGAGAGGGAAGTAGTGTACTAGGTATTTTCTTTACCTTTCTCTCCTTTCTCTCTGCGGTAGTGGTACTAATAGAACGGTTTTCATCCGAGGCAGTGAAGCATAAGTGGGTATGGCTTAGGGTAGGAGATATAGATATATCATTTGGTTTTGAAGTTACCGCATTAGGAGCTTTAATGTTGTTTATCGTTACGCTTGTGAGTTTTCTTGTACATGTGTACTCAAAAGGTTATATGAAAGGCGACGCCAGATTACCAACCTTTTATGCATATTTAGGGCTCTTTACCTTTGCGATGCTTGGGCTAGTTATATCGACGAATTTATTACAGCTTTATATATTTTGGGAGTTAGTCGGCCTTGGTTCGTTTTTACTTATCGGTTTTTATTTCTTTAAAGAAGAAGCGAAGGCTGCTGCAAAAAAGGCTTTTATTATGACACGCATTGGGGATGTTGGGCTATTTATTGGGATGATTTTAATTTTTTGGCACGCAGGTAGTTTTGAATATGACGCGATTTTTAAAGCGATTCATACGGGCGACCTCTCTCCTTCCATGATTACAATAACGGCGATATTAATTTTTATCGGTGCGATGGGGAAATCGGGTCAATTCCCGCTTCATACATGGTTGCCAGATGCAATGGAAGGACCGACGCCTGTTTCGGCACTTATTCACGCGGCAACGATGGTTGCAGCCGGCGTATATTTAGTAGCGACGATGTTCCCGCTATTTTCAGCAAGTGTGGTAGCGATGCAAACTGTGGCAATCGTTGGGGCTTTCACTGCAATCTTTGCGGCCTCTATTGGTCTAGTACAAACTGATATTAAGAGGGTTCTTGCTTACTCTACAGTTAGTCAGCTCGGGTATATGATGCTTGCGCTAGGCTCTGCTGGTTATGTAGCTGGTATCTTTCACTTAACGACACACGCCTTTTTTAAAGCATTATTGTTCTTAGCGGCAGGAAGTGTAATTCATGCAGTCCATACGCAAAACATTAATAAAATGGGCGGTTTACAGAAAAAGATGAAAGTAACCGGTGCACTATTTTTAATAGGCACACTTGCAATTAGTGGTGTTCCTCTTCTTTCCGGATTTTTTAGTAAAGATGAAATTTTAGCGGCGGCTTGGATGAATGGCAATTACTTTCTATTCGTTTTAGCAGTAATTGCGGCATTTCTAACAGCATTTTATATGTTCCGTCTATATTTTCTTGTCTTTACGGGGGAAACAAAGACGAAGGAAGAGGTGCATGAATCACCTCGCACCATGACGTATCCGATGATTGTCCTTGGTGTTCTTGCGGTAGTGGCAGGTTATATAAATACACCGTGGTTCGGAACGTTTCTTGGGGATTGGCTTACGAAAGATATAGGATTCCAGGTGAAGGAAGTGCATGGACCTGTTTGGATTATGGTTGTTGCGACGCTCGTTTCATTTGCGGGAATTGCCCTCGCATATTTCATATATGGTAAGAAATCTATCTCTAGAGATTGGGCCGGCGGTGAAGGGACGTCTCTTTATAAACTTTTGAAAGAAAAATATTATGTGGATGAACTATACAATGTGACGGTGCTTCCTATTACGAAAGGAATCGCTCATGTGCTTCGCTTATTTGAAGTATACGTTGTAGAAGGAATCGCAGTTTTAATTGCTGGACTCGTTAAAGGTATGAGTGGCCTAGGATCGCGGCTTCAAAACGGGAATGTACAAGTGTATGGAACTGTAACAGCAGTTTCGCTCGCAGTGCTCCTAATTATTTTGTTATATACGGGAGGGGATTTACGGTGAATGGATTGCTATTAACGTTCTTCATTTTTTCCCCACTTTTAGGAATTCTCTTGCTTTTATTAACGCCGAAACGAGAATCGCGTACAGTGCAGGCGCTTGGTTTATTCGGAACGGCGCTTCCATTTGGAGTTGCTATCGTCCTCGCTTGTACATACGCTTCAGGAAAGAGTTTATCGATATTTGATGAAAAAGTGAACTGGATTAAATTTGGGGATTTCACAGCAGTGGACAAAAGGTGGTTTTCAATTTATTACGAGCTTGGTATTGATGGTTTATCGCTTGTAATGATGGTGCTCACAGCCCTTTTAGCGATGCTCGCAGCTATTGCGGCATTTTCCATTAAAAGAAATTTGAAAGCATTCTACATGCTGTTACTCATGCTAGAAATAGGGATGCTCGGTGTCTTCGCTGCTCAAAATTTAATGCTGTTCTTCATCTTCTTTGAAATTACGTTGCCACCAATGTTTTTATTAATTGGCAAGTGGGGGAAATTGTCGAGTGAAAAGGCTGCATATAGTTATTTAATATATAACGGTATTGGATCAGCTATTTTACTTATCGTTTTCTCGGTTTTATTTGCAAAAACAGGTACAACAAATATTGCGGAGCTTAAAGAAATATTAACGAGTGTAGGTGCTGGGGGAGGAATGGCTGTCTCAAGCAGCTTACAGTTCGGCTTGTTTCTTGCCATAATGACTGCCTTTGCGATTAAACTCCCTGTTTTTCCTTTGCATCGCTGGATGGTCAATGTACACATAGAAGCGCACCCGGCCGTAGTTATGCTTCATGCGGGAGTTTTGCTGAAGATTGGCGCGTACGGTATTGTTCGCTTCGGGAAAGGATTATTCCCAGAATATTTTCGTGATTTTGCAACGCTAATTGCGATTTTGGGAGTCATTAATTTATTGTACGGGGCCTTTCTAGCACTCATCCAAACGGACTTTAGGAAGGTACTTGCTTACTCTAGTATTTCGCATATGGGTATTGTATTAATGGGACTTGCGGCGTTAAATGCACCAGGTACACAAGGGGCGCTGTTCCAAGTTGTGTCTCACGGTTTAATTGCGGCCTTGCTCTTCTTCTTGCTTGGCATTATTGAAGAGCGTTTCGGGACTTCGGATATTACAGCACTTGGTGGACTCGCAAAAAGTGTTCCAGTGCTTAGTGGTTTCTTCTTAGCGGGTGGTATGGCATCGCTTGGAATGCCAGGGATGTCTGGATTTATTAGCGAATTCCTTGCCTTTCTCGGTTTATTCCAAGGGAAACCGGTTATCGCTGCCGCAGGTGTACTTGGAATTATTTTAACCGCTGTATACGTATTAAGAGCGACACTTCAAGTGACATTTGGTAAGAAAGAATGGGAAGCGAAATCTGATATACACGGATGGGAGTACATTCCTGTTATAGTGCTTATCGTTTGTATTATTGCAATTGGGGTAATGCCAGAACTACTAGGGGATCCGCTTCAAACTACATTGAAAACATTGGGGGTGAAGTAGGATGGATATGAACACGTTACTTAGCTTATCATGGCATCTCATGGTACCAGAATTCATTATTCTAGGGGCTGCCATCCTTCTTTCCATATGTGATTTGTTTTTTAAGCTGAACCATAGGTACGTAGCGATTAGTGCAATTGCCGCTGTCCTGTTAGCGATAGTGTCATTAATTTCGCTATACAGCGAACCGGCAGGAGATATTTTAAATGGATCGTTTGTACTAGATGGATTTTCAAAAGGATTTAAAACGTTGTTATTAGGCGGAGCAGCTCTCGTTTTATGTATGGCAATAAGCGATGACAAGAAGGAGCCCATTCAAGATAAAGGAGAATATTATTATCTGTTTTTAATGGCGCTTCTTGGAGCGATGTTCATGGCTTCTAGCGTTGATTTCATCACATTGTTCGTTGGTTTAGAGTTGCTTTCGCTTTCTTCCTATATTTTAGTAGGAATCCGAAAAAGAAACCGTGCATCGAATGAGGCTGCAATGAAATATGTCATTAACGGAGGAATTGGAACAGCAATTACACTCTTTGGAATGAGTTATTTATACGGTATTACAGGTTCGACCAACATAGTGGAAATGCAGAAGGTATTTACGCAAGGATTGGCTGGGGGCATTCAGTTATTGTTAGCTCTCGCATTTCTACTACTGCTCGTTGGACTCTCATTTAAAATTGCAACAGTGCCATTTCATATGTGGGCACCAGATGTGTATGAGGGAGCGGCTACACCTGTCACCGCTTTTCTCGGAACGATTTCTAAAATTGCTGGCTTTCTACTCATTACGCGTTTGTTTCTTATGGTGTTTGCAGGTGTAGCAATCCAAGGAGACGCACAATCTTTGTACGGGCGTATGAGTATATACATTGCTGTACTAGCTAGTATTACGATGATTGTTGGGAACGTAGTAGCATTAAAACAATACAACGTAAAACGTCTATTTGCCTATTCAGGTATCGCGCATGCTGGGTATTTGCTCGTGCCCCTTGTAGCGCTATCACAGTTTACGATGGATAGTATGTGGTTTTATATGCTTGCATATATGCTTATGAATATAGGAGCATTTGCAATCATTCACGGATTAATCTTACAAAATGATAAGGAAAATATGACGATTTTTACAGGATTATACAAGCGATCCCCATTTACAGCTATAGTGATGACGATCTTTATTTTATCATTAGCTGGAATACCGGGGACAGCAGGTTTCATCGGGAAAATTAACATCTTTTTAGGGGCACTTCATGTTGAGCCTGCTCATTACGTATTAGCTTCTATTATGATGGGGACAACAGTTATTTCATTCGTATATTACTTCCGGATATTACAGCAAATGTTTTTCCGCACAGGAGGGGCAGAAGAAAAGCTTCGGTTACCGTTAAATATAAAGATTGTCATGAGTCTTTGCGCAATTTCAATTGTAATACTGGGGATTATGCCGATGATTGGTTACAATTTCTTCTATGAATATTTTCCATTAATGAAAGATTTCTTCTTCTTAGGGAACGTGGTACAATAGTAAAAATAAAAGGTGTAGAGTCCGTACTCTACGCTTTTTATTTTGGAGTAACAGCAAATGAAAACACCTATAGGTATATGTTTTTTAACAGAAAATTACGATGTAAAATGTAAGATGCTTATTTGCGTGTGAAAAAGTGTGGCTCCTACTTATTTATGGTATCGTTTTTTACATTTTGCGTAAGTAGTAGCCAAGCAAAAAAAGGGGTCGATTTTTTGGCACATCTTTTAGGGCAACAAGCACTAATTGCCATTGTTTCACATTTATTATTTATTACCATTACGTGGTGGGCCTTACAAGGTATTCACATTGAGCGTTTAATGAAGTCTGGGAAAGTGATGCAGACGAGAGTGTTACTCATCCTAATTACAATTGCAATTGGGACATCTGTAAGTAACTTTTTCCTTGATTATTTAGGCTATTCAAAGAGTTTAACGTATTTAGTAAAGTAAGTGTATAGAACCTCATATCTCCGTTAACAATGGGGATAGGAGGGGATGAAATTGAAGTTTAAAGCCATTCTTATCGTTATCGTAAGTGTCGTTTTATTTTTGGTTGGATATAAAGAGATGAAACCTATAAGCGATGAACAGAAAATGGAGAGCATGATTGCAGCTTTAGAGAAAAACGATGCAAAAGTAGAGCGGTGGTCATGGTTAGCGCGAGAAACGAAAACAATTTCTAATATACATACGTTTCAAAAATTGTTAAACGATGTGAAGGAAGAGGCAAGCATCGAAAGTTGGGAATTAGAACAATCTCCAGATGGATATAAGGCTACATCCTATAAAAAATCTTCTTCACATGAAGAACGAATAGTAGTAACTTGGAGTAAGGAAAATACTAAAGAAAACACTTTTATTATTTTTGAAGTGAGCGGGGCGAAATGGGACCCGAAGTACGTTCAGAACATGAATAAAATTTTTAGTGAAAAACCTATAATTTACACTTGTGTTCAAGGTGTACTGAATGATAAGATTGAAGGTGTTTTGCAAAATAAAACCAATCAGGTTTTGAAAGATCTTTCAGCAAGAGCGATCGAACAGATAGAAGAAAGAGCATTTGTATCAGTCTCCGCATATAATAAAAAGTGGAATGACGCTCTTTCAACAAATAGAGAGAAAATAAATGTGCAAATAGCAATACGTTCTACAAACAACAAAGATACAATTGTGGTTGGCACACCGATCATAACTTCTGAGTATTGAGTGAATAGATACTGAAAAAAGGACACGGAGGGGAATAATTTGGAAAAGATCATCGTCCGTGGCGGAAAGCGGTTAAGCGGCACAGTGCGTGTTGAGGGCGCAAAAAATGCTGTATTACCTATAATCGCTGCAGCCCTATTAGCGAGTGACGGAAAGAATGTACTATCTGAAGTACCAGTATTATCTGATGTATACACAATTAACGAGGTATTACGTCATTTAAATGCTGAAGTCGTATTTGAAAATAACCAAGTAACAATCGATTCTTCTAAAGAATTAAATATTGAAGCACCATTTGAGTATGTACGTAAGATGCGTGCATCTGTTCAAGTAATGGGACCATTATTAGCACGTAACGGTCGTGCTCGTATTGCACTTCCTGGTGGATGTGCAATTGGTTCACGTCCAATTGACCAACATTTAAAAGGCTTCGAAGCAATGGGAGCGAAAGTAAAAGTTGGTAACGGATTTGTTGAGGCACACGTGGAGGGAGAACTAAAAGGAGCTAAAATTTATTTAGACTTCCCAAGCGTAGGCGCGACAGAAAACATTATGTCTGCAGCTACATTAGCAAAAGGGACAACAATCCTTGAAAACGCAGCGAAAGAGCCAGAAATCGTTGACTTAGCTAACTTCTTAAATGCAATGGGAGCGAAAGTACGCGGAGCTGGAACTGGAACGATTCGTATTGAAGGCGTTGAAAAATTATATGGTGCAAACCACCCTATTATTCCTGATCGTATTGAAGCAGGAACATTCATGGTTGCAGCGGCAATTACAGGTGGAGACATCTTAATTGAAAATGCTGTGCCTGAACATTTACGCTCAATTACGGCGAAAATGGAAGAAATGGGTGTTAAAATTATTGAGGAAAACGAAGGTGTACGTGTTATCGGCCCAGATAAGTTAAAAGCGGTTGATATTAAAACTATGCCTCATCCAGGTTTCCCAACAGACATGCAATCACAAATGATGGCATTATTACTACATGCTGATGGAACAAGTATGATTACAGAAACGGTATTCGAAAACCGCTTTATGCACGTTGAAGAATTCCGTCGTATGAATGCTGATATTAAAATCGAAGGTCGTTCTGTAATTATGAACGGTCCAAGTAGCTTGCAAGGTGCTGAAGTAGGCGCAACTGATTTACGTGCTGCAGCAGCATTAATCTTAGCTGGTTTAGTATCAGAAGGTTATACTCGTGTAACAGAGTTAAAACATCTTGACCGTGGTTATGTAGATTTCCATAAGAAATTAGCTGCATTAGGTGCAACTATTGAACGTGTAAACGAAAAAGTAGAAGAAGTGAAAGAACAAGAAGTTTCTGATCTTCACGCTTAATTGAAATAGTCTCTATGTCTTTTGACATAGGGGCTATTTTTTTTGGGTTATTACTGTTATAGTCAATAAATTCTATACTTATGCACGTACCGGTAAAAATATTTAGAAAATTTACGTTTTATTCCGCTATTTTCAGGCAGTAAAACTCCAACTGATTATAGTTTCACTTTATACCGATACCCCCAAGTATGTTCTAAAAGATCCCGTAGTTCCATAAGAATGAAAGGAATCCAACTTTATATTGGGGGAATAGGATGAAATTTTCAAAGCCGCTTTTCATTACAGTAGCGCTCTTAATAGCGCTCGTTATCATTGTACCTGCTGCTCTTGTGATTCCGTTTGCGAAAGCAAAGGTAGGGGAAGAAGCAGCTTCTAAAACTCCTCCAGCGATAGAAAGTATACCAGCTCCAGGGAAAGTGGATACAGCGGTTCAAGTTGCTGTATACCGTGATCAGCAGAAGAAGGTAGAAACATTACCTATGGAGGAGTATGTGGCCGGTGTAGTAGCTTCTGAGATGAATGCCAGCTTTGAAATAGAGGCGCTAAAGGCGCAGGCATTAGCAGCAAGAACATTTGTAGTGCAGCGTATGCTAAGCGGAGGTAAGAAAAACAATGCGGACGTGACAGATACAGTGAAAGATCAAGTATACAAAAGCAAAGAGGAATTGAAGAAACAATGGGGTAATAACTATGAAAATAATTTAAAGAAAATTGAGGAAGCCGTTTCGAAAACCGCAGGACAAGTTTTAACGTATGATGGAAAACCAATTTCAGCATCCTTCTTCTCAACGAGTAACGGACGAACAGAAAATGCAGCTGATTATTGGGGAAATGATTATCCGTACTTAAAGAGTGTAGATAGTCCGTGGGATCAAGCCTCTCCAAAATTTACGAGTGAGCAAAAATTCACAGTAGCTGATTTTCAAAAACGTCTCGGTGTGAAAGTACTAGCAAACGGAAAGGTTGGTAATATTAAAGACCTTACGGAAGGAAAACGAGTGAAGGATGTAGAGTTTCAAGGGAAAACATTAACAGGAAAACAAGTTCGTGAAAAGTTAGATTTACGCTCCTCAGACTTTACGTGGAAACAAGAAGGGGATAACATCACCGTTACGACGAAAGGATTCGGTCACGGCGTCGGTATGAGCCAGTACGGTGCGAATGGTATGGCAGGGGAAGGTAAGAAATATACAGAGATAGTCGCTCATTACTATAAAGGCGTTGAAATAAAGACGATGAATGATTATGAAGGAAAATTGATGGTGAAGAAGTAGGTGTCAGGGGTTTCCTGATACCTACTTATTTTTGTTTAAAATATCATAATCTTCCATTAATTGTTTGATATAATTAGGGAAAAACATTTGGGGGAGACGGAATGGCGTTATTGGAGTTGAAACAGTTAGGGAAGACGAACCAGTTACCGGCAATTGAGCTAGAGGTTGAGAAGGGACAATGTGTTGTTTTGCAATGTAATAACCATACAGCAAAGATTTTGCACCGCATCATTATTGGTGAGGAAGAAGCTTCAACTGGCAATGTGCTATTTGAAGGCGAAGCGATTAGAAAGAAAAATTATTCCCGCATAGGCTTTTGTTTTTTGAAGGATGAAGCATATGACCGTTTGAAGGTGAAGGAATACTTCAAATTTTTATTAGGGCTTTATGAATCCAAGGTAAGTATAGAAGAAGTTGTACAATGTGTTGGTCTCCTAGATAAGTTAAACGTTAAAATAGAAAAATTATCATTTTCAGAGAAACGCCGTCTTCATATTGGGCGGATTATGATTCACAATCCGGATTTAGTTATTTTGGAAGAGCCAGAGCAAAATGTCGATACAGAGAGTACAATTATTATTCGAAAAGCGATTATGAAAATGAAAGAACAAGGAAAGGCAATCTTTATTACGTCATCTTTCTTATCGGACGCCCTTTCGTTAACAGAAGATGTATACATATTAAACAACGATGGTGTGAAAAAGCTAGAAATTGAGCAAGAAGAAGTGGAAGGAGTCGATGAAGAAAAAGTCGTTCAAATGATTCCACAAATGAAACTAGAAAGAATACCAGCGAAAGTGAACGATAAAATCATTTTACTTGATCCGATGGAAATTCATTTCATTGAAACACAAAACGGAGTGACACATATTCATGTGCGTGAAGGTGATTTTGTATGTGCATTAACATTAAGTGAACTAGAAGCGAGATTAACAGGATTCGGGTTCTTCAGATGCCATCGCTCGTACCTCGTTAATTTACAAAGAGTGCGAGAAGTTATTACTTGGACAAGGAACAGTTTTAGTTTAATTTTGGATGACGAAAGAAAAAGTTCAATTCCGCTTTCAAAAGGACGAATGGATGAATTAAAAGGTGTAATTGGGCTATAAGAGTGCTCCAATAAGCTCAAAATACGATTCATTCACTGGTAAAAATACTCCTTTTACCGGTATTTTACTGCGCCTACCCTTTGTTTTTCATATGATTGAGTCAAGAAAAGCGAAACATACAAATCGAAAATTGCGAAAGCAAATTTCATCTATAAAGAGAAAAACAAAGGGGATGACGAAATGACATTGGCAATTGAAATGAAAGATGTAATGAAAAGTTTCAATGAAAAAACGGCACTTCGAAATGTAAATATTGAGGTGAAGCAAGGAGAAATTTTCGGATTCCTCGGACCAAGTGGATCTGGTAAAACAACAACAGTAAAGATTTTAACTTCTCAATTGCTTCATAGTGTTGGAACGGTAAGAGTATTAGGTAAAGATATTACAGGACCAAGTAGCATCGATTACAAACGAATTGGTATTTTAACAGATAACAGCGGCTTATACGAAAGACTTAGCATTTATGATAACTTACTATTATTTTGCGACTTATACGATTGTAAAAAAGAGCGAATCGATGAAGTGCTAGCGCAAGTGAATTTATTAGATGATAAAAAAACACCAATAAAAAAACTATCAAAAGGAATGAAGCAGCGTGTCACACTAGCGAGAGCGATCCTTCACAAACCAGATATCCTCTTCTTAGACGAACCAACATCCGCACTCGATCCAGTAAACGTACAAAACATTCATAAAATCTTAAGAGACTTAAATAAAGAAGGAACGACGATTTTCTTAACGACGCACAATATGGACGAAGCAGAAACGCTTTGTAACCGCATTGCCTTCCTTTGTGGGGGCGAAATAGTAGCGCTTGATACACCGGAAAACCTTCGCTTGCAATACGCGAAAGATCAAATACAAGTCGTATTAACAGATAAGAAGAAAGAAATCGTGCAAAAAGATGAATTAGGTGCAAAACGCATTTCAGAATGGATGAAAAAAGGTGAATTACTATCCATTCATTCACACGAACCAACGCTAGGCGATATCTTTATCGAAGTTACTGGGAGGGGATTATAATGACATTTTCAATGAGACGTGTATCAGCTATTTTTAGGAAAGAGGTACAAGATTTTAAGACAAATTCACAAGTGTTGTTAATGGCATCTTTACCACTTATATTTTCGGTTATATATAGCAAATTTGGAGTGGGCAAGCAAGTGTTGGGTACTACTACTATAATGTCTCTCCTGTTTGTCGCAGGTTTTGTTCAATCTATGGTAATTGCAGAAGAAAAAGAAAAACATACATTACGTGTGTTAATGTTATCGCCAGCATCTTCTGTTGAAGTTCTTCTTGGAAAGAGTCTATTAACAGCTGGTCTGACGATGATCATTTGTATTGCGAATTTATTCATTTTAGATCAATTAAATATAAATCTTCCATTGGTAGGATTGATATTCTTATGTGGAATTATTTTATTTATCGCGATGGGAACAATGATTGGATTACTTGCATCTTCTGTACCGCAAACATCATTAATTGGAATGCCTATTTTAATGACGATGTATTTAGCTGTACAATTTGAGGCATTTGTTGAAAATACAACAATTAAGACGATGATTGGATATCTCCCAACATCTCATATTACAAAAGCGATGAACGGTTTAGTAGATGGAGCAGGCTTTAGTAGTATGAGTGGTCATGTGTTGAACATTACAGTTTGGTTTATCATTTCGCTTGTTGTATGTTTAATTGTATATAAGAAGAAACAATTAGACTAAAAACTGAGCCAAAAAGCTCAGTTTTTTCTTTTTTCATCATTTCCTCGGAAATTTTGCAATTCTTATACATATTTTTACAGATTTTGTCGAAAAGTAATTAGTTATAGGTTGTATAGGATGAGTGAATATTGTTCAAAATGATTGCTGAGGTGATGATGGAATGCGAGGAAGAAATAGTAAAAAGTCGCGAAAAGTAGTACATTTATTTCAAAAAAGATGGGTGTTTCCGGCACTATACATTGCTTGTGCAGCGGTAATCTTAATGGTTGCGCTATGGTTCCAAGGAGCTAATCCAAAGAAAGCTCCGAACCAAGATCAAGCAACACCGTACACACAAACGGAAGATCCAGCAGTACCGGTAACAAAATCTTCAGAAGTAGTGAAAATGCCAGCTGCAGCAAATGCAGAAGTAGTGGTACAGAAGAAATTCTATGAAGATGCAGCATCAGAGGCGGAACAAGAAAAAGCACTTGTCTTTTATAACAACACATATTCCCCGAATAAAGGAATTGACATTGCTGCGAAAAACGGAAAAGAATTTGATGTTACAGCTGCTTTAAGTGGTACAGTAACGAAAGCTGAAAAAGATTCACTTCTTGGTTATGTTGTAACAGTAGATAGTGGAAATGGTGTAGCAGCATCTTATCAAAGCTTAGGCAGTGTGAAAGTAGAAAAAGGTGCAAGAGTTGTGCAAGGTGAAGTGTTAGGAAAATCAGGTCTAAATGCAATGAATAAAGATGCAGGTTCTTACGTTCACTTTGAAGTACGTAAAGACAATGTGGCTGTGAACCCTGAGCGTTATTTAAATAAATCAGTAGCAGAAATTAAAGCTGATGCAGGTGCTGCAAAGGCGACAAATGCTTCTGGTAAAAAAGCTGATGACAAATCTCAAAAAGAAGAAAAGTCAACAAGCACGAAACCAGAAAGTAAAACAGAAGATAAGTCTCAAAAAGAAGAGAAATCAACAAGCGGCTCGACTAGTGATAAAGAGACGAACGGTAAACAAGATGAGAAATCTCAAAAAGAAGAGAAATCAACAAGTGGTTCGACTAGTGATAAAGAGACGAACGGCAAACAAGATGAGAAATCTCAAAAAGAAGAAAAATCAACGAATGGTTCTACAGAATCCTCTAACGGTTCTTCTTCACAAGAATAATAAAGTAAAAAAATCAGTTCTCATTAGGAGAGTTGATTTTTTTATTTTTATATAAAAATAATCAATTTCGAGAAAAAATTTGCAATAACAAGGAAAAATGACGAGATTCTCGAATATATATTACAAAAGGGAGGGGATACTGTGTCATTTTTATCTGTTCTGTCGATTGCTATCATTTTATTGTTTGTTTTATTCGCTTTATATTATTATATTGCCGGTAAGAAAGAAGTTCCCCACCATCAGTTGTTAGAAGAAGAATATGAAAGAGAAGAGTGACACCTTTTATAAAGAGGTGTCACTTTTTTTCGCCATAATTGTCTTTGTTAACGTATTTCTCACAAAAAAACGTAATTTTTCTTAACTTAGTCCGCAAAAATAGTGAACATGTAGCATATATCAGTAGTGCGGGCAATACAATGGTATAAACCAATGCAAAGAGAGTGTTTGAGGTGAGAAATCGTGAATCATTTCATTATAAATCCAAGAATGTTTAACGCTTACAAACAGCACTCACATTTACTTCATAGTCGTATGCAGCGAGTCTCATTTCACACTTCTCACATCCAATTTAGGGAGGCGAGTGGTGTGCACGATTACATCAAAGAGAGAACTATCAAGATTGGCAAGTATATCGTGGAGACAAGAAAGACAGTGCGTGTAATCGCAAAGGAGTTTGGGGTATCAAAGAGTACAGTCCATAAAGATTTAACAGAACGTTTGCCAGAAATTAATCCAGAGCTGGCAAATGAAGTGAAAGAAATTCTTGATTATCATAAGTCTATTCGTCATTTAAGAGGTGGAGAAGCAACAAAGCAAAAGTACCGAAAAGAAGATACAGAAAACCCTGTGCGCCAATAAATCTAAAATAGCAAACATTCCTTGCGAATTCGGTAATATTTTTCAGAAGAATTCTTTTTGCGAATATTACGTTTCTGTTAAATTTATGATAAAATCAGAAATTAGGTGTAAAAGAATTCGGGTATAACCTGATTTTGAATATCGAGGAGGAAATGACGGGAATGTTTGCGCGAGATATCGGAATTGACCTAGGTACGGCTAACGTATTAATTCATGTTAAAGGTAAGGGTATTGTATTAAATGAGCCATCTGTTGTGGCAATTGATCGTAATAGTGGAAAAGTATTAGCAGTAGGTGAAGAAGCAAGAAGTATGGTGGGACGTACACCTGGTAATATTGTAGCAATTCGTCCGCTTAAAGATGGTGTAATCGCAGATTTCGAAATTACAGAAGCAATGTTAAAGTATTTCATTAACAAATTGGACGTGAAGAGCTTCTTTTCAAAACCTCGCATTTTAATTTGCTGTCCAACAAATATCACATCTGTAGAGCAAAAAGCAATTCGTGAGGCTGCTGAACGTTCAGGTGGTAAAACAGTATTTTTAGAAGAAGAACCAAAAGTAGCCGCAGTTGGTGCTGGTATGGAAATCTTCCAGCCGAGCGGAAACATGGTTGTTGATATTGGTGGAGGTACAACAGATATTGCCGTACTTTCTATGGGTGATATTGTTACCTCTTCCTCTATCAAAATGGCTGGCGATAAGTTTGATATGGAAATCTTAAACTACGTTAAACGTAAGTATAAGTTATTAATTGGAGAACGTACTTCAGAAAATATTAAAATTAAAGTTGGTACAGTATTCCCAGGTGCACGTAGTGAAGAGCTTGAAATTCGCGGACGTGACATGGTAACAGGTTTACCACGTACAATTACAGTATGCTCTGAAGAGATTACAGAAGCACTAAAAGAAGACGCAGCTATCATTGTACAAGCTGCAAAAGGCGTACTAGAGCGTACACCACCAGAACTATCTGCAGACATTATCGACCGTGGTGTTATTCTAACAGGCGGTGGAGCTTTATTACACGGTATCGACATGCTTCTAGCAGAAGAATTAAAGGTACCAGTATTAATCGCTGAAAACCCAATGCAATGTGTTGCTGTTGGTACAGGTATTATGTTAGAGAATATCGATAAATTACCACGTCGTGCTTTAAAATAAAGTGAAACTTTAATCAGTGGGGTTCATCCCCCGCTGATTATTAGCTTTCACCAATCGGGATAAAGTGAGAAGGACTAAGGTATCAAACCTTGGTCCTTTTTTATTTTTTTATATCTTTATATTTTTTTAATTTATTAAGAAAATAGAAGAAAAATAAAGAAAAATAGAGAAAACAGGTAAAATATTCATATATATGGTTAAATTTAATATTTTCATATTTGAAAACGTTTGTAATATAATGAGTCGAATACGACATTAAGGCAAAAAATGTTCAAATACATATTGCCTTTCCCTAATTTGGGCATACACTCTTTTCTACCTCCGTGTCAGTTGCTGAGAAGTGCAACTATTTTAATGGAATAGAGTGTGTGCATTTTTTTATAATAGGAAGTAAAGTAGTACTTTATAATGACAAATAATAAACAAAATGGGATAATAACAATATGTCCAAGTGGTAAGACCAATATTGTAAAAGGGGCGATTGTCACATGCTAAATATAGAACAAATTAAAGAAATCATTCCTCACCGCTATCCGTTTTTACTTGTTGATAAAATATTAGAAGTGGATGAGGGAAAAAGAGCGGTTGGAATTAAAAATGTATCTGCAAACGAGGAGTTCTTTAATGGGCACTTCCCAGATTATGCAGTTATGCCTGGTGTACTTATTGTAGAAGCATTAGCGCAAGTTGGTGCAGTTGCTGTATTAAAGAAAGAAGAAAACCGCGGGAGACTTGCTTTCTTCGCCGGCATCGACAACTGTCGCTTCAAAAAACAAGTACGCCCAGGTGATCAACTTCGCCTAGAAGTAGAAATGACGCGCGTACGCGGTCCAATTGGAAAAGGAAAAGCAATCGCAACAGTAGATGGTGAAGTTGCGTGCGAAGCTGAAATTACATTTGCAATTGGTGATAAAAAAGAATAGATAAAATAAAAAAACTTCTTGTATTTGTACAAGAAGTTTTTTTATTTATGATATATATTGATATAAACAAAAATACAAACTAGTCAGAAAATTAGTTTACAATTAATTGGGATTACCATATAATTACTTTATCATTTATCTCGTTTTTGAGATAAATGATAAAGGTATAAAAGAAATGAAGCTATTGTCATATTATTACGGTCTTTATATAGGACAAAATAGAAGGGCATTGAGTATGGTTAGATATGGGGAAGAATGGATGGATTTACCTGTGGAAATAAGTGGGGAATGAGCGTAATATATCCATCATGAATGAAATAGGCATGTATATCGAGCATATAGAAGTAGGGGGAACAGGTCGCATTTTGACAAAGGAGACTAGAACATGTTCGGAAGAAAGAAAAGAAAGCCATTAAAACAATTAATTACACATAAAGAGCCTAAATCGCGTATTGCGGAACAATACCGTAACATTCGTACAAATATTGAATTTACATCTGTAGATCATAATATGCGTTCTCTTATTGTCACTTCGGCAGATCCAGGTGACGGAAAGACGACGACAATTGCAAACTTAGCAGTTATTTTCGGCCAACAAGGAAAGAAAGTTTTAGTAATTGGAGCTGACTTACGTAAGCCGACGATACAAAACTTATTTGCAATTCATCATTCAAATGGATTAACGAACGTATTATTAGGACAAGCAAAATTAATGCAATGCATTCAAAAAACAGATATAGAGAATGTATACTTAATGGGATCAGGTCCAATACCACCAAACCCAGCAGAACTGTTAGGAAATCGAGTAATGGACGAGGTATTACTAGAAGCATATAACATGTTTGATATTATTTTAATAGACACACCGCCAGTTCTTGCGGTTACCGATGCACAAATACTTGCGAACAAATGTGATGGAATCATACTTGTCGTGCGCAGTGAAAAAACAGAAAAAGATAAAATGGTAAAAGCGAAACAAATTTTAGACAAGGCATCTGGTAAACTACTTGGTGTCGTACTAAATGACAAGCGAGAAGAAAAGGAACAATATGGATATTATTAAAAAATAATGTCTAATATAATAATTTTTAAAGCCAATAATTATTTTTATTGGCTTTTTTGAATCATATAACAACTTTTTATTGCTTTATATAAAATAAATGATATAATGGAAATTTTGGAAATTCTATGGAATGTGTTGTCATATTTAAGATTATTTTGTAAGATTATATATGTTTTCAAATAACAATCGTACATAGATATTACTAAAATAAAAAAATATAAGATTATATGTTATAATTTTTCTTATGTGCAAATTTTAGAAAGTTGGAGGAACTTATGGAAGAAACAATTAGTTTAAAAGAGCTATTTCATATTTTAAAAAAACGTTTAGCAATGATCCTCGTAATCGCCTTTGGTGCAGCTATTGTAAGTGCTATCATTAGCTTCTTCTTCATGACACCAATCTATCAATCTTCAACGCAAATTCTTGTGAATCAGAAAAAACAAGAGGGTGCAATGATTCAAGCTGGTGAAATTCAAACAAATATTCAATTAACGAATACATATAAGGTCATTATTAAAAGTCCGGTAGTCTTAGACCAAGTGAATGAAAAATTAAATTTAAATATGACAGCGCAAGCGTTAACAGGAAAGATTAATGTTGCAAATGAAAAAGATTCACAGGTCATTTCTGTAACAGCTGAGGATAAAGATCCAAAAGTAGCTCGTGATATTGCAAATGCAACTGCAGATGTATTTAAAGGTGAAGTTGCAAAAATTATGAATGTCGATAACGTAACGGTATTATCGAAAGCAGAAGTAGGGGAAAATCAATCGCCAATTAAACCACGTCCGATGTTAAATGTAGCAATTGCTTTCGTTGTTGGCTTAATGGCTGCAGTTGGTCTTGCATTCTTACTAGAATACTTAGATAACACAGTGAAAAAAGAAGAAGATGTAGAAAGCTTACTTGGCTTACCAGTGTTAGGTATTGTTGCTCGCATGGATGAAGAAACAACAAACGTAAAATCACATGCTCCATCATCAAGAAAAGTGAGGGGACAAACAATTGGCTCTTAATAGTTTATTTAAGAAGAAGAAAAATCATCGTCAACGTCGTCAATTAATTGCTCATCAACAACCGAAATCACCTATTTCAGAACAATATCGTAATATTCGAACGAATGTTGAATTTGCGTCTGTTGATACAAACTTGCATTCACTAATGGTAACATCTGCGAACCCAAGTGAAGGGAAAACGACAACGACAGCGAATATGGCAGTTGTTTTCGCCCAACAAGGAAAGAAAGTATTGTTAATTGATGCAGATATGCGTAAACCAGCGATGCATCAAATGTTCCAAGTAGACAATATTTTCGGATTAACGAATGTATTAACACATAGTGAACGTTTAGAGAAGTGTGTACAAACGACATCAGTTGATAATCTACACTTTTTAGCGTGTGGCCCAATCCCGCCAAATCCAGCAGAATTGTTAGGTTCGAAATCAATGCAAGAACTTCTTGCTCAAGCGTATAGTATGTATGACTTAGTCATTTTCGATTTACCACCAATTTTAGCTGTAACAGATGCGCAAATTATGGCAAATGTATGTGATGCATCTATTCTTGTCGTTCGTAGTGAATCGACAGAAAAAGAAACAGCGGTAAAAGCAAAAGGATTATTAGAATCTGCAAAAGGTAAATTGTTAGGTGTTGTTCTAAACGATCGTGAACGTGAACAAGGCTTATATTATTATTACGGTGCGAACTAGTTTAAAAGTGAGATATGACAAGAACATATCTCCTTTTTTCCTTTGAATATGAGATATATCTCATATTCAAAGGAAAAAAGATTTTTATACGAGAGGGAGGATGAGAAGAGTGATTGATTTACATTGTCACATTTTACCTAACATCGATGACGGTGCACAGACAGTAACAGATAGTTTAGCGATGGCAGAAAAAGCTGTACAAGAAGGAATTCATACGATCGTCGCTACACCACACCATCAAAATGGAAAATATGTAAATGAGCGTACTGCTATTATTCATCAAGTGAAACAATTAAATGATGAACTACAACAAAACGATATTCCACTGAAGATTTTACCAGGACAAGAGGTCAGGTTATATGGTGATTTATTAGAAGACTATGAAGCTGGTAAAATCGTTACTTTAAACGAAACAAATAAATATATATTAATTGAATTCCCGTCTAATCATGTACCTCGTTATGCAGAACAACTATTATATGAAATACGTGTTAAAGGAATGATTCCAATTATTGTTCATCCGGAACGCAATGCCGAGTTAATCGAGCGACCAGATAAGTTATATAACCTTGTAAGTAAAGGTGCATTAACACAAGTAACGGCGGGTAGTCTCTTAGGGAAGTTTGGCAAAAAGATAAAAAAATTCTCACTACAGCTCGTTGAACATAACTTAACGCATATGATCGCATCGGATGCACATAACACAACATCAAGAGGATTTCATTTAGCAGAAAGCTATGAATTAATCGGAAAAGAATTCGGAATGAACGTTATGAGCGATTTAAAAGAAAATCCGTACTTATTAATTAGCGGAAAATCAATTTATAAAGAAGATCCAGAACAAATTCGTCGTAAAAAATTGTTCGGTATTTTTTAATTGAAGAGCTTTGGTGATGTCTCCTAACCGTTATCAACGGGGGCACTCGGTCGTGCTGTGGGTAGAAATTTTTATTTCGAGCCTACCTTAGACGCTTGTCGTCGGGAGTATGACGTGAGGATGGGTTAGATGCCCATAAATTTATTTCTATTTAGAAACTCTACCTATGGAGTTATAAAAATGACTCTATAGGTAGGGTTTTTGTTATTGTTACATATGAATAAAACGATGAGGGAGGGATACAATTGAAAAGAGTAAGAAAAGCGATTATCCCAGCAGCTGGTCTTGGGACGAGATTTTTACCAGCAACGAAAGCGATGCCGAAAGAAATGTTGCCGATCGTCGATAAACCGACTATTCAATACATAATAGAAGAAGCGATAGAATCAGGAATTGAAGATATTATTATTGTTACTGGAAAAGGAAAACGTGCGATTGAAGATCATTTTGATCATTCCTTTGAATTAGAACAAAATCTTTTAGAAAAAGGAAAACATGAAATGCTTGAAAAAGTACAAGCTTCTTCAAAAATTAATATCCATTACATAAGACAAAAAGAACCAAAGGGGCTTGGACATGCAGTTTGGTGCGCACGTAAATTCATTGGGAACGAGCCATTTGCGGTATTACTTGGTGATGATATCGTACAAGCGGATACGCCATGTTTACGTCAATTAATGGATCAATATGAAGGGACACAATCATCTGTTATTGGTGTACAAACCGTACCAGAAAACGAAACACATCGCTACGGTATTATCGATCCCATTGAACAAAATGACCGCCGTTATCAAGTGCGTCAATTTGTAGAGAAGCCAGCAGAAGGCACAGCGCCATCTAATTTAGCGATTATGGGACGTTACGTATTAACACCAGAAATTTTTATGTTCCTTGAGAACCAACAAACAGGCGCTGGTGGAGAGATTCAGTTAACAGATGCGATCCAACGATTAAATGAAATTCAACGAGTGTTTGCTTATAACTTTGAAGGAACTCGTTACGATGTTGGGGAGAAGTTTGGGTTTATTAAGACGACGATAGAAATGGCACTTCAAAATGAGGAATTGAAAGTGGATTTGATGAAATATATGAAAGAACTTGTAAAAAAGGAAGAGGTACATTCATAAGAGAATGTCCTTTTTTATTATCAATAAGATACTAATTGTATAAAGAAGGGAACAGATATATTGAGTTATCGAAAACGGCTCTCATTATTAATTTTATTAGATTCATTTATTGTATTAACTGCGGTGTACTTAAGCTATTGGTTCATACACCCAAATGTATTAAGTAAAATTCCTACGACAGTAGTTATTAGTTCTATTACATTATTGTGTAGTCATCATGTTTTTGCTTCCATTTATAAGCTGTATAACAAGGCGTGGGAATATGCAAGTATTGGAGAATTAAAACAAATATTTAAAGCAATTACATTATCGATTTTAGTAACAGCAATTGTTCAACAAATTATAAATCAGGATATTTATGTTCGAATTTTAGCGATCGCATGGATGTTACATTTATTATTAATTGGTGGCTCCCGCTTTGTATGGCGTATGTTCCGTGATACGTATATTAGTAAGGACGCGAATAAAAAACGAACATTGATTGTTGGAGCTGGTTCAGCAGGAAATATGGTAGTAAGACAGTTACTACATAATAAGGAAGCAGATTTGTATCCAATTGCATTTGTTGATGATGATAGAAATAAACAAAAATTAGAGATTTATAACGTGCCAGTTGTTGGTACAACAAATCATATTGAAGAAGTGGTAGAGGATAATGACATTGAACATATTATTATTGCTATTCCTTCTTTAAATAGGAATCAAATAAACGAGATTTTTGAGAGGTGTACAAAAACGAAGGCAAAAACGCAAATTGTACCGATGCTTGAAGATCTTTTAGACGGTAAAGTTTCTGTTAATGAATTCCGAGATGTACAAGTGGAAGATTTATTAGGAAGAGAACCAATCCAATTAGATGATGCAGGAATTGGAGAAAAGATTACAGGTAAAACAATTTTAGTAACAGGTGCTGGTGGATCAATCGGATCAGAAATTTGTCGTCAAGTAATGAAGTATAAACCAGCAAAAATTGTTCTTTTAGGACATGGTGAAAACAGCATTTATAATATTGAAATGGAAATGAGAGTTACCTATAAAGATACAGTTGAAATTACGACAGAAATTGCTGATGTTCAAGATCGTCATAAAATCTTTGAAATAATGAAAAAGCATCAACCATATATCGTATACCATGCAGCGGCACATAAGCACGTGCCTTTAATGGAACGTAATCCTGAAGAGGCTGTGAAAAATAACATCTTTGGTACGAAAAATGTAGCTGAATCTGCAGATACGTTTAAAGTAAATACGTTTGTTATGGTTTCTACAGATAAGGCAGTAAACCCGACAAATGTAATGGGAGCTACAAAACGATTTGCAGAAATGCTTGTACAACATATGGCTTCGGTTAGTACTGGTACACGTTTTGTTGCGGTTAGATTTGGTAATGTTCTTGGAAGTAGGGGGAGCGTAATACCTCTATTTAAGAAACAAATTCAAAAAGGTGGGCCTGTAACTGTTACTCACCCCGATATGATCCGTTACTTTATGACAATACCAGAAGCTTCAAGATTAGTTATTCAGGCTGGAACGTTAGCTAGAGGTGGAGAATTGTTCGTACTCGATATGGGAGATCCAGTAAAGATTGTTGATTTAGCTAAAAACTTAATCACTCTTTCAGGCTATTCTGTTGAAGAAATTGGAATTGAATTTACTGGATTAAGACCAGGGGAAAAAATGTATGAAGAGTTATTAAATGAAGGTGAGGTTCATCCAGAGCAAATATTCCCTAAAATTCATATAGGAAAAGCTGTTTTACTAGATCAAGATATTTTAAGACAGTTTATGAATGAGTTTGAGGGAATGAATAAAGAGGAAATAAGAGAACGATTATTAGGCATTGCGAATAATAAAGTTAATCTAAAAAATTAATTTAAGGGAAGGAAGTTTTAGAAATGGGAGACAGAATATTTCTTTCATCACCACATATGAGTGATGAAGGTTATGAGATGCATTACGTTAAGGAAGCTTTCGATACAAATTGGATTGCACCACTTGGGGAAAATGTGAATGGATTTGAAAGAGAACTAGCCGCTAAAGTTGGCTCTAAAGCAGCCGCAGCGCTATCTTCTGGAACAGCTGCAATTCATCTGGCTCTAAAAGCAGCTGGAGTAGGGGAGGGCGATGTTGTTTTTTGTCAAACCCTTACATTCTCAGCAACTGCAAATCCTATAATTTATCAAAATGCTAATCCAGTCTTCATAGATAGTGATTATGAGACTTGGAATATGTGTCCTAAAGCATTAGAAGAAGCTTTTAAAAAGTATCCAAATGTAAAGGCAGTTATAGTAGTTCATTTGTATGGTCTCTCCGCGGATATGGATAAGATTGTTGAACTTTGTAAGAAATATAATGTTGCTTTAATTGAAGATGCTGCTGAATCTTTAGGAACTTATTACAAAGGTAAACATACGGGAAGCTTTGGAGATTATGGTATTTTTTCTTTTAATGGTAATAAAATTATCACTACTTCTGGTGGTGGAATGCTCGTTTCTAATGATGAGGAACGAATTTCAAAAGCAAGATTTTGGGCAACTCAAAGTAGAGATCAAGCAAGACATTATCAACATAGTGAATTAGGGTTTAATTATCGCATGAGTAATGTAGTTGCTGGTATTGGTAGAGGGCAGCTTAAAGTGTTAGATCAAAGAGTTCAGAAGAAAAGATACATATTTGATTTTTATAAGAGAGGATTAGGAAATCTTGAAGGAATTGAATTCATGCCTAGTAATGAGTGGAATGAACCAAATTATTGGCTAAGTTCTATGAAACTAAACGGCAAGATTCGTCCAATTGATGTGATGGAAGCTCTTGAAAAAGAAAATATTGAATCTAGACCGGTTTGGAAACCAATGCATATGCAGCCATTCTTTGAAAAATATGATTTTATTGGGACTGATGTATCAGAGAAGCTATTTGAGACCGGTGTTTGCTTACCAAGTGATACGAAAATGACAGATGAAGATTTAGATAGAGTCGTGAAAATTATTAAAGGGTTGTGGATATCGTAATGAAGGGTTCTAAAATTGGCATCTATAGACGGTTTATAAAAAGGTCAATGGATTTTATACTGTCTTTAATTGCTATTATAATGCTTAGCCCAGTATTCCTTATAGTTGCTTTTCTTGTAAAAACAAAATTGGGTAGTCCGGTATTATTTAAACAAGAGCGACCTGGATTAAATGGGACTATTTTCAAAATGTATAAATTTAGAACAATGACAGATGAAAAAAATGAAAATGGTGAGCTGTTACCCGATAGTGTAAGACTTACTAACTTCGGTAAATTTTTACGTTCGACATCACTTGATGAATTACCAGGGCTTTTTAATATTTTTAAAGGTGATATGTCAATTATAGGACCTAGACCTTTATTAGTTCAATATTTACCGTTATATAATGAGCATCAAAAAAGACGCCATAAAGTTCGACCAGGATTATCAGGGTTAGCACAAGTTAATGGTCGGAATGCTATTAGTTGGGAAGAGAAATTTAATTACGATGTAGAGTATGTAGATAATGTAAGTTTCACTACAGATTGGAAGATTATCCTTTTAACAATTAAGAAGGTTTTTATTAGAGAAGGAATTAATTCAGAAACTGCTGCTACAATGGAACCGTTTAAAGGGAATGAAAAAGGGAGTATAAAGTTATGAAAGAAAAACTCCTTATAATAGGGGCTAGTGGCCACGGAAAAGTCATAGCTGATATCGCGCTGAAAATGAAAAAATGGAAGGGTATTGCTTTTTTAGATGATAATGAAAGTGAAAAATCCTCAATGGGAATAGAAATAATTGATAAATCAGCAAGTATCTCAAAGTATGTAGATGATTACGATTTTTTTGTTGGAATTGGTAATAATGTCATACGAGAGAAGGTTCAGAGGCGACTTGAGGCTGAAGGGGCGAGTATTCCGGTATTAATTCATCCAAGTGCGATTATTGGAGAACAAGTTTATTTAGAAGAGGGAACTGTAGTTATGGCAGGCGCTGTTATTAACTGTTGTACCAAAATTGGAAAAGGATGCATTATTAATACTGCTTCTACAATAGATCATGACAATATAATTGAGGATTACGTTCATATATCACCAGGCGCACATTTAGCCGGCACAGTCAAGGTTGGATCGGGCACCTGGCTAGCTATTGGGAGTGTAGTAATCAATAACATTAATATTACTAACGAATGTAAAATCGGTGCAGGAGCTGTAGTAATCAGAGATATAGCTGAAATTGGAACTTATGTAGGGGTTCCAGCAAAAAGAATAGACGAATAGAAATTTTAAGGGAGAAGATAAATGGAATTGTTATACAAATATCTATTTTATATCAGTGGATTTATAATAGTTTGGGCGATGGTGGGTTATCCTATATCTTTAAAAATAATTGGGAATTTATATAAGAACCGAAAGCTTGAAAAAAATTATTCTCATCAGCCAACGGTAACCGTGATGGTGGTTGCTCATAATGAAGAAAAAGTAATTTTAGATAAGCTTCACAATATTTTGGAGTTAGATTATCCTAAAGATAAAATTGAATTCTTGATAGCGTCTGATAATAGTACAGACAAAACAAATGAAATCGTTAGAGAGTTTATTAAGGAACATCAAGATAGAAAAATACGAATTTATGAAGTGAAAGCTCGAAAAGGAAAAACAAATGCACAAAATGAAGCTCAAAAAACGGTGGAAACAGAGTATTTAGTTATGACCGATGCAAATTCTATGATGGATAAAAAATCTATCATAGAGCTTATGGCTGCATTCACCTCAGAAGAAATTGCATACGTTTCAGGAAGGCTAATGATTGTTAATCAAGAATCTAGCGATGTAAGTAATGCTGAAGCTAGTTACTGGGATAGCGATATGGTAATGCGTGAAATTGAAGGAAGAATGCAAACCATAACAGCTGGTAATGGAGCTTTATATGCATGTAGGACCGGGGATTATTATGACTTTAATCCGATACAATGCCATGATAGTGCCATGCCACCATTGTATGCATTGCAAGGTAAAAGAGCGATTGCGAATCATGATGCAATTGCTTATGAAAAAGCTGGTGAGGTTATTGAAGATGAATTTGGTCGTAAAGTAAGGATGAATCGAATTATTCTAAAGCATATTTTACCAGATGTAAGGATGCTTAATGTATTTAAGTATAAGTGGTTTTCATATTTTTATTTTGGACATAGGACATGCAGGTACCTGTTATGGATCGCACATTTTATGGTACTAATATCTAATGTATTACTAGTACCGATATCATGGTTTTATTTAATGACATTTATTGGACAAGTGCTATTTTATTTAATGGCACTAGCAAAAGTAATAACTAAGACAAACAATAAGTATGTAACATTAATTTATTATTATTGTGTCACAATCATTGCACAATGGGTTGGTGTCTACAATATATTGACTGGAAAAGCAAAACCGTTTTGGGAGAAAGCTGAGAGTACAAGGTAGATAAAGTTTTTAAGTTTAGTGTATATGTTTTTGAAAGAAAGGGATTGTTTTATTTATCGAGTTTAGGGTGTGAAAATATGTGTGTTCAGGTATTAATTTCGACAATGAATAGATCAAATCCTATTGATTTGTTTGAAAAGATGAATATATCATCGAATGCAGTAATGGTAAATCAGTGTGGATATGAAAAGCAAGAAGTCTTATTTTTACAAAACCATAAATTAACTTATGTATGTAGTGAAGATATAGGGCTAAGTAAAAGTCGTAACAAAGCAATATTTAATTCAAATGATGACGGTATTGTTTTATTATCAGACGATGATTTGGTATATGTGGATAATTACAGTGAATTAATCCAAAAGACATTTGATGAAAATCCAGATTATGACATTATTAGATTTCAGGTCGAAGGAATTAATAAACCATTCAAAATGTATAAAAACAAAAGTGCAAAATTAGGATATTTAAGTTCTTTAAAAACGTCTTCTGTCGAAATTGCATTTAGAATTAAAAAAATTAAAGAAGCAAACATTCAATTTAATGAACAATTCGGTGCGGGTTCTGTTTATAGGATGGGAGAAGAAAATATATTTTTATATGAATGTTTAAGTAAGGGATTAAAAATTAAATACGAACCTATTAAGATTGCCGATTTATATATCGGTGAATCTTCTTGGTTTAAAGGGTTTAATAAAAAATATTTTCACGATCGTGGTGCAATATTTAGTGCGCTATCCAAAAGATGGGCAGGGGTACTTATATTACAATTTGCGTTTAGACATTATAAAAAATATAAATCTAACATGACTTTACTTCAGGCGATTAGAGCAATGTTTAACGGTCATCAAGAGTATAAAAAAACATTGGGAGAGAAATAATTTGAGGTTATTATTTGTAGGAGATCTTATTGGTAACACTGGTCCAGCAAATGTCAATAAAGCACTAAAGAAAAATTTACCTAGTAGTACTATATTCTTAGAGAAAAATTCGATAATTAGTAAAATTTTGGAACTTGTCATTAAAATAAAAAAAGTAGATGCGGTTCTCTTTTCTGGGATGTCTAAAATAAATATTATAGGATTTAGGATTGCTAAATTGTTAGGGGTTAAATCTGCTTATTTAATGCATGGTTGTCGTAGCATAGAAGGAAAAATTAACGGGAATTATAGTCAAAATGATGTTGATATTGAAAATAAGGTACTAGAATTAGCGCCCGTAATCATTTGTGTTTCTGAAAATTTCATGTATTGGATGAAAGAAAATTATCCTCAATACAAAGAAAAATTAACCTATGTAAATAATGGAGTCGATTGGGGACAACTTACTACAGTTAGAGAAGGGAATATAAGAAGAGAAGAAAGAACTTTAATGGCAGTTGGAGGAGGGGTACCATTAAAAAATATCAAATCAATTTGTAAAGCAATTGATTTGATTAATCAAAAAGATGGGATGAATCTTCAGCTTATTGTTATAGGAAATGTGGGGAAGGACCTGGAAGAAATTCTTTCGTTTCCTTTTGTTCAATATTATCAAAAGGTGCCGCATGATAAAATGCCATTTTATTACCAAAGAGCAAAGTTATTTGTACAGAATAGTAGCTTTGAAACTTTTGGACTTGCTCCTATTGAAGCTCTTATTAATGGCTGTGATTTACTTATGTCACAAGAAACTGGAGCTAAGTCAATAATTTCAACATTAGAGCCCAATGATCTTATATGTAATAATCAGGATGTTATTGAAATTTCAAAAAAGATTGAATTTTTCCTCAGTAGTGCTAATAATAAACGGTTAGTTAAGGGTATAAATAGAGAAAAAACATCTACGAACTTCGCAGCTAATCGAATAATGGATATACTAAAAATTTAGAGTGGGTATAAATTATGAATATAAAGAAAAATAGTAAAGGAAGTTGGATTAGCGATAGTGAAAGAAGATATCGTATGATGCTAAATATAGTTACCACATCATATGCCTTCATTTTTTTCACGATTTTTTTACTTACTTGGTATAAGATAAGTTTTTTTAATATGTTTAGTGGTATTAGTTTTATTTTATTTTTAGCAAATATAGTATTATTAGCTATTCATTTACCTTTAGTAATATCAAAACAAATAAATTTATTTATTTTTAATGTAATCTTGTTAATTTTAATGTTACTAAACTCTATATTTTCAAACTCTAATTTAGGAAGCAGTATGGTTTTATTTAATTTAGTAATAATGATGACGATATTTAGATTTTTTAATTTAAATGGAAAAAATCTAAAAATAATTTCTATTGTAATGCTTATTTATTTTTTGTTTTACTGTTTTTTACAAGAAGAATTATTTAATACAAATAGTAAAGGATATATAGTTTTATTAACTTATATCTATTCAGCTTTTTATTTAAGTACTTTAAAGTGGAGTAAGATAATTGTTCCAATAGTTACTTTTGTTGCTTTTTATTCTATTCAGCTAACAGATAGTAGGGGGGCACTGCTTGGATTAATATTATTTATTTTATTGGCTTATGTTATTCCTTCTAGAATATGGGGAAAGAAAGGGTTTTTAGTTATATTAAATACTTTACTGACTCTAGGTTCTATTGTTTTTGTATATATTTATATTAATCTGTGGGAAAATCGATTTAATATTAGTTTAGAGTTCTTTGATAAGCCCCTTTTTACAGGAAGAGAAGCGATTTGGACTGAACTATTTTATAGTTTTAAAGAACATCCCATTGTAGGACTAGGTTCGAATTATGATATAGTTTCCTATGGAAACCTAAACATTCATAATTCAATGTTTAATATTTTAGTTATATATGGGATACCTGTGTTTTTTATGGTAATGCTATTGATTTGTAAGAGTATAATAAATTTATCTAATGAGATAGTTAATAACAATATTTCTAGAATAGCCATATCAGGTTTTTATGGTGTGTTAATAGTAGGATTTTTTGAGACAAATTTAATTTGGGCAAGTAATATATTTCCGGCGCTATTTTTAATTGCTATAGCATATTCGACTCGCGAAAGTTATTAGGCGTTTATAGGTATTCTTGCATTTATAATAATGAATTGTGAAAATTATGTTTTGACTTTTAAAATCTATAGATAGACTTTATAAAAGTGTCCTATATATTTAGAGGGCACTTTTTATTAATCGTTTTTAAGGTTAATAATTAAAGTTTATTTACAGGTGTTTAAATTTAAAAGGTTGATATAAGGACTGATAGCATAAATGAATTATTTAAAACAATTTATAAGGACATCAGGGGTATTTTTTATTGGAAATACGCTTACTAAGTTAATAGGCATTTTCCTATTGCCATTATATACCTCTAGAATAAATCCTGAATCTTTTGGTTATTACGATTTAACCATCTCTTTAATAAATTTAGTAATTCCAATTCTATTCTTTCAAGTGTGGGATGGAATATTTCGCTTTACCTTTGATCATGAAAAGATAACGGACAAATATGCTGTAATTTCAAATGGAATTACAATTCAAATTTTTGGAGCATTTTTATATAGTATCACTTTTTTTGTTGTAATTAATGCTATTGATTATAGTATCCAATACAAATATTTAATCTTTATTCAGGGAGTGCTATTTGCTTTTCAGTATTATTATAATTTTGTGGCTAGAAGTTTTTCGAAGAATACTTTATTAGTAGCGACAGGTTTATTAAACAGTATTATTAGTATTTTAATTAATATAATTTTAATTGTAATTTATGATATGGGAATTGAGGCACTGTATATTTCATATATTGCTGGAACTCTAATTCAAATTATAATAATAGAAGTAAAAGTTAAAATAATAAGTAATTTTAAAGTAAGTACAGTATCTCTTCCTTTAATAAAGAAACTAATGCTTTTTTCTTTACCACTCTGTTTAACCACAATATCATATTGGCTTTTAAGTGGACTAATTAGACTTGTAATTAGTAATAAGTTAGGTATGTATGAAAACGGATTATATGGGATTACTAATCGTTTATCTAGCGTAATGGTGTTGGTTGTTAATTCTTTTCAATTAGCATGGTATGAAATGTCATATTCTATGGGAAAAGAAGAAAATAAAAAGAGTTATTATGGAAAAAGTTTGAACTATATATTAAAAGTTATTTTGTATATTGGTTCAATCTCGCTAATTATTATTAAACTTATATTTCCATATATGATTGCAGAACAGTATCATGAGGCACTGAATATTATTCCTATTACATTTATAGGGGTATTAATTAATTCATATGCAAGTTTTGCGAGTACTTTATTCTTAGCAGAGAAGGAATCAAGTAAATTGTTAATGCCTACTTTAATTAGTGCGGTGGTTAATGTACTTGGCTTATTTTTATTAACTAATACTTTTGGATTAGTAGGTGCAACACTTTCTCTTACAGTAGCCTTCTTTATTAATGGATTAATAATTACAATCAAACTAAAGAAGCAGTACAATATTAGTCTTAAAGCCTCGGTGCTTTATGGGGGAGTAGCTACTTTAATCATTTCTACTTTTGTGTTTTATTATTTCAAAGGAGTATACTTAATTCTTTTTATATTAATTTTAGCAGCGATCTTAATTTATGTTTTTAAAGATATTTTGATAACTATAGTAAAATTATTAAAATCCAATAGATAAAATGAAATACTAGTGAATTATAAAAATTCACTTTCTATCTAGAGTTTTTATAGTAATTTGTTATATGAAAATTGAGATTAGAGAGGAAAGAAGATGAAATATACTATTTTTACTCCAACCTATAATAGGGCAAATGAGTTAGGGGTTTTATATGACTCCTTAAAGAAACAATCATTCCGGGATTTTGAATGGTTAATTATTGATGATGGATCAACTGATAAGACAGAACAAAAAGTTGATGGTTTTATAAAAGAAGATAATATATCTATTAGATATATTAGACAAAATAATGGAGGAAAGCATCGGGCTTTTAATAAGGCAATTGAAGAATCTAAAGGAGAGTTTATGGTCTGTGTAGATTCAGATGATTTTTTAAAGGAGTATGCCCTTGAGAAGATTGATAAATACTCTAAAATAAATAATAAAGTAATGGCAATATGTTTCTTGTGTGTAGATTTACAAGAAAATATTATAGGAAGTAGTTTTCCTAAGAGTGATTCAATATTTAATTTAATTGACCTAATTTATAAGTATAGGATGAGAGGGGATAAACTTTGGGTATTTAAACACGACATACTAAAAAACTATAGGTTTCCTGAGTATAATGGGGAAAAATTTGTTACAGAAGGAGTACTTACACTTCAAATGTCACTCCAGTATGATGTTTTAGTTGTGAATGAGGTATTACAAGTTTGTGAGTATCAAAATGGCGGATTGACTTCTATTGGTAATAATCAATTGTTCAAAAAAAATTCTAAAGGTGCGAAAGCATATTATAAATTATTACTACAAATAGCTCCTAATTATAAATATAAATTATTCTATTTATATAATTACATATTATATAGCATTTATGGGAGAAAAATATGATAAAACAGGTTAAGTTATTAGTCAAATTCATGTTTTTGAAATATAAACATAAATCAGCTAGTATTAATTCTTTTCAGGTAAACCGCAATCTTAAAATATCTAAGGGTGCTAGAATAAATAAGGGTGTAATAATTGGTGAGAATGTTGCTATAGGCGAATACTCATATATAAATAATAATTCTATAGTATTTAATTCGGATATCGGGAAGTTTTGTTCTATAAGCTATAATTGCATGATAGGTTTACCTAATCACCCTGTTAAAAATATTAGCACGTCACCATTTATATATTCTAATAGTAATATTCTTAATATTCCAGGGAGTTTTGAGGATTTAAATACTCAAACGATAATTGGTAATGACGTTTGGGTGGGTGCCAGCGCAATCATAATGCGAGGTGTATCAATAGGAAATGGTGCAATTATAGGAGCTGGATCAGTTGTAACTAAGAACATTCCGCCTTATGCTATTGCAGTAGGTAATCCAGCTAAAGTTATTAAAATGAGATTTGAGAAAAATCATGTAGAGTTTCTAGAAGAAATGAAGTATTGGGATAAGTACGATACTCAAAAAAAGAGACTTGCTCATTTGGTGTTAAAAAGAGAGAAATGGATAGAAGATGTGAAGTGATATTTTTAAATTATTACTTTAAGGTGAATTAAGGATAGGTTTTAAAAGAATAAATCAGCTGGATATTAAGAAGTAAGGGTGTGTTTCGAATAAATGAAAATTACAATAGCTGGAACAGGATATGTTGGTTTATCTAATGCAATTTTATTAGCTCAACATAATGAAGTAATAGCACTTGATATTATTGAAGAAAAAGTGGATATGATTAATAATAGAAAGTCCCCTATTATAGATACTGAAATTGAAGAATTTCTAGCAACAAGAGAACTTAATTTAATAGCTACTACCGATAATTATAAGGCATTTAAGGATGCAGAATATGTGATTATTGCAACACCGACGAATTATGATCCAGATAAAAATTATTTTAATACAAGAACTGTTGAAGCTGTAATTGCTAATGTTTTATCTATCAACCCAGAGGCTATAATGGTAGTAAAATCAACAGTTCCAGTAGGTTATGTAGAGAAAATAAAGGAGAAATTTGAAACGGATAATATTATTTTCTCACCAGAATTTTTAAGAGAAGGTAAAGCTTTATATGATAACCTATATCCGTCTCGTATAATTGTAGGTGAAAAATCTGATAGAGCAAAAGTATTTGCTGAACTATTAGTTCAAGGTGCAGTTAAAAAAGATATATCAGTATTATTTACAAATTCGACTGAAGCTGAAGCTATTAAATTATTTGCCAATACATACTTAGCTATGAGGGTAGCCTTTTTTAATGAACTAGATTCGTATGCAGAAGTACGAGAACTGGATACAAAACAAATTATTGATGGAGTTGGATTGGATCCAAGAATTGGTGAGCATTATAATAACCCATCTTTTGGCTATGGTGGCTATTGTTTACCTAAAGATACAAAACAATTATTGGCAAATTATGCAGACGTTCCTAATAATATAATGACAGCAATTGTGGATGCAAATAGAACGAGAAAAGATCACATTGCAGAAATGATTATAAAGAGAAATCCTAAAATTGTTGGTATTTATAGGTTAACTATGAAAATGGATTCAGATAATTTTAGACAATCAGCTATTCAAGGAGTTATGAAGCGCATTAAAGCAAAAGGGATTGAAGTTGTTGTATATGAACCATCTCTCTGTGAAGAGACATTTTATAATTCAAAAGTAATTACTAATTTTGAAGAATTTAAAAAAATCAGTGATGTGGTTGTGGCTAATAGGTTAACCAGTGAATTATATGATATAGAAGATAAGGTTTATACAAGAGACTTATTTAGTAGAGATTAAAAGGTATATGTGATTTTAATTATACATTAAAAATAAGATCGGAATTTATAGGTAGATAAGGATCCATTAAAAATGAGATAACATTTTTATGTGTTACCTCGTTTTTAAATTTCTAAATTATATTTTTGAGGAATCGACCTAAACCATTTGTTAAAGGAATGTAGGTAATATAGCTGTATTTGGGAAAATATATATGATGAATTAATATAGTGATGGTGGAAGTTGACTAGTTAAAGAAAATAAGATACTTTAATTGAAGAATTATATTCCTAGAAAATCTATTAAGAATGGTTGAAGGAAGAAGGGTATATTAATGAAAAAGAAAATCCTATTTTGGATATTAGGAATCATAGGAGTATTAATTATAGGTGGAGGAGTCTACGCTTATAATATATATTCTTCTGTTTCAAAAACATTAGATGAGGTTCATAAGCCATTAAAACGTGATGAAAATAATAAACAAGAAGAAAAAATTAATAAATCTGAGCCTGTTTCTATCTTATTATTAGGAGCGGATGAACGCGGTGAAGACAAAGGCCGTTCAGATTCTTTAATGGTCATCACGTTAAATCCTAAAAATAATTCAATGAAGACTGTAAGCATTCCTCGTGATACATATACAGAAATCGTTGGAAAAGGGAAAAGCGATAAAATCAACCATGCTTATGCATTTGGTGGCGTAGATATGTCTGTAGCGACAGTAGAAAAGTTCTTAAATATTCCTATCAATTACTATGTTGAAGTCAACATGGAAGGTTTTAAAGATATTGTTGATGCGGTCGGTGGCGTGGATGTTAATAATGATTTAGAATTCACGCAAGATAATCATCATTTTGCCAAAGGTAATATACATTTAACAGGTGATGAGGCTTTAGCATATACGCGTATGCGAAAAGCAGACCCACGCGGTGACTTCGGTCGTCAAATGCGTCAACGTCAAGTAATGCAAGCTGTTATTAAGAAAGGCGCAAGCTTCTCTTCTTTATCAAGTTATGGTGATGTGTTAACAGCGATTCAAAAGAATGTAAAAACAAACTTAACGCAAGATCAAATGTTTGATATGCAAAAAAATTATAAAAATTGTCTGCAGAACAGTGAAGATATTCAAATCCCAGGTGACGGTCACAAAGCCGCTGATGGTATTTGGTACTACTATGTTCCAGATGCAGCAAAACAAGATTTAACGAATAAGTTAAGAGCACACCTTGAAGTGACTAAGTAATATGTATTGAACCCAACTCCTTTGGAAGGAGTTGGGTTTATTTTTGCGTAGGTTTATATTAGTATTATATATTGTGAGATTAATAGATGAGGTGAATCGATGAATAAGAAAGCAGTACTTGTCCTATTTATTTTTGTATTGTTTATTGCTTCGGTTGTGAGCGGTAAACTATATTGGAATAAGAAGATTGCGAATGCAACGGGACAGACAAGTGAAGTAACGAAAACAAAGGCTGAAGTGAAAGATAGCGGAGCGAAGAAGGAAGAGAAAAAAGAAGAGAAAAAAGAAGAGAAAAAACAAGATGCAAAGTCATCTTTTAATGAAGCATACGCAAAGAACTTGCCAAATGCAGTGAAAGAGAAGTTAAAGAAAGCTGCTCAGGATAAAAAGGCAGTAAATCTTGTTATTGTTGGTGATGAAGCTTCTTCATCTGAAAAAGATGCTTGGGTAGCTAAGTTCACTGCTAATTTAGAGGCTTCTTACGGTAAAGGTTTATGGAATGTGACGGTAAAGGAATATAAGGGTGAAAGTACAGAGGAGTTAATCGCGAATAAACGTGATAAAGAGATTGCGAAAGACAATCCAGATGTAATTTTATTTGAACCACCATTTATTACTGATAACGGGAAAACTGGTAATGGAAATTCTGTAGCAAATACACAGAAGTTTGTTCAAGCACTTTCTACTAGTGCAAAAGGCGCTACAATTATGATTCAACCATCAAACCCGGTGTATGGTGCGAAGAATTATCCGAAAGCGATTGAAGCATTAAAACAATTTGCGACGCAAAATGGTTATACATATGTTGATCATTGGGGAGCATGGCCTGATGCAACAACGAAAGCAATTTTACCGTACTTACAAACAGAGTTCGGTTTCCCAAGTGCTAAGGGACATGAAGTTTGGGCACAATATGTAACGGATTATTTTGTGGCTAAATAATAAATGGGAGAGGGTATCGTCGACAAAATATGTTCGACAATACCCTCTCTTTTTTTGTCTTATTTTTGCTATACTAAACTGTACTATAATACAGGATGGAAGGAGGAGAATGATGAAAATACTTGTAGTAGATGATGAATCGAGTATTCGTAATTTGATTCGGATGCAGTTAGAGATGGAAGGGTATGAAGTATTGACGGCGGCTGATGGGAGAGAAGCTTTAGAGAGATGGAATGAGCAGCCGGATGTACTTATTTTAGATGTGATGCTTCCTGATACGGATGGGTACGAGTTATTACGTTTATTCAGGGAGAAGGAGCGTGATATTCCGGTGCTTATGCTGACAGCGAAGAGTCAGATGAATGATAAGTTACTCGGTCTTCAGCTTGGAGCTGATGATTATGTGACGAAGCCTTTTAATTATGCGGAGCTCATTCTTCGTGTGAAAAATATGAGTCGGCGTGTGAAGAAGGCGGAAGTAACTGTAAGTCATGAAGTAATTCGCGCAGGTGACTTACTGATTTGTCCTAAAGAACGAAAGCTTCATGTGAGTGGGCAGGAGATTCAGTTAACGTACCGAGAGTTTAATTTATGTCAGTTGTTTGTTTCGAATCCGCAGCGTGTGTTCATGAGGGATGAGCTACTTGAGAAGGTATGGGGGTTTGAGTATATCGGAAATACGAGAGCGGTTGATATTATGGTGCAAAGGCTTCGAAAGAAACTAGGGAATAGTGGGGAGTATATTAAGACAATTTATGGTGTGGGGTATAAGCTTGATTGCTAAAAGGTGATGATATGTCTTTAAAACGAAATATGGTGTTTGGAATAGTTGGATTGTTGATTCCAATTCTTGTTCTTTTGTATGCGGTTGTTTATATTGCATTGGAGAAGAATGTGTATCATAATGCAGCGGATTCCTTAGAAAAGTTAAGTGTGGAAGCACAAATTTATACGATGAATTATTTAGAGAAGGAAGCAGAAGTGGAGACGCTAGGTCCTAATTCGCTTTTAATTGCTTCGTATTTAGCGAAGCGAATGGATGTCCGGGTGCAGATGATTGGGAAGAATGGAGATGTTGTTGCAGATACACAAAAAGGGGCATTACTTCATCGGAATATCGATATTGAGAGTTCTTTGAAGGGAAAGAAATCTTATGTTTTCGAGGAGGGAGATCCAGCTCCAATTCTTTTGTTTTCAAGCCCGGTTTATTATGGAAACGATGTCATCGGAAGTATTCGTTTTATAAATGAGTTAACGGATGAGAAGGAAGTTTTAACAAATGTAAGTTGGACGTTTTTAATGACTTCTCTTTGTTTAGTAGCTGCTGGTATTTTCTTTGCGATTCGTTTGGCGAAGTCTCTTCATAAACCAATTGATCAGTTAAGGCAAATGGCGCATCGGCTTGCGAATGGGGATTATGAAAGTAAGATTGAGCTGAATGAGTATGTGGAGATTGCGCAGCTTTCAGCGTCCTTTAATGCGATGGCTGATGGGATTGAACTGCATATTAAGCAGTTGAAGGAAGAGAAAGAGAAACAGAAAGATTTCTTGGACCGTATTACGCATGAGCTGAAAACACCGCTTACGGCAATTATCGGTTATGTGGATTTAATTCCGAAGTTACAATCGAAGGAAGATGTGCAGGAGAGCCTTCGTTATGTGTCTGTAGAAAGTGAGCGTCTATTATCACTTGTAGAGGAATTACTTAAGTCTTCAAAGTACGGGAAGAGTACGTTTGAAGTGTCGCCTACAGTCGTGAATATTAAAGAATTGGCAGAAGAAGCAATTTCGATTGTGAAACTTAGATTGCAGCAGTTTGAAATTGAAGTTATGAATGAGTTAACGGAAGTACACGTCGTTGCGGATTTTGATAAGACGAAGCAAATTTTCTTGAATGTGCTTGATAATGCGATTAAATATAGTGATGCTACGCAAGTTCGTATGAATGTAATTATAAATGAGCAGGAAGCAAAGGTTTTTGTTCATGATGATGGTATTGGTATGGATGAAGGTGTGCTTGCAGAATGGAATGAGTCTCCGGAAGGTAAGGTGCTTCCTTCTAGTTACGGTAATGGCTATGGCTTATACATTTGTCAGGAGATTATGAAGAAGCAAGGCGGAAGTATGCGAATTGAGAGTAGTGAAGAGATGGGAACTACAATATGTATTACATTTTTACTTCCGAGACGGATGGAAGACATAAAAAACTTGAAAGCGGTTAAATGATACATTTATGAAACAATTATGCGGTATTTTCGAAACAACGTTTTTTTATCTTGGAGGTAGGCAGAAATGAAAAGGCTATCATTTCAAATTCTTATGTTTGTCTTTTGTATGATCGTTTCTCTTATTTTGTTTTATGTTATTGAGAAGCAAATATATAATCGAATCACAATTGTGGATGACAAACAAGCCGTTTTACAAAGAGTGAATGAATCCCTTCCTACTGAAGTGAAAGTAAGGCATGAGAAGTGGGGAGAAATTGTTGTAACGGATGAAGTTCGTTTGCATACGATTGTTTCATTCTTTGACCGAATTCGAATAGAGCCGAGAGAAGCTAAGAATCAAGAACAAGTATTTACTGGAGAAGTAACGTACTTGAATGGACATAAACGTACTTTTGCAGTAGGTGACTTGTTCCAGTATGAGGCGAACGTATACGGGAAGAATGGTACGGATCCGATGATCTCAGCATTGCAAACGTATTTGTTAAGTCTGTATTATACACCAGAGCGCATTAGTAATTTCTTTGCAGAGGCAAAGGAAGTTGTAGTGAGGCAAGGGGATGTAATACGTACTATAGATCTTACGCACATACTTGATTCTATTCGATACGCAAAGCAAATTACAGATTACGGCGAAATTCAGAAATTATTACAATCACAGAGTGAACCAATTGCTTATATTACCGCTTATAAAACAGGTAAGCGTGTAAAGAATGAGCGAGAGGATATTCTAACTATTTCTGTGTATCCATCGTACTTTGTTGTGCAATATCTCGGTGATAATAACGGGAATGTCATGTATATGAAGGGCTCCCTAGCAGAGTTATTTGTAAAGGAGAGTGTGTCATGAGAAAGATAGCCTTTTTCTTCTTTTTGCTAGTAATCGGAGGAGCGATGTCTAGTTGCTCTCGAGATACAACCTCTATTAAATATAATAAAAGTGGTCTCCCTATTTTGGATGATCGTCATCTCGTTGCGTATGTAGCAGCCCGCGAGGAAGTTGGTGAAGCTTTGCTTTCGTCATTTTGTAAACAACGCGGGTGTACATATGAATTTATTCGCCTATCGACAGAAGAACTTCTTCGGAGAGTTGAAGAGGAAGCTGGAAATCCGAAGGCGGATATTATTATTGGCGGTACAGTAGATGCGCATCAAATGATGAAGCAAAAGAACCTTTCTATTCCAGTTATGAGCCAGCATGCGAATCGTATTTCAAAGACTGTTAAAGATAAAGATGGTTATTGGTACGGTTATGAAGTGGAGAAACTGGCAATTGCAATTAATAAAGAGCGGTGGAATGAAGAAATAGCGCCGCTCGGTCTTCCATATCCATCAAGGTGGCAAGATTTATTAGATCCGGTATATACCGGTAAGATTGCAATGCCTGATCCAAATGTTTCCGGCACAGCATATACTTTGTTTCAATCACTTATTGATACTTTAGGTGAAGAAGAAGCGAAAGAGTATGTTAAGAATCTGGCAAGGCAAGTTGGTGAAGTAACGGTGAATGGTTATATGCCTGCAGAACTGGTTGCGAGCGGTGAATATATGATAGGCATCAATTTTGCGGGAGATCAGAGAATGCTTCAGAAACAAGGCTTTCCTATTTTAAGTAACGAACCTGAGCAAACAGGTTTGTCTGTCAATGCGATTTCAAAACTAAAACGTGCACCGAGTGGTATTATTGCGGATTTATTTATTGATTATTGCTTATCAGAAGAAGCGGGTCACATTTTAGAAAAAGTTTCGTTTGGCGTACCAACGATGTTTGCGAAGAATGAGAAAGAAATAGAAGGACAGCCGGTTAGAAGGACGAACCAAAATATATCAAATAGTGGAATAATCGAGATATGGAATAGACAGCGTCTCTCTCAAAAGTGAGAAAAGGAGACGAGAGTATATGTTTAAATGGCTTAAGCCAGCACCTGCAATTGAGAGATTACCAGCGGATATGATCGCTAAAGTATATACATTACTGCGTATTCGTGTACTAATTGGAATTTCAGTTGGGTATGCTGCTTATTATTTAGTTCGTAGTAACTTTACGTTATCAAGTACGTATTTAGTGCAAGAATATGGTTTTAGTACAGCTCAAATTGGACTACTAGGTTCGGTAATGGCAATCGTTTATGGATTTAGTAAGTTCTTTATGGGGAATTTATCAGATAAAGCTTTTGCCCAGCGCTTTATCGCAGTCGGATTATTCTTATCAGGGCTTGTAAATATTTGTTTCGGGTTTGCATCTTCATTTGGAATGATTGTTACATTACTTGTCCTGAACGGTATTGTACAAGGTATGGGAGCACCGCCTTGTAGTATCGTTATGACGAAATGGTTCTCGAAGAAAGAACGTGGTACGAAAACAGGTATTTGGAATATTTCACATAACGTTGGCGGAATGCTTGTGCCACCCCTTGTCGGAATTGGTGTAGGTATTTTCGGTGAAAATCATTGGCAAGGCGGCGTGTTTATTTTCCCAGCGATTATCGCAATGGTAATTTCAGTTCTTGTTTGGATTAATGCGAAGGATACACCAGAATCTGAAGGTCTTCCTCCAATTGATGAGTATCGTAATGACTATGAAAATCTTGAAAAAGCAGATAATGCTAACAAGATGTCACCAAAAGAAATTTTAATGAAATATGTAGTGAAAAATAAGTTCGTTTGGTACTTATGTATTGCAAATGCATTTGTTTATTTAATTCGTTTCGGTGTTATTAACTGGGTTCCACTTTATTTAACGACGGTTAAAGGTTTTTCAAAAGCAGAAGCACATGCTGCATACGCGATTTTTGAAGGTATGGCAATCCCAAGTTCATTAATCGTTGGTCTTTTAAGTGATAAGTTATTTAAAGGAAAACGTATGCCATTATGTATTATGAGTATGGCCGGAGTTGTTGTTGGTACGGTTGTATATTGGCAAGCATCTAGCGTACTTGTTGTAAGTATTGCAGTTTCTATTATCGGTTGTTTAATTTACGTACCACAATTCTTAATCGGTTTAAGCGCTATGGAATTAGTACCGAAATTTGCAGTAGGTACGACAGTTGGTATGTGTGGTCTGTTCGGCTATGTAGGAGGAAGTCTTGTAGCGAACGCAGCAATTGGTATTATTGTTGATCGTTCTGGTTGGGATGGTTGTTTCATCTTACTACTAGCAGGCGGTATTTTATCAACAGTATTCTTATTTATCGTTCAGCGTGGACATGAGAGAAAAGGTCCTAAAGTGGCATAATAGTTTGTATAAAAAAGCGATCCAATTATTATTTTGGATCGCTTTTTTTATATAAGGTAATCTTTCCTTAAAACTATCTTAAAAGATAGGATGTCATATTTCTAATCATTGGTATTTTTGTTACAATATAAATGATTGTGTAAAACTTTGTAAAATGAGTGTAACAATGTAAGTGGAACTCTTATTTTCAGAAAGTTTTATATAATTAAATATCTATTAAACTATAAGATATAAAAAGGAGCGAGAATATGTTACCAAATACGGTTCGTACTCCAAACAAGAAGAAGAAATGGATTATTATCGGAGTTATTGCACTAATTGTTATTGTTGCAGCAGTTAATATTTTTGTTATGCAAGGTAAGAAGAAAGGTACAGCGACGAATGAGGCTGTGAGCTTTGAGAAAGTGACAGAGCGTAAGCTTAATAATACGAAGTTAATTTCGGGTCAGGTGAAGCCAGGGAATATTGAAAGTTTTTATGCAGATCCGACTAAAGGAAAAGTGAAAGATATCGCAGTGAAAGAAGGACAAGAGGTAGAGAAGGGAACGAAATTATTCTCTTATGATAATGAAGAAATTAATCTTCAAATGAAGCAAGCTGAGCTTGATCAGAAGATGGCTGATATGCGTTATGATCAAGGGAAAAAGAAGATTGATTCATTGAAGAAAGAAATTAAAAAAGTGAAAGATAGCGGGGCTGGGAAAGAAGTAACAGATCCGATGGAAGAGCAAGTAAGTGAGTTAGAAATGGCACAAAAGACAACTGACCTTGAGAAAGAAAAAGGGAAGTTACAAAAAGAAGAGTTAAATAAAAAGCAGAAGGAACTTACGATTTATAGTAACTTTACGGGTGTTGTACAAAAGTTAGACAAAGATGCGGCACAAAGTTCATCTCAGGCATTAGGTGGTCAAGGGAAAGCATTCTTGCAAGTTGCTTCTAAAGATCCGTTCCAAGTTCAAGGGACTTTAACAGAGCTTCAAAAATCACAAATTCAAAAAGATCAAACGTTCACTGTAACTGCGAAAGCAAATAATAAGAAGAAGTGGACAGGTAAGATTACGGAAGTAAGTGAATTCCCAACGAGTGCAGAGATGGCTCAAGCTGCTGGTGAAGGAACTCAAAATATGTCTCAGTATACATATAAAGCAAGTCTTGATAGCCAAGATGGTTTATCTCCAGGTTATCACGTTTCTCTGCAAGTGAATTTAGAGAATAAGACGATGATTGCTGTTCCAACTAAGAGCATTGTAGAAAAAGGCGAAGATGCATTTGTTTATATCGAAGAAAAAGGAAAACTTCGTAAACAAAATGTGAAAAAGGGTGCTACTGATGGAGACTGGACAGAGATTGTTGAAGGCGCAACAGTGGGGCAAAAGGTGGTTAAAAATCCTTCCGACAACGTGTATGACGGAATGGAAGTGAAAGAGAAATGATTACGTTAAATAATATTTCTAAAACGTATTATCAAGGGAAGTTGGCAGTGCCGATCTTACATGGTATTAGTTTAACGATTCAAAACGGTGAGTTCATTTCGATTATGGGACCGTCTGGTTCAGGTAAATCAACGCTTATGAATATTATCGGTTGTTTAGATCGTCCAACAGAGGGCGAATATATGTTGAATGATGTGAATATCTTAACAGCAGACGAGTCAAAACTAGCTTTAATTCGTAATGAATATATCGGCTTTGTATTCCAGCACTTTAATTTATTACCGCGTCTTTCCGCAGTGGAAAACGTTGAACTTCCGCTCATCTATGGCGGGGTGAAGAAAGCAGAGCGTCGTCAAAGAGCTCTTGAAGCGCTGGGGAAAGTTGGATTATCAGATAGAGTACACCATTTACCTAGTGAGTTATCAGGTGGACAGAAGCAACGTGTAGCGATTGCGAGATCAATTGCAAATAACCCAACGTTTATTATGGCCGATGAGCCGACAGGTGCTCTTGATACGAAGTCTGGTGCACAAGTTATGGACATTTTCACGAAGCTAAATGCAGAAGGTACGACAATCGTTATGGTTACGCATGAAGAGGAAGTAGCTGCTTATTCTTCCCGTCGCATTGTATTGCGAGATGGGAAAATTACAGAAGATAGAAGGTGTGCGGTATGAGCTTACTAGATAGTATGAAAATTGCCCTATCTTCTATTTTAGCTCATAAACTACGCTCAGCTCTGACGATGCTTGGGATTATTATTGGTGTAGGCTCTATTATTACCGTCGTTGCGATTGGACAAGGCGGGGAAGCTGCACTGAAATCTCAATTTGTTGGGTCAGGTAATCAAACGGTTCCGATTCATTATAGTGCTGATATGAATGATCCTTTTGGTATGGCGATGGTAGAAGCACCGAAGATAACTGAAGAAGATATTTTTGAAATTAAAAAAATTCCAGAAATCGCACATGTTGTAACAACAAATTCAAGTATGGAACCACTTGATATTGAAGATAAAATAGAAATGGTGAGTATTACTGGATTAGATAGTGAGTACTTTGCAGTAAATAAAGTAAAGTTATTAAAGGGACGTTCTTTACAAGAATCAGATGTGGATCAAGGTAATAACGTTGTCATGATTAGTAAACAAATGGAAGAAAAGGTGTTTAAGGATGCCAATCCAGTCGGTAAAATTATTGAAATGAAAGGTCAACCGATGCAAATTATTGGTGTCTATAAATCAGATAACGAGTTTATGGGAATGGGACCATCAGAAGCACTAGTTCCAATTTCATTATGGCCGACATTGTATGGAAAAGATGAAATTCAAAATATTTCTGTTCAAGCAAAAAATGTAGATAATCTAGAAAAAGCGGGTAAAAAAGCTGCAGATGTCTTAAACAGTCGTAAACCGAGTGATGCAACTGGTAAATACGAAGTTATGAATTTAAAAGAACTTCAAGAAGGTATTTCAAAAATGACAGGTATTATGACGATGATCATCGGCGGTATCGCTGGTATTTCACTAGTCGTTGGTGGTATCGGTGTAATGAACATCATGCTCGTATCTGTAACAGAGCGTACACGTGAAATTGGGGTGCGTAAGGCACTTGGAGCAACACGTAGTAAAATTTTATTACAGTTTTTAATTGAAGCAGTTATGTTAACTCTTCTAGGTGGTTTAATCGGAATTGGTCTTGGGTATGGCGGGGCATATATCGTTTCCACATTTGCGAAGTGGCCACCGCTCGTTTCATGGGAAGTTGTCGTTGGGGGCGTACTGTTCTCTATGACACTAGGTATTATTTTCGGATTAATTCCAGCGAACAAAGCTGCTAAGTTAGATCCGATTGAAGCACTGCGTTATGAGTAGATTATTAGTGTAGTAGAGAGCTTCTCTACTATACATTACCGTTCTAGTGGGCGGTTCGTATCCTCTTGCATGAGGATGTGAACCGCCCGTTAGAACGGGTTATATAAATAGAAGGAGGCGTTATGATGGAAGCGAATTTGAATACGCAAAAAGTTGGTGGAGAGAAGCCGTCATTATTTGGAATGATTACATCTCCTGGTGTACAGTTTGAGAGAATGAAGACTAGTAATGCGGTTTGGGGTGCGTTTTGGTTACTTGTTTTATTAGCGGGGATTGTAGGAGGACTTGCTTCTTATGTGTACTCCCTAACCCCTGAGGCGATTAAGATGAATAAGGATTTGGGTATTAGCGTTACACCTATAATGTCGTTTGGTACGGGTGCAGTATTTGGTGCTATTGGTATGGCGATAGGTTTCTTTATTAGTGCAGCGGTGTATAAAGTATTAATGATGTTAATGAGCAATGATACTTCTTATAAAAAGTTATTAACGATTAGTGTGTACTCAAGCATTATTTCATTACTTGGTTTATTAATAAATACAGTTTTAGCACTTGTTTTAGGTGGATCAGGGCAAGAAATGTACACTGGTTTAGGTCCGATTTTCGCTTCAAGTGGTGGTGTTGCAAAAGGTATTGCAAATAATATTGAAGTGTTCACAATTTGGGGATTTGTTATTACATGGTTAGGTCTTCAAATTACAGCTGGTTTAAGTAAAAAGAAAGCAACAATTCTTATGGTTGTCTTCTTTATCTTAACTATTGGATTTGGTGCGGTAAAAGGAATGTTCCAATAATAGTGATGTTTTACGTCACTAGAAAGAAATGCAGCAATTATTTTTATAATTGCTGCATTTTTTTGTAAGAAGGGATAAATATGCTTAAGAAATTTTCAGCAAATGTTTTGTTTATGTTAGTCGTAGCATTGTTAGCTGTAGAATATATATCGAATAAGAATCCTTATATATTTGTTGGTGTTACAAGCTGTATTTTAGCTACTGGTTTATATGCGATCGATAGATTTTTTAAAAGCATAGCTAAAGAGTAATGTAGTTTGCAAATATATAAACAAAAGGTTTCCTCTAATGTATAGGAGGAACTTTTTTATTTTTACCCCTATTTCAAATACCCCAAGTAGAATTTCAAATACTGCCTAGTGTAATTTCAAATTACACTAGGCAGTATTTGAAATTACCCACAATGAAATTTCCTTTCTCATTTTATATTGTAGAGGTACCGCGGAATACTGAAGAGGTATACCTTTTAGAAACGGGCACTGTGTGAAGCCAGCGACTTTTGCAGATACGGTTGTTTTGTATGAAGGTATGATTGTAAATCAAATAAAGAGGTTAAATATTTACCAAGATTATGAAGAGTATTATCAATGTGGTCTAATTGGTCTTTGGCATGCTTATGAAAGGTATGAGGAGGAGAAAGGTAGTTTCCCTGCTTATGCGGTTGTAACGGTACGTGGTTATATATTGGAAAGATTGAAGAAAGAATGCGTAGTGCAAGAGAGGTATGTATGCACCGACGAGTATGAGGAACGATTTGAGTGTGAAGATGCGGGAACGAGGGCGAAGGACTTTATGAGTGTGTTAGATGAGAGGGAGAAGCATATCATTTCAGAGCGATTTTTTACAGGGAAAAATATGGGGGAGATAGCGTCTGAAATGGGGATGACGTACTATCAAGTGAGATGGATGTATCGACAAGCGCTTGAGAAAATGCGAGATAGTGTAAGGGGATAAGAATAATAAGTAGAATGGAAGGCAAGGAAATATTGCGTTCCATTCTACTTATTTTAAGGCAGTAAATGTGGCAAGAGGTTTTTTGAGTGTAGTGAATCTTTCATGTTCATTCGGGATAATACATGTCCAGCTTTCAAAAATTGTTGCTGTAACTTATGAGGACTTATTAGTATTGTTACGGTAGTTCCATTTGAAAAATGAATGATAGATTTTTTAATGTTCTTAAAAAATTCTATCTCCTCTATATGGTTATAGAACAACCAAATGCAGTTTGGAGAAGAAGGAGATTCTGTTGGGAAAGCGCAAATATATTCTCTATGACTAATCGGAATTGGAACATTTTGTTTGAGCTTAAAGTTTATTTGGACTGCATGACGTCTACCTTGATAAGTAGAATGAACATGTGTTAGACAAGATTTCTTTATGAGTTGAATAGCTGTTTGGCAAGAGTACAGAAGGTTTCCGCTACTGTCGATCATTTTTGTCCGGTAATAAGGGTGTTTGCAAGGTTCAAGCATCATTGTAGAACTAGAAATAAAAATATCATTTTCATCATTCATGATTCTAAATCCTCCCTTATGAAAATTATTATTCTGAATATAATTATATACGAATTATGTAAATTTATTATTAATCTTCTGTTGTGTATTGTAAATTTTTAATGTTCGTTTACAATCAATAGATGATAGTCTTTCTAATTTGCATCGCTTGTACATATATATGAAAATAGAAAAGAGTAGGCGGTGATATAGCATGAAGAAAAAATATATTATTATGGCTCTAGCTGTTGTTCTCTTAGTTTATTTAGCAAACAGTAATCCGGGTAAGGGAGAATATACGGATTGGGCAGCAAAACAATTTATGAAGCGTAATGATGTGAGTAAGAAGCTAGAAGAGGTTGAGAAAGAAAACAAAGAGGGTATACTTGGCGACTTAGCATCGGCGGGAAAGAAATTGGCAAATAAGTATGTTGAACCACAAGTTGGATTATTAATCGACCATTATACAAAGCGAAATGATTATATTTTCTTCTCAACATATACGACAGAGTTTGATTTAGGCGGAGAGAATTATAAGTATGTTTGTGTTGGTTTTTCAAACATCTTTATTCCAATTGAAATGCCGAAGAAAAAAGACGAATCTGCAAAATAATGCAGATTCGTCTTTTTGATTTACGGAGTGATCTGAACTTCAGATACATTTTTTTCTATGAGGCGCGCCCCTTTTTTACGAGTATTTTCACCAATTGATGAAAATACAGATGAAGAAAGAATGGTATCCATTACTTGATTTACGACTAGTTCATTTACTGGTGTAATGGGATTATCGATAGAAAAGACAACTGTTTTTCCATCTTCTTTCACGAAAATCAACTCTAGTACTTGCATGCTTTATTCCCTCCTTTTTATTTATCCCGCTATTTGCGGGCAGTAAGACTCCCACCTCAAAATTCGGCTGGAGCAAAGAAGTTAGGGGGAAGCCCTGCTGTCCGTAAACGCCCGATTGGTGAAGGCTAATAATCAGTGGGGGATGAACAAAACCCCCACTGATTAAAGTTTCACTCTACAGGTTAGAAAGATCTGACGTGCTTACGAGTTGTACAGTGTGAAGTGATAATTGTTGTAGTGAAGCAAGAGAACGTGCTACTTCATGCACTTTTCCTAAATCTGCATTTGTTTTCACACGTTTGAATTGCTTGTTCTTAAAAACTGTTTTACCGTTTTTGTCTAATCCTACGTTTAATACAAGGCGTAAAGTTAAATCCATTACGATTGTTTCAACTGCCATGTTTATCACCCCCTTTCACTTTATAAATAGGATGTAAATGTCATGTTTTGGCGTGAAATTTTTTCTTTTTTTTGGTACTCTTAAAAGACTAAGAGAGGGGTTTTCGGAAGAATGAATCGTAAATGGTTATTTTGGATTCCTGTATTACTATGGATGGGGATTATTTTCTATTCTTCAGCTCAGCCATATAAAAAACAGGATATGCGCTCGGATATTGAGCAATATATAAATGTTGAATTTGTGAAAGAGCATTTTTCATGGGTATCTATCGATTATGGCGGAGGTACACCTGTTAGTATCGCAAATAAAGGTGTAGGTGGATTTGTTGAGTTTTTCCTTCGTAAAGGTGCTCATTTTATGGTGTTCTTTATGCTTGGTTCATTGACGTATTATGCTTTTCATCGATCGGGTTATTCGAGAAAAAGGTGCTTTGTATACGCCCTCCTTTTCGTTGCGGGGTATGCAACATTGGATGAGATTCATCAATGGTTTACGGGAGACCGTACACCGATGTGGCAAGATTCATTGCTTGATACGTGCGGCGGGTTAACAGGAATTATAATAAGCAATTGGTTTTGGCATAGAAAAAGGAGCTAATCTCAGTTAGAGATTTGCTCCTTTTTCATTTATCACGCTATTTGTGGGAATAGAAACATCCACCTTATACGCCAAGTAATTCTCTTAGTTCATCGGTTGATAGTTCGGTCATCCAGCTATCGCTTGTAATGACGGCATTATTTAATGATTGTTTTCGTTCTAACATTTCATCAATTTTCTCTTCAAGTGTTCCCGTTGTAATCATTTTATGAACGTGAACGAAGCGTTTTTGACCGATGCGATAAGCACGGTCTGTTGCTTGGTTTTCTACAGCTGGATTCCACCAACGGTCATAGTGAATGACATGGTTGGCAGCAGTTAAGTTCAATCCTGTTCCGCCAGCCTTTAACGATAAGATGAAGATGTCATACGTTCCGTTTTGGAACTGCTCGATCATCTTGTCACGTTCTTTCTTCGGTACACTACCATTTAAGAAGAGGACACGCTGACCGAAATTTTCTTCTAGCATACTTTTTAGCATGTTCCCCATGCCAATGTATTGAGTGAAGATTAAGCAACTTTCATTTTGGTCTTTTATATTTTGGATGAGCTCCATTACCGTTTTTGTTTTCATAGAGCGCTCGACGATGTTTTGAGGTTCTTCTTCTTTCAAATAAAGTGCTGGATGATTACAAATTTGTTTTAGCTTGTTCAGCATCAATAGTATAAAGCCGCGGCGCTCAATTCCGCTTAATCCTTCTACATTTTGTAATGTATCTTGAACAAGTTGTTCATATAAGGAAGCTTGTTCTCCAGTTAGTGGACAATAGGCTTTCTGTTCTTGTTTATCTGGTAAGTTTAATGCGACTGTTTGGTCTTTCTTCGTACGACGCAGTAAAAACGGCGAGATAAATCGTTGAACTTGCTGGATTTTTCCTTCATCGCGGTCCTTTTCGATCGGTGTGACGAAGCGGCGCTGGAATTGTCCTAAGCTTCCGAGATATCCATGATTGATAAAGTCGAAAATAGACCAAAGCTCAGCAAGTCGGTTTTCCATCGGTGTACCGGTCAAAGCAATTTTATGATTTGCTTGCAAGTTTCTTACTGCTTTCGACTGTTTCGTATGTGGGTTTTTTATATTTTGTGCTTCGTCTAAAATAACAGCGTCCCAGCATAACGTACTAAGTTCTTCTTCATCAAGCTGAGCTAATGCATAAGAAGTTAGTATAACATCTGCGGATTGAAGAAAATCTTTAAATGACTCATCCTTAGCTCGGTTACTTCCATAATGTAATTGAACACGTAAACTTGGTGCGAAACGCTCAAATTCTTTTTGCCAATTTCCAAGAACTGATGTCGGCGCCACAATTAATGCAGGACCTGTTTGGAGATTGTTTTCTTTAGCGTATAGTAAGTAAGTTATCGTTTGAATACTTTTTCCGAGTCCCATATCATCGGCTAATAATGCCCCAAATCCAAGCTTTCGTAAGTATAGCAGCCATTCAATCCCATGTTGTTGATACGGGCGGAGTGTTGCTTGTAGCGAAGATGGTACATCTACTTTTGGAATATCTCCAATGTGCAGAAGTTTTTGGAAAAGCTCTTCATAATATCCATCTAGTTCGATTTCAATATCGGTAAACGGACTATCGTCTTCTACAATTTCTGTTTCCGCCGTATTAGATAAATGTTGCTGCAACACGTCTTTCATTTCTAGTCCATATTTATCTGCACGGTGCATTAGTTTTTTTACTTCTTCAATAAAGGCAGGATCAAGTCTCATCCATTGGCCATTTAAATTGAAAAGACGTTTGTTCTGCTCAACGAGTTCGAAAAATTCGCTTTCTGATAAATCAATTCCGTCCGTTGAAATGCGCCAGTCGAAATTAACGAGCGTATTCATGCCGAAGAAAGACTGTGTTTGTGCTGTACTTTGCTTCAGCTGAACGCGTAACCTCGGTTTTGTTGCTTTTAAATTTTGCCACCATGATGGTAGTAAAATTGTAATGCCTGCTGCGAGTAATTCATTACTTGCTTCGGTTAAGAAGTTCCAAGCTTCCGTTTCAAAGAGTTCTTCTCGGAACTTGTCGTCCTCTTTTAGCCACGGTACGAGTTTACTGAATCCCTCTTGTGTTTCAAGAATACGTTCTTCGTAATCGTGCCATCGTTTTGGCAAGGAATCGATGCTTTCATATACATATATGCGATGCGCACCACGTTTTGGTGTAACGATTGTTTCAAGCTTCCACATTTCAAAGTTTTCTTGCGGTTCTTGTAGTCTTAGGCCGACTGTAAATGGAAGATCATCTTCAATGTAACCAATTTTTCGAAGCCAATCTTCTTCATGTAGTGCTGCTTCCAATTGCCTTTTCGTAAAGTCGTAATGTTCATATAGCCTCTTTGCATCTTCCCATCCGTCATTTGAGCGAGCATCTTGCAAAATACTTTCGTTCACAGCGGCAGAGAAAAGAGATGCTAACATGTTATCTTCAATTGAGGTATTCTGAACTTTCCAAGATGGCTGCTGAGACCAATGCTTCATGTCAGGTGTGAAACTGCCGCTGACGAAAGCGTCCCATAATTCACTTGCGTCCTTTGTAAGCGCCGTAATAGGACCGTTCATTTGCATATTTGCAAATGAATTCATTGGTTTATTTGCGATGTATTCAAATGCCTGGGCATTCGTTAACATAACGCCTTGTTTTCCCTCATATGTTGCTTCTTTTAAAAACGTTCCATAGAAGGAAGTAGAGTGCCATGCGAATGCGTTTTTTTTCCAAGTTGCTACGGGTAAGAGCGTACCGCTATCATCTTCTCCCCAAAGGAACCAACCTTGACTAACGTGCTGGAGCCTAATTGTTACTTCAGTTTGTATGATCATCGATTAATTTTCCTCTCCGTAATTCTTCTTGTAGTGCACGCAGACGTGAATATAAGTTAGCGATATGAATAATGAAAGCATCCCATTCATCAGTTCGCTTTAGTCGTTTATAAAGCATACGTAATTTCTTTAAGTAACGAACGGCACGTTTATATGATTTGCGATTTCGCTCTTCAATTGCTTCAATTGCGGCATGGTGATAAAGAGGAAGTGCTGCTTCGGGCGCTTCTTTTTCAATATCTTTCAATGGTTCTTTCAAAAGTTCGATTACTTCAGATCCATATAAGAGCTGAAGTTCCGTCCATGCATGGTATTGTTTCTTCGCTAGTACGTATTGTTCATAGTTCGTGAAACTATACGGTAATAGTTCTTGCAAAATCATTTCTAATCCCGCTTGTTCATTCGTATGCGTTGCATATGTCTCATACATCATCACAAATAATCGAACGATATCTTGTATGAAGACGGTATTCTCTTGTTCGGTTATCGTTTCCTTTACTTGTTTATAAGTAAAGGAAAGCCAGCTTTTAGCACGGTCCCATTGCATCGCACTTAATAACTCTTCTAACCAATAGAAGTAAAGGCTCACAACAGAAGCAGGCTGTTTTTTTAGTAATTCCATTGCCGATAAGTCTTCATTATTTAAAAAGAGCAGATGAGAAGATGCTAATGCTTTGGAAAGTGGATTCATTTTAGTATCGATTCGTTTTTCTTCTTCTTGTAGCTGCTCTTCTGTTCTTAACAGTTCACCCCATACGTGACGATAAATGAAGAATCGCTCTTGTGTATAGGCATCGGTAGAGAAGAATACTTCATGTATGAGCCGCGCTGTTTCTTGTAAAATCGGTTTGGATTCTTCTGGAATCGCCTCTGTTTTTAGGTCTCTAACGGTAGATTCAACTTTATCAACGAATAGGCGAACGACGTTAACTGGTTGGTGATAAGAATATAGTTTGTTTGCTTCAAACTCTTGAATTTCTTCTAATAATTTTTGAAAGCAATAAAGTGCCGCGTGCAACTTAAATAATTCATGAATAGCAACGATGCGCGGAGCTTTCCGTTCTAATTTTGTATAGAAGTCTGTAAAAAGACTCATAAGAAAATACATTTGTTTATAAGTGAGCCGCGCTTGTTCTTTTTTAAATGATTCATATTCATTTTCAAAGTATGTTTGCCAACTTTTATAATCCATTTCTTCAAAAGCTGATGATTGCAATACTTGTCGTGCAGTTCGAATAGGAGGAAGAGAAGGTTTTGTATTATTTTTGAATAAAGTTAATACATCTCCTACTTGCCCAAAACTAGAAGCTGCAGATAGTAACACAGCAAGCATATGCTCACATTGCGTTGGCGCGAAGCAATCGCAATAGCTTTCAGCGACAGTACGAATCGGGATGTGAACGCTATATACACTGCCTCCAGCATCTACAGTTCCGGATAGCGTATAGCCATCAAAGTCAACGTTATAGACAACACCACTACGATATAGGTGCCGAGCTGTAGCGACATGCTCCTGATCAGCAACTTGCTGTGGATCAAGCCCTTGAACGAACTCATTCGCAATCATCATAATTTCATCTTTCGTAATTGAGTGTTGCAGCATAATATTCCTCCGTACACAGATTTCTTTCCTTTACCATTATAAACAAAAAATGCTCAAAACAGAAAAAATGAAATTCTAATTACACAATTAGAAAATCATGGTAATATATATAATGTTAATTTTATATATTACTATATGTTTATAGGGAGAGAATCGACTTGTCAGATTTACAGACGAAATTAGGTAGTGGAATGAATAAATTACAAGAGGGAATAGAACAAGGAAAGCAGAAGTTGCAAATTGCACAAGAAATTGCTCAGTTGAAAAAAGGAATGCAAGTGCAAATGCAGAAAAAAGCAGAAGTTTTATTAGAGCTTGGACAACAGGTATATGTTCAACTAAGAGGAAACGGAGTAAATGAAGCGAGTTTAAAAGAAGTGATTGCTCCAATTCAAGAGTTTGATGTTGCTATTTATCAAGCAAGAAAACGAATAGTTGAATTGCAAAAACAACAAGGCGAGAAAGCTACTTGTGAATGTGGTGGGTCTTTATCAATAAATGATAAGTTCTGTGGTTCATGTGGAAATCCTAACCCGATGTTAGCGGTAGAAAGTAATAGTGAGAAGGAAAATTGTATTACATGTAATGAGTATATTGATAAAAACTCTACTTACTGCCCGGTTTGTGGAATTAAGCAAAGTGGAGAGTGAATAAGATGTATTGTCGCACGTGCGGAAAACAACATGGTGAAGAAGTGAATTATTGTCCTAATGAAGGAAGTATGGAGATTGCGGGGGCAGTAGATACAGTAACGTTAGAGCAAGATACTGCTAAATATTGCAGAGGTTGCGGTAATGAAAATGCTCAGCAAAATGTATATTGTCAAAAGTGTGGACATTCTTTATTTATTGTTAAGAAAAAAGAACAACTTGTAAAATTACCTACGATGGATAGTGCTCCTAAAGTTGCATTTACAGCAGATAAAGCAACTTTAAAAACAGGTTTAATTGGTGGGGCTATTGCAAGTGTTCTCATGTTAGTTGCTGGTTGGATTGGAAGTTTATTATTTGCTTCTATATTAAGTGAGATGTTTAGCAATCTTACGAAAGAACTGGAAATGCTACCAAGCTTTTATACAAGCGCAACTTCTACGCTATTAAATTATCATTTGCTTGGTTTTACAGCCGGTGATGATAGTGGATTGATGTTATCTTTATCTTGGCATACTCCATTTGTTTTATTATTAATTGTTCCATTCATTATTTTAGCTGGTACAGGAATATGGTTAGGGAAACAACGTGTTGCGAAGACGATTAAGGATCAAATCTTTGTAGCAGCAATAGTCGGTATTATATATGGAATCTTTTTACTTATTATAAGTTTTGCAGCATCACAATCTTTTACAATTCCATTCTCAGATGCAGGTAAGATAACAGTTGGTTATTCTGCTGTAAAGAGCTTCCTAAGTGGTTTTGTATGTGGAACGTTATTCACTTTAGTAGGATTTATTGTTCATACAAGCAAAAACAATATGGCACCAGCGTTTCAAGAGTTAATGCCATACGGGGCATCTATTTATTATGGGATTTCAGCTATGATAAAAGGACTTTTAGTGACAGCGGTAGTAACGTGTATTTTAGCTATGGCGTTAGTAAGTAACGAAGACAATATTGAACCGTTAAAAGACATGAAAGCTTCAAAAACGCAGGCTGCATTATTAGCATTAGAATTAACACCTCAATTATGGAGTATGGCTCATTTTTCTCCGTTAGAAATATCAAGTCCAGCATTTGATCATGAATTTAAAGGAATTAGTAAGAAATCATCTGATAACAAAATGGCCTTTTCATTCGTATCAGGCATTTCTGTAAATGGGATTGGGATGAAGGATATAATGATTGCACAAGGAGGAACACAGGAAGATATTGCTGAGGTTAATGAAGTAAATAGCAACTTCCATTATGGTCTATTATTACTTGTGATCCCGTTATTCTTTATGTTTAGAGCAGGTAGGAAATTAGCAGGATTACCGACTACTAATATGTACATTACACTAGCGGTATGCAGCGGCTCTTACACAATTATGATGATTGTAATGAACATAATTTCTAAGTTCCAAATTGATGTGTCTGGAAATGTAATGAATGTATTCGGAGCGAGCGGTACTGTATTATCTATGCAAAATTCATTGGTATATTTAACTTTGTTTAGTTTTATTGTGACATACGTAGCGGCATTGGCCGGAATGAAATTAGCGAAAAAGTAGGGGGAGAGCATATTGAAGTTTTGTGGAACTTGTAAATATCAGGTTGCAGATCATTTGAACTTTTGTCCTGATTGCGGAAGTAAGGTAGAAGAAGTTGCTGATCAAATAGCTTCTTCTCATTCAGAAATGCGGAGAGAAACAAAGCCAGGGAAAAGTAAGAAAAACATGTTTTTACTCATAGGTTTTGTCATTGTTTTTGCTATTTTGTTTGGCGCATATAAATTCGGTGCAAGCAAGTTTTCGAAGGAAAAGCAAGTAAATGCAATGATCGAGGCATTCCAAAATAAAAATGTTAATGCAATCGATGAGATTTTGAAAGTAGACGATCCAACCTTAAAGGTTAAGACAGAAGATATTAAGGCGTATATCCGTTATTTAAAAGAAAATCCTTCTTATAATAAAGAACTGTTATCATATTTGCAAAGAGAGACAGTAGATCAAAAGTTAGCAAGTGATAAAGCATCTTTTAAAGACGGGAAAATTATAGAAGACGGGAAAGAGTGGTTCTTGTATCCGAAGTATAAGTTCAGCATGAAATCGTATTACATGAATGTTAGCACAACTGCAAAGAATGCTGAAATATATGTGAATGATAAAAAAGAAACAGAGCTTTCTAGTGATAAAACTTCGAAAGAATTAGGTCCATACTTCCCGGGTGCTTATGTTGTAAAGGCAAAGGCGAAGACGGAACTTGCTGAATTAGAGACAGAAAAAGAAGTGGACTTAGCAGATGAAAAGAATGGGACAGTAGAAGTGAATTTATCACTTGAAGGAAATTATGTAACCATTTCATCTGATGAAAACGATGCAACTGTATTTGTTAATGGCAAGAAACGCGGAAAGTTAAATTACGGAAGTTATAAACTTGGTCCTGTACCGACGGATGAAACGGTAGAAGTACATTTAGAGAAAAACGCTGAATTTGGTGTGATGAAATCTGAAAGTATTAAAGTAGGAGATCAAAGTACATATTACTTAAAGTTCCCAAAAGAAGCTTCTAGTTCAGCAGTTGGAGATTTTGTACAAAATCATATTTATAATAACGTACGTGCAATTGCATTAAACGATTTTAGTTTAATTGAAAATGATTATGATAAGAGCGGAAAATCGTATAAGGAAGACCGTGATTACTTGCAATATCTACACAAAAAAGGAATTACAGAAGATTTATTGACAATGAATATTCGCAATGTAGAACGTCAAAGTGCGACGAAATATAAAGTAACGACATATGAAGAATATCATATTCGTTATGGTGATGGGTCTGTAAAGTTCAAGAGCTTTAATAATGACCATATCGTTACTGTTAATGGAAATGGAAAGATATTGTACCATTCTCTTGGAGCGAATAATACGCTGAAATCAGAGGAAGTATCTGGTCCGACTCGTTAATATAAGAAAGAGGCTGTTCAATTTTGAACAGCCTCTTTTTTAGGTAGCACGGCTATTTTCAATCTTTTCCTGCGAATCGATATTTCATGTCGCACCGTTGATATATTGCGAGTTACGATAGATATATTCGAAAAATCGTTGATATAATTTCCTTTACTAATGTCCAATAAGGAAAACTAGAAAAGGATGTCACCTAGTTGAACTTTTTTGCTAGGTGACATCCTTTTTTTGTAATTAGAAGCGCGCTTCCTTTAATATCGCTTGTACATATGGATCATTTAATATTTGTTCTATGAGCGGTAGCATTCCTTGCTCGAATGGAATATCAATAGGGAATGGCTTTGGAGAGCCTGGTTTTATTCCGTATTGTACGAGTTTATAATGTGTATTTTTTTCAGACTTGAGCACAATTAATTTATAGCGATTGTCATCGTTTGTAAGTGAAAAATCAATTGAAGTAGCGTCATATGTCACTTCATCTTTATATATGTACGGTTTTGGTGTACCAATCCAATCTACTTTTGCTTGTAAATTCATGGGCGTAGCCTCCTTATATGTATTATATAAAAAATAAAAGCCAGCTCTCAACAAAGAGAACCGGCTTTAGCAGTCATTGATTATTTTAAAATTTTCACTTTAACAGTTTTGCGTCCCCATTTGTTAGCAGCGCTATCTGATCCAAGTAGAATGTCGATACGGTTACCTTTAATTGCACCGCCAGTATCACCAGCGATTGCTTCTCCATAACCTTCTACCCATACTTTAGATCCTAATGGGATTACTTTCGGGTCAACAGCGATCATTTTCATGTTTGGGTTCGCTGTTAGGTCATGACCCATTGCAGTTAATACACGGCCGCCGTATGTGCCACCGTTTTCGCTCGGATGAGCTGTATATGCTGTAGCTACAACTGTTAACTCACGACCACCAGATGGTTCGCTAGTTTCAGCAGCTTTCACAGCAGGCTTAGCAGCTGTTTTTACTGGTGCAGGTGCTTGAGCCTTAGCTGGTGCTTGAGCTTTAGCAGGAGCAGGCGTTTCTTGTTTCTCAATAACAGGTGCTGTACCTGTTAAGAAAGGAACATGAACATAAGCCGTTTTCCCGTTATATTCAAATTGTAACCACTCATTTTGTACTTGGTTCGTTGTTTCGATCATATCGTCTTTCTTAAGCGTTCCAAGAATTTCTGAGTTTGTGTTCGCTTCAGCACGTACATTTAATACGTTAGCTGTTACATAGTAAGAGTTCTTTGTAAACTCTGCACTTACGAATGCGTCTTTACCATCTAATTTGATTTGTGACCATCCGTTTTCTGTATTTAGAACATCTAATTTATGACCATTCTGTAATTTACCGACAACTTTTGATTCAGTAGTAGGGTTTTCTCGTACGTTTAGTACGTCTGTTTTTACAACAGTTTCTGCATTAGCAGATGCGGTGAAAATCCCAAGACCAAAAACTGCTGCTGTTGCTATTCCAATTAATTTTTTCATGATAGCCTCCATTGCGTTTGTTTTCGTGTCCTCATTATAGCAACAGATTTTTTCGGATTTTGGGAAAACACACAATTACAAACCATTCGTAATAAGTCGTTAACACTTCGTAACATAGTAGGAAATGAAGGAAAGTGTTTTTCACTCCGTATTTTTAGTAGGTTTATAGTTATAGTCAAAATTTTTAATACAACATGTTTTTTTCAATGAAGCTAAAAATGTTACAAGGGCGTTACATAATGATTACCATACGACTACATTCCTTGAGTATTTTACCGTTTTATGGGTAAAATAGTTATATAAACATAAACATCTCGTTTGTGAAGTTATAAACACGCGCTATATACTAGCAAAAAACCGCATAATTGTTACAAGAAGAAAGGGTTGCAAAGAATAAATCTGCCCTTTTTTAAAACTGTAACACATCCTTTTTTGGGAAAATCTCTTCCCATCCGCATTTTTCTCACACAATTTGACAGTAGTATTCCAATCTTGTAGCTCTTGCAGAGTGAAAAGGTTGTACGGAAGGTAAGGCTGTCCATAAGAACTCTAATTGGTGAAGGCAAACTTGAGAGAGCCGAAAGAAAATCACCGCAAAACTATGGTTTTTTATCCGATTTAACACATCGGAATTTATGATATTTACAAGAAATGAAACATACGAAGGGGGATTTGATGAGGAAACTGACGAAAACATTTATTGTCTCATTAACATTATGCATTGCATTTACACTTTGGGGGATTATTCCCGAATCTATTATTGGAAAAGGTAGCTTAGGAAATGTAACGACTGCAATTCAAGCTGCGTTAGTTAGTAAGTTTGGATGGTTCTATATTATTTCCGTTTCTATTTTCTTAGGAATTGCTATTTTCTTAATTGTTTCTAAGTACGGTTCGATTCGTTTAGGTAAAGATGATGATGAACCTGATTATAGTTATATGACATGGTTTGCTATGTTATTTAGTGCCGGTATGGGAATCGGTTTGGTTTTCTGGGGCGTTGCAGAACCGTTGAATCATTTATACACACCTCCGTTTGGAGAGGGTGCCACTGAAGAGAGTGCACGTCTTGCGCTTCGTTTTTCATTTTTCCATTGGGGATTACATCCGTGGGGATTATATGCACTTGTAGCATTATGTATTGCATATTTTACATTTAGAAAAGGAAGAGCAAGTACAATTAGTGCGGCAGTTGGTCCGCTATTTAAAGGCGGTGAACATGGCCGTGTTGCACATATGTTTGATGTTCTAGCTGTATTTGCAACAGTATTTGGTGTAGCGACATCATTAGGACTTGGAGCAAAACAAATTGCGGGTGGTGTTAGTTATTTAACATCCATTCCAAACTCATTATCGACACAGCTAGTAATTATCGGAATTGTAACTGTTCTTTATATGCTATCTGCACAAACGGGACTCGATAAAGGAATTAAATATTTAAGTAATGCGAATATTATTTTAGCGTTTGCACTTATGATAATTGTATTATTTGCAGGTCCAACAAACTTTATTATGAATTATTTCACTTCAACAATCGGATCATACATTCAAGAATTGCCAAGTATGAGTTTCCGTTTAAGTCCATTAAATGAAGGCGGAAATCAGTGGATTCAGTCATGGACAATTTTCTACTGGGCATGGTGGATTGCATGGTCACCATTCGTAGGTACATTTATTGCTCGTGTATCACGCGGGCGTACAATTCGTGAATTTGTTATTGGTGTGTTACTCGTACCGACAGTAATTGGTGCGCTTTGGTTCTCTGTTTTCGGAGGAACGGGTATTCATATGGAATTGTTCGACGGGGCGAATATATATGGCCAAATTAAAGAAATGGGCACAGAAGTAGGATTGTTTGCTATGTTAGACCAAATGGGTAGTATGGGACCGGCTTTATGTGTGTTAGCTATTTTACTTATTTCAACATTCTTTATTACATCGGCAGACTCTGCCACGTTTGTTCTAGCGATGTTAACGACACATGGTAGCTTAAACCCACCAAATCGCATTAAAATGGTTTGGGGTATTGTTCTAGCAGCGTTAGCTTCGATCTTATTGTATGTCGGTGGATTAGAGGCGCTGCAAACTGCGTCGATTATTGCGGCATTCCCATTTGTATTTGTTATTTTCTTTATGATTGCAGCACTATTTAAAGAGTTGCAAAAAGAAGGACGTATGAAGCAACATAAATAATAGAAGGAAAGGGGCTGATTTTATGTCAGCTTCTTTTTTTATTCAAATATCAGGAAAATTATGGATAGCTGTAGTTTGAAAAGGAAAATCGATATAGTTCGACAATATCTGATACTTTACACATTATATTCATATTTTTGACAAAAATATGTCGGAAATGTGTTGTCACTTTTATGTATATGTGCTATATTATTTCCTGTAAGCGATTTCAAACAGTTTTAAAGCGCATTCAAGGGGGACAACTAGAATAATGAAACGTTACGAAAGAAAGTGGAAGCATATTTGTTTGAAACGTGTGGCACATCGAAATGTCCAAGAAAGCACGGAACCAAAGACTGAAACTCGTAAAGAGCATAAAGAGAAGCAATTGGTTCTACAAAAATAGCAATCACTTTTTCGTATATAAATGAAGGTCGATCGTTCGTTGGGGGATGGACGTGAAATAACTTTCAGCTAAGGGGTATTGTCTGATATATAGTATTACGGTAAAAAATAAGCACAGAGCATACGGCGCTCTGTGCTTATTTTTTAATGAAATCTATTTTTCTTTCTTAAATCGTACTGTTTTATCCCAACCAATTACTTGTTTCTTGCTCTTTGCACGTAAGTAAAGAATGAGACTGCGAATAAATAAATACGTAAAGAGCTGTGCGTACGTAAAGTACATAATGACGCTTATGAAAATATTGGTCGGTGTAAAGGTTCGTTCGACGCTCTGGGCACTAAATAATTGAGAAACATATGTAATATATGCGACATACCACATAAATAGTAATGGAATACTATATTGAATTTGGAATATCCCGAGCAGTCCAATTACAAACCAAACGTTTGAAATGATTAGGAATAGCCAAAATACGACATACACTAAAACTTGTTGTAAGGAGTGTACGAGAAGTTTTCCTTTAAAGAAGCTTAACGAAGAAAACATTTTTTCTAAAATGTATAAGTTTCCTTGAAGCCAACGTGTACGCTGTTTAATAAGAATTTTTAAATGCTCAGGTTCTTGTTCCCATGTAATCGATTCCGGGACGATTGGTAAGAGATAGCCCTTTTGGGTAATTCTTAATGTTAATTCGGCATCCTCTGCAATTGCATAAGGATCATAGCCGCCAAGCTCTTCTAATGCGGAACGACGAAGAAGCATGTTTGTTCCAGTCAGTGAACCTGTTTGGAATAATAGCCAGCGTCCAGATTGCATAAGGAGCTGGAAAATCTGAAATTCTAATGAAATCATTCGTGTGAGCCAATTTCTTTTCTCATTTACTGTACGAACGTGTCCAACTGCTCCAACGGCATCCTCGGTTGTTTCAGCATGTTCTACGAGCATTCGCAGTGCATGTGGTTCAGGTTGATTATCTGCATCGTAAACACAGAAATATTCGCCATCCGAAATGCTAAGGCCGTAGTTTAATACACGCGATTTTCCTTTCGGTTCGCCAGGTGGTACACGAATGTGATGAATATGAGCATAAGCTTTGTCGAAATCATCGCCAATTTCAGGTGTTTCATCTTGAGAATTATCGTTTAATAAATAAACGTTTAGTTTGCCTGGGTATTCAATCTTTGCCATTGCTTCTAATGTATCTTTAATAACAACCCCTTCATTATGGGCAGGTATTAAAATATCTACACTTGGATAATGTTCTAACGTACGATCTTTTCGTTTACTATTTCGATGAATTAAGCCCGCAATTGTTAAGAAAGAGTAATAAACGAGTAAACCAGAGAATAGAAAGGCGGTAAAAATCAATACATATTTAATTGAAAATGTGATGCTGATCCAGAAAACAAGTACACAAAACAAAATAAATAAAAGAAGCATAACGAGTGTCATCATAATGTGATATGTCCCTTTGCATTGATTTGTTCTCGTTTTATTTTAATATCTTGAATTGCTTCAGCAGCAAGCCATTGCTCCATTTTTGGATGTAGACGGTTCATTACAATGTCAGCACCGGCTTCATTTGTATTTTGTAATAAAATGACTAATGTGTTGCTGTCATATTCAGCAGCAAGGTCAAAGTCAGCTCTGACTGTATCAACTAATAATGAAGCTACACGATCCATGACACTTTCCTTCGTATATTTACTAAAGGAAGTGAAATCAAAGAAAATGATAATGCCTGTTTCATTACGACGATTCATCGCAGTTGTTAATAATGCTTGTCGTCTTTCGAATTCTTGTCTTGTTAATAATTTTGATTCTCCAATGTATTGCTCAAGCACTCTCACTCGTTCAGTTAACTCTTTATTTTTAAGGATAACCTTTTTTAATAGATGGGTTGAAATATAAACAATGAAGAAGTTAGCTGCCATCAAGAAGTGGGTAATAATATATTCCCATTGATCTGATGTACTCCATAAGTGAAGCCACGCCTGATAAAATAAATAGAATACTGAAATGATTGTTCCCAGTATGAAGAAAATAAATGCTGTTTTATCAGCTAAAAATAGGAATAGTACATTTATGATGACATATATAATTGTAAAAATGAGCGCGTGCTCATATTTCGTCACATGTACAGTAGTAAAATAAAATAAAATTTGTAAAATCCACATAGAGAGGATTTTGTAGGACTTATCTTTCACGAAACTTTCCTCCTTACAGATAATTCGTGCTGGATATTTGTAGTATGCACAATTATTAAGAAATGGACCATGTAGCTAGAAGTCTTTTTGGGGCGAGATACATCAAGTAGTATCTCTCTTGTGCAAGAAAAAATAAACAGACATACTAATTATTGTAACATAGCGTCTATACATCTATACATAAAGTATTTAATATATATAAAAATTATATTTATAATATATAAAAAAAAGCCTCCTTTTTAAAAAGGAGGCTTTCATGAATTTATAGGAACATCATACCTGCGACTGCTGCGTTTAAGAAGTTCGCTAGTGTACCAGCGATAACTGCTTTAATCCCTAATTGTGCAATTTGTTTACGGCGAGTAGGAGCTAACGTTCCAGTTACACCTAATTGAATTGCAATAGAAGAGAAGTTTGCGAATCCACAGATTGCGAATGTTAAAATCAGGTTTGTTTTTGCAGAGAACTCTGCCATATGTGGTCCTAAGTTTGCATATGCAACGAATTCGTTGATTGCAAGTTTTTGACCAATAAAGCTTGCTGCCTGTATAGCTTCCCCTGGAGAAACCCCGATTAAGATTGCAAATGGTGATAATAAGTAACCGAAGATTAAATCAAGGCTAAGTTTAATATGGAACAGAGAGCCAATTAATCCTAATAGACCATTTAATAAAGCTATTAATGCGATGAAAGCCATTAACATTGCAGCTACGTTAATAACAAGTTGCATACCTTCAGATGCACCACGTGCAGCTGCATCGATAACGTTTGCATCTTCACGTTCTGTAGAAAGTTCAACGTTATTATCTACTTTTTCTGTTTCTGGCATAATTAATTTCGCAATTAATAAACTTGATGGAGCTGCCATAATTGCTGCTGCTAATAAGTGTTCTAACGGAATACCCATTGCTGCATAGCCGACAAGAACTGATCCGGCAACAGCCGTCATACCACTTACCATAATAGTGAAGAACTCACTATTTGTTAACCGTGCTAAGTAAGGTTTGATTAAGATTGGTGCCTCAGTTTGTCCTAAAAATACAGTTGTTACTGAGTTTAAACTTTCTGCTTTAGAAGTTCCAAGAAGTTTACTTAATGCACCACCAACGACACTAACAAATTTCTGCATAATACCGAAATGATATAAGATAGCTACTAATGAACTAATAAATACAATTGGAAGTAGTGCTTGAATAAAGAAGACAAATCCCCAAGGGCCTTTTGCGTTGACTAAATCCCCAGCAACGAACTTAATTCCCTCGTAAGAAAAATTAATTAATCCTTGAACACCATCAGCAGCGTATTTTAAAACTGCTTTTCCGGCATCCCATCGTAATACGATAAATGAAAATGACATTTGTAATGCTAGCGCGATTAAAATTGTGCGCCAATTAATAGCTTTGCGGTTGGAAGATAGTAAAAAGGCAATTGCTAATACTCCAATTACGCCGCCAATTCCCCATAAAACATTCATGCAGTGTATGCTCCTTCCTCATAGTAAAAAAGTGTATAAACCAGTTGTCTATACTTTTGCGAATATAACATCTTAAGTAACTTATCATAATGGACATCGGAGGTCAAACGTCTAACGAAAAGTTTAAATAAAAAGAAAATTCTTTGAAAAAACACATATAAAATGAATAGACATGAAATAGGTTATGTTTTTTGTTGAAATATATTCATTATGATAACGTTTTGGACAATTTTTATAGAATATAGTGTATGAAATAGGAGAATGAACGCATAATTTTTTCGTAGAGAGAATGAAAGGGGATTGCTATATCGAGTCCTTTAAAAAGAGCCTTCTAGTAAACTAGAAGGCTCTGAAACTATAACTTAAGGTGCTTTCGTATATCCTAAGAAATGGCTCTTCCAATAAGAGTTATTTAATGAAGCAATTGCTACACCTTTATCTCCAGATTGGATAAATGATCCCCCACCAAGGTAGATACCCATGTGAGAAGGACCTTTTTTATAAGTGTCTTTGAAATAAATTAAGTCACCTGGTTGTGGATTTGAAGTTTGTGATAAGCTACTCCAATATCCCGCAACACTTTGACGGCTAATGTTATGACCAAATTTCTTAAATACGTGGTAGATGTAACCACTGCAGTCCACGCCGTTAGCAGAAGTACCGCCCCAAACGTATGGTACACCTTGCATAGATTTCGCGTATGCAAGTAGAGAAGAACTGTCACCGCTATTATTAGTGTTATTGTTATTGTTGTTATTATTTTGATTGTTATTTTGGTTGTCGTTAGGCTTATTATCTACTGCGCCACCAACTGGTGTTTTAGATAGGAAACGTGTTCCGATGTAACCAGTTTGACCGTTGTAGTTAATTTTGCTCCATCCAGAGTTTTCAGAGATTACTTGAACCTTCTGTCCTTGTGGAAGTGCGCCTATGATTCTATAATTTGTACCTTCGCCGCTACGTACATTTAGTGCAGAAGCATTAATGTAGTAGTCGCCAATTGCACCTTGATCAGGCTGTTTCGGTTGTTCAGGAGTAGCCGTGCCACCTTTAACGAATTTTACAAATTCGCTACTAACATAGCCTGTTTTTCCTTGGTAGTTTACTTTAAACCAGCCGTTTTCAGATCCAACTACGTTTAATGTTGTACCATTTAACACGCCGCCAATTACACTATGGTAAGCAGCAGGGCCTGTACGAACACGTAGAGATGTTGCGTTAACAACGTAAGTACCACCAGTTTGAACAGTTACATTATTATTTTGCTCTTGGTTGTTACCTTGAGTAACGTTTTCGTTAGAGCCGCCTTTTGTTACGTAGTCTTTGCTTAAGTAAGCTGTTTGTCCTGCGTAATTGATTTTGAACCAATCTTGAACTTCGCCTACAACTTGTACTACTTGTCCTTGTTTAACAGAACCTACAGTTGGATGAGAAGTGCTAGGACCTGTACGAACGCGAAGGGAAGATACATTTACTGTATAGTTTCCGCTTGCTGGTTGAACAGTTGCTTCATTGTTACTATTGTTGTTATTGCTTGTAGAGCCAGTATTTGAAGAAGCTCCTGATACAAATTGGCTACTAACATAACCAGTTTGTCCGTTATGGTTGATTTTCACCCAACCATTTTCTTCTCCAATTACGTTTAAAGTTTGTCCTTCATATACACGTCCTGAAACAGAACTAGAAGTGTTAGGAGCTGTACGTACACGTAATACATCAGCAGTAACTTTATTGTTTCCGCCTGTACTTACAGTGTTATTTGTTTTTGCACCATTTTTTGATACAAATTCGCCACTAACATAGCCTGTTTTTCCATTATGGTTAATTTTGAACCAACCATTTTCTTCTCCAATTACGTTTAATGATTGACCATTATAAACGCGAGAGATGACGTCGTGAGAAGTACTTGATCCTGCACGAACATGTAGTACGCTAGTATTCACCGTATATGATGAATTGTTTGATGCGGAAGCTTGGACAGTTTGTGTAGCAGCTTTTTGTGTATTTTGTTCCGGGGCAGCTTGAACACTATCAAGTGTAGGTGCTGCTCCTCCTGCTACAGACACTGCCGCAAGACCGGCAAGGTATTTTTTCATAATTTGTCGATTCCTTTCTGTCTGTAATGTAGTGAAGAAATATTTACCAACTGTTAAAAATTCTAAAGAGCATGTCGATTACTGTCAAGACTTATGCGGTAATCTGAATATGACAAAAAGATTACAAGAAAAAATCAAGGCATAAATTCACACCTTGATTTCCATTTAAATACATATATTTGACGTGGAAAATGAGAAGATTATTCGTATTTAGGAAGATGTGCTGTTGGATTTTAAAAGGCTTTGAGAAAATGACCTTTGTAGTAATTTGGTGATAGGGCCAACTTGACCATCTTGAATCGCAGTTCCATCGAGATGGGTCATCGGTAAAATTTCAATAGTCGTTCCCGTAAAGAAACATTCATCTGCTTGATAAACATCGCGAACGCTGAAAAGCTCTTCTTGTACAGGAAGTTGAAGAGTGTTAGCTAAAGAAAGGACGTACTGACGAATAATGCCGTTTAAAATAAGGTGATTGGCTGGATGCGTATACAGTGTTCCGTTTTTTATGAGAAAAAAGTTAGAGTGGCTACCTTCAGTTACAATACCATTTCGTACGAGAAGTGCTTCTTTACAACCTTTGCGTTCAGCTTTCGTATAAGCTAATACATTTGGTAATAAATTTAGCGATTTAATATCACAGCGAAGCCAGCGTGTATCAGGTTCTGATATAGCACGTACACCATACTCAATCCATAAAGCCGGTCTTTCTTTTTTTGATATATAAGCATAGATTGTTGGGGATGTGTCATATGAGAATGCATGTGAACGAGCTTGTACACCACGAGATACTTGTAAATAAATCGTTCCATCTTCGTGGAAATTATTACTTTCAATTAGTTTGTAGAGTAATATGATCAGTTCTGCTTTTGAGAAAGGGAGTGATAATTCTATTTCATCCATGGAGCGATATAATCTTGTTAAGTGTGGATCTAATAAGTGAAAGTTTCCGTTATAGAGGCGAATAACTTCATAGACACCATCTCCAAATTGTAAGCCTCTTTCTTCAAGTTCTATGTACGCGCGATGTTTTGTTGTATCAATAACTGCATCATTCCATAGTACAAATCTTTCGTATGCCAATTTTCGTCCCATCCTTTCTTTAGTACATGAATAAAAAGCACTCTAGTTATTTTTATGTAAGTAATTCTCTGCATATGGCGTATATGTATTTGTAAATCATAGAGAAGTAGTGGTGATTTACAGCATTTTGTATATACAAATTCGAAAATGAGAAATAAGAATCCTGCTTTTTGAAAAAAAAAAGCAACATTCGTATGGAATGCTGCACAAGGAGGGTAGCTATCTTTCATAGGGACATCGTCTTTAAAGGTTTCATTTATGCAAACAAAACACTTGGAAAGACAATTATAAGAAAGTTGAAAACAAATGCGCATATTTCTCTAAGGGATCTTATTAAAGATGAGAGATAAGAAATATGTGGAACCTTGTTTACATATTTTATTATAAAGATGTTTCGTTAATGTGGTGTAAATATTAGGTGAAGGTTATGTAATTTTAAAGTTAATGTATAGAAGAATTTGTAGAGAGGAAAATAAAAAAGAGGCTGAGATTACTCAGCGCTCTTCTTTTCTTCTTTAATAGCCGTTTTTACCTCGCCAGTTTTGACCTTATTGCTTTCAGAGAAGCGAAGTAAGTCGCCTTCAATAATTTTGTCTGACATATTTAGCTCGTTTTGTGCACGATCAATAAGTGGTTGAGCTTCTTCTTTCGGTAATTGTACAACTTCACCTGTGTTACGATCGTAGAATGTACTGTTTGTGTACATGTACTTATCTGTAATGAAGCTACCGTCACGAAGAACAACGAATCCTTTATTGTCTGGTGAGAATACGTCATGACCGAATTGAATTTGATTCGTAGAATCTACACCAAGTAAGTTTAGAATTGTTGGTTTAATGTCAATTTCACCAGTTGGTTTTGAAATTGTTTTACCTTCTTTTTGACCTGGAACGTGAATAAACATCGGTGTTTTTTGTAAGTTCATATGGTCAAATGTAGTAATTTCTTCTTTTCCTAAGAACTGTGCCATTGCACGGTTATGGTTTTCAGAAATACCATAATGGTCACCGTAGAATACGATAACAGAGTTGTCATAAATACCTTCTGCTTTTAGACGCTCAATAAAGTGTTTCATTGCTTCGTCTAAGTAGCGAGCTGTTACCATATAGCGGTCGAATACACCATCACCAGAGTTGTACGGCTCGATCAATTTCGTACTGTCATCATAAGTGAATGGGTAATGGTTTGTTAAAGTAAGGAAGCGAGTATAGAACGGTTGCTTCACCTGTTTTAACATATCGATAGATTGATCAAAGTATTCGATATCTTTTAGTCCCCAGTTTAATTTTGTTTCTGGCGTAATCTTGTAGTCAAGCTCGTTGTAGTAACGATCATAACCAAGTGCCGGATACATAATATTACGGTTCCAGAATGTTGCGTTGTTTGCGTGGAATACTGATGTGTTATACCCTTGCTGACGCAAAATTTCTGGAGTTGCTGTATATTCGTTATTACCGTGTGTGAAGAATACAGCACCGCGGTCTAGTGGATATAATGAAGTATCTACTAAGAATTCAGCATCAGATGTTTTTCCTTGCCCAGTTTGATGGAAGAAGTTATCGAAGTAATAACTTTCTTTCGCAAATTGGTTTAAGAATGGTGTAACTTCTTGTCCGTTAACTGTCGCACCAATTAAGAATGTTTGTAATGATTCAAGAGAGACAACAATTACGTTTTTCCCTTTTGCAGTACCGAACATATTTGGATCTGGTTTACTTTGTGTTGTTTTCACATAGTTTTCTGCTTCCTGTAATTTACTACTATCCGCAAATGCTTTTTGTGAACTTGATTTTGCTTGTAAGCCAAGATCGTATGCTTGGTGTACATATAATCCTAAGTTTTTAACAAGCATAACGCGGTCGAATGAACGTGTTAATAGTTCTGGACGCTCAGCTTCTGCAAATCCTAGGTTTACGAAGAAAATAGCAATTGTTGACACGAAGTATAGGGAACGCATCGGACGTGCTACACGCTCTGTCGGTGCAAAGTTTTTCTTCTTCTTCAATAGAACGAAGAATACGATAATATCAGCAAATGCAAGGATGATTTTGTAGTTAAATAATTCTTTCACACTAGAACCTAAACTTCCGAAATTAGACGTTTGTCCTAATACTGGTAAAGTAACGAAGTCATTGTAGAATCCGTAGAACATTACGTTACCAACAAGAATGAACGTTAAGATAAAGTTAATTCCTAGTGCTATATAGTTACGTTTTTTCCCTTTTGCAAATAATGCAAGACCCACAAACAGTAATGATGCTGCTAATGGACTAATGAATAAAATGAATTCTTGCATGAAAGATTCAAGTTTTAAATCGAAGCTAGTGCGTGTAATGATGTAGGTTTTTAGCCATACGGCCAAAGCTACGAATAAAGTGAAACGCACATTTTGAAATTGTGATTTCATGGTTTCTTTCATTCATTTCCACCCTTTCTCTATCAGGCTTGGTCGATTTTGGAGCGAAAAATGTTAAAATAAAAAATACATAGTTTTCTTGGCCATAAGTAGAGTTTCTATATTCACCCATATACGACTTTAACTATGCATACCCTTTTTGGTTTCTTGTGCTGCTCATAAGCATAACGTCATTTCTGTATTATACAACAAAATTCATTTCTGAGAAACACTATAACATTTTACATTTTTTGTATGTGATTTGTCACTACCAGAGAAAACTTTATCATTCGTTTATATGTCCGTCAACTAGAAAATATAACAAAGATAGAGCAGAATGTTAAGTGAAAGTGAAAATTTTCATAGTTGAGAAATAAGAAATGGAGATGTGTAATGGGTTGTCTAGAAACCTATTATATGAAGGAAAGTGTATGAAAATTAACGAACACTTGTTCTTTTTAATTTTGTTTGTTACAATAAATGTTCGTTGATAGATTATGTGTAATTTTGATGAACTTTTACTGGTAATATATTGTAGCTTATTTCTTTTGAAAAATAGGGGGGCTTTTACATGAAACAAAAATTTTCAGTTGAAGCGTTTTGGAAAAAAGTAAAACATGTTGCAAAGCAAGCAGGGCAGTCAGTCATTTATGCAAGTTTATTACTGTTTTACGTTTTGCAAAGACCTGATGTTCCAAAACGAGTGAAAATTATTGTAATTGGAGCACTTGCTTATTTTATTGCACCGATTGATGCCATCCCAGATTTTATTGCTGGAGTTGGTTATACGGATGATTTAGGGGCATTAATGGCCGCACTAATACAGGCGTCGTTATATGTCAATGAAGATGTGAAAGATAAGGCACGAGTGAAGTTGGCAGAATGGTTTGGTTCGGATATAGACACATCATTTATCGATCAGAAATTAGATCAATAGGTGAGAACTGTCATAGAGTGACAGGGCGAACGTAAGCGAGGAAGTGCATTATGCCATCAGGAAGAACGCATACGAAAATAAACTTAATATCCCTTCCGGTTGTTTTGTTTCTGCTCTTTTCGTATGGATTAACAAACTTTGATTTTTTATTAACTTTTGCAATTGGATTTTTAGTAGGTACTTCATTTTTAACACCGGATTTAGATACGTACAGTAATGCGTATAATAAATGGGGATTCCTCCGCATTTTTTGGTATCCATATAGGAGCGTAATGCCCCATCGTTCCTTCTTCACACATACGATTATAATTGGTGATATTATTCGTATTGCATACATGTTAATCGTGTTTTCTCCGTTTTTATTCCTATTAAATGTAATAGCACTCGATGGGAATTTAATAGAAATTGCGAAGAAACACGAGGTTGAAATTGTAACGTTTGTAATGGGAATTATTGTGGCGAGTACGCTCCACATTATAGCGGATAAAGCGAATACGCGCCGAAAGAAAATGATGAGAAAAAAGAAGAAACGCAGAAGATAAAGAGAAGGCTCTTATTGCCTGTACATAGCGGGAAAAGGACACTTGCAAATTGCAAGTGTCCTTTTTTAATCAAACGTTTGTTTAAAAGAAAGATTAAGCTTTCAGTACTTTAATACCTTTCACGATGTTCCAAATGAAGTAGTATAAGCTAACGATTCCGCAAATACATAAGACAATCATTGCACCGATTCCAAGTGTTACGTCTGGTTGATCAGATCCGATGCCCATAATTCCTAAAATAACTAATCCAATAAATGTTGCGATACTTGGAATAATGTGTGTCCATAGAGCACGTTTTGCATGTGGTTTTGTTTCAGAATCGCCCACAATCCACACGATAATAGGGAATAAGATAGGGGCAAATAGTACACTAAAGTACGATAAAGCAGCTAATATTTTGTTTCCATTCATATATATCACCTCATAAATAATGTCCGTTGTTATACTATTATTATGCAGTAATTTCTGCAAGCTTACTATCGATGAACATTACAAGAACGTGACGTTTTTGTAAGATTTTTTGTTAAATGATAAAATTTTCAAAAAAATCTTTTTTAATGGAAAATGATATGATAAAGTATAAAAGAAGTTATTGAAAACGTTTTCTCAAACGTTTTTTATTTTTAGACTAAAAGGTATGATGACCTGATAGTCTATTGATGAGGTTATTCTATTTAAAAGGGGATTCTTTAGGGGGAGAGAACAATGAACACATGGACACAAGTTTATGATCCGTTCGGTAATATTTGGATTTCGGCAGCAGTTGCACTTATTCCAATCATCTTTTTTTTCTTAGCTTTAGCAGTTTTCCGCATGAAGGGGTATGTGGCAGGATTTATTACAGTTGTACTTACAATTTTAGTAGCGTTATTTGCTTATAAAATGCCGTTTACGATGGCGATGGCAGCAACCGGGTACGGTTTCTTATATGGATTATGGCCAATTGCTTGGATTATCATTATGTCGGTATTTTTATATAAAATCTCCGTGAAAACAGGTCAATTTGATGTCATTCGTGCATCTGTATTATCTATTACAAACGATCATCGTTTACTCGTTATTTTAATCGGATTTTCATTCGGGGCATTTTTAGAAGGGGCAGCAGGATTTGGTGCACCGGTAGCGATTACGGCAGCGCTTCTTGCAGGTCTTGGGCTAAATCCCTTATATGCAGCAGGTCTTTGTTTAATCGCAAATACTGCACCAGTAGCGTTCGGAGCGATGGGGATTCCGATTACAGTTGCCGGACAAGTAACAGGCATTGATCCACATAAAATTGGACAAATGGCTGGGCATCAATTACCGTTCTTATCTTTATTTGTTCCGTTCTTTATCGTATTTTTAATGGATGGTTTTAAAGGAGTAAGACAAACGTGGCCTGCTTTATTTGTAGCGGGTAGTTCATTTGCAATTACACAGTTTATTACAGCGACGTTTTTAGGACCAGAACTTCCTGATATTACGTCAGCACTTGTAAGTTTAGTAAGTTTATCGTTATTCTTAAAAGTTTGGCAGCCGAAAGAAATTTATCAGTCTAAACAAGCGAATAGTGAAGTGGCGGCAACGACGACGGCGACATCTATGCCGAAACTAACGGTAGGAAAAGTAGTAAAAGCATGGTCTCCGTTCATTATTTTAACTGTGATGGTAGTCATTTGGAGCCAAAGTTTCTTTAAAGCATTATTCGCTCCAGGTGGTGCTTTAGAAAGTCTCGTATTTAAATTTGAAGTTCCAGGTTTGCACAATTTAGTAATGAAAGCAGAGCCAATTGTAAATAAACCAACACCTTATGAAGCAATCCTGAAATTAGATATTTTATCAGCGACTGGAACAGCAATTTTAATTGCTTGTATCATTTCTATCTTTATTTTGAAAATGAGTGCAAAAGATGCGGTAGCAACATTTAAAGAAACGTTAAACGAACTAAAAATGCCAATTCTATCTATTGGATTCGTATTAGGATTCGCATTTATCGCAAACTATTCTGGTCTATCTTCTACATTAGCGTTAGCACTAGCAGGAACTGGAGGACTATTCCCGTTCTTCTCACCATTCTTAGGCTGGATTGGCGTATTTTTAACAGGATCAGATACGTCAGCGAACGCACTGTTCTCGAATTTACAAGCAATTACAGCGCAGCAAGTCGGTGTATCTGAAGTGCTTCTCGTTGCAGCAAATACAACTGGCGGTGTAACAGGTAAAATGATTTCTCCGCAATCGATTGCGATTGCTTGTGCGGCAGTTGGACTTGCTGGGAAAGAGTCAGATTTGTTCCGCTTTACATTAAAGCATAGTTTATTCTTCGTTACTATTGTTGGGATTATGACTTATGTGCAGGCTTATTATTTAACGTGGATGATTCCGTAAACGAAAAAGAAATAACCTTTGCATTTTTCAGATTATCGTGTATGATGGGAAAGTATTGAAAATTAAATCAGTGATAAACTAGGGGTGCCTAACGTATGCGTAGGCTGAGAGAGAAGCGTGTGAACTTCTTAACCCTTTGGACCTGATCTGGCTCGTACCAGCGTAGGGAAGTTAACGGCTTTACATAATTATGTCTTTATGAGCCAGGTCCTTATTTTTTTATGGACCTGGCTCTTTTTATTTTGGCATACGCTGGCCATATCTCGTCCTTGTCACGTACAGGGGGGCAACAAAGGTTATGAAACAGTCTGTTTCAGCTGAGCAAATTGAATTGAAATCGAGTTTACCAGGAAGTAAGAAAGTGTATGTGGATGGGCCACGTGAAGGTATGAAAGTGCCGATGCGTGAGATTGAACAAAGCGATACAAATGGTGTTCCAAACTCGCCCATTCGTGTATACGATACGAGTGGTCCTTATACAGATCCTGAGTATAAAGTGGAGCTGGAAAAGGGGATTCCAACGCCGCGCCACTCTTGGACTGTGGGGCGTGGTGATGTAGAAGGATACGAAGGGCGCGAAGTAAGACCAGAGGATGACGGTGTGAAAGTGGCTTCAAAACATACACCTGTTTTCCCGCAAATGGATCGCAAGCCGCTTAGAGCGAAGCAAGGTGCAAATGTTACGCAAATGCATTATGCGCGTAATGGCATTATTACGTCTGAGATGGAATATGTCGCGATTCGTGAAGGGGTAGAGCCTGAATTTGTTCGTAAGGAGATTGCAGAAGGTCGTGCGATTTTGCCGGCGAACATTAACCATCCTGAAGCGGAACCGATGATAATTGGACGTAATTTTCATGTAAAGGTAAATGCAAATATCGGAAACTCTGCTGTATCGTCTTCTATTGCAGAAGAAGTAGAGAAGATGACGTGGGCGACTCGCTGGGGTGCAGATACGATTATGGATTTATCTACAGGTAAAAACATTCATACAACACGTGAGTGGATTATTCGTAATGCTCCGGTACCAGTTGGAACTGTGCCAATTTATCAAGCGCTTGAAAAAGTAAACGGAATTGCAGAGGATTTAACGTGGGAAGTGTACCGTGATACGTTAATTGAGCAAGCGGAGCAAGGCGTTGATTACTTCACGATTCACGCTGGTGTATTACTTCGTTACATTCCAATTACTGCAAAGCGTATGACAGGTATTGTTTCGCGCGGTGGTTCGATTATGGCGCAGTGGTGTTTATTCCATCATAAAGAAAACTTCCTATATACTCATTTTGAAGAGATTTGTGAAATTATGAAGCAGTACGATGTTTCGTTCTCTCTTGGAGATGGATTACGTCCAGGTTCTATTGCAGATGCAAATGACGAAGCTCAGTTTTCTGAGCTTGAAACACTTGGTGAATTAACAAAAATCGCTTGGAAACATGATGTGCAAGTTATGATTGAAGGACCTGGGCATGTACCGATGCATTTAATTAAAGAAAATATGGAGAAAGAACTTGATATTTGTCAGGGCGCGCCGTTTTATACCCTTGGGCCGTTAACGACAGATATTGCACCAGGTTATGATCATATTACTTCAGCGATTGGTGCTGCGATGATCGGCTGGTTTGGAACGGCGATGCTTTGTTATGTAACTCCGAAAGAACATTTAGGTTTACCGAACAAAGATGATGTTCGCGAAGGGGTTATTACGTACAAAATCGCTGCGCATGCAGCCGATCTTGCGAAAGGGCATAAAACGGCTCATCAGCGTGATGATGCACTTTCAAAAGCACGATTTGAATTCCGCTGGCGCGATCAATTTAATTTATCTTTAGACCCTGAGCGCGCGATGGAGTATCATGATGAAACATTGCCAGCAGAAGGCGCGAAAACAGCTCATTTCTGTTCGATGTGTGGACCAAAGTTTTGTAGTATGAGAATTTCGCATGATATTCGTGAATATGCGAAAGAAAATGATTTAGAAACGACAGAAGCAATTGAAAAAGGAATGAAAGAGAAAGCGGTAGAATTTAAAGAAACTGGTAGTCACTTATATCAATAATACGTTACACCTCTTTACTTGATTGATCACACTGTACCTAACTTAAATATAGAAGAAGCCCCCTTTGCTAAGACGGTAGCAAAGGGGGCTTCTGTTGTCTATAAGGAGAAGAATAAGTGTACCCAGTAGTATAAGAGGAATAATGTGACGACTGTTGTGAGTGGGATTACGATGAGAGATACACTTAAATAATCTTTCCATTTCACTTTAATTTTGTTTTGTCTTAGTATATACATCCAAATGAGGGAAGCTAGCGTACCAATTGGTAACAATAGTGAACCGATGTCACTACCAATGATATTTGCGAGATAGATAGTTTTTAATGTGACTGGATCTAGTCCCATTTCTGTTAACGTAATGGTACCGATCATAAGTGCAGGGTGATTATTGAAGATGTTAGAGAGGATAGATACAAGTCCGCCCATCGCAAAGCTTGCATAGAGTAGATGCTGATTTACAACTGGCTCGAGCCAATTTACAAGTGCTGCTGTTAATCCTGCGTTGTGAAGCCCGTAAATAATTACATACATAGAGAAAGCGAAAATTAAAATGTGCCACGGTGTCTTTTTCAAAATATCGACTGGGTTTGTTCGTAAGTAGTACCATCTCCAGATGAGAAGAACGAGTGAACCGAGTACAGCAACAATTTCAATTGGGATCGATAAGAAGGATGCAACGAATAGAAGACAGCGCATAAGGAAGACGAAGCCTAATACTTTTAACATGAATTTTGTACGTTTTTGTTTCGTATCAACAGAATTTTTTCCTTTTAACGGATGGAAGTTTTTCGTGAAAAAAATCTCTTCAATATCATATGAAGAAACAGGTAGTCTTTTTGGAAGTTTTTTCTTTAAAATTGTATACATGAGCCATGACATAAACAGTAGTCCTAGTGTTGCAGGTACAAACATCATAGCTGTGTGCATATAAAGAGTCATATTAACAATATTTAATGCGATTAAGTTTACGATATTACTTACACCGATTGGTGCACTAGATGCAGTGGCGATTAAAGCACCGCTTAATAAATAAGGGATTTGTTGATGAGGTTTTAATTGAAGGTTTTTCAGAAGTAAAATCAAAATCGGTGTTGTAATTAAAATACTACCGTCGTTATTGAATAAAAGAGTCATAAGAAAACATAATAATTGAATATACCAGTATAAACGGCGACCGGAGCCCTTTGCTAAATTTGCAAGTTTTGCTGCGGACCAGTGGAAGAAGCCGAAGCTTTCTAATATAACCGCCATAACGATGGTCGCTAATATTGTTATAGAGGCACCGCCGATTTTACTTATAATGTCCATGACGTCTGGCTTTGATACAAGTCCAGTAATGAGGATAATGCCAGCGCCGACTGCTGCCGGCCATGCCTCATTTAAGCCACGGGGTCGCCAAAAGACAACAATCATTGTTAAGAAGAATACAATAATAGTAATCCATATTTCAATGCTCATATTTAACCTACCTTTCTATTTCCCTTGAACAAATGTAGCTTGTCTCAAGTTTATATTGCTAGTATATTCAGCAGAAAATAAGAAGAACTAGGCATATAATGGAATGGCGTGAATATGTGTTCTTTGAGCTATAGGACAAGTATCAGTGGTAGGTGTAATAACTATTAGGAGAGACGTCTAATAAATGAGGGGCATTCTATGTACGAATGCCCCTCATTTAGCCCGCTATTTGTGGGCAGTAAGACACCCACCTCAAAACTCGGCTGGAGCAAAGAAGTTAGGTGGGAGCCTTACTGCCCGTAAACGCCCGATTAGTGAAGGCTAATAATCAGTGGGGGATGAAAAAACAAACTGATTAAAGTTTCACTTTATTATTTTTCCTTTAAAAAAGTTCGATCCTTCAAGAATAAATTCCAGAAGAAAATGAATCCGGGTAATAAAATTGCAATCCCGATTGCGTAAAGAATAAGAAGTGCATAGAATGTTTCGACCGTCGTAAAGCTTGTAAATACAGTTACGTCCGGATAAATGATATACGGTAAATGGGCGACGCCGTAAGCGTAGCTTGCAAATGCATATTGAGCGACGACAGCTAAAACTGCAATGCGAGGAAAACCTAGTGTGCTGTACTTCTTATTTGTCCACCAAAGGGAGGAATATCCGATAACAAATAAAATGATAGAGACTGTAAACCATGGGAATTGCTTTATTAGTCCTTGCATAAGCCAGTGTGTTTCAGGGTCCATTACAACGAGAGCAATAATAGCAGTCACGAGCGTTGCAGGACCAAGTATGATGGCATTTCTTCTATAAATTCGGTACGTATCTTCAGAACCTTGTTCCCTAGCAAAATCAGCAAGAAAGAGAGATGATAGAAATAGTTCCGAAGTTAGTCCAAAGAGCATATAACAATAAATAACGGGACTAGAAAGAAGTTTTCCGTAAAGGAGCACTTCTTTTCCTTCAGACATCGTAATATAGGCACCTTCTGTAACGGGCAGAACGGTAATTAATAGAGCTGGGATTAAGAGCCCAGTAATTCCTGAAATAATCCGAAGAAGGTGTTGGTACTTTGGCAGGGAGTAAGCAAATACCATAAATGTACTACGAATCGCAACGAGTACTAAAATTAACATAACTGGTACAAACATAACTGTTGCAAGGGTAAAGGCCGCTTTTGGAAAGAAACCGAGAAAAGCAACAACGACAAAGACAAGAAACGTATTTGTTACTTCCCAAGTTGGTGATAGGTACCGATTAGCAAGCTTGGCAGCAAGCGTCGGGTGTTTAGCATATACCATGCCCCAAAAACCAGCTCCAAAATCAATAGACCCTAGTATGCTATATACGAAAATAAGAGCCCATAAGATGATGATTGCAATGCTTTCCTCATGCACGAGAATCGCCTCCTTCGTGATGTAAATCATTCTTTAACGGATGTTTCTTAAAGAATGTCCGTAGTACAAAGACTGTTAAAATACCGAGTCCAATATATAAAATGATGAATAAAACAAATAAAGGACCGACGAAATCAGCACGTGTGGAAGCATCTACCGTGCGTTGCATGCCATAAATTGTCCATGGCTGACGACCACTACAACTAAAAATCCATCCGAATTCAATACCGAGCAACATAACGGGGCCACAGGCGGCAGCTCCCCAAAGAAGCCACTTCGGTAACTCTACTCCTTTTTTTCGGTAAACAAAGTACCAATATAAGAGGGCAATAGCTGCAACTGCAAAGGTAAAGGCAGCGGTGCCGACCATTAAGTTGAACAGTGTATGTGTGTAAAATGGTGGCCATGTTTCTTGTGGAAATTCCTTTAGACCTTTTACAACGGTGTTAGGGTCTAGTCCCACTAATAAGCTAAGCATATTAGGAATTTCCAGTGCATAGTTTAGTTCAAGTGTGTTAGGATCCACAACCCCGCCAATCGATAAAGGAGCGTGTGATGTCGTTTCAAACAAAGCTTCAGCAGATGCTAGTTTTTCAGGTGAATGTTTATGTAAGGCAATAGCAGATTCGTGTCCTGAAAGCCACATCGTAGCACCTGTGATAAATGTAACGACAAGCCCTAACAGTAATCCCTTTTTATGGTAAGCAATTTCATGTGTACTTAAATTTTTCTTTAATAATTTAAATCCAGCGATAGAAGCGATAACAGCTGCTCCGGTTGTATAGGCTGTAATAACGACGTGGAATGCACTTGTGCCAAAGCTCGGATTAAAGAAAGCTTTCCACGGATCAACGTTAAAAACTGAGCCATCTGGACCCATTGAAAAGCCCGCAGGTGTATTCATCCATGTATTTGCTGATGTAATAAGCACGGCGGATGCAGTGGCACCAATCATAACGAAAAATAGCGAGATTAATCTCATAACTGGAGGTAGTTTATCAGCCGCATATACATAAATAGACATGAATAAAGCCTCTAAAAAGAAGGCGAAAATCTCAATTTGAAATGGAACGGAAATAACTTGTCCAACAATTTTGGCGAAACCAGGCCAAAGAAGTGAAATTTGTACACCAACAATTGTTCCAGTTGGAATTGCTACACCGAGAAGGATAGCAAAAGCCTTTGTCCATCTTTTTGCCATAATGGCATAGTCAGAATCTTTCTTCCAGTGATACAATATTTCACTTATAAAAATCATTAAAGAAAGTCCGACTCCAAGCGTTGCAAAGATGATGTGGAATGCCAATGAAGAACCAAAAAATGCCCTTGCTAATGTTACGGTATCCATATGTATACTCCTCTTCTTTTTTGCCATTATTTTCTGATTGAATTGGAAGATTTATTCAAAAAACTGCCAAAAATATATATGTATTTAAAAAAGGGAACATGGTAATGTTGTTTTTAAATATTCTAAAAAGAAAGAAATTTTTATTGGGTAATATTTTGTTTGTTTTTTATGGAGGAATATTTTATAATCTTCTATGCGAACATAAGTTCCATCTCGGCGTGTTACGTTTGTGAAATGAAGAAGTTTATGTGAAATGGAGAGGGTGTCTTATGTATCCTGAAGTCATTAAAAAGATGGCATTTTCAAAAGAGCATAGAGATTTATTATTAAAGTTATATAATAAAGAAATTACGCGTCGTGAATATGATCGACTTGTGGAATCGCTATATAGACCTTCTAAAGAGGCTTGCGAAGGATAAGGTGGGAGAGACAATCTAAAGGATTGTCTTTTTTATATTTGCGTATGTTCTGGTAAAATTAAGGTTAGCCTTAAAAGGAGGTGAAAAGCTTGCGAAAACGTTTATATATAGGGATTGGGGTTATTCTTTTAATCGCTTTAGGTGGAGTTGTATTTTGGTCAGCTTTACAAGGAAATCGCACCGAGCATTTTATTTTAAGGCATATGATAAATGAAAATGGAACACTTGCAACGTATCGCTTAGAGGATACAAAGGCAGGTAAGGGTGAAGCGAAGGGCCGTGAAGCTTTATCAGAATCTGCAGGGTTATGGCTACAATATACACTTGATAAAGATGATCAAGCTTTATTTGATGAACAAGTGAAGGTTATTCAAAATAACTTTGTACACAAGGACCACATCGTTTTATGGAAAATCTCTGAAAAGGGAGAAATGCAGTCAGCTACTAATGCACTTATCGATGATCTTCGTATTATAGAACAATTATATCGTGCTTATGAAATATATAAGGAAGATCGCTATAAAAACCTTGCAGATCAATTGAGTGATTCTGTACTTCGTTATAATAAAAAAGGTAATTATTACGTTGATTATTACGATGCAGATGCAGGGAAACAAAATAACTTTGCAACAACATCTTACATAAATCCGCATGCATTCTCTTATATGAAAAAGTATGGAAAAATTTCTGCACAGCAGTATCAGGAAGTTGTTCAGTTTTTAGCGGATTATCCGAGAAACGACTGGGCATTCCCGAAAGAGTATAAAGAAGATGGTACATTTACGTACGATAAAGAAGTGAATCTTATTGATCAATCATACGTTGCTTATCATCGCAGTTTAGGCGGTCTTTCATCAGACGCTTATTTGGAATTCATAAAGAAGAAATTTCGCGAAGACGGAAAGTTATACGGACGTTATAACTTAGAAACGGGAAAACAAGCTGTGAACTATGAATCACCAGCATCTTACGGATTAACAATTTTGTACGTACTACAAACAGGTGATACAAAGTTTGCAAAGGAATTGTATGAGCGGATGACTACTTTCCGAAATGATAATGTATTTAGTAGATATTATGGTGGATATGTAACAGGTGAGAATAATAATACACATATTTTCGATAACGTACTACCGCTTTTGGCTGAAATGGAATTGGAGAAGAGTAAGAAGTAAAAGGTGCCACGCTATGGGTATGGCACCTTTTATTTGTGTCGTTATTTGTTGATAAATAGATATTCCTTGTCGAAACGTCGATATATTTGAAGTTATGATTGATATATTTGAAAAAACGTCGATATAATTTCATGTACTAATATTGGAGAAGTAATCAATCACGAATTCACGAAATTGCTGGGCAGTTTTTGATAAGTAACGTTTCTTCGACCAACTTAAGCCAATGGTTCGCTCGCAATTAGGTTCAATAATACGTAACTTATTTGGTGCTAAAGTAGAGTTTTTTAATAAAGTTAAGCTTGGAACAAATGCAACGCCGAGACCTTGCTTAATGAGGTCGCTAATCACGGTTGGTTCATCTACTTCAAAAGCGATATGCGGAGTGAAACCAGCTTCTTTACAAAATTCATCTGTTAAGTGCCGAAATCCGTACCCAGTGTTCATACTAATGAACGGTTCGTCTTTTACTTCATGTAGATGAATACTTTCGCGGTTTGATAACCGATGGCCTGAAGGAACGACTAAGAAAATTTCTTCTGTAATAAGTGGTTCCCAAACTATTTCCTCTCCTTCAATTGGCACAGATGAGATACAAAAGTCGATTTCCATATTATCTAGTTGTCTTTTCATAGAAGGAGTAGATGCGAGAAATTGCTGGAATCGAACATTAGGATGTTCTAGTAAAAAAGAACCGAGTAGTTCTGGTAATATTCTCGGAATAGAAACGGCAAGTGTAATAGAGCCTTGTTGTAATTCAGCTAAATCTTTAATTTCTCGTTCTCCTTCACTTAATTCATGAAAAATACGTTCTACTCGTTTTAAAAATACTTTCCCGAAGGAGTTTAATATAATCTGTCGACCTTGGCGATCAAATAATGGAACGCCTAAGTCCTTTTCTAGTCTAGCAATTGTTTTGCTGAGTGAAGGCTGCGCGATATGCAATTCTTCAGCTGCTTTTGTCATATGTTCTAATCGTGCAACTACTTGGAAATATTTTAATTGAAGAAGTTCCATCATAAATCTCCTTTTCATAGACCAGAAGGAATGGATTGATAATTAAAGATGTATTATACAGTATGGAAAGTGACGTGTATAGTAAATCTGTTAAACCAGTCGAAGGTTGTTAAATTAGAAGAAGGAGCATGTTTCATGAAGGGGATTCAACTTATATTTAAAGATTGGAAGGCAATGTGGCACCATAAACATGGACGTATCGCTTTAATTTTCTTATTAATCGTTCCTTTAATTTATTCAGGGTTCTTTTTAGCTGGATATTGGGATCCATATGGAAGGTTAGATAAATTACCTGTTGCAGTTGTTAATTTAGATAAGGGTGCTGTAATGGATGAAAAAACAATTCGTGCAGGAGACGATTTTGTTAAAAATTTAAAAGAAAATAAGGAACTAGCTTTCCATTTCGTATCAGAAAAAAATGCAGATGAAGGGCTAAAAGAAGATAAATATTATATGGTTGTTACGATTCCAGAGGATTTCTCCAAAAGGGTAAGTACACTAATGGATGAGAAACCAGAGCCGGCACAGTTGCAGTACAAAGTAAATCCAGGTAAAAACTTTGTAGCAGCTCAAATTGGAACGACAGCTGTTGAAAATATGAAAACGAAAATCTCAAATAGCATTACGAAATCTTATACAGAAGGTGTCTTTTCAAAGTTTCAAGATTTGGCACAAGGGTTGAGTGATGCAAGTAACGGTGCTGGGAAGTTACATGAAGGAACGACGGATGCAAAAAATGGGGCGAATCAGCTTGCAGATGGTATTAATCGTTTAAGTGACGGGACAGTGAAGTTGAAAGAAGGAAGTGGTAAGCTTGCCTCTAGCCAATCGGCGTTAACAGGGGGAGCAAATGAGCTTAGTCAGGGAGCGACATCACTTCATAATGGTATGGAGCTGCTAGCACAGGGTGAGAAGTCTTTACAATCAGGAGTTAATGAATTAAGTGCTGGCACGAATGAATGGGTGAGTGGAAGTGAGAAACTTGCTGAGGGACAAGCAAAAGTAGATAATGCAGCCAATAGTGTAAAACAACAATTAGAAGAGTACGTGAAGAATCATCCAGAAGCACAGCAAGACCCTGAGTTACAGAAAATCATTGCTACTTCTAACGGATTGGCTAAAGTAACAAATACATTAAACGCTAGCCAACAACAATTGACGCAATTTGCGAAGAAAATAGCAGATGGTCAACATAAGATCGAAGAAGGCATGAATACATTCGGAGTTAAGTTAAATGAAGCTACTGCTGGAACGAAAAAGATAGCAGATGGTACTTCGAATTTAGCTGATGGATTTACAAAGTGGGGAAATGGATTTACATCCTTACAAGAAGGTGTAAATCAGCTTGCAAGTGGTGGAACGGAGCTAAATAACGGTGCTGAGAAGTTAACGAACGGACTTGTTAAACTTGAAGATGGTGCGAAAGAACTTTCCACGAAATTGGGAGAGGGCGCAGAGAAGATAGCGGATGTTCGCAATGATGATGCACGCAATACGATGTTCTCAGAGCCAGTTCAATTAGTGAAATCGACAGTTTCTGACGTGCCTAATTACGGTTCAGGAATTGCGCCATATTTCTTATCCCTTGCATTTTATGTTGGTGGAATTATGGCATCAAATATTTTACCTCTTGGACGTAGACAAAATATGAAGGTAAGCGGGACGGTACATTTTATCAATAAGTTAGGATTAGTATATTTAATTGGACTCATTCAAGCACTACTTGTAGATGTGGTTGTGTTAGGAGTTATGAAATTAGAAGTTGCAAGTGTATCACTCTTTGTTTTATCAAGTATTGTCATTTCCTTTACATTCATGACGTTTATTCTTATGTTAGTAACGGTATTCGGCATTGTTGGGAAGTTCGCAGCGGTAACGCTTCTCGTTCTTCAATTAGCGACGAGCGGAGGTACTTTCCCAGGAGAGTTAAATATAGCGGTGCTTAGCAAAATTGGGCAGTTTCTCCCAATGTCGCATTCTCTTAGAGGATTACAAGATGTTATTTCTTTAGGGGATTGGTCTCAATTACGAATACAAATTTTAATTTTATTATGCTATCTCGTTATCGCTGGTGGAATCACATGGGTTACGAGTCATATACAGCATAAGGAAACGAATGCAGAGCAAGTTTTATAATATAAAGAAGCTATCCGGATAAAAGGTTTTATTACGACCTTTTCGGATAGCTTTTTCTTATTTCTTTTCCATAACTGCAAAGTAATTATTTTCATTATCAGCAAAATTGAATGCTCTACCAGTAGGTAAATCTACAACTTGTCCAACTATAACATTTTTCTCAGAAAGATTTTTATAAAGCTGATCTAAGTTATTAGAGAAGAACATAAGTGAAGGGGTATTTAAGTTTAATTCAGGTTGCATCTTCGCGATTAACGCTTTATCGTGAAGGACGATGCTTGTTCCCCCTTCTTTCGTTGGCGCAATTTCAATCCAGCGAAATCCTTGTCCGTTATTTTCTTCCGCAACGATTTGGAATCCTACTGTTTCTGTCCAAAATTGTACTGATTCATCTTGATTATTTACATATAACATAATTTGTCCGATTTGATTAATCATAGGTGTCTCCTGCTTTCTTTTCTTATATAGGTATTATTATATCAAAGATATGGTTTGAATACTTTTTCATGATTCTTTCGAATGGCAATCTTGGCCCATTTCATATTTGTCGTAGGAGAAGGCCCTGTAATCCAAGTATGAAATGGTAGTATGCTGCAAATGACCATTGCTGAAATAGAGATTGTGGCCGTTAGTATAAATAATAATAGGCTATATACTATTGTGTTTTCTTGCAATGTGAATAAAGAAAGAAACTTTGTACATAGTTGTAAGAAGAAAAAGTGTGCTAAATAAGCACCATACGTGTAATTCCCGATAAATCGTAAAGCTTTATATAAGAAACCGCGTCGCTGTACAATTGTAATAGATAGCACGTATAGTATGATAATTTCGCATACGATATATAGAAACATAGATGGTTTTAAATAAGTAGAAACAGTTAAATGAATAGAGTTCACGCCGTAAAAACTAAATAACTCATAATTGATGAATAAAAATAAGATGAAAAATAGTATTGTTATAAGCGGAATATGTTTCATGACGAATAAACGCCAAGTTTTTAATGCTACAGCAGCAATTCCCCCCATAACGAAATAGAATGAATAGAAGAAGAAAGAACGATCTGTGTAATGTAAAATAGTTGAACTAGTCAATTTCTCTCCATTAAAAATGTAGTGAGAAGAGTACCACATTAAGAAGAAATATAGACAAGCGAAAATGGTCATATATTTATATATGTCTTTTTTATTTTCTGTTCGTTTTTGAAACCAATAAAATAGTGTGCATAGTAACGGGAACAATAAGTGAATTTGGAACATCATAATAACGTACCAAAGATGAGGTGCAGCCGTTCCGAGTAATAAACTTTTTATTCCGCTTTGTAATGTAATAAGATCGTTTGTTGTTAATAAGTAAAGAATAGACCAAACGAAATAAGGAATGAGTAAGTGTGTGGCTTTTTCAGAAATATATTCTTTGTATACTAATTGCTTTGTGTAGTGACGAATTAAATGAAATCCAACGATAAATATGAATGCAGGTGCTGAAAATTTTGCAAGATTAAATAGCATGCCCATAATGAGGGATTGCTCGAGTAAGACATTTCCTTGATTCATTGTATATAATAAGGAACTTTGCAAAACGACAGCAAGAAATGCAATGCTTTGCAAAACTTTAAATTCTGGTGCGCTTTGTGTCATTGTGTCCATCTCCTTTTCCATACATGATTATAGTACGGAGAAAGGATGAAAGGTGTGGAATATTTGTGAAGATTTTAACAAATTTGTGGCGGGATGGGATTATATTAACGGTTTTGCTAATATATCTATCACAACTTTAAATATATCAACGATTTTTCCGATATATCTATCACAAATTCAAATATATCAACGGTTTTTCCGGTATATCTATCACAAATTCAAATATATCAACGATTTTTCCAATACATCGATTCACTGACAAATGACAACAAAAAGAGGATGCTCAAAACGAGCATCCTCTTTCTATCTATTAAGCAAATTTATTTTTGATCCAGTTCTTACCTTCTACAAGGCGAGCTGTCATTACGGCACAAGCATTATCTGCTGTTACGTTTAACATCGTTGCAGGTGGATCAATGATTGTACTAATTGCTGCGATAATTGGCAATGCTTCTGGTGGGAATCCGTATAGAGAAACGATTAACATTTCACCAATCATACCACCGCCTGGAATAGCACCCATTACGGTTCCTACTAATAGAGAAACGACAAGTGCGATTGCTAATGTTTTTGGTCCTTCAAATTCCATGTTGAAAATACCGAATAAGAAAGCAATCTTTAATACGCCGCCTAAAACCGATCCGTCTTTATGAAGTGTAGAACCAAGAAGGACAACTGTTTCACGAATGTCTGAAGAAATACCCATTTTCTTCGTTGCTTCTAAGTTCGCAGGAATACTTGCGGCACTACTACAAGTTGCAAGTGATGTAACTGTAGGAGAGACCATGTTTTTCCAAAATATTTGAACACCTTGTTTGCGACCTGCAAGGTAAGCATAGAACGTGAAGAATACAAAGAAGTAAATAAGTGAAGCTGGATAGTATACCATTGCCGCTCGGAAGTAAGTTCCAAGAAGTTGTGGTCCGAATTCACCAACTAATGCTGCGAAGTAAGCAGCAAGTCCGATTGGAGCGTAGTACATAATGAAAGATACGACTTTCATTGAAATTTCTGCACCAGCTTGTAGGAATGTAGCGAATGGCTTTCCTTTTTCACCAACTGCTGAAGTTGCAATCCCCATTAAGATAGAGAAGAAAATAAGAGCTAACATATTTTCACGAGATAGTAACTTTGAGAAGTCAGATACTGTTAGAATACCAACGATTTGATCAGCAACGCTAACAGCTTTTTCAGCTTTATCGGGCTGTGTTAATTCTAATACAACACCTTGTGCTGGCGGGAATACTTTCACGATGATAATCATAAAAATAGCAGCTAAAATACTCGTAAATAAGAAAGTCCCAGCCATACTAGACATAATTTTACCGAAACGTTTTAATCCATCCATATTAGCAATAGATGACGCGATGCTAAAGAACACAAGAGGTACAACAATCGTAAACATTAAGTTTAAGAAAATGTCACCAAGCGGCTTTAAAGCAACTGCATCGGCACCCATGAAATAACCAATGAAACCACCAATTAGGATAGAAGATAATAAAATAAGTGGAAAGCGATATGCCTTCATAAATATACCCTCCTATCGATTATAAAAAAATCATACTGAATCATTATAGCGAGTTAGAGTTCTATTTACTAGAAAAATACGGATAGATGGAATAGCGTGAAAACCGAGAAATTTTTGTTTTTGAGCTCGGCATACAGTTAGAAATCTAGACATATATATTTGTAACCTAGTGGTGGCAAGGGATGTACCATAACTTAGGTTTAGAAAAAGAGGGAGGGAAACAGGATGAATATTTTGCTTTGCTGTGCAGCGGGAATGTCTTCCAGTTTGATAGTTACAAAAATGGAGAAAGCGGCACAGGCAAGGGGGATAGAGGTGAAGATTTGGGCTGTATCAGGTTCAGAAGTGCGAGATCATATCGACGATGCAGATGTACTTTTACTTGGACCGCAAGTACGTTATTTATTACCGAAAATGAAAGAATTATGTAAGGCGAAAGGAATACCTGTTGATGTCATTCAATCCATCCATTACGGGCTTTGTAATGGAGAAGCTATCTTACAAGCAGCTTTGTCAATGAAACCATGAGGAGAGTGGGATAGATGATAAAGTTTTTAGAGAAATATGTGATGCCAGTGGCCGGGAAGGTTGCAGAGCAGAGACATTTGCAAGCGATTCGTGATGGAATTATTTTGACGATGCCTTTCTTGATTATTGGATCTTTCTTTCTGATTATTAGTGCTTTACCCATACCAGGGTATAATGATTTTATGGCAGGATTGTTTGGGGAGAGTTGGCAAAAAGCTTTGGGGTATCCAGTTAGCGCAACATTTAATATAATGTCTTTAATAGCCACTTTTGGAATCGCTTACAGACTTGGGGGATACTATAAGGTCGATGCATTAGCAGCAGGGGCGTTATCACTTGTGACATTCTTACTTGCAACTCCGTTTCAAGTTGCATATATAATACCAAGTACGAAGGAAAGTGTACTTGTAGAAGGGGCTATACCAGCTGTGTTAATGGGAAGCCAAGGGTTATTCGTTGCGATGATTATAGCACTTATATCTACTGAACTTTATAGATTTATTGTACAAAAAAAGCTGATTATAAAAATGCCAGAAACGGTACCACCAGCCGTAACACGTTCATTTGCAGCACTCGTTCCAGGGTTTATTGTTGTAACTGTTATTTGGATCTTACGCTTAATGATAGAAAATACTTCTTTCGGCAGCATCCATAATATTGTGGGAAAAATTTTACAAGAACCACTTAGTGCACTTGGTGCCAGTCTGTGGGGCGCGGTAATAGCCGTTATTATTGTCCATGTACTTTGGGCGTGTGGAATTCATGGTGCTGCAATTGTTGGTGGTGTAATGAGCCCAATTTGGTTGTCCTTAATGGACCAAAACCGAATCGCTTTTCAGGCTGGGCAAGATGTACCGAATACGATTACTGCACAGTTCTTTGACTTATGGATTTATATGGGCGGTTCTGGTGCAACACTTGCTTTAGTTGTAGGAATGTTATTATTTGCGCGAAGTCAGCAATTGAAAAGTTTAGGACGATTGTCGATTGCACCTGGTATTTTTAATATTAATGAAATGGTGACTTTCGGAATGCCGATTGTAATGAACCCACTTTTACTTATTCCATTTATATTGGTGCCAGTCGTATTAACGGTTGTTTCTTACTTTGCGATGGAATGGGGATGGGTTGCACGTCCGAGCGGAGCTGCTGTACCCTGGACGACACCTATTCTTTTTAGTGGATATTTAGGTTCGGGCGGGAAAATTTCAGGTGTTATTTTGCAGCTCGTTAACTTTGCACTGGCATTCTTCATTTATTTACCGTTCTTAAAAATATGGGATAAACAAAAATTGGCGGAAGAAAAGGGGGAGTAAAGAACTAAAATGGATACGATAGAGACGAAAGCTTTTCATTTAATCTTGCATGGAGGAAATGCGAGAAGTTGTTCAATGGAAGCAATTGATTGTGCTAAGCGCGGTGAATTTAAGGAAGCGGAATCTAAACTACAAGAAGCGTTAAATGAATTGCAAGAAGCGCACCGTTTACAAACAGAGCTCATACAGAAAGAGGCTGGCGGGGAAAAGACAGAAGTTACCCTGCTGATGGTACATGCGCAAGATCATTTAATGAACGCAATTACAGTGAAGGAATTGGCGAGTGAGTTTGTAGAATTATATAGGAAGATGTCAGTAGCTGAATGAACCTTGCTTATGCAAGGTTTTTTTCATGTTTTTAAAAGAGACAGTTATGACGAAACAAAGACCACTTACGCATGATTGTATGTGTTATTTCCAGGTTTATGTGAAAATGAAAGTGTAAAGGGAGCTTCATTATATGGTTTATGCTGACTTTATATTGGAAACGGAAAATAGCAAAATTAAATCATTAATTCAGATGAATAGAATATGTATGTGTGCTTACCATCAGTGGAGTGTTATAAATTCCACTGATGGTATTTTTATATTAACGAGCCTCCTTCTTCATGGGTAAATGGGGATGATAATTAATCGATAGTAACAAATTCTCCTACACCACGAATTAATTTTTTTATATGCATACGTTCTGGTTTTAGTACGCTTATTATAGAATCAATGGCTTTTTGAGGATCAACAGATGTGCCGCAAGTATAACAATCAATTGCTGCAAATTCCTTTTCAGGATAAGTGTGAATAGAGAGATGGCTTTCTGATAATAAAATTAATACCGTAACTCCATATGGGTGGAATTCCTTATTACTTACATTTAAAACGTGGGCACCAGAGCGATTCGCAGCGGCAACTAAATGATGTTCTAAAAAATGAATATCATTTAATAGAGAAAAATCTACGCCCCATAAATCTACTATTATATGACGCCCAAACGTAGAATATTCCATATACTTTCCCTTCCTTGTCAAAATATTATTAGAACATCATTTCTTGTTGATAGCAATGATGTAGAGTAAGGTCCGATTCTGAATTTAAAACGGCATTATTGCGGTGCTCTAAATGTTCTTCTTTAAATTGAAATAAAGGAGCAAGAAGAGAAGGTAATGTTCGAGGAACTGGTACTACATATAATTGTTCAATTTGATCAAGTACATAGGTAGAGTTAGCGGCAATATGAAATCCCCAGTCAGTTCCGAAAGAAGGAACAATTGTATGATAGCTTTTTACAATTAATCCGGCATGTTCAATTGTGTTACCGATACCCCAATATACAAGAGGTGCATCAGCAGGTGAATTAGATTGGCAGACAAATGCGCCATCCTCTGTTAGGAACGTAGCTATACGAGCAAAAATTTCACTTGTATATAAAGTGCTTAATAACTCTGTCGCTGGATCCGGAAAATCAATAATAATTACATCGTATAAAGAGGAAGGAGATTTCAGAAACTCTTTTGCGTCACATACATGTACATTTGCACGATCATCAAAAAATGCCTGTTGGTTTAAAGAAACTAATTCTGGAACATTGCGAGCCATCTTAATCATTTCTTCGTCTAAGTCCACGAGGTCTACATGGATAACCGTTTCATATTTTAAAACCTCTCTTAAAGCAAGACCATCGCCACCGCCTAATATGAGAACACGCTTTGGATCTATTACCTTTGACATAATCGGATGAACTAGTGCTTCATGATAGATTTGCTCATCGACGGAACTAAATTGTAGCTGCTTATCCAAATATAGACGGATATCACTTACTTGTAGCAAGTTAATATTTTGATAATTGCTTTTTTCTTCAAATAAACTTGTATGTTCGCCAGCTTGTATTTCTTTTAGTGAAATTTCATCCCATACATCTAAGCTGTGCGAATCTGTTGGTACTATTATTACATTTTCCGATTGTACTTGCTTGTCGTCTTCGTCCTGTTTATCCGGTTTGTCTTGCTTATCGTGTTTGTCTTGCTTATCGTGTTTATCTTGCTTGTCTTGTTTATCTTGCTTGTCTTGTTTATCTTGCTTGTCTTGTTTATCTTGCTTGTCTTGTTTATCTTGCTTGTCTTGTTTATCTTGCTTGTCTTGTTTATCTTGCTTGTCTTGTTTATCTTGCTTGTCTTGTTTATCTTGCTTATCTTGCTTATCTTGTTTATCTTGCTTGTCTTGTTTATCTTGCTTGTCTTGTTTATCTGGTTTACCTGGTTTACCTGGTTTGTCTTGTTTATCTTGCTTGTCTTGCTTGTCTTGTTTATCTTGCTTGTCTTGCTTGTCTTGTTTATCTTGCTTGTCTTGTTTATCTGGTTTACCTGGTTTGTCTTGTTTATCTTGCTTGTCTTGTTTATCTGGTTTACCTGGTTTGTCTTGTTTATCTTGCTTGTCTTGTTTATCTGGTTTACCTGGTTTGTCTTGTTTATCTTGCTTGTCTTGTTTATCTTGCTTGTCTTGTTTATCTTGCTTGTCTTGTTTATCTTGCTTGTCTTGTTTATCTTGTTTATCTTGCTTGTCTTGTTTATCTTGCTTGTCTTGTTTATCTTGCTTATCTTGCTTGTCTTGTTTATCTTGCTTGTCTTGTTTATCTTGTTTATCTTGCTCGTCTTGTGTGTCTTGCGTATCTTCAGTGTCCTGTTTGTCTAGTTTATAGGTGTTTGAATCTAATTCAGAACCTTCTTCATGTTTATACCATTTATTTTGAAACTGTATTCTATAAATCTTCATTCTATTCTTTTTTCTATGCTTTGGCATTGGAATCCCCTTTCGAAATACTTTATTTTATTCTATTCTATGTAATTTAATAGAGTTTGACTGGACAATAGTTAGACGAGTGTCTTGAATAGGTATTTGTTTTTGATTTGAGTCGAAATATTATATTTTTCGTTATTATATTTTCACGCTTTAAAAAAATTAGTGTTTTTTTGTTTTGAATACAACTAGACAACTAAACACTAATCTATTTTCATACAGTTATGTGTTAAAAGCGTGTTGTTTTATAACACACTGTGTGTTTTTTGGGTAACACACTGATTGAAAGCGTTAACACACAAAGAAAACAGTCGAAAAAGTGCTAATTTTAGTGGTTTTAAAAAGTTGGCACGATAATTGCATTAATAAATAGCGTAAAGAAAAATAAAAAACATAAATTTTTATACCACACAAGGGGGATTTATAAATGAATATTTTATTATGTTGTTCAGCAGGGATGTCTACAAGTTTACTAGTTACAAAAATGGAAGCGGCCGCAAAAGCTCGTGGTCTAGAAGGTAAGATTTGGGCTGTATCTGGGGATGCAGTAAAAAACAATATCGATCAAGCAGATGTACTATTATTAGGACCGCAAGTTCGTTACATGCTTTCTTCAATGAAAACGCTTGCTGATGAGAGAAACGTTGGAATCGATGTTATTAATCCAATGCACTACGGCATGATGAATGGAGAAGCAGTTTTAGATCACGCATTAACACTTAAAAAATAATTAGGGGGGAAGCGAAATGCAAAAGTTTATTGCATTTATGGAGAAATATATTGTTCCTGTCGCTGGTAAAATCGGATCGCAACGTCACTTAGCTGCGATCCGTGACGGATTTATTGCAGTTATGCCACTTATTTTAGTTGGTGCACTGGCATCACTAATTAATGGTTTTCCGTCTGAAGCTTTCCAAGATTTCATGAAAGGTTTGTTTGGTGAAACGTGGAAACAAGTCGGCGGTGGAATGTGGACTGGTTCTTTCGCGATTCTAGCACTAATCATAGCATTTACAACAAGTTATAACTTAGCAAAATCTTACGGCGTTGATGGTTTGTCAGCAGGTATTATTTCATTTGGTGCGTTAATTATTCTTACGCCAACAACACCGAAAGAAGGCGGATTGAACTTAGCTTGGACAGGTGCACAAGGGTTATTTGTAGCAATTATCGTGGCACTCCTTGTTACTGAAGTATTCCGTTTCTTTGTACAAAGAAACATTACTTTTAAAATGCCTGATGGAGTACCACCAGCAGTTTTAAGATCTTTCGCAGCTATAGTTCCAGCATTTGTTATCTTAACAGTAGTTGCAGGTATTCAATTAGCAGTGAAATTAGCTGGTACAAGTGTTCATGAATTTATCTTTAATACGATTCAATCACCACTACAAAGTTTAGCAGGGACATTACCAAGTGCAATTGTCATTGTACTCCTTGTTCATCTTCTTTGGTTCTTCGGCTTACATGGTCCAAATATCGTTGGTGGTATTATTGAGCCATTATATTTACCGGCATTAGAGAAAAACATGAAGTTATTCCAAGGTGGTACATCTGCATTTGATGTTCCAAACATTATTACAAAACCATTCTTTGATACTTTCGTATATCTTGGTGGTTCTGGTGCAACATTAGCATTCTTAGTAGTGGTATTACTTGTAGCAAAAAGTGCACAGTTACGCGGTGTATCTCGCTTATCAATTGGACCAGGTGCATTCAATATTAATGAACCGGTAATATTTGGTACACCAATTATTTTAAATCCAGTGTTATTCTTACCGTTTATCATAACACCAATTGTATTAGTAATTACTTCTTATACAGCTATATCTATTGGCTGGGTACCAAAAACAGTTGCGATGATCCCATGGGCAACACCACCAATTATTAGTGGTTATCTTGTAACAGGTGGACATCTTTCAGGTGCAATTCTACAGTTATTCAACTTTGTAATTGCGATGGTAATCTATTATCCATTCGTTGTATTATGTGACCGTTCAGTTGTTCGTACTGAAAAAGAAGCAGCGCAAGGAAACAACAACTCTGTACCTATGTAACATAGAGATTGTTCTCACAGACAACGGTGTCTGTGAGAACAATTACCTTTATATCATGTTCAAAAAGATGAAAAACATCTATATGAACACTAAACTATCATTAATAAATTCATACTTTAATAGACATGTTCAAACTGAAGGGGTATTTAAATCGGTTGAACCTTATAGAGAGGGCGGTAATTATGATGACTACAGCAGAACAAATTCCATTCCAATTGATTTTAAATAGTGGTAACGCACGAAGCTTTGCGATGGAGGCACTTCAATTTGCCAAACAGGGGAAAATGGCAGAAGCAGATGAAGCGATGGTAAAGGCGAAAGAAGCGATTAATGAAGCGCATCATTTCCAAACAGAGCTCATACAATCAGAAGCAAGAGGAGAAAAAACAGAGATTAGTGTTCTTTTAATTCACGCACAAGATCATTTAATGAATGCGATTACAGTGAAAGAATTAGCAGCAGAGTTTATTGATCTTTATAAAAAGCTTGAAGCGAAAGGGGAATAAAGCATGACTGGAATTAAAATTGCTACAATCGGCGGTGGATCGAGTTATACACCAGAGTTAATTGAAGGATTTATTAAACGTTATGATGAGCTTCCTGTTCGTGAAATTTGGTTAGTAGATATTGAGGCAGGAAAAGAAAAGTTAGAAATCGTTGGTAACTTAGCGAAACGTATGGTGAAAAAATCAGGTTTACCAATTGAGATACATTTAACACTTGATCGCCGTGAGGCATTAAAAGATGCTGACTTCGTAACAACACAACTTCGTGTTGGTTTATTAGAAGCACGTGCAAAAGATGAAGCAATCCCGTTAAAATATGATGTAATCGGTCAGGAAACAAATGGTCCTGGTGGTTTATTCAAAGCGTTGAGAACGATTCCTGTTATTCTAGATATTTGTAAAGACATGGAAGAGCTCTGTCCAAATGCATGGTTAATTAACTTTGCAAATCCAGCTGGTATGGTAACAGAGGCTGTCCTTCGTTATACAAATATTCAAAGAGTAGTTGGTCTATGTAACGTTCCAATCGGAATTCGTATGGGTCTTGCAAGATTACTTGAAGTAGATGCGAGTCGTGTTCATGTTGATTTCGCAGGTTTAAATCATATGGTATACGGACTAGATGTATATTTAGATGGCGTAAGTGTAATGGACCGTGTGTTAGAGCTTGTAACAGATCCAGAAAAGCAAATTACGATGGAAAATATCGCAGCGCTTAACTGGGAGCCAGACTTTATTCGCGGTCTTCGCGCTATTCCGTGTCCATACCATCGTTACTACTATAAAACACGTGAAATGTTAGAAGAAGAGAAAGAAGCTTCGATTGAAAAAGGTACACGTGCAGAGGTAGTAAAACAATTAGAAGATGATTTATTCGAGTTATATAAAGACCCGAATTTAGATATTAAGCCACCACAATTAGAAAAACGCGGCGGAGCTTATTATAGTGACGCAGCATGTAGCTTAATTACGTCTATTTACAATAATAAAGGTGATATCCAGCCTGTTAATACACGAAACAACGGGACAATTGCAAGCTTGCCACATGATTCGGCTGTTGAAGTGAACTGTATTATTACGAAAGAAGGTCCAAAACCAATTGCGGTTGGAGACTTACCGGTACCAGTTCGCGGTTTAGTACAGCAAATTAAATCATTTGAGCGCACAACAATTGAAGCTGCTATTACAGGGGATTATCATAAGGCGCTGCTTGCTATGACAATTAATCCACTTGTACCATCAGATAAAGTTGCAAAACAAATTTTAGATGAAATGTTGGAAGCACATAAAGAACATCTTCCACAATTCTTTAAGAAGATAGAGAAATAAAGCGGCGCTATTTAGCCCGCTTTTTTTAATTCTAGTAGGAGGTATTGCGATGATTAAGCTAATTGTAAATGCAGATGATTTCGGTCTTACGGAAGGTACGAATTACGGAATTATTGATGGACATAAAAACGGGCTTGTAAATTCAACGACGATGATGATGAATATGCCAGGGACAGAGCATGCCGTACGCTTAGCGAAAGAGTATAAAACGTTAGGGATAGGAGTTCATCTCGTATTAACGGCAGGAGAACCACTTTTAAAGGATGTACCATCACTTGTGAGTAGCGATGGATTGTTTCATAAACAAAGTGTTGTATGGGAAGGAAATATAAATCCAGAAGAGGTAGAAAAAGAATGGATTGCTCAAATTGAGAAGTTTTTGTCTTACGGTTTAACACCAACTCATTTAGATAGTCATCATCATGTACATGGGTTACCACTTTTACATGACGTTCTTGAGAGATTAGCAGGTAAATATAATGTTCCAATTCGTCGTTGTGAGGAAGATCGAGCAGTGCGCCCATTTTCTGATGCGTTTTACAGTGATTTTTACGCTGACGGTGTAACGGAAGATTACTTTGTGAAGTTAAAGGGAAGAGTGCAGGACGAGCAAACGGTAGAAATTATGGTTCATCCAGCTTATATTGACCCAGAGCTTGTGAAGCGTTCTTCTTACGTAATGGATCGCGTGAAAGAGTTGCGTATTTTAACGGAGAGCACGTTGCCAGAGGGAATGGAGCTTGTGAAGTTTTAATAAGAAAACGACGGCTGAATAGGGCCGTCGTTTTTTGTGCTTACAAAATGGATAGAACATATCCGCCGAAGGCTCCGATTATAACGATAACCCAAGGTGGTGTTTTCCAAAAAGCGAGTAAGCAAAATAGGAGAGAAGCAAAAACGAAATCTATAGAATTCATAATTGTACTCGTCCAAATTGGATCATAAAAAGCTGCAAGTAAAATGCCGACAACGGCTGCGTTTACTCCAAGTAATGCACCTTGTATGTAAGATACTCTCCTTACACTGTCCCAAAATGGTAAAACGCCAACAACGAGCAGGAAGGCAGGAAGAAAGATAGCGATCGTTGCAACAACTGCTCCGGCGGTTCCATTTAGCACTGCTCCTATATAAGAAGCGAATGTAAATAGTGGCCCTGGCACTGCTTGTGTTAATCCGTATCCAGCAAGAAATTGTTCTTTTGTCATCATCCCGTTTTGTACAAACTCACTTTCAAGAAGAGGAAGTACGACATGTCCTCCTCCGAATACAAGTGCACCAGAGCGATAGAAGCTGTCAAATAAAGATATAAAATAAGAGTACGGTCGTAACATTGGTAGCAGTATTAATAGCCCGAAGAATAAGACGAGACAAGACATAGCTACCATTTTTGAAATAGGTACGTCTATTTTATTTGCTTGGCTAATTGGCTGACCGCGATATAAAAACCAACCAATAAAGCCAGATACTATAATGAGAATGACTTGTGTCCAGCTACTTGGCCATAATAGGGCGATTGCGGCAGTTACAATCGCGATTGTTGCACGGTTTCGATCCGGTGTTAACTTTTGAGCCATTCCCCATATTGCATGAGCGACAATTGCGACCGCTACAAGTTTCAGTCCATGAATCCAGCCTGTACTTCCAAGTTCGAACTGGTTCAGGAAGGAAGCGAAAAAGACTAAAACGAGCACAGACGGGAGAGTGAATCCAATCCATGAAATAATGGCTCCTAATAATCCGCCGCGTAATAAGCCAATTCCCATCCCGACTTGGCTGCTAGCAGGGCCAGGAAGGAATTGACATAGGGCTACTAAGTCCCCGTAACTTCGTTCATCCATCCATTTTCTTTTTTGCACGTATTCGTGGTGGAAATAACCAAGATGAGCGACAGGGCCTCCAAACGAAGTAAGTCCTAATTTAAATGATACGAGAAAAATCTCCATTAATAATCGAAAAGAGTAGTTGTTAATCTTCAAAAGAACCTCCTAGAATGTTTTTCTAAGTGGATTATACAAGAGGCAGTAAAGTGAATGAAATGATTTCTATGTAAAGATTTTGTGAATCTTTTAGTTGTAATTAAAAATTGAAAAAGTCATAAATCATTATGTCTAAACCATAAAGTAGTAGAAGTAGTGCTGGGAAATTTATATGAGGAGAATGCCCGTATGACAACACATTTCTTTGCTAGGTTAACAGGGAAGAGGGAAGTACCTCCTGTAAATACAGAAGCTTACGGTGTAACAGAGCTCATTTTTAGTGAAGATTTAAAGAAGTTGCAATATCGGGTCATATTAAAAAACATAAAAAAAATTACGTCATGCCAAATTCATTTAGGAAAAGCGAATCAAATTGGTCCAGTTGTTTTAAGTTTGTTTGGTCCGTTAGAGCAAGGAATTAGTGTGAATGAAGGAGTCGTTACTGGTGTAGCTAAAGTGGAGGATTTTGAAGGGCCTTTACAGGGGAGAGCATTTGACAGCTTGTTTCAAGAGATGATGCAAGCCAATGTATATGTAAATGTTTATACGAAATCTAATAAAAAAGGAGAAATAAGGGGGAGAATAAGGGAAGTAAAGAAGTAAGAGAAAAGGCTGTCCAAAAAGCATTTTGGAACAGCCTTTTCTAATTATATAGAGTGCTACTATTGTTAATTATTTTCGGTAAATCAATATATTTTAAAAATCGCTAATATAATTTCATTTACTACGTACTTAGGGTACTACTCGAAAATATCACCTAGTTTAATTTTTTACAGGTTGGTTTTTGATGAAGAAGTCCATTACATAGAATACTTCGTCATCTGGTATTTGTATTTCAAATGTATTTTCGATAGGTTGCAGTGCTTTTTTAACTTTCATATACATCCAGTACTCATCTTGTCTTCGTTTCTCTTTATCAGGATGAGGGAGGAGACTTTCGCCTTTTTGAAGACGGTCAACCATGCAGCTCATATGCAAAATCACACCCATTAAACTGTCGGGAGTTAGCTGTAAAGAAATCAATTCTTGAATTGTATTTAATGCATAACGAATTGTTTTAATAAGTAATGCCCCATCGTTACGCTGCATTTGTTGTTCAAGAATATCTGCCATTTTTGCATATGTTTCTTCATACGTAATCAATTCTTGAATTGGCTGAATTGCTGTGTAGTTTACAATGTCTTGGAAATGATATGTTAAGCAAGGTACTTGTACATCGAAATTCGTGACGATACAAATGATGTTACGCTCTTTCTTAATGTTCTCAATCATTTTCGTTAAATCTTTTTCGTGAACGATGCTAATCGGAATAATTTCAATTAAGTCTTTATCAAAGCGTAAATAGTTCTCCAACATTTTTTGAATTGCTAAAGCACTTCCTTCACCAGTTAAACAAGCTGTTAAAATCACGGATTTCATTGGCGACAGTGGCTTTTTCTTTTCTTCCTGTACGTTTAAATAGAACGGCGTTAAGTTCTTCACTGTTTCGTATAGTGCATCTAATGAATAGCCAAGCTGAGCTTTTCGAGCTGCTTCTAGTGCGTGTGGCGTGCTCGTCATTGAAAGAACACGGACAGGGATTTTGAATTCAGTTTCTAATATATCACCAATATAAGCGAGAGATCCCATATCAACAAGTAAGAGAAGCCCGTTTACATTTTGAAGTGTTTTCATATACACTTTAACACGCTCTAAGAAGTCTTTTGGTGATTCATGCAAGGGCATATCGATACCAGTTACTTCATCGATACCGAGAAGTTCGTTTGAGACGTTTGCCATTTCTGTTGCGATGCCATTACCGTGAGCTAATATTAATACTTTTACTTCTGTTTGTGAGGAGGGAATTGGATCAACAACGAAGAACATTGTTAAAAACCCAGCTTCATCAATAGGCATTGTTATTTGTAATTCTTCTTCTAATAGCTGAATACATTGCATAGCTACGGAAAAAGCTTCTTTATACTTCGTACGAATTTGATTTAATTGTGGGTGGTGAATTTGTTTCCCGCCCTGCAAACGTTGTAGAGTTGTCTGTACATGTAAACTTAAGGCGAGAAACACTTTTTCATCGAAAGTTTTAGATAAATATTTTTCAGCTAATTCCGCAATTTTTTCACACACGGAAACAATATTACGATCCACAATTTTAAAAACATTTTCATGACTTGTTTTTTTAGATATTTGGTTAAAGTATTGGACGAAAAAGCTTTGAATATCATTTTCTATTAGTAATTCTAATTCTTCCTCTTCAATGCCGCGTGCTTGAAGTTCTTCGTATTTATAATCAATATAATCGTAAATAGAAGAGCGACTTCCTTCGGGTTCTACTGTATGCTTACTCCAACCTTCATCAACTGTAAATACAAATGTTTCATTTGGTATTTGATATAGATGACGGCTCTTTCTTTCAATAAATAATCCTTCTTTCATATACCAAGGTAAATCTGTACTTGAAACATAGACAGAATCACGTTTCTTTGTTACGAAATCAGAATAAGCTTTCGCACAGGCAATTTGTACGTCCGTTTTCAATTGACCGATGTTATTTGGACAATTGTAAAAGACGAAAGCACGCATTGTATTTGGACTAACATGAATCTCTTTCCTTAGACGAATTGCTTCATTTGTGAAAAATAGCTGTAGTAAAGCAAACCGTTCTTTATGTGTTCGCTCACGAAGTGGTGGAAGCGTAACGGTCATCGGAATACGTCTTGTAAATGTTTTTAATAAAAATGAGTTTGGTTCTTCGGTTGTTGCAGTAATAATCAACACTCGTGCCTTACGTTCATTTTCCGTTTCTCCAAGGCGGCGGTATACTCCGCGATCAATAAATGTGAAGAGCATCTCTTGTCCTTCTGGAGGAAGGCGATGTACTTCATCTAAGAAAAGGATTCCTTCATGTGCTTTTTCAATTAAACCTTTTTGATCACTGGCACCTGTGTAAGCTCCTTTTTTTATCCCAAATAACTGTCCAAGTAGTAGTTGTGGATTGTTTGCATAATCAGCACAGTTAAAGACGATGAAAGGTGCATCTTTTGGAAGTTGTTCCACTTCAATTGCGTATTCGTGCATTAAAGAAGCGAACATTGATTTTCCGACCCCTGTTTCTCCAAGTAGTAAAGTATGCATACCGTTTGGAGGATAGAGAATCGAAGCTTTTGCTTTTTCAATTGCAATTTTTAGGCTTGTATTTTCAATAGCAAATGTATCTAATGAAGTGCCCTTTGTTGAATGCGTTTCCAATGAAGTGTTTGTTTCTATATAAAAACGGACAGGGCGTGTACTCGTTTTTAATAAACGATTATCTTTCACAAGCTTGTTTAAATCGCTACTAACATTTGCACGGTCTAACTGTAGAAGTGTAGCGAGTTCTGATGCTGTTACACCTTCTGTATAATTCCCTTTTTGTATTGCGTTAAAAATGAGATTTATTCGTTTCATTTCTATTCACCTCGAAACTTCATCACTATTTAAAATTTTACACAAAAATGGGAAGTGTGGGAAGAGAAAAATAAAACAGCTTTAGTACATAGGCACTAAAGCTGTTACAATCTTGTGTCTTTCCAAAAATTCACTTCGAGATGGGAAGATGGATTGTAGGGAAGTAGTTTATATCCTTGTGAGTGCAAATAATCAATTACTTTTGGGAGTATTTGCACTGTGACACTAGAATCATGCATTAAAATAACCTCTACTTGTTCATCGCTTTGATTTCGTACTCTTTCTAGTATTGCGGAAGGATTATCATAGCTTTTCCAGTCATATGTATCAATTGTCCAATCCCACATTTTATACTGGGCAGATACGAGTGCATCACGGTAATTCTTTTTTAAGTAAGGCATGCTACCGTATGGGACACGAACGAGATGTGTATTTAAATGTGTAACTTGCTGGACAATGTTTTGGGTTTGCTCCATTTCTGCAATTAAAACAGATGGATCGCCAGTATAAAGACGTTTTACATCATGTGACATACTATGGAGACCGATATAATGTCCATCTTTAATTAATCGCTCCATCGTTTTTTTATAATGTGGCACCTTTCCGCCAATAACGAAGAAAGTTGCTTTTCCGTTCTTCTCTTTTAAAATATTTAAAATTTGTGGTGTGTATTTATTTGGTCCGTCATCAAATGTTAAGTACGCAATTTTTTGTGTAGGAGAGGTAGTTTGAGTGCTTTGGTAATCTTCTGCTTGAATGTCTGTAGTTGCTTTTGTATTCGATGATGCGTACATAGTAATAGATAAAAATAAAATTATACATTGAAGTAATCGCTTGATCATAACATTCACCCTCAGTTTGACAATCAAGATGTAAAAATGAAAATTTGATACTTTTTTCGTTATACGTATATCTTTCTCCAATAGAGGCACTCTCAAACAATCTATATTTTGGAAATGGGGAATAAGGATTAAAAAATAAAAAATAGCATCCTCTTATGAAAAGAGGATGCTATTTGAATATTTCATAATAGTAAAGGCTATACTACAATTAGTCTTCGCGTTTTTTGACTTTTTTATAGAAGGAAATAATTGGTTTGTAACGTTCGTGTACAAGACCGATTACTTCAGCAATGATTTCTGTAAAGAAGATTAAAACGAAAAGAAGAATAATCGATAACCATAATGTCGCACTAGTGAAAATGATTGCATTTACACTAAAGAATATACCAAATGCGTAAATAATTAGTACCGTTTTACGATGAGAGAATCCCATTGCAAGTAAACGGTGATGTAAATGCGACTTATCTGGTGCTGAAATAGGCTTTTTATTTACGATACGGCGGATAATTGCAAACGTCGTATCAAATATAGGTACACCTAAAATAATAATTGGAACGATAAAGCTGAATAACGTTACGCTTTTGTATAATCCAAGTAACGATATAACAGAAATACAGTATCCTAAAAATAGTGCCCCTGTATCTCCCATGAAGATTTTTGCTGGATGGAAGTTGTAGAATAAAAATCCAATTGTACTTGCTAATGTAATCAGTGCTAGAGGTAATATAATAGCTGCTCCAGTACCCCATGGGCTAGTGAAGGCCATATATGCTAGCGTTGCAAGTACGATAGATGAAATCCCTGCGGATAATCCATCTAATCCATCAATTAAGTTGATGGCATTTGTAATACCGACAATCCAAAATACTGTAATTGGATAAGCAAGCCATCCGAGTTCAGTATCTCCAAGGATTGGAATATATAATACTTGCACTAATAATCCACTTTTGACAATCATGATGGCAACTAATAGTTGTCCACCGAATTTTACCTTCGCAGATAGTTCGTACATATCATCTAAAATCCCGATGATAACAATGATGATAGCACCTAAAGTTATCGATAGCATTCTTTGTTCGTATAATCCACCGACAACAAATCCTACAGCTACACCAATGAAAATTGCTAACCCGCCAAGACGAGGCATAATTTTTTGGTGTACTTTACGTGCGTTTGGCTTATCTGTTGCTCCTATTTTGAAAGCTAATTTAATAACTAAAGGAGTAACGACGAGTACAGTGATGAAAGATGCCAAAATGGCATAAATCACTTGTGAGTCCATTAATACCCCACCCTTTATAGTTTAACGTAATTTTTTTAATCGTATTTATCTGAAAATTATGATGTTTATTTACAGGCTCATAACATATGGTATCACAAAAAGATTAGAATTCAATCTTTTTTTCTTTTGGCTGTAAAGGGGGGCGAATAGAATATATGACAATTGGATACGGAATGTTGTGTCCTTTGAGAAGGTTGATCTCATATTGTGGCTTGTAATATGACATTGTACCTCCCTCTCATATAGCGATGACTTTTGTTTCAGTATTATAAGTGTTGCACGTAAAAATGAGTAAGTTCCGTGTTAAAATGTGGGAATTTACATTTTGTATATATTGCATCATTTAACTTTACAAAATCTTAAAAAATAATAAAAAAACAATTCATATAATAAAGAAGTGAAAGAGTTTTCTCATTCTTAGTGTGAGAGGGGGAAGCACAGGGGGAGTTCTATGTATTCGTATATTTTCTTATGTATATTCCTGTGCGAAAGGAAAATGAAAATTACGATAATAGGTACCGGATATGTTGGATTGATTACGGGAGTAGGATTGGCGAGATTAGGACATTTAGTCACATGTTTTGATATAAATAGTGGGAAAATTGAACGGATTAAACAAGGGGAGTTACCTATTTATGAATGTGGATTAAATGAATTAATAAATGAAGCATACGAAAATAATCATTTAACTTTTACAGCAAGTAAATCAAAGGCATTTAATGATGTAGAGTTTATATTTATTGCAGTTGGAACGCCATCTTCATTAGATGGAACAGCAGATTTAACGTATATTCGTAGTGCTTGTGATGATATTGGAACATATGTGAATAACGATATTATTGTTGTTACGAAAAGTACGGTTCCTGTAGGGACAAATGATGTAATGAGAAAATGGATTGAGGAGAAACTACAAGGTAGACATGAATTATATATTGTATCGAATCCAGAATTTTTAAGGGAAGGTTCTGGTATTTATGATTTTTTTCATGGTGATCGTATCGTAATCGGATCATGTAGTGAAGAAGCGGCAAGGAAAGTAGAGAATTTGTACAGCAAATTAAGCTTAGAAACGTATATTACAGATATTCGAAGTGCTGAGATGATTAAATATGCATCTAATGCTTTTTTAGCCACGAAGATTAGTTTTATTAATGAAATTTCTAATATATGTGAGCAAGTGGGGGCAGATATAGTAGATGTAGCTACAGGGATGGGAATGGATAAGAGAATTGGTGCATCTTTTTTAAATGCAGGCATCGGATATGGAGGATCTTGTTTTCCAAAAGATACGAAAGCACTTGTGCAAATTGCAGGGAATGTTTCTCATGATTTTCGCTTGTTGAAAGCAGTCATTGAAGTGAATAATAAACAACAGTTGTTGTTAGTTGAAAAAGCGAAGAAAATTATAGATATGAAGAAGAAGCGAATTGCGGTTCTTGGTGCAGCATTCAAACCGAATACTGACGATATTAGGGAAGCACCATCTCTTATTATAATAGAAGAATTAATTAATATAGGTGCGGATGTGGTTGTATATGACCCGCAAGCCATTCAGAATGTAAGAGGTTTATTTGGAAATACGATACGATACGCTGAGTGTATAGATGAATCGATTAGAGAGGCGCATGCAGTTTTTATCGTAACAGAATGGGAATCAATTCGAAATTATCCGCTAGAAAAGTATGCACAGCTTATGAGGGAACCTATTCTATTTGATGGGAGAAATTGTTATACTAATGAGGATGCCGAGGAGCATGGATTAAATTATTACTCAGTTGGGCGAAAAGACGTCTGTAATAGTAATGTTTCTCAGGTGCGTTAAAAAGTGTATTTTCACATGCATATTTTTATATGCGATAATAGAAGTTTTAACTAGTGAAAGAAAAGAGGCAATGAAATGACTGAACGTTTAAAAGTAATGACAATTTTCGGGACACGACCAGAAGCAATTAAAATGGCACCTCTTGTATTAGAGTTGCAAAAGCACCCAGAAAAGATTGAATCAATTGTGACTGTAACAGCACAACACCGTCAAATGTTAGATCAAGTATTAAATATCTTTGGAATTACGCCAGATTTCGATTTGAATATCATGAAAGATCGTCAAACGTTAATCGATATTACAACACGTGGTTTAGAAGGTTTAGATAAAGTAATGAAAGAAGCGAAGCCTGATATCGTACTTGTGCATGGTGATACAACGACGACATTTATTGCAAGCTTAGCTGCTTTCTATAATCAAATTCCAGTAGGACATGTTGAAGCAGGACTTCGTACATGGGATAAGTATTCTCCATATCCAGAAGAGATGAATCGCCAACTAACAGGTGTAATGGCGGATCTTCATTTCTCACCTACAACAAAATCAGCGACGAACTTACAAAAAGAAAATAAAGATGAGTCACGCATTTTCGTAACAGGAAATACAGCGATCGATGCACTGAAGACGACTGTAAAAGAAACTTATAGCCATCCGGTGTTAGAGAAACTTGGAAATGATCGTCTTGTACTTATGACAGCACATCGTCGTGAAAACTTAGGAGAACCAATGCGCAATATGTTCCGTGCAATTAAGCGTCTTGTTGATAAGCACGAAGATGTACAAGTTGTATACCCTGTTCATATGAACCCTGTTGTTCGCGAAATAGCGAATGATATTTTAGGTGAGCATGGCCGCATTCATTTAATTGAGCCGCTAGATGTAATCGATTTCCATAACGTTGCAGCTCGTTCATACTTAATGTTAACTGATTCTGGTGGTGTACAAGAGGAAGCACCATCACTAGGTGTGCCAGTTCTTGTCCTTCGTGACACGACGGAACGCCCAGAAGGTATCGAAGCAGGTACGCTGAAATTAGCAGGAACAGATGAAGAGACAATCTTTGGTCTTGCTGATGAGTTGTTATCTGATAAAGAAGCTCATGATAAGATGACGAAAGCATCTAACCCTTACGGCGATGGTCGTGCATCAGAGCGTATTGTAGAAGCGATTTTACAACACTTTAACAAGTAGGGGGAAACTTTAATAAATGGGGTTTTCATCTTCCGTTTATTATTGGCCCGCAACAATTGCGGGAAATAAAAAGAGCCAAATCGTATACGATTTGGCTCTTTTTTTATTCATGATTCCTCATAATCCACTCTGCATGAGCATTTGTAGAAGGGGGAGGAGGAGGTGGTGTTTTGTTCTCACTCGGTTCCTTCTTTGCTTTTGCACTGGAGTTAGAATTTGCATCGGAATTTGTATTCTCATTTTTCGTAGTCTCTGTTGGGGCTTGTTCTTTTTCCCCTATTTCTTTTTCAATTTCCTTACGTACCGTCTCTACACTGATTGGATCCGGAAGGAAGTAATAAATACCACCTATTTTTTTGTCTTCTCCTTCAATCTTTAACGTTTGTATGGTAGAAGGATCAAATCCAGAGATTTTATTGTAAAGAGCAAGTCCGTCTGAAATAGGAATGTCGGTTTTTATATATTTTCCAACGACATTTGTTAAATCCTTAATTTTAAATACAGTAGAGGCGGAATTTAATTTTTGAGCAACAGCGGCTAGTAATTGTCTTTGTCTAGCGGCCCGACCATAATCGCCGTTTGGATCCTGCTTTCGCATACGGACGTAAGCGAGTGCTTCTTCACCGTTTAAGTTTTGCTGTCCCTGCTTAAATTGGATTTTTTTGTAGTAATCCACGTCAGAACGTTCCCAAAAATCGAAAGGGACATCAACGGTAACACCGCCAACAGCATCAACGATACCTTTAAAGCCTTGGAAATCGATTTTAATATAATGGTCTACAGGAACTTTTAGAAAACCTTCGACAGTTTTGATTGCCATTTTTTCTCCACCGTAAGCATGCGCAGCGTTAATTTTGTCTTCTTTGTTCTTTCCAACGATTGGAACGCGAGTATCACGAGGAATACTCATAAGCGAAACCTTTTGAGTTTTCGGATTGACTGTCGCAAACATTAGTGAATCTGTACGACCATTTTGACCGTCTGTTGCATAATCCTCTATCCCCATAATGAGGATTGTAAAAGGTTCCTTTGTAATTTCTACATCTTCGGCTCTTAAATCCGATTTTTCACGGTTAAATCCACTGTACATCCCCATGAGAGAAGTGTAGGAATTTAACATATAAAGTCCTACGCTACCAAATAAAAATGCGAAAATAAGAAAGAAGAAAAGTTTTCTTCTACGTTTCTTTTTTATTCTGCTATTTTGGAGATGATAATAACGTTCTTCCATATATAATCTCCTTATTCATTTGTAGGGAATTAATTCACTACATTAATCTTTAAAGGCGATAAGTTAGCTATTCTTAGATAACGTCTTGTTCTAAGTACAACATATCCCCTTCTTTAATTGTACATTTCCCGTTTGTTAATTCAATCATCCAATTTGTGAATGGTTGTTTTTTGTCCTCTTCTACATACGTATGAAATGTGACATTTTCTAGGTAATGTATATCTTTAATGGCATATTCTGAATTGCGTAATTCATTTTCGACTTTGCCAAGTAAAGTGTAATCAATTTCTGTTTGCATAACGCGCATTAGTTTTCGCTCAACAACGCCTACATGGTTAAGACCTTCACTTGTACACTTTCCATATGCACGAATTAATCCGCCAGCACCAAGTTTAATGCCGCCAAAATAGCGCGTAACGACGACGACAGTATCTTTTAGACCTCGTTTTTTTAATACTTCTAACATAGGTACACCAGCTGTGCCGCTCGGTTCACCATCATCGTTCGCTTTTTGAATTTGATCTTGTTCACCGATTAAATATGCGGAACAATTATGTGTTGCATTCCAATGCTGTTTTTTTATTTTTTGTATAAATGCTTGAGCTTCCTCTTCCGTTGTGGCGCGACTCACATAGCAAATGAATCTTGATTTTTGAATGACAATTTCATGCTCGCCGTAGCCTTTTATTGTTAAATATTGTAATAACAATGGTATACGCCCCTATCTTTCAAACTAACTAGTACTTTACATTTTAAAAGCGAGCGTTTTTATATTCAAACATTTTTTACAAATATGTTGAAATTTTTGGTGAGTATTTTATCTTTTTGTTGTAATTTGTCGAGCGGGTGATTGTAGTTTCAACCGGCATTTTTATGTATGGATGCACCTTTTCTAGTTTTCGTGTAAAATTAGGGGATAAAAATTTTTTATAAGGCAGGTACGAAAATGAAAACAGCTATTGTTACTGATAGTACAGCATATATACCGAAGCATATTCGTGACGAACTAAATATATATATGATTTCATTAAACGTTGTGTTTGGAACGGAATCTTATCAAGAAGAAGCTGAAATTTCAGCAAATGATTTTTATGTAAAAGTACGTGAACAGGAAGAACTTCCGAAAACTTCGCAGCCGGCGATTGGAAAGTTTTTAGAGTTATATGAGAAATTATCTAAAGAATATGATGCAGTTATTAGTATTCATCTTTCAAGTGGAATTAGTGGTACATATCAAACAGCAACGACAGCTGGCCAGATGGTAGATGGTATTGATGTATATACGTATGACTCTGAAATCAGTTGTGAAGTACAAGGGTTTTTCGTACGTGAAGGTGCGAAATTAGCAAGTGAAGGGAAGGCACCAGAAGAGATTATCGCTCGCTTTGATGAAATGAAGCAAACGATGGATGCTTATTTTGTAGTGGATGACTTACATCATTTACAGCGCGGTGGAAGATTAAATAGCGCGCAAGCTTTCATCGGTAGTTTGTTACAAGTCAAACCAGTATTATACTTTAGAGATAAAGTAATTATTCCATTCGAAAAAATTCGTACGCGTAAAAAAGCGTTAAAGCGTATCGTTGAAATCTTTGATGAGCAGGCCAATAAAGGTGTGCCTATGGAAGCTGTTATTATTCATGCGAATCGTGAAGAGGAAGCTAATGAATGGAAACAAGAATTAGAAGAAAGATACCCTCATGTTACAATTCGCACGAGTTATTTCGGAGCTGTAATTGGGACGCATTTAGGTGAAGGTGCGCTTGGTTTAGGTTGGTATACGAAGTGATAAAGATATAAAAGCTCTCTTACTTGAAGAGGGTTTTTTTACGGATATTTTACGGGGATTTGACAAGTTAATATTTGGAAATGGTAAAATGTACGTAAAATTAAATAATGAGGAAAGTTTTATTACTTACTTTTTACAAGAAACTATCTTATAATAGAAGAGAGGTGAAACATATGGAGCATAATTCTTGTTTATGTCCAAAGTTTGAGTCAGCTTTTACAATGCTTAGTAAGAAATGGACTGGCTTAATTATTAAATCTTTACTTGAAGAGCCGAAACGTTTCAGAGAAATCGCAGATATTATACCGAATATGAGCGATCGTATGTTGTCAGAACGTTTAAAGGAATTAGAAGGTGAAGGTATTGTAGTTCGTAATGTTTACCCAGAAGTACCAGTTAGAATCGAGTACGGTTTAACTGATAAAGGGAAAGCGTTGGAAAGTGTTATGGATGAGGTCCAAAATTGGGCTGAGAAATGGATGAAGTAACGTTTCTATCTTATTCATATTGGATTATTTTCAAAACGTAAGGGATTCCCTTACGTTTTTTTCAACTCTGTAAAAAACGGCGTAAGGCTCTTAAAATTCTACATATATATACAAATTTAGATATACTTTGCTATAGAGATAAATGTAATATTACATTTATTTTACAAAACCGTAACATTAGCAAAAAAACTCCCGAATTATGGTATAAATTTTAATAGGTTATATACGGAAAATGAAAAAAGAAAGCGGTGTAAAAGATAAAATGAAAAAGCTAAAAATGGCATCTTGCGCATTAGTTGCAGGGTTAATGTTTTCAGGGCTAACACCAAATGTATTTGCAGAAGATAAAATTTCTGACGTGAAATCACAAATTAACACACAAAATGATACTTTACATAAACAACAACAAGAACGTGATGAACTACAAAAACAAATGAATGACTTAAACAAAACAATCCAAGGTTTGGATAAGTCTGTTCAAGAGAACGCTTCAAAACTTGATGAAACAACAAAAAAAGTTGCTGATACTGAGCAATTAATCGAAAATAAAAATAAAGATATTGCAGAACTACAAACAAAGATTGCAAAACGTGAAGAGTTATTAAGAAAACGTTTAGTTGCACTACAAGAACAACCGAACACGAACATTGTAACAGAAGTTCTTGTAAACTCTAAAAACGTTGCAGATTTAGTTGATCGTTTAGCTTCTGTGTCTAAAATTATGGAATCTGACGAAGATATCATGAAAACACAACAAGAAGATCAAGTGAACGTGAAAAAAGATGTTGAGACAGTAAAAGAAAAACAAAAAGAATTAAAAGAAGCACAATCTCAAATTGAAACTGCTAAGAAAGAACTTGACGCTGAAAAAGAGAAAAAAGCAACAGCGGTAAACGATTTAAGCGGTAAAATGGATACAGTTGTAACTACAATGACAAGTACGGAAGGTCAATTGAAAGAGCTTGAACAACAGGCATTAAAATTACAACAAATCGCTGAAAAAGAAGCGCAAGAAAAAGCTGCACAAGAAGCTGCTGCTCAAAAACAAGCAGAGCAAGCTGCTAAAGAAGCACAAGTTCAACAAGCTGCACCAGCGCAAGCGCCTGTACAGCAAGCTGCTCCAACAAACAATGCTGGACAAGCTCAAAAAGAAGAGCCTAAAAAAGAAGAGAAAAAGCCAGCACCAACACCAAAGCCAGCACCAGCGCCAGCATCAAATGCGGGTGGCGTAATTGGTAAAGCACAGCAATACTTAGGTATGCCTTATGTTTGGGGAAGTGCATCTCCATCAAACGGTGGTTTTGACTGTAGTGGATTCATTTCATACGTATTTGGTGTAGGTCGTCAAGACGTTGCGGGTTACTGGAACTCAGTTTCTAAAGTAAGTAGCCCACAACCTGGAGATTTAGTATTCTTCCAAGGTACTTATAAAGCAGGTCCATCTCATATCGGTATTTACGTTGGTAACGACCAAATGATTCATGCTGGTGATAAAGGGATTGCTTACTCTAGCTTAAGCAGTAGCTACAACCAAAAACATTTCTTAGGATACGGTAGATTCTAGAATTTATAATTGAATAAAAAACGTGTATAAAGTCGATAGCTTACTATTTTATAAGTAGGTTATCGGCTTTTTTGAGTTTTTACGAGATAAAGAGAAGGATTTATAGTAGTGCTGGAGGTGGTTATTGATGATGTTAGCTGGTAGACAGTTACTGTTAGAAGAACTTTCTTCAGATTTGCAGGGTAAATTGGATCATTTGAAAAGGAATCGAGACGTCGTTTGTGTACAAGGGGTAATTAAGAAATATTCAAAATATATGTGCCAGCGCTGCGGAAATATGGAGCAGCGGCTATTTGCATCATTTCTATGTAAAAGATGCAATAAAGTATGTACGTATTGCCGGAAATGTATAACGATGGGCAGGGTAAGTGAATGTGCTGTACTTGTTCGTGGGATTACTGAAATAAGCGGAGAAAATTATTTGAATCCGTTACAGTGGGAAGGTGTTTTGTCTGCTGGTCAGGAGTTAGCTGCGCAAAGTGTCGTTGACGCTGTTAAGCAGAAAGAATCCTTTTTTATTTGGGCGGTGTGCGGGGCTGGAAAAACAGAAATGTTGTTTCGCGGAATTGCAGAGGCACTACAAAAGGGAGAGAGAGTTTGTATTGCAACGCCGAGAACGGACGTTGTACTTGAATTAGCACCGAGATTACAAGAAGTGTTTCCAAATATAAATGTAGCTGCTTTATATGGAGGGAGTTTAGACCTAGAAAAAGATGCGGCGTTAATCGTTGCAACTACACATCAATTGTTACGTTATTATAGGGCGTTCCATGTCATGATTGTAGATGAGATAGATGCTTTTCCATATCATGTGGATAAGATGTTACATTATGCAGTAAATGAAGCGATGAAGGAGGAGGCAGCACGTATTTATTTAACTGCAACTCCAGATGAAAAGTGGAAGCGTAAATTGCGGAATGGTAAGCAAAAAGGGGTTATTATTTCAGGACGTTATCATCGTCATCCATTGCCAGTCCCGATATTTCGGTGGTGCGGAAATTGGAAAAAGGGTCTTATGCGTAAAAAAATTCCTCGTGCTTTATTACAATGGTTAAATATGTACTTATCTAAACAATACCCCATTTTTCTATTTGTTCCTCATGTGCGATATGTAGAAGAAATTAGCCAGTTATTAAAATTATTAAATAATCAAATTGATGGTGTGCATGCAGAAGATCCGGCGAGAAAAGAGAAGGTAACAGCTTTCAGAAAAGGAGAAATCCCTTTATTAGTTACAACGACGATTTTGGAACGAGGAGTAACTGTGAAAAATTTACAAGTGGCAGTTTTAGGAGCTGAGGAAGAAATATTTTCAGAAAGTGCCCTCGTTCAAATTGCAGGGCGTGCTGGCAGAAGCTCTGATGAACCGCATGGAGATGTCATCTATTTTCATTATGGAAAGACAGAGGCGATGGTGCGTGCGAAAAAACATATTCAAAGTATGAATAAAAATGCTAAAGAACAAGGATTGATAGATTGATGCATTGTCTATTTTGTGATGAATATATTTCATATGCAATTAGTTGGTACACTTTTTTTGTTAAGCTTCATAAAAAGTATATATGTGATAGATGTGAACAAAAACTTTCCTATATTATAGGAGATATTTGCAAGGAGTGTGGTCGGCCTTTAGAACTTGTACCAGCTGAATATAAAAACGGGGATATTTGTATGGATTGCATAAGGTGGACGAACGAGCAGAGGTTTCCGTCTCTTATAAATCGTTCGTTGTATGTGTATGATGAAGGGATGAAAGAAATATTAGCACAGTTTAAATTTCGAGGAGATGCTGAATTAGTACATATTTTTCATCAGCCTTTTCGGAGTCTTTTTCAAAAATATTTTGCGAATGTTTCAGCTATCATTCCGGTCCCTCTTAGTGAAGAGCGAGAATACGAGCGTGGTTTTAACCAAGCTGAGTTACTAGCTTCTTGTTTGCCTATCAAAATGTTTTGTACATCATTAAGAAGAATCGAAACAGAAAAACAAAGTAAGAAGAAACGTAAAGAAAGGATATCGGGAGTTAATCCTTTTTATTTTCAGAGAGAAGAGAAGTTTCATGAACAACATGTTTTAATCGTGGATGATGTGTATACGACAGGAATTACTGTTAGGCAAATTGGAAGCCTTTTGTACGATCGAGGAGCGAGAGAAGTTTCTTGTTTGACGCTTTGTAGAGGTTAATATGTGAATGTCGAAAGGAATAATAAAAAGACGACAAATCTTCTTTGACTAACAGTCTTGTCATTCGTTATAGTCAGAATATGGGGCGAATGCCCTGATTTTAAGAGTGAAGGGAATGGAATGAACATGCAAGGACGAGTAAAATGGTTCAATGCAGAAAAGGGATTTGGGTTTATTGAGCGTGAAGATGGTGACGATGTGTTTGTTCATTTTTCTGCTATTCAACAAGATGGGTATAAGTCGTTAGAAGAAGGTCAACAAGTGGAGTTTGATATTGTTGATGGAGCACGTGGACCACAAGCAGCTAATGTTGTGAAACTGTAAAAATTAAGTTTTTGGAAAAGATAGAGCTGTATTTTTAGCAGCATTATATAGATGGCGAAAGCTCTTGCTCGTAACAAGGGCTTTTTTGTTGTGGTGAAGTTGTCAAAAAGTTGTTTCTTTTCTGTAACCAATTGTCCACAGTTACATTCGTTATTCACGATGTTAATAGGATAAAATAAAGATAGAAACGATGCATCTTTTCATTTCAACAAAAAACGATAAAAAAATCGCAATTCCACTAATTTTTTTAAAAAAATTAGAAGGAGTTTTTAAGCCAATGTCGAAATTATAGTACATAGGCTTGAAAGGAGGAATTCATCTATGAAATTCAACATTCGTGGTGAAAATATTGAAGTAACTCCAGCATTAAAGGAATATGTAGAGAAAAAACTAAGTAAATTAGAGCGTTATTTTGATACATTCCCAGAGATTAAGGTTAATTTAAAAGTATACTCTGACAAGCAACGTATCGAGGTAACAATTCCATTTACAGATTTATTACTTCGTGCAGAAGAAACTAATAGCGATATGTACGCTGCCATCGATTTAGTAGTTGATAAAATTGAGCGACAAATTCGTAAACATAAAACAAAAGTAAATCGTAAGTTACGTGAGAAAGGTTCTGTGAAAACTAACTTTATCCTTCCGGAAGCAGTAGCTGTTCTGGATGCGGTAGAAGAGGATGAATTAGAACTTGTACGTACAAAACGATTCGATTTAAAACCGATGGACGTTGAAGAAGCGATCTTACAAATGGATATGCTAGGACATAGTTTCTTCGTCTTCACAAATGCTGATACAAATGAAACTAATGTTGTATATGGCCGTAAAGACGGGAAATATGGTTTAATCGAAACAAAATAATCATTCAAAAGCGCAGCCGAAATGGCTGCGCTTTTTTTATCCCGCTATTTGTGAGCAGTAAAACTCCCACCTCAAAATTCGGCTGGAGCAAAGAAGTTAGGTGGGACCCCTGCTGCCCGTAAACGCCCGATTGGTGAAGGCTAATAATCAGTGGGGGATGAACAAAACCCCCACTGATTAAAGTTTCACTTTATATGTTTTTGCCTTCCTATCTTGTAATATTGATATAAATTTAAATGGCTTATTTGTAATGAAATTTAGAAGTCATGTTTTGTCACGGTCAATTGTATTACTATTCCAAAAGGATCTCGCACAATGGCATAACCTGGGCTGAAGGAGTTTTTTTCAAAAGGTGTTAAAATATAAACCTCATCATGTTGAATTAGATTGTGATAGAGTGCTTCAATGGTTTGGAAATCTTTAGATTGAATGCATAATGATGAGCTATTACTTAATTGCCAAGGGCGTGTGGAATCCACTGCCTGTTCTGCAATCATAATTTTATTAGTACCAATTTGTAAAACGGAATGGGTAATATAATGTTCTTGGCTTTCTTTATACGTGAAATTCGGATCTATTTCTTTCATTTCTTTATAGTTCTTTTTAAATAAAACTTTTGCGCCTAAATACTGTTCGTAAAATACAATTGCTTTAGCACCTTGCCCATTTAATGATAAAAAAGGGATTACTTCAAAGTTCATTGTATTGCCTCCTTCATATATGTTTACACTTATTACTATACAAATATAAGGTGCCACGCATTGGCACCTATAGGGGGATTTATGAAAAAAGTTGAACGTTTAAATCAGATGCTACGTTTTATTAATCAAAAACAAATATTCACATTGAAAGATTTAATGGATGAATTTCAAATTTCAAAAAGGACAGCTTTACGTGACATTGCATCATTAGAGGAAATGGGTGTACCTCTTTTTGCAGAGTATGGTCGGTATGGAGGGTATCGTTTAATAAAAACGATGACATTACCACCTATTTCATTTACAAATCATGAAGTTTTTGCACTTTATTTTGCGATGCAAGCACTAAGTAGTTTTGTAAGTATTCCCTTTCAAATCTCATTTCGTTCCATTAATAAGAAATTTTTAGATAGTGTTTCGTCAAAACAGCGCGGTCAAATTGAAAACTTGCAAAAAAGAGTTTCCTTTTTTCATTTGGAACAAGCACATGAATGTGGTTATCTAGAAGAGATTTTGTTAGCTGCTGTTCAAAATAGGGCTTTAACTATAAACTATGTAACGCCGAAACAAACGACAATGCGCCGTATTCAGCCGATTTCGATTTATGCAATGAAAGGTTATTGGTATTGCCAGGCTTACGATTTAGATAAAGCGGCTTATCGAGTGTTTCGCTGTGATCGTATTAGGTCGTTAGAAATGGTAGATGCTCAGGATAGTCTGGATTTGGAAAATATAAATATACATAACGCACATAGTCTTTGGAGGGCAACTGAACAAGCTATTCAATTTAAATGCTCAATTACTGCGAGGGGGATAGAGATATTCAAGCAACAACAATATCCTTCGATGAAATTATGGGAAGAATGTGAAGATACATATTTAATAGGAACTTATGAGCCTGCTGAAATCAACTTTATCATCTCATATCTAGCTAGTTTTGGTAAAACTATAAAAATAATTGAGCCATCTTCTTTAAAAGAAAATTTGAAAGAATACTACTTAGATTTAATACGAAATTTGTAATGTGAATTTGAAATATTAGTTTGTTGGAACAAATTAAATAAAAAACTTTTTCTGAATCTACGGCTCGACATTTGGACGATTGTTGTCATAGTTATAAGACAAGTGTTACAATTATCATTAGGTTTATACATTTTAGTTTTTTAAATTAGGAGAAAAATTGGCATAACATAAATTTGATTTTTATAACGACTGATTGTAAAGAGAAAAAGAAAGCAATCGGAAGTTTTATTTTAATAAAAGAGGAGCGTATTTCCTATGATCGGTATTTTAAAAAAGGTATTTGATGTCAACCAACGCCAAATTAAACGTATGCAGAAGACAGTGGAGCAAATTGATGCATTAGAATCATCTATTAAGCCGCTAACTGATGAACAATTAAAAGGAAAGACGATTGAATTTAAAGAACGTCTAACAAAAGGTGAAACAGTAGATGATCTACTTCCTGAAGCTTTTGCGGTTGTTCGTGAAGCAGCAACTCGTGTTCTTGGAATGCGTCCATATGGCGTACAGCTAATGGGTGGTATCGCCTTACATGAAGGAAATATCTCTGAGATGAAAACAGGTGAAGGTAAAACGTTAACATCTACTTTACCTGTATATTTAAACGCATTAACAGGAAAAGGTGTTCACGTTGTTACAGTCAATGAATACTTAGCGCAACGTGATGCGAGCGAAATGGGACAACTTCATGAGTTCCTTGGCTTAACTGTAGGGATTAACTTAAATAGTATGTCACGTGAAGAGAAACAAGAGGCTTATGCGGCTGATATTACGTATAGCACAAATAACGAGCTTGGATTCGATTACTTACGTGACAACATGGTGTTATATAGAGAGCAGTGCGTTCAGCGTCCACTTAATTTTGCTATCATCGATGAAGTCGATTCTATTTTAGTCGATGAAGCACGTACGCCGCTTATTATTTCGGGACAAGCTCAAAAATCAGCAGAGCTATATATGTTTGCAAATGCATTCGTTCGTACATTAGAAAATGAAAAAGAATATTCATTTGATGTGAAAACGAAAAATGTAATGTTAACAGAAGATGGTATTACGAAAGCTGAGAAAGCTTTCCATATCGATAACTTATTCGATTTAAAACATGTAGCACTTCTTCACCATATTAATCAGGCGCTTCGTGCACACGTTGTTATGCACCTTGATACAGATTATGTTGTACAAGAAGGCGAAATCGTAATTGTAGACCAATTCACTGGTCGTCTTATGAAAGGTCGTCGCTATAGCGAAGGTTTACACCAAGCTATTGAAGCAAAAGAAGGCGTAGAAATTCAAAATGAAAGTATGACACTTGCAACAATTACGTTCCAGAACTACTTCCGTATGTACGAAAAGTTATCTGGTATGACTGGTACAGCGAAAACGGAAGAAGAAGAATTCCGTAGTATTTACAATATGAATGTTATCGTAATTCCAACGAATAAAGATATTATTCGTGATGACCGTGCAGATTTAATCTTCAAATCAATGGAAGGTAAATTCAATGCAGTTGTGGAGGATATTGTAAATCGTCATAAGCAAGGGCAACCTATTCTTGTTGGTACAGTTGCAATTGAAACGTCAGAGCTTATTTCAAAAATGTTAACACGTAAAGGTGTACGTCATAATATCTTAAACGCAAAAAACCATGCGCGTGAAGCAGATATCATTGCAGAAGCTGGTATGAAAGGCGCTGTAACAATTGCGACGAATATGGCAGGTCGTGGTACGGATATTAAGTTAGGCGAGGACATTAAAAACGTTGGCCTAGCAGTTATCGGTACAGAGCGTCACGAAAGCCGTCGTATTGATAATCAGTTACGTGGTCGTGCTGGTCGTCAAGGAGACCCTGGTGTAACACAGTTCTACTTATCAATGGAAGATGAACTAATGCGCCGTTTCGGTTCTGACAATATGAAAGCGATGATGGATCGTCTTGGTATGGATGATTCACAGCCAATCGAAAGTAAAATGGTTTCTCGTGCTGTAGAATCTGCACAAAAACGTGTAGAAGGAAATAACTATGATGCACGTAAACAGCTATTGCAATATGATGATGTACTTCGTCAACAACGTGAAGTAATTTATAAACAGCGTCAAGAGGTAATGGATTCAGAGAACTTACGCAGCATTATTGAAGGTATGATGAAATCTACGATAGAACGTGCTGTTGCACTTCATACGCAAGAAGAAATCGAAGAAGATTGGAACATTAAAGGTCTTGTCGATTACTTAAATACAAACCTTCTTGAAGAAGGGGATGTAAAAGAAGAAGAGTTACGTCGCCTTGCTCCAGAAGAAATGAGCGAATCAATCATCGAGAAATTATTAGAGCGTTATAACGCAAGAGAAAAACTTCTACCTGAAGAGCAGACACGTGAATTCGAAAAGGTTGTTGTATTCCGTGTTGTAGATACGAAATGGACAGATCATATCGATGCAATGGATCACCTTCGTGAAGGTATTCATTTACGTGCTTACGGACAAATCGATCCACTTCGTGAATACCAAATGGAAGGATTCGCAATGTTCGAATCGATGATCGCTTCTATTGAAGAGGAAATCTCTCGTTACATTATGAAAGCTGAAATTGAGCAAAACTTAGAGCGTCAAGAAGTTGTTCAAGGTGAAGCTGTTCATCCATCAAGCGATGGCGAAGACGCGAAGAAAAAACCGGTTGTAAAAGGTGACCAAATGGGACGCAACGATTTATGTAAATGCGGTAGTGGCAAGAAATATAAAAATTGTTGTGGCATTGGGCAATAATAGGAAACTGTAGTTTAGACTGCTTTGCAAATTTTTACATCAAAAATGTATGATAAAAAGGATTAAACTCTCTCCGTAATAAGCGGAGAGAGTTTCCCTTGTTTTCATATGAAAGTAACAGCAATTACATAGAGGTGAAGGAAATGGAATTAGTAGAAATTAGGCAAGAATTAGAAAAAATGGCTAAGAGATTAGCGGCTTTTAGGGGGTCTCTTTGACCTTCCTACTAAGGAAAAACAAATTGCAGAATTAGAAGAAAAGATGATGGGCGCAGGATTTTGGGATGACCAACAAGGCGCACAAACTGTAATTAATGAAGCGAATGCGCTGAAAGATATGGTTGGAAGGTTCCGTCAGTTAGATGAGACGTTCGAGAACTTAGAAATGACGCATGAACTACTTAAAGAAGAGTATGATGAAGATTTACATGAGGAATTAGAATCTGAAGTGAAAACTTTAATTCAAGAAATGAATGAGTACGAGCTGCAGTTACTATTAAGCGACCCTTATGATAAAAATAACGCTATTTTAGAATTGCACCCAGGTGCAGGTGGAACAGAGTCACAAGACTGGGGTTCTATGTTATTACGTATGTACACACGCTGGGCTGAAAAACGTGGATTTAAAGTAGAAACGGTTGACTACTTACCGGGCGATGAAGCTGGTATTAAGAGTGTTACATTATTAATTAAAGGTCATAACGCTTACGGTTACTTGAAAGCGGAGAAAGGTGTACATCGTCTTGTACGTATTTCACCGTTCGATTCTTCAGGTCGTCGTCATACATCGTTCGTATCTTGTGAAGTTGTACCTGAATTCAATGATGAAGTTGAAATTGAAGTGCGTACAGAAGATTTGAAAATAGATACGTATCGTGCAAGTGGTGCAGGCGGACAGCACGTTAATACGACAGATTCAGCAGTTCGTATAACGCATCTACCAACAAACACGGTTGTAACATGTCAGTCAGAGCGTTCTCAAATTAAAAACCGTGAACATGCGATGAAAATGCTGAAAGCGAAATTATATCAAAAGAAATTAGAAGAACAACAAGCACAATTAGATGAGATTCGCGGAGAGCAAAAAGAAATTGGATGGGGCAGCCAAATCCGTTCTTACGTATTCCACCCGTATTCTCTTGTGAAAGACCATCGTACAAATACAGAAGTTGGTAACGTACAAGCAGTTATGGATGGGGAAATTAATCCGTTTATTGATGCGTATTTACGTTCTCGTATTTAATAAGAGAAAAAGCCAACAGAATTGTTGGCACATGTTGAGGTACAAGAGGATATAAAGAGGCTTATCTTATTTATATTGATGAAATAAAGAGGAAGAGAAGTTGGAGGCAACAACTTCTCTTTTTGATGAGATTATATGTAGAATACAATGCCGTATATTGTTTTGTAAAAAGTAGAGAATAGTAAAACAGAGCAGTAATAGAGTAGGGCTTTATATAGGGATTCTCAGTTTTGGTTTGGAGAAAAAGGCTCTTTATAGAACTTTTTAAGGTGTTCACAGAATTGAAACAATTTATGAAAGCTTATTTTATTAGGCTTCTCACTATATTTGTAAAAAATATGAAATATACCTTAGTTTTTCTATATAAAGATAATGCTTATAATGAATATTGAATGTGTTATGAAAACTATTGCCTAGTTATGAATGAAAAGAATATCAACAATGGGGAGCGATAGAAGTGAAAAAGAAATTGTTGGCTATTACGCTGGGGACATCAGTCGTTTTTGCTTTAGGAGCATGTGGAAATAAAGAAGAGACTAAGTCTTCAAATCAATCTGCAAGCACAGATAGTGCAGAACAAATTTTCCAAAAAAGTTGTGCAGGTTGTCACGCGAAAGATTTATCAGGAGCAACTGGACCTGATTTAAGAAAAGTAGGCGGTAAGTATGACGCTGCAGATATCGAAGAAATTATTAAAAAAGGTCGCGGCTCAATGTCACCTGGACTTATTCAAGGTGAGGACGCAAAAAAAGTAGCTGAATGGTTAGCGGAGCATAAATAAGAAACGTAATTAATAAACGAGCTGATTGTATAACTTGACCGAAAAGTACTTCGAGTTAAGTAATTACATGAGCTCGTTTACCTTTTCTTGGTATGTAACATAACTGTAACAAAATTGTATCCGAATTGGAAACCGATTGATGTTACAATGGGGTTTGTAGAATTTTGATGAAATATATTACATAGAGTAGCGTTGCTAATAAAAAGCATGTATGGAAGCTACCTTCAACAAGAATGGTCGAGCGAAAATAAAGGTTTTTCTTTTATTTTCAAATGTGCAGAAAAGTATTTCGAAAAAAATCATTAAGTATTGGGTGATAAATAATGATAAAAATGACGAATGTTTATAAGGAGTACCCAAATGGTATGAAAGCCATTGCTGGTCTCACAGTTAACATTAAACAAGGTGAATTCGTATACGTAGTTGGACCGAGTGGAGCCGGAAAATCTACATTTATTAAAATGATGTATCGTGAAGAGAAGCCATCTACAGGATCAATTAATGTAAATGGACTTGTAATTGAAACATTAGCAGAAAGAGATGTTCCATATTTCCGTCGTCAATTAGGCGTAATTTTCCAAGATTTTAAATTACTACCTAAATTAACGGTATATGAGAATGTTGCGTTTGCTTTAGAAGTAATTGAAGAAGAACCAGATGCGATTCGTGAACGTGTTACAGAAGTGTTAGGTCTTGTAGGTCTAGATGATCGTGCAGATGCACTTCCAAGCGAACTTTCAGGCGGAGAGCAACAACGTGTGGCGATTGCAAGAGCGATTGTAAATAGACCAAAGGTTGTAATTGCTGATGAGCCAACAGGTAACTTAGATATTGAAACAGCGCTTGATATTATGAATATTTTTAAACGTATTAATGAGCGTGGTACAACGATTGTTATGGCGACACATAACGCAGATATCGTAAATACAATTCGTCATCGTGTAATTGCAATTGAAGGCGGAAAAATTGTTCGAGACGAGATTGAGGGAGGATACGGATATGAAGGCTAAAACCCTTAGTCGACATTTGCGAGAAGGTGTGAAAAATCTATCCCGTAACGGATGGATGACATTTGCTTCTGTAAGTGCAGTAACAGTTACATTATTACTTGTAGGTGTCTTTTTGGCAGCGATTATGAATATGAACCATTTTGCGACGAAGGTAGAGCAAGATGTAGAAATTCGTGTGCATATTGATCCAGCAGCAAAAGAAGCTGATCAAAAGAAATTAGAAGAAGATATGAGTAAAATTGCGAAAGTAGATTCTATTAAATATTCTTCTAAAGAAGAAGAGTTGAAACGTTTAATTAAAAGCTTAGGCGATAGTGGAAAAACGTTCGAGTTATTTGAGCAAGATAACCCACTGAAAGATGTATTCGTTGTAAAGGCGAAAGAACCAACAGATACGGCAACAATTGCGAAAAAGATTGAGAAAATGCAGTTTGTAAGTAATGTTCAATACGGTAAAGGTCAAGTTGAAAAATTATTTGATACTGTAAAAACTGGTCGTAACATCGGGATTGCGTTAATTGCTGGTCTTCTATTCACAGCGATGTTCTTAATCTCTAACACAATTAAAATTACAATTTATGCTCGTAGTACTGAGATTGAAATTATGAAACTTGTTGGTGCAACAAACTGGTTTATTCGTTGGCCGTTCTTGTTAGAGGGATTATTCCTAGGAGTATTAGGATCAATTATTCCAATTGGCCTAATCTTAGTTATATATAATTCATTGCAAGGTGTGTTTAATGAAAAACTTGGCGGAACAATTTTCGAGCTTCTACCATACAACCCGTTCGTATTCCAATTAGCTGGTTTATTAGTGTTAATCGGTGCATTAATCGGTATGTGGGGAAGTGTAATGTCAATTCGTCGCTTCTTAAAAGTATAAAAAGTTGCAAACATAATTCGTACAAGCTTATCATATAGTAGAAATAGGTAAAGGCATCACACATCGTGTGATGCCTTTTGCTACACCACCTGTGTGTTCTGGAAAGGGGAATTCCGCATTGAAACGTAGAGTTGCAATTATTGGAATGGTTGTTGCATTTTTAATTGGTGCTGGCGGGATGTTTGGTGGTATGTACTGGTTTGGGATAAACCCAGCGTATGTAACGCAAACAGTATCGAATGGTAATGCTGGCACAGCGCAAGGAAATTTGGCAAAGATTAATGAGGCGTATGCACTAATTGATTCACGTTATGTGGAAGACGTGAAAGACGACAAGTTAGTCGAAGGTGCGATACAAGGAATGTTGTCTACGCTGAAGGACCCTTATTCCACGTATATGGATAAAGAAACGGCAAAACAGTTTAGTCAGTCACTGGATCCTGAACTTGAAGGGATTGGAGCTGAAGTGAACAAGACGGACGGTAAGCTTATTATCGTATCGCCAATTAAAGGTTCACCAGCAGAAAAGATAGGAATTAAACCGAATGACCAAATTTTATCTGTAGATGGAAATAGTGTGAAAGATTTATCACGTGAAGAAGCAGTATTAAAAATTCGTGGTAAAAAAGGAACGACTGTTGCAATTGAAATTAAGCGCGCAGGAGTGGCTGATCCGATAGAATTTAAAATTAAGCGTGAAAAGATTCCGATCTTCACTGTATTTAGTTCCGTAAAGCAAGAGAGCGGAAAAGATATCGGTTATATGCAAATTACTTCTTTCGCTGAAAATACTGCAAAAGAATTTAAGGATCAGTTAAAAGAGTTAGAGAAGAAACATATAGCAGGCTTAGTTATTGATGTACGTGGTAATCCTGGTGGCTATTTAAATAGTGTAGAAGAAATACTAGGAGACATCATGACAGATAAAAAGCCAATGCTACAAGTAGAACAGCGAAATGGTGAGAAGAAGAAATTCTCTACGGAACTGAAAGAAAGAAAGTCATATCCAATTTCAGTATTAATTGATAATGGAAGTGCTTCTGCTTCAGAAATTTTAGCGGGTGCGCTGAAAGAGGGAGAAGGATACGATTTAATTGGTGAAAAAACGTTTGGTAAAGGTACTGTCCAACAAGCTGTTCCGTTTAAAGATGGCAGCAACATTAAATTAACAATGTTTAAATGGTTAACACCAGATGGCAATTGGATTCATAAAAAAGGAATCGCGCCAACTGTAGAAGTGAAGCAACCAGATTATTATCATGCGACACCAATTCAAATTGAAAAGACACTTTCATACAATTCAAATGATGTACAAGTAAAACATGCGCAAGAAATGCTTAAGAGCTTAGGATATGTACCAGGACGTGAAGATGGATACTTTAGCAAAGAGACAGAATCAGCACTAAAAGCATTCCAAAATGCGAATGAGATGGAAGCAACAGGACAACTCGATAAAAAGACAGCTGAAGCGATTCAAACTAAAATCATTGAAAAAATCCGTTCTGGAGAAAATGATTTACAATTACAGACGGCATTGAAATTAATAGCGAAATAAGAAAGAATACAGGCACTTTGATGCCTGTATTTTTTATGTGTTAAACAAACATTTCTTTAGTTATGATAAGATAAAAAGAAAAAATGATATAAATGGTGGTGAATGAATTCGTGGAGGCATGGCTTTTTGAAATACTACGAGCAGTTGGACGTTTTTTCTTACACCCTGCTGTCTATGTATTTTTAATTAGTAGTATCTTCGTTGGATACTTACGTATATTACGAGAACGAAAAGATTTTTCTTTTAAAGTATATGATATTTGGTTTGAACTGCGAACTTCTCTATTTGCAGGTATTGGGTATGGATTAATCGTATCTATTATTACGATTGGGCTTGGGCTTGTTGTTTCAAAAGCGAGTTTATGGACAATTTTACTTTGGACGTTATTATTTGGATTAACTGCTATGTATCGATATTTATCTGCAGCTTATACTTTCGGAATCGCTATTGCACTCGTGTTATTATCTTCTAAGATGCCAGTTGCCTTCTTACAGCTTGGAGAAGGTGAAGAGGGTACAATTGTATCCCTTGCTATTTTACTAGGCGTTATGCTCGTTGTAGAGGGATTATTAATCTCTAAAAATGCGGTTCGTTATTCTACGCCGAAAATTAACAAAAGTAAGCGCGGGTTACGAATTGGACTACATGAATCAAATCGTTTATGGCTTGTACCAGTATTTATTCTTATACCAGGAGATGCGGTGACAGGATTTATTTCTTGGTGGCCTGTCGTTTCAATAGGTTCGACTACATACTCTTTATTCCTCGTACCATTTTTAATTGGATTTATGAGAAAGGTTAGAAGTTATGAGCCGACGGAAGCTTTATTATTTACAGGAAGACGTGTCTATGGATTAGCGGGGCTCGTACTCATTTTAGGTATCGCAAGTTACTGGTGGCACGTACTCGCAATTATTGCGATGGGAGTCGCAATGCTTGGACGCTTTACAATCTCGATGCAAGAGAAAATTGCAGACGAGAAAAGACCAGCATACTTTGCCGCACGTAATGATGGACTTGTTGTGTTAGATACAATTCCTAATACAATTGGGGCAGAGATGAATTTAAAGCCTGGAGAAGTTATTACGAAAGTAAATGGGGTCATTCCAAGAAGTACCGAAGAGTTTTATGGCGCGCTTCAAACGAAGACGACAGGGGCGTTTTGTAAATTAGAAGTAGTAGATACAAATGGTGAGCTTCGTCTTGCTCAAACAGCATTATACGCCGGGGGACATCATGAATTAGGTGTTGTGTTTGTCCTGCAAGAACATGAGTGGGATTCAGAAGCTATATAAAATAAAATGGAACCTTCATCAAACACAGATGAAGGTTTTTTTAGTTTCATAGACGGATAACTTGAATAATTATTTGATAATGGTTATCATTTAGGGAGTCTTTTAATTTGGAAAAGGGAGGGAAAATATGCTACGTAAATTTTTTTCTTACTATAAACCGTATAAAGGTTTATTCATACTTGATTTTTCCTGTGCAGTTATCGCAGGCTTACTCGAACTTGGTTTCCCGCTTATCGTAAATCAATTTATTGATAAGTTATTACCAGGGCAAAACTGGACGCTTATTTTATGGGCTTGTTTCGGTTTGTTCGTAGTTTACGTATTAAATGCAGGTTTGCAATATGTCGTTACATATTGGGGACATATGCTTGGTATTAACATTGAAACAGATATGAGGCAGAAATTATTTGATCACATTCAAAAGCTATCATTCAGATTTTTTGATAATAATAAAACAGGTCATTTAATTTCACGTCTTACAAACGATTTAATGGAAATTGGGGAAATTGCTCACCACGGACCAGAAGATTTATTCATTGCCATTATGACTTTAGTCGGAGCATTTTCATTTATGATGATGATTAACTGGAAGTTAGCACTTCTAACATTCTTCGTAATCCCGTTCTTATTATGGTTGGCGCTTTACTTCAATAAAAAAATGACAGGTACGTTTAGACGTTTATTTTCAGACGTTGCTGATTTCAATGCATGTATTGAGAACAATGTTGGTGGTATCCGCGTTGTACAAGCATTCGGAAATGAAAAGTTTGAGAAAGAGCAATTTGCTGTAAACAATGCTCGTTTCCGTACAACAAAATTAATGGCGTATAAAATTATGGCGTTAAACTCATCGATTAGTTATATGCTGATGCGTCTTGTAACACTCTTTGTATTAATATGTGGTACATGGTTCGTTCTGCAAGGTGAATTAACGTACGGTGGATTTATTGGGTTCGTTTTGTTAACGAATATTTTCTTCCGACCAATTGAAAAAATTAATGCGGTTATTGAAAGTTATCCGAAAGGAATCGCTGGTTTTAAAAGATATGTAGAACTTCTGGAAACAGATCCGGATATTGTAGATTCTAAAGATGCAATCGAAGTAAAACATGTACACGGTGATATTCAATACAATAACATTACGTTCGGATATGAAAATAAAGAGCCGATTTTAAAAGATATTAGTTTGAAAATACATGCAGGTGAAACAGTTGCTTTCGTTGGACCATCAGGGGCAGGGAAAACAACACTATGTAGTTTATTACCACGTTTTTATGAACACTCATCTGGATCGATTCAAATTGATGGCATTGATACGAAAGAGATGACGTTATCATCACTTCGTAAGCAAATCGGAATTGTGCAGCAAGATGTTTTCTTATTCTCAGGAACAATTCGTGAAAATATCGCTTACGGAAACTTAAAAGCTTCAGAATCTGAAATTTGGCAGGCGGTAAAACGTGCCCAGTTGGAGGACTTAATTTACTCGCAACCAGACGGTTTAGATACAGTTATTGGTGAGCGTGGTGTGAAACTTTCAGGAGGACAAAAGCAGCGCTTAGCAATTGCCCGTATGTTCTTGAAAAACCCACCAATTTTAATTTTAGATGAAGCAACTTCTGCGCTAGATACAGAGACAGAACTTGCTATCCAAAAATCACTTGCTGAACTATCTGTCGGCCGTACAACATTAGTTATCGCTCACAGGCTTGCAACTATTAAAAATGCAGATCGTATCGTCGTTGTAAATAAAGAGGGTATTGCAGAACAAGGTTCACATGATGAATTAATTGAGCGAGGCGGAGGATACAGCAGGTTATACGAAGCTCAGTTTAGTTCATAAATATAATTTCTGCTGAATTAGTGCACCATAAGTAAGTGGAAATCTTATATGGGAGGCTATAAAGCATGATTGTAACAACAACGTCTACAATTCAAGGAAAAGAAATTATTGAGTATATCGATATCGTGAATGGAGAAGCGATTATGGGTGCGAATATCGTTCGTGACCTTTTTGCCTCTGTCCGTGACGTTGTCGGCGGTCGTGCTGGCGCTTATGAAAGCAAGTTAAAAGAAGCGCGCGACATTGCAATGGAAGAGATGAAAACTCTCGCAAGACAAAAAAATGCGAATGCCATTGTTGGTATCGACGTGGACTACGAAGTAGTTCGCGAAGGGATGCTAATGGTTGCAGTAAGTGGGACTGCTGTCCGTATATAAAGTGAAACTTTAATTAGTGGGGGTTTTGTTCATCCCTCACTGATTATTAGCCTTCACCAATCGGGCGTTTACTGCCCACAAATAGCGGGATAAAGGGAAAAGCCGTGCTGATGCACGGCTTTTTTGTTGTTATTGTATTTAATATTATAGGTAGGGCGATATTTTATGTCGAAGCCACGATATTTCTTGGGAAATGTGGAAGGTCCCGTCGATATATAGGGAAGACATTAGAGCACTTCTTTACACTGCTGAATTTGAACTAATAATTTTTCATATTCTTTTTCAAGAAATGTGATGTCATTGTGATGATTGGGTATAGAAATCCGGCTGATGACTTCTGTTAATTTTGTTTGTAATCGCAATAATTCTTGTTCAGTAACGTTTACAGAAGCTTGGGTGGTTCTTTTTGTATATTGCTCGTAATTGCCATGGAATATTTTTGGTTTGCTCTCATCTACTTGTAGAATATGGTCTGCAACAGAACGAATAAAGGCACGGTCATGGCTAATGAAAAGTATAGTGCCAGGATACTCTTGTAACATGCTTTCTAATTCTTCCTGTGTTGTTAAATCTAAATAGTTCGTCGGCTCGTCGAGTAGCAGCATATTATAATTCCCTAAAAATACTTTTGCGAGTGCAACCTTCATTCGTTCTCCACCACTTAAGACGTGTACGGGTTTATGAACATCTTCACGGCGGAAAAGGAGCCTTGCAAGTATTGTTCGAACGAACGATTCAGTATAGTTCGTTTCTTCTAGAACATTTTCTAAAATTGTTTTATCTGTGTTTAAAATAGATAATGTTTGTTCAAAGTATCCGATTTTACAACTCTTTGAAAGTTGGATACCACGTTCATTTGCAAGAATCATGTTGAACAAAGTTGTTTTTCCACTTCCATTTGCTCCTACAATAGCAAGCTTTGCACCAGGGGCGATTGTCCCGTTCATATTTTTAAATAGTGTGCGGTCGCATATTTTCTTCGTTGTGTTATTAAACTGAACAATCGCTTTACTATGAATGGGTGTATGATATTGCAGATCAAACTGAGCTTGAGAAAAATCTTTCGGTTTTTCTTTCTTTTCCAATTTTTCAAGACGTGTCTCTAACGCTTTCGCTGCTTTGCTAACATTTTCTTGACCGTGTGCACCACTTAATTTATAAAGTTTAGATTCAGATGAACTGAACCGCGTTGGGACTTTTGTCATGCTAGAAGCACGTTGCTTTCTTTGTAAAATTGATTGCTCTAAACGATTTTTTTCGTTTATATATTGCTCATATTCCGCTTGTTTTTGTATTCGCTCACGTTCTTTTTGTTTTCGATAGTTTGAATAATTCCCTTTATATTCTTGAATAGTACCATCTTCAATTTCGATGATTTTGGTACATATGGCATTTAGGAAATCGCGATCATGTGATATTAAAACTAGTGCACCTTTATAAGATAAAAGTGCCTTTTCTAATTGCTCTGTACCGAGCATATCTAAGTGACTTGTTGGTTCATCAGCAAATAGAATGCCTGCATCTTGTTCGAGGGCATGGGCAATCTTTAGGCGCATTCGTTCCCCGCCGCTCATTGAGTCAGCAACGTTTGAAATACTCCATTTTCCTTTTGCAAGAGAAGAAGCGGTGTCCGGTAGTGCCTCGCTAAGCTGAGGAATGATGGAGACAGAACTATGATGAGTTACTGTGCCTTGGTCAGCCTCTATTTCTTTACTTAATATTTGTAATAACGTAGATTTTCCAGCTCCGTTGACTCCAACAATTCCTATACGATCGTTTGCTTGAATTTCCAGTGATGGTAACGTAAATAGGGTGCGATCACCAAAGCTCTTTTCAATATTACGTGCGAATAAAATGGTCATAAAAAAACCTCCCTAGTTTCACTAGAGAGGATAAACGTCGCCCTTGAATGTAAAAATCGTACATAAATAAACGATTTTTCACATGATCGTATCGAAAGAAAGTATCGACAAATGGACAGACTAATCCTCTGCTAGTTTTCATCATTTTTGTTCACTATTTGTGATGGATGAAATAAATAAGAGAATTAGAACTTCATTGGTCAAAGTACCTTCCTTTCATAATATTATTTTCATTGTATGCGCATACAAATGGATTTGTCAAACTTATTTCTGTGTGCTATTTTTGAATTTATTATTATACAATTGTGCTTTTGACAGCGCCTCAGCATCGTTCTTGATTTCATCCAATCCATTCGCATCCCCAATAATATACCCTTCAAATGATGAACCAACAAAATCAAAGATATATTGGAACTGGGCGATAAGCGGCAATGCTTTCAGTTTTGGACTGTCTCCGCCAACGATGACAACGTACATTTTTTTACCTTTCATTTTCTCTTTGAAATGAAGAGATGTATCACGCAAGCTTTGTGACCAGCGATCAACGAAGTTCTTCATGTGGCCGCTCATTCCGTACCAGTATAGTGGCGTAGCAAAGATAATCGTGTCGTGCTCTAGCATACGCTCAATTAACTGCCCATAGTCATCATTTACAGATTGAAATCCTTCTGCATCATGACGTTGGTCTGTAATAGGATAAATGGTATGGTCACGCAAGTAAATTTGTTCTGCTTTCATTCCATCAATCATCATATAGGTTAAGGCTTCCGTATTCCCATTTTGTCTTGAACTGCCGTGTATGACAAACATGTAATCATTCCTTTTCTTTTGTTTGTTTTAGGAGTGAAACGTGTTTTTGCAAATTCGCTTGAATGTTGGAAAGTAATGAGATTTGCCTTGTTACTTCATTGAGTTTGTCTTCGTAAAGCGCAAGGATACTACTGCACGGATTTTCGTACAGGTGTGGCTCGATTTCAAGGCAGCGCAGCATCCTTGTTGTCTCTTCTAAATTTAGGCCGAGCTGTAAATACATTTGGATAAGCTCTACTTTTTTAATGGCACTTTTATCGAAATCACGATAGCCGTTTGTGAGGCGATTTGAAGGGAGCAATCCCTTTTCTTCATAATGTCTTAGTGCTCTTTCGCTAACCCCAGTTTCTTTTGATAACTCTCCAATTCGCACTGCATTTCACTCCTTTTACATGTATTGTAAACCTTCACACTAATGTGAAGGTCAACTCTGTTTTTTCGCAAAAGAATCCACATGATTTAAGAACACTTGAATAGCTTTAGATGGAATAAAATATTTGCCGCGCACGATGGAGAATGGGCGGATTAGTTGTTCATTTGGAACTTCGACGTGGAATAGCTCTTTTGCAAGTAGCTCTTTCCGCACAGTCCAGTCTGAAAGGATAGCGATGCCGAGCCCGGCAGCGACGGCTTCCTTTACACTTTGAATACTGCTGAATGTAAAGAAGCGTTTCATTTTCAAATGATGTTGGTGTATAAAGCGATCGCTATAGGCACGTGTGCCAGAACCGCTTTCCCTTAATACCCAGACTTGATCTTGCAATGTATTTTCGTTAATTCCCTCGATATGGAGCAATGGATGATTTGGAGGGACGACGAGCTTCATTTCATCTTGCATAAACGTTTCAACATCTACGTCAGCGTATACGACTTGGCCTTCCACTAAGCCGATATCAATTTGATTAGAGCGGAGGCTTTGCAAAACTTCTTCCGTATTGGAGATAAAGGTATGAACCTCGACGTGTGTATTTTCATTGGCAAAGCGCGCAAGTATTTTCGGAAGTAAGTATTCGCCAATTGTAAAGCTAGCGCCAATGCGGAGCGTCCCTGTTACAACGTTATGTAGTTCATTAATTTCTTGTTTGGCATCTTCGTAAAGAGAGAGCATTTGCTTTGCGTGTATGTATAATATGTTTCCTGCTTCTGTAACTTGGACGTGCTTTGGGGAGCGCTGAATGAGTGTAGTTCCAAATTCATTTTCCAGGTTGCGAATGTGCATGCTTACACCGGGTTGTGAAAGGTTTAAAAGTTCTGCTGCACGAGAGAAATGTTTTTGTTCAACGACAGTCACAAAGATTTTCAAAATGTCGACGTTCATTTGTTAGGCCCCTTTATTTTTGCTTTTATTTTATCATAAGTATTTCTGATGATAGAGATTCAATATTGATATTAAACTTATTATAAAAATTCTCTTATAATGTAACTAGAAAGAACATGCATGTTCCAATACGATTATTGGGGTGGTACAAAGTGGAACAAACACTTGTTATACAAAAGAAGAAGGGCTTTGGATTTTCGCAAGGTATTGGGATTACGTTATTAATCGCAATCGCCGCGAAATATTTAGCAGAGCTTCCATTTTTAAATATTATGGGACAATTAGTAATCGCTATTCTAATCGGGATGGTTTGGCGCGCAGCAATCGGGATTCCTCAAGAAGCGATAGCGGGAACGAACTTTGCGAGTAAGAAGTTGCTTCGCTTCGGGATCATTTTACTTGGAATGCGATTAAATCTTGTTGATATTGCAAAGGCGGGGCCGAAAGTATTGGTCATCGCAGCGGTTGTTATTACATTTACCATTTTTGTTGTATATGGACTAACGAAAGTATTTAAAGTAGAAAAGAAACTTGGGATTTTAACAGCATGCGGGACGGCAATTTGCGGTGCGGCAGCGGTTGTGGCAATTGCACCGCAAGTGAAAGCGAAAGATGAAGAAACGGCAGTTGGGGCAGCGATTATTGCAATTTTAGGTACAATATTTACACTTATTTATACATTATTATATCCAGTGCTTGGCTTATCTCCGTACGGTTACGGTGTATTCTCGGGAGCGACGCTGCATGAAATTGCTCACGTAATTGCGGCTGCGGCGCCAGGCGGTAGCACCGCTGTAGACATCGCAGTTATTGTGAAATTAACGCGCGTAGCGATGCTTGTGCCAGTAGCGATTTTAATTGGATTATGGTTTGGTAAGAGCGAGGGAAGCAAGGAAAAAAGATCGTGGCGCGACCTTCCAATTCCTTGGTTCATCTTCGGATTTTTAGCAATGAGTGCGGTGCATTCGCTTGGGATTATCCCAGAAGTTGTTGCCGGATATATTGTAGTAATTGCGTACATGCTTATTGCAATGGCGATGGCAGGGCTAGGTTTAAATGTAGAGTTTAAAACGTTCCGCAAATTAGGAAGTAGGGCATTTGTGGCAGGATTAATTGGCTCGGTTTGCCTTTCGGTACTTGGGTACGTTCTTGTATATGCATTGGGATTTATGTAGTAGCAAAGAGGCATCTTGTAGATGTCTCTTTTTTTACCTTTTTTTGTAAAGATATCTTTACTTGTATTTGGAAAATATTTATAATTAAAGTAAAGATATCTTTACTTTCGAAGGTGGAGCCTATGGGTGTGAAAAATAAAATTAAAGAATTACGAAAACAACATCATATAACGCAAATTGAAATGGCAAAGGCGATGCAGGTGACGCGTCAGACGATCGTGGCGATTGAGAACCATCACTACAACCCGAGTCTAGAGTTATCCCTAAAAATCGCCAAATATTTTGGAATGAAGGTAGAGGAAATATTTACGTTGGAGTAAGGGGAGAGAAAATGAACGATACTAAAAAGTTGTATATCGCTACTGTCTTAGGATTATGTGGAGGGGACGTTTTAGTTCGTATTTGTCCTTCTCATTGTTTACATTGGTGCGAGCAAAGTCGTAGGCAGAGATGTCATACCTACGCCAGAAATATTCATTGTATGTAGTTTCTTATTTGCTGGTAGTCTCATCGTAGGAGTTATGGTGGGAAAACGAGCATAGCGATAGGAGGAATGAAAAATGCAAGACGAGTTTGAGAGATTTCAGTCGGATAAAGCGTTTAAATATTTAGGGGTATTTTTAGTAATTAGTTTAGCGATATGGAGTTTGTATAATTTAATTGTTTACAGAAGTGCTGGTATGCCATTTGTTTTATTTGTACTAGGGCAGTTTGTTTATTTCTTTGTGAACTATTGGCCGAAATGGAAATATAGAAATAGTAAAGAGGCTGATCGTGTATGAGTATGGTATCGACGAGTGTGTTAGCAACAAGAAATAATAGATAGAAAAAGGGGAACTGGGATGGGATTACCGGTGTTATGTGTCGCTACAGCTATATTTGCGCTTCTTTGGGGAATGCAAAACTTTTCTCGTAATCCAGTGCCGAGTATTTGTATTATGATTGGTACTGTAGGTTTATCATATTATTTATTACTATCAGCGCATTACCATAAAACAGCAACGAGTGTTGTTGTTGGAGCGCTTATTTTATCTTGTGGACGTGCTGTGCAAAAGGGGTTATTTCCATAAAAGCTGTTTATACAAAAGGTATAAACAGCTTTTTGTATTTTTTTTACAAACTACTTGAAAGTTACGTTACGTCACCTTTTATAATGAAGGAGAAGAGGTGATGGAGTTGATTTCAATTCAAGAACTAACGAGGGAAACAGGGGTTACAGTAAGGACGTTACGTTATTATGATCAAATCGATTTATTAAAGCCGAGTGGGAAAACTGATGGAGGACATCGGTTATATAGTGAGAGAGATGTTGTTCGTTTGCAGCAAATTTTATTTTTAAAAGAAATGGGTTTTTCATTAAAAGAGATTACGAATATGTTAGTAAAAGGTGAGATTAATTCAAAAGACTCGCTTGAAAAACAACTTAGATTTGTACAGGAAGAACAAAAGAAATTCAATCGAATGGAGCGTGTTTTACAAGCCGTTGTGTATTCGGTAGATGTGGAGGGAGAACTGGATTGGAAAGTTATGTTTGAACTCATTCAGCTTTCGAAACAGTCTCCTCGTATACGTGAAATATTCCAAAATGAATTGTTTTCAAAGGAAGAGCAAGATTTACTTCATAATTTGCCAAATATGAGTGAGGAAGATCCGAATGTGTTAGAGTGGGTAGATTTATTAAAGCAATTAAGTAATTTTATGAAAGACGGTAAGGAAGCATCGTGTGATGAAGTACAAGAGGCAACGAAGAAATTAATGCAGAAGTGTTTAGAGATGGCTAATGGTGATGAAGCATTTTTAGATAAATTGTGGGAAGTAAGAAAGTCAAAAGAAGATTCACAGAAAATGAGTATGTATCCAATTGAGGAAGAGCTTCTAGTATATATGGATGAGGCTTTTCGTATATATGATGAAAGGGAGAGGAATAAATGAGTATACTCGCGGAATATCGATGGTATTTTTTAATTGGGGCAGAGATTGTATTTTGGTTATCAGCTATCGGATTCTTTTTACTAAGGTATGGATTTCGCTTGAAAAAGGCGAGTTTTATTATGGGGATTGTGCTACTCGTAAATGAAGTGTTTATTTTAACTTTAGGAGTAGTGGACTACTATCAAACAGGGAAGTTCTCTAATTTTCAAATCATTACTGTAATTATATTATTGTATGCTGTGTTTTACGGGAAAAAGGATTTGAAGAAGCTAGATATATATGTACAAAAATTAGTTGCGAAGTGGCGGAATGAACCGGCGCCTATTATCGAAGAACCACTTGAAGTAACAGGGATGGCGCATGCGAAGCAGGAAATAAAAAATTGGGTTTTACATCTTATTTTGTTTGTTGCGGTTCATATATTCTTTTTCTTCATGTATGGGCTTATTCCAGTAGAACAGTGGGGAAATTGGTTAGAGTCAGGAATCGTTTTAAATAAAACAGCAAGCCGTGTAAGCCAAGTATGGGCTATTGTTCTTTTAGCGGATACTGCGATTTCATTTTCATATGTTATTTTTCCGAAGAAGGAGAAAGGAAATAAGAAGCTACTTTCATAGAGGAAAGTAGCTTTTTCTAGTATACCAATAGTTTGTATAGGAGAGGATAATAATAGGAAAAAAAACAGGTTTTATATGCTTATTTCTCCTTAGTTTAGTAGCATGTTCACAACCTAACAGTGCAATTGATAAGAAGAATGATGTCGTTGCAAAGGGGGCAGAAATTTCTAATCTAGATAAATTCGAGAAGTTCGTTTGGAATGTGGAACAAGGGAAAGTTGATAAAATAAGAATTGTACAGTATACACATGAAGGTGACCCGATTTTTCAAATGTTAGAGCATAGTGGGACAGATATACTTCATGTGTTAGACAATAGGCAAGATCAATTTGCTGGTAATCATACAGGTATATATGAAGATAGTTGTAAAAGGATTGTTAAAGAGCAATGTGAATTAGAAACGGCATATAGGTTAATAGATTGTACGAATGAAAATGGGCGCAATGGATATGACTTATTATATGTACTTAAAAAATAGAGTTAGTAGAGGAAGGGAGTATTTATTCCTTCCTTTTTTATGTATATATTGTCGAAAGTTTTACCGAATATCTGTTCGTTTTTTTAGGTTTTTTATGGTCATTCGTGGTAAAATAATAATACAGATTTTTATGAGGAGGTCGGTTTTTAGTTGGAACATCCATTTGAAATTATCTCAGAATATTCCCCGCAAGGCGATCAGCCGGGAGCGATAGAGAAGCTTGTAGAGGGAATTAATAGTGGAAAGAAAAAGCAAGTGTTGCTTGGAGCGACAGGAACGGGTAAGACATTTACGATTTCAAATGTCATTAAAGAGGTGCAGAAGCCAACACTTGTAATGGCTCATAATAAAACGTTAGCAGGACAGTTATATAGTGAGCTGAAAGATTTCTTTCCTAACAATTCTGTGGAGTATTTTGTTAGTTATTACGATTATTATCAGCCGGAAGCGTACGTACCACATACGGATACGTTTATTGAAAAAGATGCGCAAATTAACGATGAAATTGATAAATTACGCCATTCGGCAACGTCTTCCTTATTTGAACGAGATGATGTTATTATCGTTGCGAGTGTGTCGTGCATATACGGTTTAGGTTCTCCGGAAGAATACCGTGAGTTAGTTGTTTCACTTCGAGTCGGTATGGAAAAGGACCGCAATCAATTGCTTCGTGAACTTGTTGATGTACAGTATGGCCGTAATGATATTGATTTCAAGCGTGGTACATTCCGTGTGCGCGGAGATGTAGTTGAAATCTTCCCCGCATCACTTGACGAGCATTGTATTCGAATTGAATTTTTCGGGGATGAAATAGATCGTATTCGAGAAGTAAATGCATTAACGGGTGAAGTATTAGCAGAACGTGATCATGTAGCAATCTTCCCGGCATCTCACTTCGTTACACGTGAAGAAAAGCTGAAGGTCGCTATTGAAAATATTGAAAAAGAATTAGAAGAGCGTTTAATAGAATTAAATGATAACGGTAAATTGTTAGAAGCGCAGCGCATAGAACAACGTACACGCTATGATTTAGAAATGATGCGCGAGATGGGTTTTTGTTCAGGGATTGAAAACTATTCCCGTCATTTAACACTTCGTCCAGCAGGTTCAACGCCGTATACGCTTTTAGATTATTTTCCAGAGGATTTCTTAATTGTTATGGATGAGTCGCATGTATCAGTTCCGCAAGTAAGAGCGATGTATAACGGGGACCAAGCACGTAAGCAAGTGCTTGTTGATCATGGATTCCGTCTGCCATCAGCTTTAGATAATAGACCGCTCACGTTTGATGAGTTTGAAGAGAAAACGAATCAAGTTATTTACGTTTCGGCAACGCCAGGACCGTACGAGTTAGAGCAGTCACCGGAAGTAGTAGAACAAATTATTCGTCCAACAGGGCTTTTAGATCCACCAATTGATATACGACCAATTGAAGGACAAATAGATGATTTATTAGGAGAAATCCATGACCGGATTGCGAAAAATGAACGTGTATTAATTACGACTTTAACGAAGAAAATGTCAGAGGATTTAACGGACTATTTAAAAGATGTAGGAATTAAAGTGAACTATCTTCACTCTGAAATTAAAACGTTAGAACGTATTGAAATTATCCGTGATCTTCGCCTTGGTAAATTTGATGTACTTGTCGGTATTAACTTATTACGAGAAGGATTAGATATTCCAGAAGTATCACTTGTAGCTATTTTAGATGCTGATAAGGAAGGGTTCCTACGTTCAGAGCGTTCATTAATTCAAACAATTGGTCGTGCGGCGCGTAATGCAAACGGCCGCGTTATTATGTACGCAGATCGCATAACGAGATCAATGGGAATTGCAATTGAAGAAACACAGCGTCGTCGTAGTATACAAGAAGCTTACAATGAAAAGCATGGTATTACGCCGAAAACGATTCAAAAAGGAGTACGTGACGTTATTCGTGCGACAACAGCAGCTGAGGATACGGAAACATATGAAGCAACACCAGCTAAGAAGATGACGAAAAAAGAGCGTGAAAATACAATTGCGAAGATGGAAGCAGAGATGAAAGAAGCAGCAAAGGCGTTAGATTTCGAGCGTGCAGCTGAATTAAGAGATTTACTATTAGAATTAAAAGCGGAAGGGTGAAAAGAGTGAGTAAAGATTTTATTGTTGTAAAAGGTGCTAGAGCGCATAATTTAAAAAATATTGACGTAACCATTCCGAGAAATCAGCTTGTTGTTGTGACGGGATTGTCTGGTTCAGGGAAATCATCGTTAGCATTCGATACGATTTATGCAGAAGGGCAGCGTAGATACGTGGAATCTTTATCCGCGTATGCACGCCAGTTTTTAGGGCAAATGGATAAGCCGGATGTTGATACGATTGAAGGTTTGTCTCCGGCGATTTCAATTGATCAAAAAACGACCAGTCGTAATCCTCGTTCAACGGTTGGAACGGTAACAGAGATTTATGATTATTTACGTTTATTATTCGCGCGAATTGGTACGCCGATTTGTCCGAATCATGGAATTGAAATTACATCACAAACAGTGGAACAAATGGTAGACCGTGTTCTTGAATATCCTGAACGCACGAAATTGCAAGTGCTAGCGCCTATGGTGTCAGGGCGTAAAGGTACGCATGTGAAAGTATTAGAAGATATTAAGAAGCAAGGTTATGTTCGTGTGCGCGTTGATGGAGAGATGCTGGATGTATCTGAAGAGATTACTTTAGAAAAAAATAAGAAGCATTCAATTGAAGTTGTTATTGACCGTATTGTTGTGAAAGAAGGAATTGCAAGCCGACTTGCAGATTCACTGGAAAGTGCTTTAAAGCTTGGTGGGGGCCGAGTTTTAATTGATGTAATGGGAGAGGAAGAACTTCTATTTAGTGAACATCATGCTTGTCCACATTGTGGTTTTTCAATCGGAGAATTAGAGCCGCGTATGTTCTCGTTCAATAGTCCGTTCGGCGCGTGTCCTTCTTGTGATGGACTTGGCTCGAAGCTCGAGGTAGATTTAGAACTTGTTATTCCGAACTGGGATGTATCATTAAATGAACATGCGATTGCTCCTTGGGAACCGACAAGTTCACAATATTACCCGCAATTATTAAAATCTGTGTGTAATCATTACGGCATCGATATGGATATATCGGTGAAAGATATACCGAAGGATTTATTTGATAAAGTGTTGTACGGAAGCGGGGAAGAGAAGGTTTATTTCCGCTATGTGAATGAATTTGGTCAAGTAAAGGAAAATGAGATTTTATTTGAAGGTGTTATTCCGAATATCGAGCGTCGTTATCGTGAGACGAGTTCTGATTATGTTCGTGAGCAAATGGAGAAATATATGGCAGAGCAAGCTTGTCCAAAGTGTAAAGGTGGACGCTTAAAGCCTGAGAGTTTAGCTGTTTTCGTTGGTGATAAAACGATTGCCGATGTAACGAAATATTCTGTTCAAGAAGTACAGGAATTCTTCTCGAATGTTGAGCTAACTGAGAAACAACAAAAAATTGCTCATTTAATTTTAAGAGAAATTCAGGAGCGCGTTGGGTTCTTAGTGAACGTCGGTTTAGATTATTTAACGTTAAGTCGTGCTGCAGGAACTTTATCGGGTGGTGAGGCGCAGCGTATTCGTTTAGCGACACAAATTGGTTCTCGTCTTACTGGTGTACTTTACATTCTTGATGAGCCTTCTATCGGTTTACATCAGCGTGATAATGATCGTCTTATTCGCACATTGCAGGAAATGCGTGATTTAGGAAATACGTTAATCGTTGTTGAGCATGATGAAGATACGATGATGGCTGCTGATTATTTACTTGATATCGGACCTGGTGCAGGTATTCATGGTGGTCAAGTTGTATCAGCAGGTACACCAGCTGAAGTGATGCAAGACGAGAATTCATTAACAGGGAAATACCTAAGCGGTAAAGAGTTTATTCCGGTACCACTTGAAAGACGTAAAGGTGACGGACGTAAAGTAGAGATTATCGGTGCGAAAGAAAATAACTTAAAGAATGCGAAAATGTCATTCCCTCTAGGTACATTTGTAGCGGTAACGGGCGTATCTGGTTCTGGAAAAAGTACGATGATTAATGAAGTGCTATACAAATCGTTAGCTCAAAAGTTATATAAGGCGAAAGCGAAGCCAGGGTCTCATAAAGAAATTAAAGGTCTTGAGCAGTTAGATAAAGTTATTGATATTGATCAATCACCAATCGGGCGTACACCACGTTCAAATCCAGCAACATATACAGGTGTATTCGATGATATTCGTGATGTATTTGCGCAAACGAATGAAGCGAAAGTGCGTGGATATCAAAAAGGACGTTTCAGCTTTAACGTAAAAGGCGGCCGTTGTGAAGCGTGTCGTGGTGATGGGATTATTAAAATTGAAATGCATTTCTTACCAGACGTGTATGTTCCGTGTGAAGTTTGTCACGGTAAACGTTACAACCGTGAAACGTTAGAAGTGAAATATAAAGATAAGAATATTTCTGAAGTGTTAGGGATGACCATTGAAGATGGGGTAGAGTTCTTTGCTAATATCCCGAAAATTAAGCGTAAACTTCAAACACTTGTAGATGTAGGGCTTGGTTATATGAAATTAGGACAACCAGCTACGACGTTATCAGGTGGTGAGGCGCAGCGTGTGAAATTAGCTTCTGAATTACATCGTCGTTCTACAGGGCGTACGTTATACATTTTAGATGAGCCAACGACTGGCCTACATGCACATGATATTGCACGTCTTCTAGAAGTGTTGCAACGTCTTGTTGAAAGCGGCGAGACAGTTCTTGTTATTGAACATAATTTAGATGTTATTAAAACAGCTGACTATATCGTTGACCTTGGACCGGAAGGCGGAGACAAAGGTGGACAAATCGTTGCTTCCGGAACGCCAGAACAAGTAGTGAAAGAAGAACGCTCGTATACAGGTAAGTATTTAAAAGAGATTTTAGATCGTGATAAAGCAAGAATGAAAGAGAAAATAAAAGAAGTAGAGTTATCACAATAAGTTGTTAATAAAAACCGAGTGGGAATTACACTCGGTTTTTATTTCACTAAGGAAAACTGGTAAGATTGTTAGTAGGTATACAAGTATAAAGAATAGAATAAATTGGTATAAGTGTTTGCATGTTACTTGCGTTTATTATCTATTAGCGTATGATGAAATATATATGTTAAAAGGATGTGTAAGGAAATGAGATGGATTGTATCACTTCTTGTAAATAGCGTTGTGTTAATCGCTGTATCCGGACTTTTAAAAGGGGTTGCACCAGACGCATTTTACATAGCAAATATACAAACTGCAATTATTGCGAGTATTATATTGGCGATTTTAAACGTATTTGTAAAGCCGCTTTTAATTTTAATTACGCTACCGATTACTCTTGTAACTTTCGGTTTCTTCTTAATTGTTATTAATGCGATTACGTTAAAGATGACGGATTCATTATTAGGGGACGCCTTTAATATATCTGGATTTGGTGTAGCGATTGTTGCGGCAATTTGTATTTCGATTTTTAATATGATAATTGAAAAAGTAATTGTTGAACCATTACATGAAAAAAAGAGAAAATGACAAAAAGAAAAACATTTCATGATTCATATGAAATGTTTTTTTCTATTTATTAGAAACCGTGTTTCTTGTTTCCAGAAAAAAATGGTACAATATCCGGTAGAATGGAATTTTACATCAAATGAGACTGAACCCGCAGCGGAGTGGAGGTTTATACATATGCCGAAAGTAAGGACAAAAGATTTAATTGAACAATTTCAATTGGAGTTAGTAAGTGGTGAAGAAGGGATTCATCGTCCGATTGATACGAGCGATTTATCACGACCTGGAATTGAAATGGCAGGATTTTTTACATATTATCCAGCTGATCGTGTGCAGCTTCTTGGAAAAACGGAGCTTACGTTCTTTGATACGTTAACGACAGAGCAAAAGCAAGAGAGAATGAAAGCGCTTTGTACTGAAGAGACGCCTTGTATTATTGTAACTCGTAATCAAGATGTACCGGATGAGTTATTACAAGCATCACGTGAATCAGGCGTGCCTTTATTACGTTCTGCTCAAACGACGACGAGATTATCAAGTCGTTTAACAAACTATTTAGAAGGTAAGTTAGCGCCAACAACAGCTGTTCATGGTGTGTTAGTAGATATTTATGGTGTTGGTGTTTTAATTACAGGTCAAAGTGGTGTCGGGAAAAGTGAGACAGCACTTGAACTTGTAAAGCGTGGTCACCGCCTTGTTGCGGATGATAGCGTAGAAATTCGTCAAGAAGATGAAGACACATTAGTAGGAAGCTCACCTGATTTAATTGAGCACTTATTAGAAATTCGTGGTCTAGGTATCATTAACGTAATGACGTTATTTGGTGCAGGGGCAGTACGAAATTATAAACGTATTACGCTTGTTATTAATCTTGAAATTTGGGATCAAAAGAAAAATTATGATCGCTTAGGTCTTGATGAAGAGAAGATGAAGATTATTGATACAGAACTTACGAAGATTACACTTCCAGTTCGTCCTGGTCGAAACTTGGCTGTTATTATTGAAGTAGCAGCGATGAACTTCAGATTAAAACGTATGGGAGTCAATGCGGCACAGCAGTTCTCTGAGCGATTAATGAGTGCGATTGAGTTAGGAAATCAAGAGTAGACTCTGGAGAGGGAGGTCATACATATGCTGTTAGGTTCTGTACCACAGCTTGACCGTATAGCAGTCCAACTTGGACCGTTCCCTGTTTATTGGTATGGGGTTATTATCGGTACAGGTGTGCTATTAGGTCTTTGGCTAGCAACTCGCGAGGGAGAAAGGCTTGGTATTCACAAAGATACATTTATCGATCTTGTATTAATTGCAGTACCAATTGCGATTCTTTTTGCGAGAATGTATTATGTCATTTTTGAATGGGAATATTATTCGCAAAATCCGAGTCAAATTATTAATATTCGTCAAGGTGGTTTGGCGATTCATGGTGGTTTAATCGGAGCTGTTATTACAGGAATTCTTTTTGCAAAACGACGCGGGCTTTCATTTTGGAAGTTAGCGGATATTGCTGCGCCGAGTATTTTACTAGGACAAGCAATTGGCCGATGGGGAAACTTTATGAACCAAGAGGCGCATGGTGATGAAGTGACGAGACAGTTTTTAGAAGGTCTTCATTTACCGGATTTCATTATTAATCAAATGTACATTGATGGTGTGTATTATCACCCAACGTTTTTATATGAATCATTATGGAACTTTGCAGGTGTTATTTTACTACTCGCGTTACGAAAAGTGAATTTACGCCGTGGTGAATTATTCTTCACATATTTAATTTGGTATTCAGTGGGACGCTTCTTCGTAGAAGGTTTGCGTACAGATAGTTTAATGTTAGGACCACTTCGTATTGCACAAGTAATGTCTATTGGAATTGTTGTTATTTCTATCATTTTCATTATTGTGAGACGAAAAATGGGGCAAGCTGATAAAAGATATTTAGAAAATTAGAGAAAAGTAGCATCTTATATAAGATGCTGCTTCTTTCATATTCAGGTAATGAAAGGATTAAGGACGATGAAAATAAATACAGTGTTATTTGATTTAGATGGAACGTTAATTAATACAAATGAACTTATTATCTCTTCTTTTTTACATACGTTAAATCACTATTATTCTAATCAGTATAAGCGTGAAGATGTTTTGCCATTTATCGGCCCATCTTTGCATGACACTTTTAGTAAGATTGATGCAAGCAAGGTTGAAGAGATGATTACATGTTATCGTCAATTTAATCATGAGCATCATGATGAATTAGTGGAGGAATATGAAACTGTATATGAAACGGTTGAAGAATTGAAGAAGCAAGGTTATAAGATTGGCATCGTTACAACGAAAGCGAGACAGACGGTTGAAATGGGATTAAAGCTTTCGAAACTTGATCAGTTTTTTGATGTTGTCGTGACGATTGATGATGTGGAACATGTGAAACCACATCCGGAACCACTTCAAAAAGCGCTCGAATTATTAGATGCAAAGCCAGAAGAAACATTGATGGTTGGTGATAATCACCATGATATCGTCGGTGGACAAAATGCAGGTACGAAAACAGTAGCGGTTTCATGGACATTGAAAGGTAGAGCGTATTTAGAAGCGTATAAACCAGATTATGTGCTAGATAAAATGAGTGATTTACTACCGATTTTGTCCCGCATTAACGGGTAGTAAGATTCCCGCCTGTAAATGCTTGATTGATGAGAGTTAGTAAGCAGTGGGGAAAAGGGTTCCTACCGGTTAAAGTGTCACTTTATATAAGTAGAGGAGAGAGTTCAGTGCGACGGACAACGCGCTATCCTGTTTCAGGAGAAAATTCATTGTGGAATGTGTATAAAACAGTTTCTTTTTGGAAGGTAATGAAAAACTTTATTATCATCCAAGTCGCACGTTGCACGCCATTTTTATCCGTAAAGAATTGGTTATATCGCACGTTTTTACGGATGAAAGTAGGAAAGAAAACGTCGTTTGCACTTATGGTAATGCCAGATATTATGTTTCCAGAAAAGATTACTGTGGGAGACAATTCAATTATCGGCTATAATACAACGCTTTTAGCGCATGAATATTTAATTCGTGAGTATCGGCTCGGAGAAATCGTCATCGGGAATGAAGTTATGATTGGAGCGAATACGACAATTTTACCAGGTGTGACAATTGGAGATGGTGCTATCGTTTCTGCAGGCACACTTGTCCATAAAGATGTACCAGGCGGCGCTTTCGTAGGCGGAAATCCAATGCGGATTATTTATACGAAAGAGGAAATGGCCACTAGAGAAGGTTGATGTTAAAAATGTAACATTTCCCTTCTCTTTTTATGAATAAAAAGGAAATAATTGATTATAATATACTGTTTTGTTTTTTACGGAATCGTTTATACTTATAGATAGAAGAATGTGTGAACGAAGAAAACAAAAAACTGGAGGATATATGGGGAAAAATCAAAGAATATATAAGGAGAACGGACAAGTTATCTCTTTTAATCAGTTAGCGGACTTCTTTTATAAAAAAGGGATGAGGGCTTATAAAGGGCAAAAATTGCAAGATGCAATTAAATATTTTCGAAGAGCAGCACAAAGCGAGAAGGAGCCGTTTATTTTATGCCAACTAGCAATAGCATTATCTGAATCTGGTGAATATCAAGAGTCGAATCAGATATTTCTAAAGCTTGTTAGATCCAATCCTGAACTTGAGCAATGCTATTATTTTATTGCAAATAATTATGCATATATGGGCTTGTTTCAACAGGCGAAGAAGTATGCAGAGCGATATTTAGAAGTTGCTGAAGAGAAGGAATTCGTAGAAGATACATTGGAATTGCTTGAGATTATGGAAGAAGAAGCAATGGGTGCGGAAGAGATTGAGGATGAAGATGAGCTAATTGTTATGCAAGAAGAAGCGAACCGATACATTCGTAACGGACAATTAGAAGAGGCGATTGCTACACTAGAAGTTGTTACGAAAGAATATCCAGAATTTTGGTCGGGCTATAATAATTTAGCGATTGCACATTTTCAATCAGGTAATGTAGATCAAGCGCTTAAGTTAACAGAAATGATTTTAGAGAAAAATCCTGGTAATATGCATGCGCTTTGTAATACGCTTATTTTTCTATATTCAATTGGAGAGCATAAGCAGGTAGAGTCATTAGCAGGGCAGTTAGTTTCGGTATATCCAATTTCATTTGAGCATCGTTTGAAACTTGGAACAACGCTTGCAACAATTGGTCATTTTGAACCTGCATATAAATGGTTCAAAGTATTAAAGCGTCAAGGGTATGAAGGAGACGTTAGTTTTTATTACTGGTTTGCATACTCTGCGTATATGGTGAAGGAACAGCAAGTAGCTGAAAAAATGTGGCAACATGTTGTAGAATTGCATCCTGATAAAAAAGGAAAAGAACCGTGGAATGCACTGAATTTAGCAGATGAAGGACAAAACCTTTTATTTGAAGAATTACGAAAATCATTTCAGCAAGGTGCGACGCTAGAAGAGCAAATGCTAGCTTTGTATTTAATGAATGAATTGTCAACACCAGAGAAGGTTGGATTCTTCTTTGATGTAACGCAAGCGAAAAATGGTGTTCCAATCGTATCGCAACTTGCAAAATATTTCTTTTTACTTAATAGTCATAAAAGCATCCCAGCTGATTTACAGCAATTTGAACAGTGCGTACGAATCGCGGATGCATTATATAATTATACGAAAAAAGACGATGAATTAATCGAAGAGTGTTTAAACTTTTGGTTTTGTACGTTCATACGTCTATATACATCTGGAGCGACTTTTACAAATGTGTACGGTTGGTCAGCAGCAATTGAATACATTGTGCGCGGCGAACAAAGAAATAAGATGACACAGGCAGAGCTTGGTGATGTATATAATGTATCTGTAGCGACTGTACGAAAGTATGTGCAGGCTGTTAAGCGCACACACACGTAGGGTAGGCAAATCATTGGGAAAAAAATGATGCTAACAGTATAATGAGGGTAACTTAATGTGTATGAATGGGAGTGAATAGTGTGTCAGAAGAAAAAATTTATGATGTCATTATTATTGGTGCAGGACCAGCTGGTATGACAGCTGCGGTATATACATCTCGTGCGAATTTAAGCACACTGATGCTTGAGCGTGGTATTCCAGGTGGACAAATGGCAAATACAGAAGATGTAGAGAACTATCCAGGTTATGAGTCTATTTTAGGGCCAGACTTATCAAATAAAATGTTTGAGCATGCGAAGAAATTTGGTGCTGAATATGCATACGGTGATGTGAAAGCAATCATCGATGGTAAAGAGTACAAAACAATTATTGCTGGTAAAAAAGAATATAAAGCACGTGCAATTATCGTTGCAAGCGGTGCAGAGTATAAAAAAATTGGTGTGCCAGGTGAAACAGAACTTGGCGGCCGCGGTGTATCATATTGTGCAGTATGTGATGGTGCATTCTTTAAAGGGAAAGAACTTGTTGTTATTGGCGGCGGAGATTCTGCTGTTGAAGAGGGTGTGTTCTTAACACGCTTCGCATCAAAAGTAACGATCGTTCACCGTCGTGACACTCTTCGTGCACAGAAAATTTTACAAGATCGTGCTTTCCAAAATGAGAAAGTAGATTTCATTTGGAATCACACTATAAAAGAAATTAACGACGCAAATGGTAAAGTAGGAAGCGTAACACTTGTAGATGTAAACAGCGGAGAAGAACAAGAAGTTAAAACTGACGGGGTTTTCATATACATCGGTATGTTACCACTATCAAAACCGTTTGTTGAGCTAGGTATTACAAATGAAAATGGTTATGTTGAAACGAACGAGCGTATGGAAACGAAAGTTCCTGGTATTTTCGCAGCTGGTGATGTTCGTGAAAAAATGCTTCGTCAAATTGTAACTGCAACAGGCGATGGTAGTATTGCAGCGCAGAGTGCACAGCATTATATAGAAGAGTTAGTAGAGGAACTAAAGACTGTAACAGAAAAATAAGGTTATTTTTCCTTTTGAGAAGAAAGCTACCGATAGGTGGCTTTCTTTTTTTGTTCAAATGTCAAACTTTTGTCAAAAAAAATTAAAAATATAATGTTTCTTATTGTTATACTAAAATTTACGGAAAAAATCACTATAAGAAATGAGGAATTTATTCAGTATGGAATGGCGTAATATATATCGTGGATTTTGTATGGGCGTTAGTGATTTAATTCCTGGTGTGAGCGGCGGAACAATCGCTGTTGTGTTAGGGATTTATGAACAATTGCTCGCAGCAATTAGCGGATTCTTTAGTCGTGAATGGAAAAAACATTTAGCGTTTTTAATCCCACTTGCAGCTGGTGTAGCCGCAGCTTTTCTAACGTTAAGTCACGTTATTAAATATTTATTAGCAAATCATTATGAACCGACTCAATTTTTCTTCCTCGGTTTAATTATTAGTATATTACCGATGTTAATGAGAGAAGCTGATGCAAAGGCAACGTTTAAAGGTAGTCATATTGTCTTGTTAATAATTGCAGCAATTCTTGTTGCAATAACAGCATTCTTTAAACCAGATAAGGCAGCGGATCCAATTACGACGTTAACAATTTTAAATGCAATTGGTTTATTTTTCGCAGGATGGATGGCTAGTATGGCTATGCTTCTTCCTGGAATTAGTGGATCGTTTATTTTATTAATTATTGGTGTGTATCCAACAGCAATTAACGCTTTAACTACACTCAATTTACCGTTAATCGTGGTTATCGGTGCCGGTGTGATGGCCGGATTTGTTGTAAGTAGTAAAGGAATTAGTTATTTGTTAGATCGGTATAAAAGTATGACATTTGCGGCAATTATTGGGCTCGTTATCGGGTCGATTGTCATTGTGTTCCCTGGCATTCCGACTGGTGGCATTTCAATTGTAAGTTCAATTATTACTTTTATTTTAGGATTTGCGATTGTTACTTATTTCGGTAAGAAATAAGTGTTTTAATCCCCTTAACGATAAAAATCGTTAAGGGGATTTTTATGTACTGTTCATGGGAAGTAAGGTATTTTGATTGCTTGTTATAGAAAGATTTTTTACAATTGCTTAGCAAAAGGGGACTGGCACCTTCGTTGTAGCAAACTGTTTTTGATAGTATAATGAAATGAGTATGCAGTGAAAAATTTTGCTGCAAGTAGCTGAGGTGAAGAAACATGCAAAGAGTGACAAACTGTGTGTTAATTAGAGATAATGAAGTACTCTTACTCCAAAAACCTCGCCGAAATTGGTGGGTTGCACCGGGCGGGAAAATGGAGCGTGGTGAGACAGTAAGAGATACCGTTGTTCGCGAGTATCGTGAAGAAACAGGTATTTATTTAAAGAATCCAGCATTAAAAGGGGTCTTCACTTTTGTCATCCAAGAAGGTGATAAAGTTGTTTCTGAATGGATGATGTTCTCCTTTTTAGCAACAGATTTTGCAGGAGAAAACAAATTAGAGAGCGAAGAAGGCATCATTGGTTGGCATACATTTGATAAAATTGATGACTTAGCAATGGCACCAGGAGATTATCACATTATTGATTATTTAATTAAAGGGAATGGTATAATCTACGGTACATTTGTATATACCCCAGATTTTGAGTTGCTTTCATATCGATTAGATCCGAGTTAAACCTGCAAGGAGAGGATACGATGACAGAGAATAATGATATAAAAATGGTAATTATTACAGGGATGTCTGGAGCTGGAAAAACGGTAGCGTTACAAAGTTTTGAAGATTTAGGATATTTTTGTGTAGATAATTTACCACCGATGTTATTGCCGAAGTTTATTGAACTTATGGCAGATTCAAAAGGTAAAATGAATAAAGTAGCACTCGGTATTGATTTACGTGGCCGAGAGTTTTTTGAATATTTATGGGGAGCACTTGATGATTTATCAGAACGTACATGGATTATTCCTCATATTTTATTTTTAGATGCGAAAGATAGCACACTTGTAACTCGTTATAAAGAAACAAGACGTTCGCATCCACTTGCGCCAACTGGTTTGCCGTTAAAGGGAATCGAAGCTGAGCGTGGTCTATTAACCGATATGAAGGCGCGAGCGAATATCGTACTTGATACATCTGATTTGAAACCGAAAGAATTACGAGAGAAAATTGTTCACTTGTTCTCAACAGAAACTGAGCAAGCATTCCGTGTAAATGTTATGTCATTTGGATTTAAGTACGGAATCCCAATTGATGCTGATTTAGTATTTGATGTTCGTTTTTTACCAAATCCATATTATATTCCACATATGAAGCCATTAACAGGACTGGATGAAGAAGTTTCGTCGTATGTGTTGAAATTTAATGAAACACATAAGTTTTTAGAGAAATTGACGGATCTTATCACTTTCATGCTGCCTCATTATAAAAGAGAAGGTAAGAGTCAACTTGTAATTGCGATTGGATGTACAGGTGGGCAACATCGTTCTGTTACGCTTACAGAGTACCTTGGGAAACATTTGAAACCAGAGTATAGCGTTCATGTATCTCATCGTGATGTGGAGAAGAGAAAGGGCCATTAAGGGATGAAAAAAGAGAGAAAACCTAAAATTGTTATCATGGGAGGTGGAACTGGACTTTCTGTTTTATTAAGAGGATTAAAACAATATCCTGTTGATATTACAGCAGTTGTAACAGTAGCCGACGATGGAGGCAGTTCAGGTAGACTGCGTGATGAGCTAGAAATTCCACCTCCAGGTGATATTCGTAACGTACTTGTTGCGTTATCGGATGTAGAACCATTAGTGGAAGCTTTATTTCAGCACCGTTTTACCACTGGAGACGGACTGAAAGGGCATGCGTTAGGAAATTTACTATTGGCAGGTATGACTTCGATTACAGGAGACTTTTACCACGCGATTACAGAAACGAGTAAAGTATTAAATGTCAGAGGACGTGTATTGCCAGCAGCGAATCAAAGTGCGGTACTTCATGCAGAATTAGAAGATGGAGAAATTGTAACAGGTGAATCGAAGATTCCTTATTTTGGGAAGAAGATTAATCGTGTCTTTTTAACTCCAGAAGATGTAGAACCGTTATGTGAAACGTTGACGGAAATTAAACGGGCTGATTTGCTTGTTTTCGGTCCAGGAAGTCTGTACACAAGTATATTACCGAATTTAGTTGTTAACAAAATTGGAGACGCTGTTCTTGCTGCAAAAGCGAAGAAGGTATATGTATGTAATGTTATGACGCAAGCGGGCGAAACGAAGGGTTATACTGCTTTTGATCATGTGCAGGCGTTACATGATCATTTAGGTAAACCATTTATCGACACTGCAATTGTAAATAATCGTGATATTCCTCGTGAATTACGTAATTTATATGAGGAAGAAATGTCGGAACCAGTTGTACTGGATACAGATCGTTTTGCTGAACATAATATCGAAATCATTCAAGAGCGATTAGCGAAATATGATGATCGTGTTGTAAGACATGATACATTAAAGTTAGCTTCTATTTTATATTCATTGTTATAAATGTGCGTTGCCTCGTTTGAGGTAACGCTCCTCATTCATATAGGACAAGATTTTTGTTCCAAAGTAATAGTATAAGGAGGTGTTGACTGTGTCATTTGCATCAGAAACAAAGAAAGAGTTGACCAACCTTGAAATGAAGGAATGCTGTGAGAAATCAGAATTATCGGCGTTGCTTCGAATGAACGGATCGCTTTCTTTTTCAAACCGTCGCCTATCTATCGATATTCAAACGGAAAATGCAGCAATTGCAAGAAGGATTTATACGCTTTTGAAAAAGGGATATGATGTGACGGTAGAATTACTTGTTCGTAAAAAAATGCGATTGAAGAAAAATAATGTATATATTGTGCGGCTTGTTGAGAAGTCTCGCGAAATATTAGCAGATCTTCACATTGTTCGAGATGACTTTTCGTTTATTCGAAATATATCGCAGGAATTAATCGAGAAGAAATGTTGTAAACGATCGTATTTACGCGGTGCATTTTTAGCAGGTGGTTCAGTAAATAACCCAGAAACATCATCTTATCATTTAGAGATCTTTTCGTTATATAAGGAACATAATGATTCTATATGTGAACTGATGAACGGATTTGATTTAAATAGTAAGACGTTGGAAAGAAGAAAAGGGTACATTACGTATTTGAAAGAAGCTGAGAAAATTACAGAGTTTTTAAATATTATAGGTGCTCATAATGCACTTTTAAGATTTGAAGATATTCGAATTGTTCGCGATATGCGTAATTCAGTAAATCGTTTAGTTAACTGCGAAACAGCTAATTTAAACAAAACAATTGGTGCAGCGCTAAGGCAAATTGAGAACATCCGCTATATTGATGAGACGGTTGGGCTTGATATTTTGCCAGATAAATTAAGAGAAATTGCACAGTTACGAAGAGATTATCAAGATGTAACATTGAAAGAGTTAGGTGAGATGGTATCCGGGGGGAAAATTAGTAAATCGGGTATTAATCATCGTTTGCGTAAAATCGATGAAATCGCAGAGAAATTACGCGCGGGGGAAACAGTAGCAAAAAAATAAGAGGTTAAAGGGGAAATGGAGCTGTGGTTCAAAAATTGGTTAAAGTTGCATTAAAAAACGGCTTACAAGCACGTCCGGCTGCGTTGTTTGTACAAGAGGCAAATCGCTTTCATTCTGATATTTTCATTGAGAAAGATGGAAAGACAGTTAATGCAAAGAGCATAATGGGGATTATGAGCTTAGCAATCGGAACTGGTAGCATGATTACAATCACAACAGAAGGTTCAGATGCAGAAGAGGCTTTGGAAGCATTAGCTGCATATGTACAATAAAAGGCTATCGCGAATGTGCGATAGCTTTTTTTATTTTGTTACTTGCGGGTAATCGGGTAGTTAGGTGGGGTATGTAGGGGGCTCGTGCTTGTCGGGAATTGTCGGTAAGTCGATATGTTTAGATGGATACTGGTTGGGGTATGCAGGGGGGATACATGATAATAAAAAAGCGCCCTGTAATAGGGCGCTTCCGCTTTTAGTTACATCCAGCTCCAGCGGCTAGAATCTCCGGTCGTTTCGCCCCTTCATTCGAGGCAAAAAGCGCCTCGGAATCAGGGGTTCCAACTTCCTCCTGTTCTGAACGAGCCACTTCTGCTTTTAATTAATTAACGATTTGTAAAGATCTTATCGATTAAACCGTATTCTAGAGCTCTTTCTGCTGTCATGAAGTTGTCACGGTCTGTGTCGCGTTGTAGAACTTCAAGTGGTTGACCTGTGCGGTCAGCAAGAATTTGGTTTAATTTTTCACGTAAGAATAGGATGCGTTTTGCAGCGATTTCGATTTCAGTCGCTTGACCTTGTGCCCCGCCAAGTGGTTGGTGAATCATTACTTCACTGTTAGGAAGAGCGAAACGTTTTCCTTTTTCACCTGCTGCAAGTAAGAATGCACCCATAGATGCAGCCATACCGATACAGATTGTTGATACTTGTGGCTTAATAAACTGCATTGTATCGTAAATTGCCATACCAGCTGTGATAGAACCACCAGGGCTGTTGATATAGATGTGAATATCTTTTTCTGGATCTTGAGATTCCAAGAATAAAAGCTGGGAAACGATTGAGTTTGCTACGTTGTCATCAATTGCGCTACCAAGCATAATGATGCGGTCCTTTAATAGTCGAGAGTAAATATCGTAAGCGCGTTCTCCACGATTTGTTTGTTCAATTACTGTAGGAATTAAATTCATCTGTTATTTCCTCCTTTTAAAGCTTTCTTAGTTTATAATACAATTATGGTCAATGAAGGTCAAACGAAACTACTTTAAATCAAAAAAATATGTAGTTGTAACATGATTTATTCGCTATGTTTTTAAAATTCCCTGCTTATGTATCTTCAACATCATAACCGAATTACATAAATTTAAACGTGATTAAAGGTGTAGAAAAGGCAAAAGAACGCCTTTTTACTGAAGCGTTCTTTCGGTATTTATTCTTTTAAAAGATAGGTTACTTTATTTAAAATTGTTTCGACTTGTTTCGCGTTTTTATTATACATTTCACTTGCTGATTTCGATTTTGTTTCTAAAGAAAATAGTTCAAGATCAGCATGGCATTTTTTTAAAGATGCCAATAGTAAAGGTTTGTTTTGAGGAGAAGGCATTTGGAGTTTATCATTATAAATGTCGATAGTAAGTTGTCCGTATGAATCAACTTGACCGAGAAACACATTTTCAATGACAACACCGAGTTTTTCTAATTCAGAATGTAACCAAGCGCGGTTATGCCCGCTAGCTGAAAGAGGTTCATCTAGTACATTTCCATCCATAATAACAGTTTGCGGTTCTTTTTCATTTGGTACTTTTAAGCTAATGTCTTTTGCTGTGAGTGGTTGGCGATCTTTCTTCAATAATACATTTAATTCTCCGCTCGGTTCCAATACAGCAAATTCAACATCAGCTACGCTGAAAGCATTTTTTCCTCTGAGAAGCTCAAGCAATTCATCACTTGTATACTTTTCTTTCTTTAAGTTATCTTCGAGTATTTTTCCATCTTTTATTAATACGGTAGATTTCCCTTCAAAGAAGTCCCGAGCTGTTTTGTTCTTTAAGGAGAGGATTCCTGTGAAAAAAGGTACCACAGCGAAAATGAGTATTGCAAAGACGCCGTGGAAAAATTTTGAATCGAGCCCTGTAGATACTTGGGCAGCGATGTCACCGATTGTCATTCCGGCTATGTATTCAAAAAAGGAGAGCTGAGAGATTTGTCTTTTCCCTAACCATTTCGTAATAGCGAATAAAATGATTAATATGAATACAGAGCGAAGAATAACGAGTGTCCATTCGGGCAGGTGAGACATAGTCATTTCCTCCAGTCTACTTAAAACCCTTTATATTGAGGTTCTTCACGTTCTAATACTGAAATTCTATCCTTTAAATCAGCGATGACGCTGTCCATTTCTAACATACATTCATGAAATACGCGTTTTGATTCTTCGTCTTGTGAATTTAATGAAAGGGAGCTTAAACTTGCTTGAGCCCCTCTTACACTGGCAAGACAAGTTTTTACGCTAGCGATAACAGTCATGCAAACACCTCTTATCCTTTCGGTTTAAATAGTAATGCTCCAATGAAGCCGAAAATAATCGCTGCTGATACACCTGCGCTCGTTACTTTAAACATACCAGTAATTACGCCGACGATTCCATGTTTTGCAGCTTCTTCCATTGCACCGTGAACGAGGGCGTTTCCGAAACTTGTAATAGGTACAGTTGCCCCAGCTCCGGCGAAATCAATTAATGGTTCATACAAATTGAATCCGTCTAATATAGCTCCAGCAACAACGAGTGTTGCCATTGTATGAGCTGGTGTTAGTTTGCCGACATCAAACATAAGTTGTCCGATTACACATATAAGTCCACCGATGACGAAAGCCCAGAAAAAAATCATTGCGTTGCACCTCCAAATTCAATCGAAACGGCGTGGGCGATACACGGAATCGTTTCTTCTTGTTGGAATGTAAGTGGAGATAGTAAAGCGCCTGTCGCAACGACAAGTATTGTTTTGAATTCTCCTCTTTTCATTCGGTTCAATAAGTGACCGTATACGACCGTTGCTGAACAGCCTGGACCACTTCCGCCGGCTATTACAGGTTGACCTTCTCTATAAATGATGATTCCGCAATCTTGAAATTGCTCGCTCTTTACCTTTGTTCCATGTTTATGTAGTAGGTCGTAAGCAATTTCGCGACCGACATGTCCAAGATCACCTGTTACGATTAAGTCGTAATAAGAAGCGTCAATTTGTCGTTCGCGTAAATGGGCTTCAATCGTATCGACAGCAGCTGGAGCCATCGCGCCTCCCATATTAAACGGATCTGTTAAACCCATATCAACAACTCGCCCAATTGTGGCGGAAGTAACTCTTGGACCATTTCCTGTATCACTTAAAATCGCTGCACCTGCACCGGTCACTGTCCATTGTGCAGTAGGGGGCTTTTGTCCACCATATTCAGTTGGATAACGGAATTGTTTTTCCACGGCAGTGTTATGGCTTGATGCTCCAGTTAATAAATATTTTGCGCCTTTTGCATTTACAATACTTGCGCCGAGCGCTAATCCTTCCATAGAAGTAGAGCAAGCTCCAAATAATCCAAGGTAAGGTGTTCCGAGTGTACGACATGCAAAACTCGTTGGGGTTATTTGATTAATTAAATCTCCGGCGAGTACGAATTGAATATCGTCTTTCCGAAGTTTTGCTTTCTCTGTAGCACGGCTGCAAGCTTCTTCAAATAAAATCTTGTGAGCCTTTTCGTAAGAATCTTGTCCAAGCCATAAATCTTCATGGAGGGTGTCGAAGTCTTCAGGGATATTACCTTTCGCTTCAAATGGTCCACCGACTACCCCGGTTGAGATAATGACTGGTTTGTTTTCAAATACCCATGTTCGGTGTCCTTGTAACATTTATAGCCCTCCCCATTGAACGAGAATCGTTTTAATAAGTGCGATGACGAAAGCGGAAAATACACCAAACAAAATAACAGACCCAGCCAATTTAAACATGTTCCCGCCAACACCAAGGACGAACCCTTCCGTTCGGTGTTCAATACATGCAGCAATAACAGAGTTTCCAAATCCAGTAACAGGTACAGCTGTGCCTGCCCCGGCAAATTGTCCAAAGCGATCGTATATACCGAATCCAGTTAGTAACATGGAAATGAAAATTAGAGTTGCTACTGTCGGATTCCCTGCTGAGCGCTCAGTGAAATCAAAATACGTGATGTAAAAAGTAGAAATAAGTTGTCCGATGAAGCAAATGAAACCACCAACGAAAAAAGCTTTTATACAATTTTTTAAGACAGGACGCTTCGGTTCTCGTTCTTGCTCGAATTTTTTATATTCCTGTTGTACCGGTGTTAAGTTTTTATCTTTACTGGACATTTGAATCCTTCCTTTTCTTTTAGAAAGCTTAAATATTAGATCCCATTTCTGATTGAATGAGTTTCAATTGTTCTTTAATGCCATCCTTGCTTACTTTCTTGTTCTTAATTTTGTTTTCAAGTTCTTCTAGGAGCATAAAAATCTTTTTGTCTGTACTTACATGAATATCGAAAGTAGGGTTTTCATCACTTAATTTCTTTTTTAATTTACTTCGTAAAGGCTTTAAACCAAATCTTTCGTGATGTTCAGGTTTGACGGCTATGTAAAGATCTAAATTGGTATTAACTGCGGTAGCTTTTATAATTCCATCTATAGCGAGGGCTTTTTTCTTAGCGTCTTGCGATATAGATTGATTAAAGGATTCTGTACTCATTTTTGTTAACTTTGGGCCCTTTTTTTCATCTGTTCGCTTAGCTTCTTCTTTCTTTACTTTTTTATCTAACGGGCTATTATCGCATCCGGTAAGTGAACCGAATAGAAGAACAAATAACGCGGCTATGAGTCCGAGTTTTCGCATTATAATCATTCCATTTCTATTGCAGTATGTAATTTGAGAGAAAAAGGATGATTGCATATCATCCTTTTTCTCAAATTGTGTACCATTAGATGAAATGGCACTTTTGGTTATTGCTGTGTGTATTGTGGTTCTTCTTGCTGGACTTCTTCAACACGTGGGTTTAAAGAGTCAATAATTGTTTGTGTTTGTTGCGCAGCTGTTTGGAAAAGTTGCTTTGCTTGTTGGTTATCCGTATCAAGAGCGAATCCCTCTAAGCTAGCTTGTGCACTTTTTAATCCAGAAACAGTTTGCTTTAGTTTTGTAATTACAGTCATTGAATGAAGCCCCCTTTGGAATATCAATTCAAAGATTATAATTTGTGGGTTCGGGTGAATTTATGTTTGGAAAATTTAGGGGAAGGATATGTTTTATAGGCTCCTAGCTAAGGTATATAAAGGATTAAGGGGATATTTTTATTGATTTAGATGGATTTTATTGCTATTATTATGAGAAGAAAATAAGCAGGTATTTACTTGTTGTATTTCACTTCTATTAGAGATTTTTCGCAAGAAATTAAATGTGGAAAAGCGGAATAGAAGAAGGCTTAAAACTTTGATAATAAACGGTTTATAAAATTTTATCATGCGCCCATAGCTCAGTCGGATAGAGCGGTGGTTTCCGGTACCACGTCTGCCGGGGGTTCGAATCCCTCTGGGCGCGTCAAAAAGTCCTAACTTACGTTTTGTAGGTTAGGACTTTTTTTATTTCCCTCTTGTTATATCTAGTAATAAGATTTACTATTAGTACTTGGTAATAATGTTGTTCTTTATTATTTTCTTTCAATATTATTCGTTTTTCGGTTGTAAGATGTAAATCTCATTAATACATATAAATTAATAATATTTTGGAATGGGTGTCTGCGATAGGATTCTCCTTTTACCAAACTTATTGTACAATAGAAACAAGGGGGAGATTAGTTTGAAGGCAAGTCTTTTACAAGAACAAAGCTTACGTTTGGCAATGACACAAGAGTTAAGGCAAGCGATTACAATGCTCCAGTATAATGTACAAGAATTATCGGAGTTTTTGTATGAGCAATCGTTAGAGAATCCCCTTATTGAGTTAGGTGGTTTTGAGAGGGAGAAGAAAAAGAGCTCTAACACAAGTAAAAGTACCGGCAAACAAGTCGATAATCAAATGGAAATCTACAGTGTGGATTCTACAACGATTCAGCAACATTTATTAAATCAGCTACAGTATTATAAAATAGAAGAAGAAGAGCGAAAAGTAGCTTCTTTCATTATTATGAACATGGATGGAAATGGGTATTTACAAGAAACGAATGAAGAGTTAGCGGATCTCCTTTCCGCGCCGATTCATGTAGTCGACCGCTCTGTTGAGCTTGTCCAATCACTCGAGCCAGCAGGGGTAGGAGCACGTAATATTCAGGAATGTCTAACCTTACAATTGAAGCGCTTACAAAGACGGAATGGATTAGCGGAAGAGGTTATAGAGGATCACTTTGCTTATTTCGTGAAGAAAGATTGGCGAAAGCTCGTTCAAGTGCTGAAGTGTAGTAATGAGGAATTGCAGAGTGCGGTAAATTGTATAACATCATTACAACCAAAGCCAGGTCTTGCATTTTCTTCTGATAAACCACTTTATATTGTGCCTGATATGGCGGTGAAAAAAGATGGTGATCGTCTCGTTTTACAAATGAATGAGAGAAATATGCCAAGAATTGAAATTCATTCTGAGTATAGTGCGCTTCTTAATAATAGTGAGAGTGAAGTAGCATCTTATGTATCAGAAAAGTATCAGCATGTGCAGTGGATTATGCGCAGTTTGAAACAGAGAAAACAAACGCTTCTGCAAGTAATGGGCATTATAATGGAAAAACAGCGTGATTTCTTCTGGGAAGGTCCAGCATATTTAAAACCACTTGCTTTAAAAGAGGTAGCGGAAGAACTAAGTGTGCATGAGTCTACAATTAGTCGTGCAACGCGTAATAAATATGTGCAAACGCCGCACGGTTTATTTGAAATGAAAGCATTCTTTAGTACTGCTGTTTCGACGACGGAGGATGAAGCTATTTCGACGAAGCGGGTGAAACAATTTATTCAAACACTTGTGGAAGCGGAGAATAAGAAAAAGCCACTTTCGGATCAAAAGATTTCAAAATTATTAGAAGAAGAGCATGAAATCGTTATTTCTCGAAGAACAGTTGCGAAATATAGAGAACAGATGCATATTCCAGCTTCGTCTCTAAGAAAAACAATTGGATAGGTGAAGAAGATGAAAGTTGTACTATATACAAAAAAAGATTGTGGTCTTTGCGTGAAGGCGAAACAAGTTTTAAAGGAAGTACAATGTGAATATTCTTTTCAAATCGAGGAAATAGATATATATGAAGATAATGACCTTTTAGAGAAATATCATTTAATGATTCCGGTTGTAGAAATAGGTGGAAAACAGGTGGAATATGGTAACATTCACAAAGGTGTCATAATAAACTATATAAACAATGCAGTTAAGAGTTGAATAAGTTTCTATCTCCTGTTACAATAATACACGTAGCAGGGATTATTTTTTTAACCTATGTGGGACATAAAATGTCACTACGGGACGCAAAGTGACCACGAGGGAAAATGAACCAATGTAGTGAGGAGAAAAGATATGCGCTCATGGATTCAGAACACAAAAAAATTATTACCTGATCTGCTACCTGTTATGCAAACGAGAATGCAAGTGCTTCAATACATTAGGCTCATGCAGCCGATTGGAAGAAGAAACTTATCAGCAAGTCTCGGTATGACAGAACGAGTATTGCGAAGTGAAGTTCAAGTTTTGAAAGAACAAAACTTAGTTCACGTCGCTTCTTCTGGAATGACTTTGACAGAAGAAGGAACAGCTTTAGTTCTTGCTTTGGAAGACTTTATGAAAGAAATTTCCGGGTTAAAGGTTTTAGAAAAACAACTTAAGGAAACATTAGACTTGGATGAAGTTTTCGTTGTCCCTGGTGATAGTGATGAATCACCTTGGGTCAAACTGGAGATGGGCCGTGCTTGTGTGACTTGTATAAAAGACCGTCTGACAGTGAATAATATCGTTGCTGTGGCTGGAGGAACTACGCTAGCTGCTGCTGCGGACATGATGCAACTTGATTGCAAAGATTTACATATGCTATTTGTCCCAGCACGTGGTGGAATTGGAGAAGGTGTTGAGTTAGAAGCCAATACCATTTGCGCCAAAATGGCACAAAATACGATGAGTAATTATCGCTTATTGTATGTTCCAGATCACGTTAGTAGCGAAGCATATGCGTCTATTGTAACAGAGCCCTCCGTGAAAGAAGTTCTTGAGTTGATTCGATCTTCCAATATCGTCATTCATGGAATTGGTGATGCGTTAACAATGGCACGTCGCAGAAATACTTCAGAAGCAGATTGGTTAAAGATTCAGGCAAGCGAAGCAGTTGGCGAAGCTTTCGGTTACTACTTTAATGAACAAGGAAATGTTGTTCATAAAGTAAGAACAGTTGGTATGCAACTTGAAGATTTACAACATGTATCTCACGTTGTTGCAGTCGCTGGAGGTTCTTCAAAGGCAAAGGCAATACAGGCTGTAATAAAGCAAGGGCACACTTCAATTCTAATTACAGATGAAGGTGCAGCAAAACAGTTAACAAAGGGTATTACCCTTTAAATATAATCCCCCAAGGAGGAAATTCAAATGACTAAAATTGGTATTAATGGATTTGGACGTATCGGACGTAACGTATTCCGCGCAGCTCTTAACAACTCTGAGGTAGAAGTAGTAGCAATCAACGACTTAACAGATGCTAAAACATTAGCTCACCTTTTAAAATATGACACAGTTCACGGAACTTTAAATGCAGAAGTATCTGCTAACGAAAACAGCATCGTTGTTAACGGTAAAGAAATTAAAGTTATCGCTGAGCGTGACCCAGCTCAATTACCATGGAGCGACTACGGAGTAGAAGTAGTAGTAGAATCTACTGGCCGTTTCACTAAAAAATCAGACGCTGAGAAACACTTAGGTGGATCAGTTAAGAAAGTTATCATCTCAGCTCCAGCTTCTGACGAAGATATCACTGTAGTTATGGGTGTTAACCACGAACAATACGATGCAGCTAACCACAACGTAGTATCTAACGCTTCTTGTACTACAAACTGTCTAGCTCCATTCGCTAAAGTATTAAACGAAAAATTCGGCGTAAAACGCGGAATGATGACAACAATTCACTCTTACACTAACGACCAACAAATCTTAGACTTACCACACAAAGATTTACGTCGTGCTCGTGCAGCAGCTGAAAACATGATCCCAACATCTACTGGTGCTGCTAAAGCTGTAGCATTAGTATTACCAGAACTTAAAGGTAAATTAAACGGTGGCGCTGTACGTGTTCCAACTGCTAACGTTTCTCTTGTTGACTTAGTTGTTGAACTTGACAAAGAAGTAACAGTTGAAGATGTAAACGCAGCATTCAAAGCAGCTTCTGAAGGCGAATTAAAAGGTATCCTTGGATATAGCGAAGAGCCATTAGTATCTATCGACTATAACGGATGCACAGCTTCTTCTACAATCGATGCTTTATCTACAATGGTAATGGAAGGTAACATGGTTAAAGTACTTTCTTGGTACGATAACGAAACTGGTTACTCTAACCGCGTAGTAGACCTAGCTGCATACATGACTTCTAAAGGTCTTTAATTCTTAAGTATATAAGCAATCAATGACAAAACGAGGGAGAGGGTTTGTTCCCTCTCTCTCTTCTTTCGTTTTAGAAGCAAATGTGTTAAGCTTTTGAATGGGTTTTGTCAATCCTAACTAGTAGTCGGAGGGAAATCCAATGAACAAAAAATCAATTCGTGACGTAGATTTAAAAGGTAAGCGTGTATTTTGCCGCGTTGATTTCAACGTACCTATGAAAGAAGGCAAAATTACAGATGAAACTCGTATCCGTGCAGCTCTTCCTACAATTCAATATTTAGTAGAGCAAGGTGCGAAAGTAATTTTAGCAAGTCATTTAGGCCGTCCAAAAGGTCAAGCAGTAGAAGAATTACGTCTTACTCCAGTAGCAGCACGTTTAGGCGAGCTTCTTGGTAAAGATGTTAAAAAAGCGGACGAAGCATTCGGACCAGTTGCACAAGAAATGGTTGCAGCAATGAACGAAGGCGACGTATTAGTTCTTGAAAACGTACGTTTCTATGCGGGCGAAGAAAAGAACGATGCAGAACTTGCGAAAGAATTTGCAGCTCTTGCTGATATCTTCGTAAACGATGCATTCGGTGCAGCTCACCGTGCTCACGCTTCTACAGCAGGAATCGCAGACTACCTACCAGCAGTATCTGGTTTATTAATGGAAAAAGAGTTAGATGTACTTGGAAAAGCACTTTCTAACCCAGAACGTCCATTCACAGCTATCATTGGTGGTGCGAAAGTAAAAGATAAAATCGGTGTAATTCGTCATCTATTAGACAAAGTAGATAACTTAATCATCGGTGGCGGACTTGCTTATACATTCGTTAAAGCTTTAGGTCATGAAATTGGTCTATCTCTATGTGAAAACGACAAAATTGAACTAGCTAAAGAATTTATGCAACTTGCAAAAGAAAAAGGCGTAAACTTCTATATGCCAGTTGATGTTGTAATCACAGAGGAATTCTCTGAAACTGCAACAACTCAAATCGTTGGTATCGACTCTATCCCTTCTACATGGGAAGGCGTGGACATCGGTCCTAAAACACGTGAAATTTATGCAGATGTAATTAAAAACTCTAAGCTTGTTGTATGGAATGGACCAATGGGTGTATTCGAAATGACTCCATTCGCAGAAGGTACAAAAGCAGTAGGACAAGCATTAGCAGATGCAGAAGATACATACTCTGTTATCGGCGGTGGTGACTCTGCAGCAGCTGTTGAAAAATTCGGTATGGCTGATAAAATGAGCCACATTTCTACTGGCGGCGGTGCGTCATTAGAATTCATGGAAGGCAAAGAGCTTCCAGGTGTAGTTTGTCTTAACGACAAATAAGTAGCAGCCAAAGAAAAAGGACGGTGCAAAGCATGCGTAAACCAATTATCGCAGGTAACTGGAAAATGAATAAAACTCTAGCTGAAGCAGTTAGCTTCGTAGAGGAAGTTAAAGGTCAAATCCCAGCAGCTTCAGCTGTTGATGCAGTAGTTTGCTCTCCAGCTCTATTCTTAGAGCGCTTAGTAGCGAATACTGAAGGAACTGACTTACAAGTAGGTGCACAAAACATGCACTTCGAAAAAAATGGTGCATTCACTGGCGAAATTAGCCCAGTAGCACTTAGCGACTTAAAAGTAGGATACGTAGTACTTGGCCACTCTGAGCGTCGTGAAATGTTTGCTGAAACAGACGAGTCAGTAAACAAAAAGACTCTTGCAGCATTTGAACATGGTTTAACACCAATCGTTTGTTGTGGTGAGACTTTAGAAGAGCGCGAAAGCGGAAAAACATTTGATCTAGTAGCAGGTCAAGTGACAAAAGCACTTGCAGGTTTAACAGAAGAGCAAGTTAAAGCAACTGTTATCGCTTATGAGCCAATCTGGGCTATCGGTACAGGTAAATCTTCTTCTTCTGCAGATGCAAATGAAGTATGTGCGCACATCCGTAAAGTTGTTGCAGAAGCTGTTTCTCCAGAAGCTGCAGAAGCTGTTCGTATTCAATACGGCGGTAGCGTAAAACCAGAAAACATTAAAGAGTATATGGCACAATCTGACATCGACGGCGCTTTAGTTGGCGGTGCTAGCTTAGAGCCTGCTTCGTTCTTAGGTCTTCTGGGGGCGGTAAAATGAGAAAGCCAACAGCTTTAATCATTCTTGATGGTTTCGGACTACGTGAAGAAACTTACGGGAATGCTGTAGCACAAGCTAAGAAACCTAATTTTGATGGTTACTGGAACAAATTCCCTCACACAACGCTTACAGCTTGTGGTGAGGAAGTAGGTCTTCCAGTAGGTCAAATGGGTAACTCTGAGGTTGGTCACTTAAATATCGGTGCAGGTCGTATTGTATATCAAAGCTTAACACGCGTAAACGTTGCAATTCGTGAAGGTGAGTTCGATCAGAATGAAACTTTCCAAAATGCAATTAAAAGCGTGAAAGAAAAAGGTACTGCTCTTCACTTATTCGGTTTACTTTCTGATGGTGGTGTGCACAGTCACATGAACCATATGTTTGCTCTTCTTCGCTTAGCAGCAAAAGAAGGCGTGGAGAAAGTTTATATCCATGCATTCTTAGACGGCCGCGATGTTGGACCACAAACAGCAAAAGGTTATATCGATGCAACAAATGAAGTAATTAAAGAAACAGGTGTAGGACAATTCGCGACTATCTCTGGTCGTTATTACTCCATGGACCGTGACAAGCGTTGGGATCGCGTAGAAAAATGTTACCGTGCTATGGTGAATGGTGAAGGACCTACTTATAAATCAGCAGAAGAGTGTGTAGAAGACTCTTATGCAAATGGTATCTACGATGAATTCGTATTGCCGTCTGTAATTGTTAACGAAGATGACACGCCAGTTGCAACAATCAATAATGATGATGCAGTTATCTTCTATAACTTCCGTCCAGACCGTGCAATTCAAATTGCTCGTGTATTTACAAACGAAGACTTCCGTGAGTTCGATCGTGGTGAAAAAGTACCTCACATTCCTGAATTCGTTTGTATGACACATTTCAGTGAAACTGTAGATGGTTACGTGGCATTCAAGCCAATGAACCTTGATAACACATTAGGTGAAGTTGTTGCGCAAGCGGGATTAAAGCAACTTCGCATCGCGGAAACTGAAAAGTATCCGCACGTTACATTCTTCTTTAGCGGTGGTCGTGAGGCTGAATTCCCAGGAGAAGAGCGTATCTTAATTAACTCACCGAAGGTTGCAACGTATGACTTGAAACCTGAAATGAGCATTTACGAAGTAACGGACGCTTTAGTAAATGAAATCGAAAATGATAAACATGATGTTATCATTCTTAACTTTGCAAACTGTGATATGGTTGGCCATTCTGGGATGATGGAACCAACAATTAAAGCAGTAGAAGCAACTGACGAATGTTTAGGAAAAGTTGTAGAAGCGATTCTTGCAAAAGATGGTGTAGCACTTATTACTGCTGACCATGGTAATGCTGATCAGGAGTTAACTGCTGATGGTGGCCCAATGACAGCTCATACAACTAACCCGGTTCCTTTCATCGTTACAAAAAATGATGTTGAGCTTCGTGAAGGTGGTATTTTAGGAGATATCGCCCCAACAATGCTTACACTTTTAAATGTGGAACAACCGAAAGAAATGACAGGTAAAACAATTATTAAATAATTTGCTTATATAAAAAGGAGAGAATTTATTATGTCAACAATTATTGATGTTTATGCTCGCGAAGTCCTTGACTCTCGTGGTAACCCAACTGTAGAAGTAGAAGTTTACACAGAAAGCGGCGCATTCGGACGCGCTATCGTACCAAGTGGTGCATCTACTGGTGAGCACGAAGCAGTAGAATTACGTGACGGTGACAAATCTCGTTACCTTGGTAAAGGTGTTATGAACGCAGTAAACAACGTTAACGAAGCAATCGCTCCAGAAATCGTTGGTTTCGACGTAACTGACCAAGCTGGTATCGACCGTGCTATGATCGAATTAGATGGCACTCCAAACAAAGGTAAACTAGGTGCTAACGCTATCCTTGGTGTATCTATGGCAGTAGCTCACGCAGCAGCTGACTTCGTAGGTCTTCCATTATACCGTTACCTTGGTGGATTCAATGCAAAACAATTACCAACTCCAATGATGAACATCATCAACGGTGGTTCTCACGCTGATAACAACGTTGACTTCCAAGAGTTCATGATCTTACCAGTTGGTGCTCCAACATTCAAAGAATCAATCCGTATGGGTGCTGAAGTATTCCATGCACTAAAAGCTGTATTACATGACAAAGGTCTTAACACTGCAGTAGGTGACGAAGGTGGATTCGCTCCAAACCTTGGTTCTAACCGTGAAGCATTAGAAGTAATCATCGAAGCTATCGAAAAAGCTGGTTACAAAGCTGGCGAGAACGTATTCTTAGGAATGGACGTTGCTTCTTCTGAGTTCTACAACAAAGAAACTGGTAAATATGACCTTGCAGGCGAAGGCCGTACTGGCTTAACTTCTGCAGAAATGGTTGATTTCTACGAAGAGCTTTGCAAAGACTTCCCAATCATCTCTATTGAAGATGGTTTAGATGAAAACGACTGGGATGGTCACAAATTATTAACTGAGCGTATTGGTGATAAAGTACAATTAGTTGGTGACGATTTATTCGTAACTAACACTCAAAAACTTGCTGAAGGTATCGAAAAAGGTATCTCTAACTCAATCTTAATTAAAGTTAACCAAATCGGTACTTTAACTGAGACTTTCGAAGCAATCGAAATGGCTAAACGTGCTGGTTACACAGCAGTTGTATCTCACCGTTCTGGTGAAACTGAAGATGCTACAATCGCTGACATCGCAGTTGCAACTAACGCTGGCCAAATCAAAACTGGTTCTATGAGCCGTACTGACCGTATTGCTAAGTACAACCAATTATTACGTATCGAAGACGAGCTAGGCGAAATCGCTGTTTACGCTGGTTTACAATCTTTCTACAATATCAAACGATAATTGTAGAAAATAACGACAGACCGTGAGAAATCACGGTCTGTTTTTTTATATTAAAATTGCTCACCTGTCATAAGTGACATGAAATGTTTAAAGAAGCGGTTATAATCAAAATCAATTGCTATTTGATGACTCGGCCAATCAATAAATGGTTGCGGCTCCACTAAAGAGCGAAATTCCCCGATGCTTGCTCCCTGTGCATAAGATTCTGTCATGACAACAATCGGTGACTTGTGATACGTGAACATAGAGTTATCAAATAAAGCGAGTATTGGTATTGTGTCATGGAAGGGGCTTCCCTTTAAATGCGGTAAGGCATCTTTATAATATCCGTAGTAATAATGATCGAATAACGGTTTGACAAGTGGAGCTTTTCCTTTTGCTTCAATGTATTCGGCCATTTCTGGTGTAATGATGGAATATTGAGTGACGTTTAATGGGTATATGTACATGTTAGCTGCGGATTGAAGTACTATATTAGCGGCAGTAGGGTCGCCATAAAAGTTTGCTTCTGAAATAGGAGTAACGTTACCGGGATGGAAAAAGGAACCGCCCATTACGTAGTAAGATTTAATTTGCTTCATTAACTGTTTGCATACAATGAATAAAATTGCTAGAGAGGTAAGTCTTCCTAAACTTACAATGATTAATTCATCTTTATACTGTTCAATAAGAGGAATAACTTCGAAAAAATTCTCCAATTCTCCGTTAGTCACATTTCCCTTTGGAATAATTGGCCCGAGCCCCTGTTTCCCGTGTACTTCCGTAAAAAAAGCTGGAGGGGCGCCAGTAAGTGGACGCTCTGAACCACCGAATATCTTGATATTTCTATTCTTTGTTTCATGCTTAAAGAAATGAGCATTTTGTACGGCCATTTCTTTTGGAACATTGCCGTAATCCGCAACAATGCCGACGATTTCTACTTCATCGATAAAGAATGCTAAAAGGAGGGCCAGCGTATCATCAATCCCAGGATCACAAAAAATGAGAACTTTTTTGGGCATATGTTCACCACCTATCTTATTTATATATATGTAGGCTTAAGGATAGGAAGAATAAGAAGATTATTTTCTTACAATAACAACCTTGTAAATTCAGAAAATATAAACTTCTCACATTAGGTCAAGGTTTTTGACGTAATTTCAGTTTGAAAACGCAGTCATATCAAGGGTGTAAGCGCATAACAGGAGTGATTTTTGCTGTCAAGTTGATAAATTGCAGCTTTTTACAATTTATACTATGATAAAGATATTAACAGAAGATCGTATAAACATGAGGGATGATGAACATGAAACTTACAAAGATTCTTGTCCAAATTTCTGCTCTTTATGTATTTTATATGGTTGGAAATTGGGTACAAGAAATGTTGAATATTCCGATTCCAGGAAGTTTGATTGGGATGTTCCTCCTACTTGTTTTACTTAGCCTAAAAGTACTTCCAGTAAAATGGTTTGATTTAGGAGCAGAAACACTCGTTGCTATTATGCCGTTTTTATTAATTCCGCCAACGCTTGGCTTAATGAATTACGGTGCTTTTTTTATGAGTAAAGGAATTTCTCTTTTCATTACAGTTGTAGCGAGTACGTTTTTAATTATTATTGTCGCAGGGCATACAGGACAATATCTTGCGAATAGAAAGGAAAAAGAGACACAATGAGCCAAATATTAATCGGAATCGGTTGGGTTCTTTTTACGGTGCTATTATATCAATTATCTAAAAAAATCTACAAATTATTTCCAACACCATTTACCATTCCAATGCTTGTTGCAACAGGATTAATGGCTTTCTTATTTATAATGCTTGATATACCATATCAAAATTATATGGAGAGTGGTGGTGGCTGGATTGCGAAGCTACTCGGACCAGGTGTTGTAGCATTTGCAATCCCGCTTTATAAACAACGTCATGTTCTGCAAAAATATGTTGTACCAATTGCTGGTGGTGTATTAGTAGGTACAACAGTTGCTATTGCAAGTGATTTGGCTATTGCCACACTTATGGGAACAGATAAAAGCTTAATTTTATCTTCTTTACCAAAATCAGTGACAATGCCAGTTGCGATGAGTGTATCTGAACAAGTTGGTGGTGTCCCGTCCTTAACAGCGGCCTTCGTCGTTATCGCAGGTATTACTGGAACGATTTCAGGACCAATTTTGTTAAAATGGAGCCGCGTTACAAACTCAGTTGGTAAAGGCATTGGCTTTGGATGTGCGTCTCATATTATGGGTGTTATGAGAGCGATGAAAAATAATGAGCATGAAGGTGTTATTGGATCGGTAACAATGACATTAACAGCAATTTTGACATGTTTGCTCGGACCGTTATTCGCAATGATGTTCATGTAATAGAAGAAAAGCGAGAGCGATTCTGTAGCTCTCGCTTTTCTATAGGATTTATGCTACATTTAAAATAACTGAATCTTTGTAGGAGGTACGCCAAGTGCATACGTTATTATCAGTTTTACTTATTATTGTATCGATTTTAATGATTGTTATGGTACTTATGCAGTCTAGTAATAGCTCAGGCCTTTCAGGTGCAATTTCAGGCGGTGCAGAGCAATTATTTGGTAAGCAAAAAGCACGTGGAATTGAAGCGGTATTAAACCGTGTTACAGTTGTTTTAGCTGTGTTGTTCTTTGTACTAACAATTGCTGTTACGTACCTAAACTTATAAAATTAAAAGAAGAAGCGTTAGCGGATTATGCTAAAGGTTCTTCTTTTTTTTATTTGCTATTCGAAAAAAGTTTCTAATTAGATTATAGAATTATAAATATGGTACACTAAGAATAGAAAGAATACGACTAGATTACAGAAGAGAAAGAGGAGAAGTACATGATGAAATTAGCATCTCCAAAACCATTTACATTTGAAGGTGGAGACCGCGCTGTTTTATTATTACATGGATTCACAGGGAACTCAGCTGATGTACGCATGCTAGGGCGTTTCTTAGAGAAGAAAGGCTATACTTGTCATGCGCCAATTTATAAAGGACACGGCGTACCACCAGAAGAGCTTGTTCATACAGGTCCTGAAGACTGGTGGAAAGATGTAATGAATGCCTATCAGCATTTAAAAGATCAAGGTTACGAGAAAATAGCTGCGGTTGGATTATCATTAGGCGGAGTATTCTCATTAAAACTTGCTTATACATTACCGATTTTAGGTGTTGTACCAATGTGTGCACCGATGTACATTAAAAGTGAAGAAATTATGTACCAAGGTATATTGGCATATGCCCGCGAATATAAAAAGCGTGAGCAAAAATCACCAGAACGAATTGAGCAGGAAATGTTTGAATTTAAACAGACACCGATGAATACATTAAAAGCATTACAAGAGTTGATTCGTGACGTACGCAATAATGTTGATATGATTTATGCTCCAACATTCGTTGTACAAGCACGCCATGATGAGATGATTAATACAGACAGTGCTAACATTATTTATAACGGTGTAGAATCTACGTTAAAAGACATTAAATGGTATGAAGACTCTACGCATGTCATTACACTTGATAAAGAACGTGATGTGCTACATGAGGATGTATATAACTTCTTGGAGCAACTAGATTGGTAAGGTCTAGTTGCCTCTTTTTTTCATAAGGGAATTTTTATCCCGCTATTTGTGGGCTAATAATCAGTGGGGACGGACAAAAAACCACTGGTTAAAGTTTCACTTTATGAAAGCTGTAAAAAATCATTGGGAGATGATTAAAGTTTCGCTTTATACATCCCCCATCTTTCGGATACACTAAATAATATAAGGGTTTAAAGGAGGTATTTCTACTTGGAAGAAATCATACAAGAACATATTGATAAGTTGTTATTATTTATGAGAGAAGAAGCGTATAAACCGTTAACGATACAAGAATTAGAAGCTGCATTTGGAATCGAAGGCTCTGAGGGCTTTAAAGATTTCGTAAAGGCACTTGTAATGATGGAAGAGAAGGGGCTTGTTATCCGCACACGTAGTAATCGCTACGGTCTTCCAGAAAAAATGAACTTAGTACGTGGTAAATTAATTGGGCACGCACGTGGTTTTGCGTTCGTTGTTCCAGAAGAGAAGAAAACGGGAGATGATGATCTTTTCATCCCGCCTACAGAATTAAATGGTGCACTTCATGGTGATACAGTATTAGCACGTGTTAGCGCGCAATCAAGTGGATCACGCCAAGAAGGCGCGATTGTTCGTATTTTAGAGCGTGGAACGAAGGAACTAGTTGGTACATATACAGAATCGAAAAACTTTGGGTTTGTTGTACCTGATAATAAGCGCTGGACAAGTGACATTTTCATCTTGAAAAGCGCATCAATGGGTGCTGTAGAAGGTCATAAAGTCGTTGTGAAAATTACGAGCTACCCAGAGAACCGTTTAAGCGCAGAAGGTGAAGTTATTCAAATTTTAGGTCATAAAAATGACCCAGGGGTAGATATTTTATCTGTCATTCATAAACATCATTTACCATTAGCCTTCCCTGAAGAAGTTATGGAGCATGCAAACAGTGTACCAGAAACGATTTCAGAAGAAGATATAAAAGATCGCCGTGATTTACGTGATCAAATGATTGTAACGATTGATGGTGCAGATGCAAAAGACTTAGATGACGCTGTTACAGTAACGAAGCTTGAGAACGGTAACTATAAGCTTGGCGTTCATATTGCGGATGTAAGTCATTACGTTCAAGAAGGTTCTCCAATTGATGTTGAAGCAGCGGAGAGAGCAACGAGTGTATATCTTGTAGACCGTGTAATTCCGATGATTCCGCATCGTTTATCAAACGGTATTTGTTCATTAAATCCGAAAGTAGACCGTCTGACACTATCTTGTGAAATGGAAATCAACAATCTAGGTGATGTTGTAAAACACGAGATTTTCCAAAGTGTAATTAAAACGACAGAGCGTATGACGTATGCTGACGTAAGAAGCATTTTAGAAGATGAAGACGAAGCACTAATTGAACGTTACGAGCCGCTAGTACCAATGTTTAAAGAAATGGGGCAGTTAGCACAAATTTTACGTGAAAAACGTATGCGCCGCGGTGCGATTGACTTTGACTTTAAAGAAGCGAAAGTACTAGTAGATGAAGAAGGAAAACCGACTGATGTTGTCATGCGTGATCGTTCTGTATCAGAGAAGTTAATCGAAGAGTTTATGCTTGTTGCGAACGAAACAGTAGCTGAGCATTTCCACTGGATGAACGTACCGTTTATGTACCGTGTCCATGAAGATCCGAAAGAAGATAAGCTTGAGCGTTTCTTCGAGTTTGTAACAAACTTCGGATATGCAGTAAAAGGACGTGCGAATGAAATACATCCTCGTGCATTGCAGCAAATTCTTGAAATGGTTCAAGGTCAGCCGGAAGAAATAGTCATTTCAACAGTTATGCTTCGTTCTATGAAGCAAGCACGTTACGATTCGGACAGTTTAGGACATTTCGGTTTATCAACTGAGTTCTACACGCATTTCACATCGCCAATTCGTCGTTACCCAGATACGATTGTTCATAGATTGATTCGTGAATACATCATTAATGGTAAAGTAGACAACGAAACGCAAGCGAAATGGCGTGAAAACTTACCTGAGATTGCAGAGCACTCTTCTAATATGGAACGCCGTGCTGTTGAAGCTGAGCGTGAAACAGACGAACTGAAAAAAGCAGAATATATGCTTGATAAGATCGGTGAAGAGTATGACGGTATGATTAGCTCTGTAACAAACTTCGGTTTATTCGTAGAGCTTCCAAATACAATTGAAGGTCTTGTACATGTTAGCTATTTAACAGATGACTACTACCGTTATGACGAAAAACATTTTGCGATGATCGGAGAACGTACAGGTAACGTATTCCGCATCGGTGACGAAATTACAATTCGTGTTATTAACGTAAATAAAGACGAGCGCGCAATCGACTTTGAAATCGTCGGCATGAAAGGCACACCTCGTCGTAAGTTCAAAGATCGTCCAGTTGTGATTGAACAGCCAAGAACAGGCAGAAAGAAGCGCGGTGGACGTAGCGAACGTAGTAATGAGCGCGGTGGCGAACGCGGCACAGGAAGAAAGTTTGATCGTGGTGGACAAGGAAAAGGAAAAGCATCAGCATCTACATCTGCATCCGCTAGTCAGCCAGGTAAAAAAGATAGTAATAGTAATGGCAAGAAGAAAAAAGGCTTCTTTGAAAATGTACCAGGATTCAAGAAGAAAAAGAAAAAGCGTAAGTAAGAAAAGAATGGCTTCGCTTTGAAACAAGCGGGGTCTTTCGCTTTTTGTGATAATCCAGCTACAGTGGCTAGAATCTATTGGTCATTTCGCTCCCTCGGACGAAGCAAAAAGCGCTTCTCTGTTGGGGGCTCCACTGTCCAAAGATTCTGAGCGAGCCACTTTCGCTTTTTGTTTACATTTGTTACAATAGTAAAAATAGAGGAGGGACGTTATATGCCAAAAGGTACAGGTAAGGTTATTGCGCAAAATAAAAAAGCATTTCATGATTATTTTATCGAAGAAACATACGAAGCAGGGCTTGTCCTTCAAGGAACGGAAATTAAGTCGATTCGCGCTGGACGCGTGAACTTGAAAGATGCGTTTGCACGTATACATAATGGTGAAGTATGGGTTCATAATATGCATATTAATACGTACGAACAAGGGAATCGTTTCAACCATGATCCGCTTCGTACGAGAAAATTACTTCTTCATAAAAAAGAAATTGATAAACTGGCGGGAGCTGCAAAAGAAACAGGTTACGCATTAGTTCCACTTAGAATCTATTTGAAAAATGGATTTGCAAAGATGGCACTTGGTTTAGCAAAAGGTAAGAAACAATATGATAAACGTCACGATTTAAAAGAGAAAGAAGCGAAACGTGAAATTGCACGCGTGTTCCGTGATCGCCAAAAGATGTAATACAGATATTTACATTTGTAAAACGGCGCGCGTATGATATAATAACTTATGTAAGGTTGTTGCACATTGAAAAACAGCTCTTAGTAGCTATCACGATATTTCTTCGTATGCTCCATTTTTATCATGGGGACGTTACGGATTCGACAGGGATAGTTCGAGCTTAGGTTGCGAGTCGAGGGGATCGGCCTCGTTAAAACGTCAAAGCCTATAATTGGCAAACAAAACAATCTTTCTTTAGCTGCTTAATTGCACTAAAGGTTCCTCCCTCCATCGTCCATGTGGTAGGGTAAGGGACTCAAACTAAGTGGACTACGCCGGAGTTCGCCGTCTGAGGGCGAAGGAAGAGAACAATCAGACTAGCAACTTGGAAGCCTGTCGATAGGCCGAAGAGTTCGCGAAATGCTAATATATCGACTACACTCGTAGAAGCTTAAGTGCCGATATTTTTGGACGTGGGTTCGACTCCCACCGTCTCCACCAATACATATTTGGTGGTTTTTTATTTTATATGATATGAACCATAACTTTGCCAGATTGGCGGGGTTATGGTTCTTTTTGTTTGCGGCAAAGTTATGGTTCTAAAAATAGAATGTATCTAATTCTTCGGTTCTTTCAATTCCATTCTCAGTACACCTTGTGTGTGTTATCCCCTAACGATCACAATTTTATCTAAAATAAACAACAACAAAATCACTTCTACACAAGTATTTATAAGCAGAAAAATAGAAAGAATACCGTTTTTTTGTTTTGTGTTTTTATAAAATGTTTAAGTTGATGGGGGTGGGGTGGTACCCCTGAAACAGAAAATGAAGAAATAGTTATTGATGATAAGCGGGTAGATACTATAGCTGCCCCTTAATGATTAAATAATATTTATTTAAATCTTCATATATTTTGTGTTTTCATCCATATCTATTGTAAGATTATATAGAGTTCTCCTAATAAGCTGTTTTAATGGTTTTTTTAGGAATTTAATATTTATAAATCTTAAATTATTTTTTTGAGATAATTTTTTTATCTAACTAAGTTATATTGAAGTAGAGGTGAACCATCGGTGAAGCAGGTGTTAGTAATTAAGAATGAACGGTCTTTTGCAAAGAAAATCGTAAGCGGTCTAACGCAAGAAGGCTATTTCATTTTAAAACTTCACAATGAAAACCAAGGTTTAAATATAATATATGAACAAGATTGGGATATTATCGTATTGGATTGGGATTCATTAAGTATATCTGGACCAGAAATTTGTAGACAAATACGATTAGTTAAAACGACACCGATAATTATTGTGACCGACAATATTTCTAGCAAGGATTGCGTAGCAGGGTTACAAGCAGGAGCAGATGATTATATAAGAAAACCATTTGCGAAAGAAGAATTAGTAGCAAGGGTTAAAGCTATTTTAAGAAGAAGTGACTGTAACCAGCAAAATGAGACAAACTTTTTTCAGTTTAAAGATCTCTTTGTTGATGCATCTAGCGATATTGTGAAAAAAGGTGGCGAAAATCTCTCGCTTACTAAGCGCGAGTATGATTTACTTGTATTTTTAATCAAGAATAAAAATACAATATTGAGCCGTGAAATGCTTTTGAATCAGGTTTGGGGATATAACGTAGTAGTAAATCCAAATGTAGTGGACTTATATATTGGGTATGTAAGAAAAAAGTTAAAGTGCGAGAAGAAAGACAGATATATTCAAACGATACATGGCAGGGGCTATTCAATGATTGAATGATAAAAATAAGAATAGGTAAAGTACAGTTTGTCATAATAATCACTATCTAGCATAATAGAAAAAAACGAGTAAAACTGTTTCATTCAGTTTCACTCGTTTTTTCTATTAAATATGATAATCAAATAGTTTCTGAGAAATATTAAAAGAGGGAAACTATAAAAAGAATATTTCTATCAGGCAATGGATTATGAAAATATTAGCTATTAATGGGCGTGTTTTGTAGTAGGAATTATGGTTTATCCCGCTATTTGCCGGGCAGTAAGACCCCCCACCTCAAAATTCAGAGGAAGTAAAGAAGTTAGGTGGGGATTGGGCTGCCCGTAAAAACTCGATTGGTGAGGGCTAATAATCAGTGGGGGATGAACAAAACTCCCACTGATTAAAGTTTCACTTTATGCTTAATTCTATTAACTCACACCATTCACAAGATTTTCACAGAATTAATGACTATACTAATTAACAGGATGTTCAAATGAAAATGATTATCAATAGCGATTTAGGTGCATAAAAGTTACTATCTAATTTAATCTATGGACTTTATCATTTTCGAACTAAATTACATTATAAGGAGTATACGTATGAAAAAATCTATGCTTTTAAAATTAGTGAGTATTCTAGCAATCTTCACTTTAATGTTAGTAGCTTGCTCAGATTCAAGTAAAGAAACTTCAAAGGCTAATAAAGGTAATAGTAGTGATAAGCCAAAGACGATTGAAATCACTGATGCTCATGGAACTGTTAAAGTCCCTGTAAACCCAAAGAATGTAGTTGCTTTGGATAATAGAACTTTTGAAACTTTATCTGATTGGGGAATTAAATTAGCGGCTGCTCCAAAGGATATCATGCCTGCAGATTCAGCATATAAAAAGGATGAAAAAGTTCAAAATATTGGAAATCACCGCGAACCAAATCTTGAAATTATAGCAGCTGCAAACCCTGAACTTGTAATCGTTGGTCAAAGATTTGCTGATCATTACGAAGAGATCAAAAAATTAGTGCCAAATGCAGCTGTTATTGATCTTAATTTTGATGTTTCTGAGAAATCTACTACGCCTGGAAAAAATTTAGTAGATGGACTTAAAAATTCTACAATTACTCTAGGAAAAATCTTTGATAAAGATAAAGAAGCTAAACAATTAGTAGCTGATTTTGATAAATCTATTGAAAAAGCAAAATCTGCTTATAACGGAAAAGATAAAGTTATGAGTGTTATCGTTACTGGTGGGAATATTGGTTTTGCTGCTCCACATTCTGGTCGTGTTTGGGGACCAATGTATGAAATTTTCGGTTGGGTGCCAGCATTAGAAGTTTCCAATTCTACTGCAGGTCATAAAGGTGACGACGTTTCTGTTGAAGCTATTGCACAAACAAATCCTGATTGGCTTTTCGTATTAGATCGTGATGCTGCAACATCTGATGCAGCTACTTCAACACCTGCTAAGGATGTTATTTCTAAATCACCAGCTCTTCAAAACACAACTGCTGTTTCTAAAAAACAAGTTGTTTATGCACCAGAAGATACTTACACAAATGAATCAATTCAAACTTATATAGAGTTATTTGGTAATATCGCAAAAACTTTAGCTAAGTAGTGTAAAGGAGTACGAAACAGTGTCAAAAAATATAATTTCTAGGGTTGAGAATACTTCTCAACCCCAGTTTTATAATCACAATAAAATATGGACAAAACCTTTTATAATAGCGATTATAGTTGTTATAATTTTAGGGATTATATCACTGTTTACTGGAGTTTATGATATACGCGGACAAGAGGACGGAATGGAGATGTTTTTCATAACTCGTGTTCCGAGAACAGTTGCATTAATGCTTACTGGAGCTGCAATGGCGATGGCAGGGCTCGTAATGCAACTCATTACACAGAATCGCTTTGTTGAACCTACTACTACGGGGACTATTGAATGGTCAGGCTTAGGCCTGCTTTTTGTATATTTATTATTCCCTGCCCCAACTTTAGTGCAAAGAATGACTGGTGCAATCATTTTTTCTTTTATAGGAACTATGATTTTCTTTCTATTTTTAAGAAGAGTTAAACTTCGTTCTTCTTTAATTGTCCCGATTATTGGATTGATGCTTGGAGCAGTTATTTCTGCAGTGTCTACTTTTATGGGGCTCCTTTTTCAAATGACACAAAGTATTGAAACTTGGTTTGTAGGTTCATTTGCTAACATTCAGGTGGGAAGATATGAATATTTATGGCTGATTGTTATCATTACTTTGCTTATTTTTATGTATGCTAATAGATTGACTTTAGCTGGACTAGGAGAAGATGTCGCAACAAGCCTTGGAGTTAATTACAATAGAATTGTTCTTTTTGGGACTGGTCTTATCTCTGTTGCAGTTGGAATTGTTGCAGCTGTTATTGGAAACTTACCTTTCTTAGGATTAATTGTGCCAAACATTGTTTCCATGTTTAGGGGTGATGATCTAAGAAGTAATTTACCTTGGGTATGTGTGATCGGAATGGGGACAATAACTGCCTGTGACATCATTTCTCGAACAATTATAAAGCCTTTTGAAGTACCAGTTTCTTTAATACTTGCAACAGTGGGAGCAGTCGTGTTTATTACTATTTTATTGAGACAAAGAAAACCAAGGAGGCTACGATGATCACATTAGAATATAGAAATAAAGAAAATGTCGAAATCGATTCTAGCCTTCATAATGAAAGTAGATCAGCTAGCGCTTTTCGTTCTAAGAAGGAAGCAAGACGTTATTGGATTTTACTGATAACATTGATTGGTTTAGGTCTCCTTTCTTCATATGGACTTTTAGTTTATAACAATCCAGTTCCGATAGATTCACCTTCTTTTATCCCAGTTGTTAAGAGAAGGATAGTAGCTATTGTTGCAATGATTATTGCTGCAGTTTGCCATAGCTTGTCGACAGTTGCTTTCCAATCTATTACGAATAATAAAATTATTACTCCTTCACTTTTAGGTTTCGAATCACTTTATTCAGCAATTCAAACGAGTACAATATTCTTCTTTGGTGCTAGTGCATTAATAAATTTTAATGGAATTGGATCATTTTTATTTCAAGTCGTTGTTATGGTCTTCATGAGTTTGATACTTTATGGATGGTTACTTTCCGGTAAATACGGGAATTTACAACTTATGCTTTTAGTTGGAATTATTATGGGTACCGGGCTAAATTCTGTGTCAACTTTCATGAGAAAACTACTTGCGCCTTCAGAATTTGATATTTTACAAGCAAGATTATTTGGTTCTGTTAATCATGCAGATCCTGCATATTTTCCTATTGTAATTCCTATGGTCATAATTGTAGCAGTATTAATTTTTGCTCATTCTAAGAATTTGAATGTTTTGTCACTAGGAAAGGATGTTGCTACTTCTTTTGGTGTTAAATATCAACCTAGTGTAATTTATACACTTGTATTAGTAGCTATTTTAATGTCCATCTCAACAGCTCTAATTGGGCCACTTACTTTCTACGGCTTTTTAGTAGCAACTTTGAGTTATCAGGCGGCGTCAACTTATGATCATAGATATATTTTTCCAATGGCTTTTGCTATAGGATTTTTGATAATGACGAGTGCATACTTTTTAATGTATCATGTATTCCATGCTCAAGGTGTGGTTTCAGTTATTATTGAATTATTTGGTGGAATCATATTCTTAACTATAGTTTTAAGGAAGAGGGCTTTATGATAAAAATTGATAACGTTAAAAAGTTCTATACTGATAAGGTAAAAATAGGACCTTTGGATATTGAAATACCAAAAGCAGGCTTTACTTCTTTAATTGGACCAAATGGCGCTGGAAAGTCAACGACACTTTTGATGATTGGAAGACTCTTAGATATGGATGAAGGTCACATTCAAGTAGCAAATATGGATGTTTCTGAATCCAAATCAAAAGACTTAGCAAAAGTTTTGACTATATTACGACAAGAAAATCATTTTGTAACTAGGCTTACTGTTAGACAACTAGTTGGATTTGGGCGCTTTCCTTATTCAAAGGGAAGATTAACGAAAGAGGATGAAGCTATTATTTCTAAATATATCGATTTCTTGGATTTAACTAATTTAGAGAATAGGTATTTAGATGAGCTTTCTGGTGGTCAAAGACAAAGGGCATATGTAGCAATGGTATTGTGCCAAGAGACTGAATATGTACTTTTGGACGAGCCTCTGAACAACCTTGATGTCGCTCGTTCTGTTCAAATGATGGAACATTTGAGACGTGCGGCTAATGAATTTGGAAGAACAATTTTGACTGTCATGCATGACATAAATTTTGCAGCTAAATACTCTGACAAAATTTGTGCTATGAAAGATGGACAAATTGCTGCTTTTGGAACAGTAGAAGAGGTTATGGACCCAACAATTTTGACTGATATTTTTGAAACAAAAATAGAAATTATCAATGGTCCTTATGGGCCAATCGCTGTTTATTAGTTACAAAATGTAAAAAATGAGTATGCTAAAAAGCTAATAGAAAATCAAATTATATATTGTAGCTTGCATAAATCATGCTAGCTATTCTAGTTGAAGTTGCTGTCTGTATTTTATAGGCAGCAGCTTTTTTTATGCGATTGCCCATGATAACTCGTAATTTTTCTGGCTGTTGATAACAGCCCTACAGGTATTTCATTACTTCCAGTCCTGCGAGGCTTTGAACGATCGGATGGTGACTGTAGGGGAGTCTTTATCTTCTAGCTTGGTTATCACTCACAAGCTAATACAATTGTGTTAGATAAAGTAGGTTTCGTCCGTTCTCATATAAGAAGTTGTGATGTAACTGATTGTAATGATTTAATAATGTTCAGAATATAAGGTTGTATTTATAAAAAATACGACTCGAAAGGCTTCGTTTGAGAGCCCTTTTTATATTTATAAAGGTATGTTAATTTATGTGAAGAAGTATTTCTTTGAGAAATAGCTACTGAAATTTTTTGCTTTCGAAATAAACTTCCTGCAAAATTATGGGTATTGTTATGGAAATTTATGAGTAAAGTCACATTGTATATAATAAGAAGCATAAGATGGCCGTTTTGGCATCTTATGCTCCCAATATAAAAGTGGCCTTTTAATCAAACGTTTTTAAAAACTAAATTGTGGTTTAACATCACCTTTATAAGGTTCATGCTCAACGAATATAGTTATGTCCTTACCAGCTTGGTCTTTACCTGTTCTTTTATACGTAAATTTATTATTATTCAGTTCGGTAAGTTCAAGAGCGGCACCATATTTATTATTACCAATTGAAACATGAGCTCTTATTTTATTTTCGTGTAAAACATCGAAGTAGCCATAGTCACCGCGGCTTTGACCTGTTTCACCATTGAAGAACTCATATTTATTAGACTTGTCATCAAATTTTGCCAGACTTATAAAATTCGAATTAAACTGTGTTACATCATTACCAGCTTCATCTAATACTTTTGTTCCATGCCAAAGGGTGCCGCCTAAAATTTTATCTCCATCAACGTTTTTAACAATATCTCCTGTAGTAGTGTTTAGCTGCTTGTCCGGATCAGTGAAAGAAAGTTCTTTTTCTTTATATGGAACATGTTCAACGAAAACTTCTACATCTTTACCGTTAGCGTCTTTTCCCATTCTTTTATAAGTAAATACATTTTTATTTAGCTTTGTCATGTCAACAACAGCTTGATACTTCATTGATTCTGAAATTAATATTCTTTTCTTCCCATCATTTGTGACAAAGAAAGTTCCTTTATCGCCACGACTTGCACCTGTCTTAGCATCAAAGAATTCATATCTGCCGGACTTCGCATCATATTTTGCAAGGCCAATGAAGTTTGCATTCTCTTTTGTTAAGTCATTCTTATCTTTGTCATACACTCTTGTACCTTGCCAATTTGTCTCGCTAAGAATGTTAGCCATTTTTTGGCCTTTAGTTAACTTGTTTTCCTTTTTCGTCTCTTTAGCGGCTTGTTCTTGTTTTTGTTTACTATGATTTTCTTCGGCTTTAGTACCAGCGCACCCTGTTAATGCTAATGTGAATCCTAGCAGTATGGATGATAGTGCTTTTGTTTTTTTGTTCATTTTATCGTCTCCTTATTTTATGATTTCAAGTAATACGGTTTGCGATTATAGTAGCAGTTCGTCATATATGAAAAGACTCAAATTGAATAGATGAACTTAGTTGCTACGTTTATTATGTTAATCCCCGAGTATAAACTCCCTCTAAATAAACCATTAAAAAAAGATAAACTAATTCCTAAAAAATTTTCATATTTATAAAAAATGAACGCTACCTTGCTGTATTGTTCTTTCAAATACTTGGTTCCAGTAGAATAACAATCATGATGCCTATGAGTAATCAAAAAATACATTGTAAGGAAGAAGGAAAGTCGTTAACAATAATGTAATTCCTAATAGAGTTAATCGATTGTATTGCGAAAATTTCGAACTATGCTGTAGGGGAAATGAAAATCTTATAAAATTTGACTCCTATAGGAAGGGGATGTCCATGTTTGATTCAACAGATTTTAAAATTATACAGTTACTACAAGAAAACGCTAGAATGAACTGGAAGGAAATTGGAGAGATAGTACATTTGACTGGCCAGGCTGTTAGGAAACGAATTAATAAATTAGAAGAGGCAGGTGTCATTCAAAAATATACGATAGATATCGACAGGGCTAAGCTGGAAGGGTCTATTATGACGTTTGTTACGTTATTTTTGCACGCACCACATTATCATAATCAAATTCAAAGTTTTTTCGAAAAAACAGACGTAATTACTGAAATGTATCGTATAAGTGGCGATGGGTGTTATATCATGACTCTTCACACATCTTCGCATCAGCAATTAGAAGAGACGCTTGCAGATGTTTTACATTATGGTGATTATCGTATAAACACTGTCATTAAGACAATCGAAAAAAAGAAAGAATAAGATATTTATTCTTTCTTTTTTCATATGGAACTGTAATTCTTTATTTGTTTTTGTTTGAAAAACAGCTTGCTGACATGACTTTTGCGTAAATATCACCAAACTCTAATGCGCTCATGAACGATTGATGAGCCTGTACTGCTGGAATTGGGCTTCCTTGGAATTCTAAATCTCTTGTTGTACAAGCATCTTCAATTACAACACATTGAAATCCTAAATCACTGGCAGCGCGTACTGTTGCGTCAATACATACATGAGTCATCATACCGCAAATTACTAGTTGGTCTATTTTCTCTTCTTTTAATATTTGTAATAAATTTGTTCTTAAAAAACTGTTAGGATGATGTTTTTGTATGATTCTTTCAGTAGCAATTGGTTGTACGTCATCATGAATTTGAGCCCCTACTGTCTCCGGTAAGAAGAAAGTAGCCCCTTCATTGTTCGCAATATGTTGTACGTGAATAACTGTTTTATGTTTTTCGCGAAACACTTTCAATACTTCCTTCGCTTTTTGTACGGCTTTTTCAGGCTGATGTAATTCCATATTGCCGCCTTCAAAGTAATCATTTTGTATGTCGACTAATAGCAACGCTTCGTTCATAGTAAATCCCCCCACACTTATTTATCCCGCATTAACGGGCAGTAAGACCACCACTTCAAAATTCAGCGAAAGCAAAGAAGTTAGGTGGGGGATCAACTGCCCGTAAAAGCCCGATTGGTTCAACTAATAATCAGTGGATGAAGAAAACCCCCACTGATTAAAGTTTCACTTTATACAGCACGTTATTTGTACTGTACCGTTATTATATAAAGTGCAAGTATGTGGAAGTAATAACGTCATGAAACGATTTTGACGTATATAGTTTCATGGTGTAAAAAGTAAAAATTGGTATGGTAACAATAATCAAAAAGAGAAATATGAATATTATCTTTTTAATTCACTATTAAATCCATCTAATTCTTCTTTTTATAATTAAGTATATAAATACTTTACTCTTTCCAAAACTGTTCTAGCAGAATAACGATTATAGTACCTACGAGTAATCCATTACTTAAAACATATTGTAAGGAAGAAGGAATTCCGCTAAATGCACTTTCTGGAAGAAACATTATTCCCAAACTGATTAATAATGAAATTCCTAATATAGTTAATCGGCGTTGATTTAATTCTTCACGTAAAATGGATTGAAATGAAATGCCTATTACTTGGACAAATGTTGCTAAAAGTGCGGCATTAGCAATAGGACCTGGTAGCAAGGATATAAAGTTTACAATTGAAGGAATAAAAGAAATTCCTGCTAATATAAGACTTGCTATAAGGAACGACTTCACTTTTCTTTGTCCTGTTAGTTGAATAAATCCTGCTGATGCAGGTAATGGTACAATTCCAATTGTCGAGAACAACGACGAGATAATATGTGATATACCTCCAGCCCACACGCCGCGGTTCAGTGTTTGCTTTTCATTTTCTTTAGATAACGGAGCCACTTGTTTTACAGCCGAAATAGCAGCAATCGTATTTGCAACTAAAAGAAGTGTAAATAAAGTTGCAGTTAGAGTCATTCCAATATCGAATCTAGGTGTGCCCCAAGCAAATATCTGTGGTAATTTAACTAACGGTGTGTGTGAAGGCATATGAGATGATTTTCCTAATACAGCATACAAAAGCCAACCACATGAAATTCCAAGTAAAACAGCGTAATTTTTCATCCATCCTTTCCCTTTAATTGATAAGAAAGTAATAAGGACAAAAACAAAGAGCGCAATAGTAGCTGTTGTATAATCAGGATGAGTTACAGATCCTTGTAACCCCATCATTCCTTTTAGTAACACACCACTAAGCTGAAGTGCTAAGATTAAAAGAAAAGTCCCTGTAACTAAAGGGGTAAATAAACGTGAAATTCTATGCACAAGCCCTGTTATACCAAGTACGAAGAGTAATATACCTGCAATAATTAACCCGCCTTCTAAAAGTTGCAACACGTCTTTTGCACCTTGTCCCTGATGCATAGCTACTTGTCCCAGTATGACAAATATACTTACCCATGAACCGGCTGGACCATCCGCTATGGGATAGCGATGCCCAAACCATGCTTGTATAAATGAACTTACTCCCACGACTAAAAAAGTTCGCTGCATTAATGTTGAGATATCTTCTATTGATAAATGGAATATGCCACCAATAATAATAGGCAATGCAATTGCATTTGCTAATAGAAACACAAACCACTGTAGAATACTAAAGCTCGTATTAAAGTATTTTTTATTCATATTATTCTCCTTTGCCGAAAAAGAATCTCATAGTAAAAATCCATCCTTTCTATACAGTTAGATTAAAAAGGATGGATTTTGTAAATTTATAAAATTATTTTAATTATATATATAGATTTACAATTAATTACCATGTGCGGAATGGTAAGAATTTCCCGTTAAGTGTAATAACGATACGAGGATCGCCGCCTTTTGGATCTTCTTGTGTATCCACACCTAGATTGAAGTTAATTGCACTCATTACACCTTCGCCAGCTTTTTCTAAGATTAATTCTCTAAGAGTTGGTGCGTATTGTAACATCATTTCATATAGTCGATATAAGATTGGATCAGTAGGAGGCATTTGCATTACTTGACCTCTAAGTGGAACTACTGTTAATGCCTGAACTACTTCTTCATCTAATTCTAATAGTTTACCGATTTTTTCTGCTTCTGGACGTGTCATTGTAGCTTGGCCTAATAATGCTGTTACAACCCAAGTCTCAGAGTTTTCACTTACTTTTGAAATTTCTTCCCATGTTAAACCTTTTGTGATTTTTGCTTCCATAATTTTTTGCGTAGCTTCTTGTCTATTCATATCTAATAACTTCCTTCCATTTAAGTAATAATAATTAATTTTTCATACCATTTAATGCTTTATATCCATCAACTACTAAATCTAATTTACCTGTGTGAGGATCAATAACTAAACCATGTACAGGAACATCTTTTGGAATAAGTGGATGATTTTTTACTAAATCAACATTAGCTTGAGTTGAATCGCAGACATCATCGAATCCAAATAACCATTTTTCAAGGTCAACACCAGCATATTCAATCGCTGATAAAATTTCTGGTGAAGCTACTCCGCGATCTAATATTTTTTGAAGTGTTCCTTTTGGATTAGTTTGACTTGCACCACATCTATGGTGTCCGATAAGGAAGATTTCATCTGCATTTAAATCATATACTGATGCTACAACACTTTGCATAACACTATCGAAAGGAGAAGCAATCTTACCACCTGCATTTCTGATAACTTTTGCATCACCATCGTGTATATCTAAAGCTTTTGGAAGTAGCTCAATTAAGCGAGCATCCATGCAAGAAACAACAACCATACGTTTTTTAGGCATTTTTGTCGCTTCAAGAGGAGCGTATTCCTTATTTTCTACAAATTGTTCATTGAACGATAGAATATCTTGTAATAACATATTTGTAACCTCCTTTAAATCTAGATGTATTTTTTTGTTACGTCCTCTATGTTATACGTGAATATAACTGATAAATAATGTGATGTAAGAGGATAAACTAAGTATAGTGAATTGTATCGATAAGCAGAATAAGTTGGCGAAACACTTTCGGGCTTTCTACTTTCACGGTGAAAGGATTGGTTTATATCATTGATCAAACAGATTTTGAGATACTGAAATTATTAGGAGAAAACTCAAGAATACAATGGAAAGAACTTGGTCAGAAAATACATATGACGGGGCAGGCTGTAGGAAATCGAATTCGGAGATTAGAGGATTTAGGGATTATTGAACAATATACAATTGCAATAAACCGAATCAAATTAGGACAAATAGTGACTGCATTTGTTACTTTGTTTGTAACAACAGCTAATCATCAAGAGTTTATGAATTTCTTTCAAGGAGAAGAAGGGATTTCTGAAGTGCATCGTATAAGTGGTGAGGGATGTTATTTATTAAAAACACATTTTGCTTCTAATGAAGAATTGGATAACTTTCTGGGGCGACTATTAAAGTATGGGAATTATCGTGTTAACCTATCGATAGGAAAGTTAAAATAAGATTTCTTTTTTTGAGGGTATAGTAACATTATTTGCTAATCCCTATTTGTATAGAGATAATAAAGTCGTTTGATTTTTATCCCGCATTAACGGGTGAGTTAAAACGATTGGTAACTGGTATTACACAAAAAATGCTTACTGAGCAATTGAAAGAGCTTGAAAAAGATGGTCTTGTGTCTAGAAAAGTATATAATCAAGTGCCACCGAAAGTTGAGTATTCTCTTACGGAACAGGGACAATCATTAAAAGAAGTTTTAAAAGTACTTTGCGATTGGGGAAGCGACTATATTAAGCAAAGATATCCTAATGGTGATAGTGAAAGAGGACGATCATATTTGATTTAACACTCCTATAATTGTAAGTTTGCTATAATGAACAAGTACTTATACGAAGGGGAGTTTAAAGAGAAAATGAAATCATTTAACATCGATCATTTTATTGCTAGTGTTTTGCAGTGGATATTAAATATAGCTCTAATCATATTATCCATTGTCTTATCTATCTTTTTAATTAATGAAACGATTACTTTTATTCAATACATATTTTCGACGAAGAAGTATACATCTTATAAATTAGTTGAAAGTATTATCGTCTATTTCTTATACTTCGAGTTTATCGCATTAATTATTAAGTATTTCAAATCGAATTATCATTTTCCGTTACGTTATTTTATTTATATCGGAATTACGGCTTTAATTAGATTAATTATTGTATCTCATGAGGAACCGATGGAGACGTTATTATATGCGGGATCCATTCTTGTTTTAGTTATTGCTTTATACATATCGAATATGAGAGATTTGAGAAAAGAGTAGTGCAGACATAAGTTTGCACTACTTTTTGTGCCTTGACCTTCAAGTTACTTGAAGGTTTACAATGTAATTAGGGCGTTTGAAATCGAAAAAAATTGAGAAATTAAGTGAAGAGGTTATTTTACTTGGAGGTTATAGAAATGAGTCAGGAATTAAAGTTACGTCCTTTAGAACGGGAAGATTTAAAGTTCGTGCACGAACTTAATAATAACGCACATATTATGTCTTATTGGTTTGAAGAGCCGTATGAGGCTTTTGTAGAGCTACAGGATTTATATGATAAACATATCCACGATCAAAGTGAACGCCGTTTTATCCTGGAGAAAGATAATGAGATGGTTGGATTAGTTGAGTTAGTGGAAATTGATTATATTCATCGAAGAACTGAATTCCAGATTATTATTGATCCGAATTATCAAGGACATGGTTATGCAGCGGAAGCGACGCGTTTAGCGATGGATTACGCTTTTTCTGTATTAAATATGCATAAACTCTATTTAGTTGTTGATAAAGAGAATGAAAAGGCTGTACATGTTTATAAAAAGGTTGGATTTATGGTGGAAGGTGAGTTACAAGACGAATTTTTCGTTGATGGTAACTACCATAATGCGATAAGAATGTGTATGTTTCAGAAGCAATATTTTGAAAAGAAGTAGTTGAATGATTTGGAAGTGATGTTGACGCTTCATAAAAACGTATGCTAAAATCCCTTTTAAGTATTAAGGAAGGTGCAGAATATGCTTTATATAAAATTTGTAAAACTCATTAGAAAACTTTGCTCCGCACAAATGTATACGGTGAAGCGTTGTACGGAGCTTAATCAAGGGGCATAAATCCCCTATATTCATCGGCTGAATAACTTTTCTGAAAAGTATAGTGTATCTATGCTTATTTGGGTATGGTTTGTAAGTCGATGTATAAAATAGATTAAGGGGCCATAGACAATGCTTTGTCTATGGCCCTTTGTGTATATTATTCCAATGAGATTTACAAAAATTGGAGTAGTATAGGAAAAACCACGAAGCAGAGGGCTAGTGTCGAATGACGCTATCTCTCTGCTTTTTTTTAATTTCAGGAAAAGAGGAATACGAATGAGTTTACTTAAAGTTGAAAGTTTATCACATAGTTTTATAGATAAAGTCTTATATGAAAATGCTTCTTTTGACTTGCATAAGGGAGAACATATGGGGATTGTTGGACAGAATGGTGCAGGAAAAAGTACGTTAATGAAAATATTGATTGGAGAAATAATTCCTGATAAGGGAGACATAAAGTGGCAGCCTAATATTCAAATTGGGCATCTTGATCAATATGCAGAAATTGATGGAAGTTATACCATTTCACAATATTTAAAGAGAGCTTTTCATGATTTGTTTGAAATGGAAGATAGAATGAACAAATTGTATGAAGAAAGTGCTATGACAGGTGATTCTGACAAATTGTTAAAAGCGGCCGCATATCAAGAACAGCTTGAGGCTCGTGATTTTTATTCGGTAGATAGCACAATTAATAAAATTGCAGCTGGCTTAGGTATTGATGCTATTGGCATGAATCGTATAATCGTTGAACTAAGTGGGGGACAACGTGCAAAAGTAATTTTAGCGAAGCTTTTATTAGAAGAGCCTACTATTTTATTACTAGATGAACCGACGAACTTCCTTGATAAAGAGCATGTGGAGTGGCTTGCTAATTATTTAATGAATTTTGAAGGGGCTTTTATTGTAGTGTCACATGATTTTGATTTTCTGGAAAAAGTGACTTCTTGCATATGTGATGTAGAGTTTGGAACGGTTAAGAAGTATTACGGAAAATACTCAGATTTTGTAAGACAAAAGGAGCATTTGCGAAAAGATTATATTCGCCAATATCATGCACAACAAAAGAAAATTGAAAAAACGGAAGAGTATATTCGTAGAAATATTGCTGGAGTGAATTCAAAAATAGCACAAGGGCGTAGAAAGCAGTTGCAACGTATGGAAAGAATTGCGCCACCAAGTTTTACTTGTAAACCGTCTATTCATTTTCGGGAACTTCCTATTTCAGTTCAAACAGTTCTTGAGGTAAATAACCTTGAAGTTGGTTATGACTTTGCTCTCTTACCAAAATTGAATTTTTCAGTAATGGGTGGGCAAAAACTTGTTATTACAGGGTTCAATGGAGTAGGGAAATCTACTTTATTAAAAACAATCGTTGGCACTATTGCTAGTATTTCTGGAGAATTTCACTTCTCAGAGCAAATAAAGATTGGATATTATGAACAAGATTTAAATTGGAGCAATGATTCTTTAACGCCGCTTCAAATTATTTCAGAACAGTTTCCTAAACTGAATATGAAGGAAATACGTCATCATTTAGCTGTGTGTGGTGTGAAGGATACTCATGTTTCGCAAGAAATTCGTACGTTAAGTGGTGGTGAACAATCGAAGGTGAAACTGTGCGGATTATTATTATCACCGTGTAATTTTTTAATCTTAGATGAGCCGACGAATCATTTAGATGCAGAAGCGAAGGAATCTTTGCAAAAGGCATTAATTCAGTTTAAGGGTAGCGTTATACTCGTATCTCACGAAGCAAGTTTTTATCATGATTGGGCAGATAGTATTTTCAACATAGAGAGCGGTTTAATTGAGGAGAGTAAAAAAGATGATAAATGATAATGATTGGAAAGTGAAAATAATAATGTTTTTGACCGCTCAAACGATTTCGTTGTTCGGTTCATCTCTCGTACAGTACGCGATCATATGGTATATCACCCTTACAACATCATCAGGAGTGATGTTGACCATTTCAACTGTTTGCGGTTTTCTACCACAAATTGCGATATCTTTATTTGCTGGTGTGTGGATTGATCGTTATGACCGTAAAAAGATGATTATGTTATCGGATGGGATTATAGCAATTGCTACGTTAGTTTTGGCAATTTTATTTTTAACAGGATATAAAAGTATTTGGTTACTTTTTATAGTACTACTCATTCGCTCAGCTGGTACAGGGGTGCAAACGCCAGCTGTGAATGCGTTAATTCCACAAATTGTTCCGAAAGATTATCTTATGAAAGTAAATGGGATAAATAGCAGTATTACATCTTTAATTATGTTTCTTTCACCAGCGGCAAGTGCCGCAATTCTTTCTATTGCTAGCATTGAAACAACATTTTTTATTGATGTTATTACGGCTATGATCGGAATTAGTATGATGTTTATTATTCAAGTGGAAGGACATGTGAATGTAGAGAGTAAGCAAAAATCTAATCTACAAGGCATAAAAGAGGGATTTGCTTATTTAAAAGAAAATGTATTTATTAAAAGGCTACTCGTTTTATTAATCATTGTCATGATTTTAATAAGTCCAGCTGCCTTTTTAACACCTTTAATGGTAACTCGTTCTTTCGGGGCGGAAATGTGGAGACTTACTGCTAGTGAGATGACCTTTAGTGCCGGTGCAGCAGCTGGTGGAGTATTAATTGCAGCGTGGGGTGGTTTCCGTAATCGTATGCATACAACAGCGCTAGCTTGTGCGTTATATGGACTGCTTATGATTGGACTCGGGAGTGCACCGATATTTATTATGTATTTAACATTTAATTTTTTAATTGGTATAACAATGCCCTGTTTTAATACGCCAGTTACTGTGTTATTGCAGGAGAAAGTAGAACCTTCTATGCACGGGCGGATATTTAGCCTTGTGCAAATTGCTAACTCATGCGCGCTTCCTTTAGGAATGATAATATTTGGTCTTTTGGCTGATGCGTTTAGTGTAGAGATTTTGTTAATTTATGCTGGGATATTCGTACTATTATGTGCAATGTATGTTGTATTAAGCAGGAAGTTTGAAGTGTGAATATTTATTGTCTATAAAAGGTTTGTGAGGCAATTTAAGATGCTTCATAAACCTTTTGTTTTTATTCTAAACAATAATAATTTATTGCAAAACGATAAATTATTATTGACTAATGATTTTGTTTTGGGTAATATGATGTTAATTAAGAAGAATTATATGAATAAAGGAGAATGTAAAATGAAAAATAAATACGTAGTAGCTATTTCTTTCATGATCTTAGCGATTATTTCTTTAACTATATATGCTTCAAACAGTAAAGTAGGAGCGGATGGATTTCTTGAAGAACCTTTCTTTTTCCTAGTACCGATAAGTTATGTATTCTTCTTTAGTGGTATTGGTGTATTACTATTTGGATTTATTACTTCAAAGCTGAGAAAAAGTAATAGATAAAGTGAAGTTTAATTAGTGAGGGATTCATCAATCGGGACAAAATACTCACTATGAAATAGAAACATACCATATGGAAGAAAAATAATAAGTGAGCTGAATAATGATGAATCATTATTTTTTATAATGGTAGACAAGTAGGGGCAGCTATAACGCTAGCCGGAGCACAGGGGACAATTCATGCTGTGAATCAAGTTATTCAAATGCAGCAACAGGCACAATTTGCACAAATGATGCAAAGTCAGTATATGCCGTATTCACAGCTTCCGATGCAAATTGTACATTACGATGTGCATCCAGCTGATTTATCCCGCTATTTGCCGGGCAGTAAAACTCCCACCTCAAAATTTGGCAGGAGCAAAGAAGTTAGGTGGGAGATCAACTGCCCGTAAACGCCCGATTGGTGAAGGCTAATAATCAGTGGGTAAGAACAAAATCCCCACTGATTAAAGTTTCACTTTATTTTCCATTCCATATGGCGGGACATACTTCTTATATTCCACCGAGCTTCATTCCAAGGAATGCGAATAGGATACCAATTATGTAAGTAGTACTTAAATATAAAAGGAATGTGTAAATTTTTTTGCGATTGAGAAGCTGAATGGACTCTAATTTAAGTGTCGAAAATGTGGTGAATGCGCCCATAAATCCAGTTCCTAATAATAATTGCCATCCTGTAGAGACTCCGTTGCCAATTATATACCCGAGTAAAAATGCTCCTGTTATATTAATAAGGAATGTAGCAATTGGAAAGGGTGTTTTATTTCTTTTTTTAAACCAATTGCTAATTGCAAATCGTGTAATCGCACCGAAAAACCCTCCAGTTGCCACTAATAAAGCTTCCATCATAAGTGATCACCTTCCGTGAGTGATTTCTTAATTAAGAAATCACCTAGTGTATAGCCAAGTCCAGACATAATGAGACCGCCAAGTATGCTACATGATACATATAAGAAGGCCATGCTCCATTCAGAATGATTGATTAATTGCATGGTTTCTACACTAAATGTTGAAAACGTCGTAAAAGAACCTATGAATCCAGTTCCGATGCCTGTGATAACCTCCGAAGGTAAGATGTTTAGTTGTGCAACATATGTAGTCAGCCATGCTAATAAGAAGCAGCCGATTAAGTTGATGAGTAATGTAGCTAATGGAAATGAATGATGCCAAAATTCATGAATAGTAAGACCTAAATAATAACGAGAAAGGGCTCCTAATATACCGGCTATACCGACGATAATATAAATCAAATTCCTCACCTCTTTAAATAGCTTGCTCAAAAAAATAGACTCCTACCAGTAGATATACTGATAGGAGTCATTAGCTAAGCAGCGGTTAAGGCGAACTCCATCGCCTATGATTATTACATATAGTGTACTAAACATTGTGTTTAATTTCCAGTGGAGAAGTTGATGCATTCTGTATTTCTATAGTGGTTTAAGATAGGGAGGGTTAACTTATAAATTAAATATAATGATATAATGTTTTGAGTGTGATAAAATGTTTCTTATGTCTGTCATTTGATTTTAGTTAACTGAAAATAAAGAAAAGTAAAATTTTGCATTTTAGAAAAGGAGTCATTTATTTGAAGAAATTATTAAAAATAGTACTTATATGTATTTTAGTAGGAGCGGGCGCTTTAGGTGGATTTTTAGGGTATATGACACTTACAAAAGAACAACCAGCGGACATTATAAGCTTGAAGGTGGAAAACAATAAGGAGCGCGTAATAGCGCCTGGAAATGAATTTAAAGTTACAACATTTAATATTGGATATGCTGGATTAGATAAGGAACAAGATTTCTTTATGGATGGAGGGAAAGGATCTGGTTCAAGTAGTAAAGAGCAAACGGAAACTAACTTAAAGAATATGCTTTCGTTTTTACAAAATGAGAATAGTGATTTTGCGCTATTACAAGAAGTGGATATAAAATCACTTCGATCATTTGATGTAAATGGACATGAATTTTTGCAAAAAGGATTACCTGATTATGCTTCGTCATTCGGAAAAAATTACGATACAAAATGGGTCCCTGTACCGATAACAAGTCCAATGGGATATGCTGAAGCTGGACTAAGTACATTTTCTAAATATACAGTTCAAGCAGCGAAAAGATTTCAGCTTCCTGGAATGGAGCCTTGGCCGAAGCGTTTATTTGATTTAGACAGAGCGATTGTTGAATATAAAATTCCTGTTAATAATGGAAAGCATGTTAGACTCGTAAATTTACATTTGTCTGCTTATGATGAAGGCGGAAAAATTAGAAAGCAGCAAGTGGAGTATTTAAAAGAATATATGAACAAGCATTATAAAAATGGTGATTATGTAATAATGGGCGGAGACTGGAATCAATTAATTTCTAACGCTCAGTTAAGTGATCCGAAATTTGTGAAAGAGCGTCCTGAGTGGTTAGTAGAGTTACCGAAGGACTTTACTGACGGTGGCTTTCAGTGGGCTGTAGATCCATCTGTTATGACTGTGAGAGATGATGTGAAGAAATATGTGGAAGGTGAAAATTTCGTCACGATTATTGATGGCTTTATCGTTTCACCGAATGTTGAGATTGTAAATGTACAAGGGAAAGATTTAAAGTTTGAAAATAGTGATCATAACCCAGTGAGTGCGGTATTTAAGCTGAAGTAATTGATACGTATGAGTAGAAGGTGGGGCTTCATATATGGAGTGGTTAAAGAGAAGTTGTTTTTCTAACCTTGAGAAAGAATCACAGAAAAATCATTTATTACTGTTTATCACAATTTGTAGTTTCTTCCTTGGTATAATCGCGATTGGGTATTACGGATATATTTTTACAGAGAGAGCAATAGCGTTTTGGATTTGTGGTATTTCTGTCGTTGTATTTGGAACGCTTCTTACATTTATAGAAAGTATGGAAGCAATGTATAAATACATCATGACATTTATGCTGCTTATTATGTCTTTCATTATGGTACAAGCATTTAATGAAAGCCCGGCTGTATTTCAAATGGTCTATTTTACACTAGCAGTTTCACTTATTTATTTAAGTGAACGTCTCATTTTAACTCTTGGCGGGATAGCTGTCGTTATTACATTTATACTTTGTAGTTATTGGCCAAATCAATTCTTTGCGTATACAGCCTCATCCGAAGCTGCGAATTTCGCAAGTTTGTTAGCGATTGTAACGATCGCAATGTGGGGTGTAACGAAGATTGGCTCTAATCTGTTGGCTCGTTTAAGTGATGAGAAGCAAGAAGTAATGAGAAAGGCTCAAGAGCTAGAAGAGACACAAAGGCTTATTGAGGAAACAGTTGTGAAACTAGATAGTAATTTCAATTATTTAAGACAAAATATGAATACATCGATGGAGTCGATGAGTGAAATTAATTTTGCTTTTGAAGAGGTGGCAGTTGGCACGCAATCGCAATCAGAGATGATGTCTCGTTCAGTAGAAGTATTGAATGATATGGAGGGAAATATTGAACAAATTATCTCTCAAGTAAGAAATGCATCGATTCGTGTTGATAAAAGTTTGGAGATTTCGAAGGGTAGTGTAAATACTTTAAGAAGTTTTGAAGCTAATATGAGAAGTTTAAATGATGTTGTTTCACAATCAGGAACTATATTTAGAGAATTAATGATGCAATCGAAACAAATTAATGAAATTGTAGATGTAATAACGAATATTTCAAGTCAGACGAGTTTGTTAGCTTTAAATGCAAATATTGAGGCAGCAAGGGCAGGCGAGCATGGAAAAGGTTTTGCGATTGTAGCGAATGAAGTATTAAAGCTTGCTGAAGAATCGAATCGTTCTGCGGGGAGAATTCAAGGGATTTTGAAGGAGTTTAGTAATCAAGCAAGTAAAGTAGAAGTGCAGGTAGAGAAGTCACAAAGAGTACAAGAAGAATGTAACGAAATGTTAGCAAGTGTTTTAACGAATGTAACGGATTTAGGGAAGTTTATTGATGCGATTAATGATGTAATGAGGGAGATTGTTGGTCATCAAGAAAGTTTCCAAGCTAAAACGACGAATATCGTAAAGGACGTTACACATGCTTCTAACGTAATTCAACAAACTTCTGCAGCTACGGAAGAAGTGTTAGCGAGTGTTGAAGAAGAAAAGCATCGAAATGATATATCGGTGAAGACGTTACATACTGTTAGCGAGCAAGTGAAATTGCTAGAAGATATTCTAGAAAAATAATATCGATGAAAAAGAGCACTTGATAGGAATTTAATTGCTTTTCTCCGCGTTTTCTGCCAAGCTTAAGGAGAAAAATACTTCGAAGAAAGAAATATATAGGTGACGCATATGATTGAAGTTAAGACTTCTGAACTTAGTGATGGAGAATTTAATAGAGGTGTATTTGCAACTCGTGATATTAAAAAGGGTGAGTTGATACACTCAGCACCAGTTATCTCTTATCCGAATGAACAGCATGAACACATTGAGAAAACGTTACTTGCTGACTACGCATTTGAGTATGGGGTAAATCATACGGCATTCCTTTTAGGATACGGCATGTTATTTAATCATTCATATAAGCCGAATGCAACGTATGATATTGTCTTTGAGAATCATATGTTTAACTTCTTTGCTTACAAAGATATAAAAGCGGGAGAAGAGATTTTAATCAATTATAATGGTGAAGTTGATGACGATGAGCTATTATGGTTTGATAAGGAAAAAGAAGAGAACGAAAAATAATTTAAAGAGTATAAAAAGGGCACATTCTGTGGGATGTGCCCTTTTTTTATTGATGAAAATAAAGTAAAGATTACAAAAAAATACCACTTTTCTTTCGTATGGTATAGTAAGATATTGAAGGGTATTGCTTTGAAAAACCTATATATTTTACAAATTGTTGTCTATATGGTTACATGTCAAGTTTAGTAGCCCATTTGGGTTGCTTTATTATGCGATATATATTTTAATATGAGTGGAACCTCTTATAATTTAAGAGGTTTATAGGTGTGCTTTATGTACACTTTATCCACCACTTGGGCTTTTTATTTGTAGCGCATTGTTATGTGGGGATATTATGGGCCCGTGGATAGCGGGATAAAAAGATTATAGAAATAGAGGAATCGTAAAATGAATATGCATGAGGTTTATAAATATTTAAGTACAGTATTGCCTGAAGGTCATGTGAAGCAAGATGAAATGCTAAAGAATCATACGCATATTAAAGTTGGCGGGAAAGCGGATGTATTCGTTGCTCCTACGAATTATGATGAAATTCAAGAAGTTATAAAGTATGCGAATCAATACAATATTCCAGTTACGTTTTTAGGAAATGGATCGAATGTCATTATTAAAGACGGTGGTCTTCGCGGGATTACAGTAAGTTTAATTCATATTACAGATGTTACTGTAACAGGAACGACGATTGTGGCACAGTGCGGTGCAGCAATTATTGATGTATCACGTATTGCGTTAGACCACAATTTAACAGGTCTTGAGTTTGCTTGTGGTATTCCAGGTTCAGTTGGCGGAGCATTATATATGAATGCTGGTGCGTACGGTGGGGAAGTATCGTTTGTATTAACAGAAGCTGTTGTAATGACGGGTGATGGAGAGCTACGTACTTTAACGAAAGAAGCATTTGAATTTGGATATCGTAAGAGTGTATTTGCGAACAATCATTACATTATTCTTGAAGCGAGGTTTGAACTTGAAGAAGGTGTACGTGAAGAGATTAAGGAAAAGATGGATGATTTAACGTATAAGCGTGAATCAAAACAACCTTTAGAGTATCCTTCATGCGGTAGTGTATTTAAGCGTCCACCAAATAATTTTGCGGGTAAGCTTATTCAAGAATCAGGATTGCAAGGTAAGCGAATTGGCGGAGTGGAAGTTTCTTTAAAACACGCTGGATTTATGGTGAATGTTGATAACGGAACAGCACAAGATTACATCGATTTAATTCACTTCGTACAAAAGACAGTTGAAGAGAAATTCGGTGTGAAGTTAGAGAGAGAAGTAAGGATTATTGGAGAAAATCTATAATAATCTTTGAATTAAAAACGTATAAAAGTATGAATTATTTTAAAATAACATTTGGGTATTGTTGACAATTTGTTTTCAATTCAATATAATGGCTAATAATTTAACAAATAACATACGTTGAAAGAGCCCAGTAGCAGTTTGTCACTGTTATCAAAGAGAGCTAGGGGTTGCTGGAACCTAGCACAAACAAACTTGTGAATTACACTCTGGAGTATCTTAGGTAACGCTAAGCGGAGTAGCAATCGATATTATTGCTAAGAGTGGTATGAGTAGCTATGCTATTTATGCAAACTGGGTGGTAACACGGTGAATAATCGTCCCTATGTCATAGACATAGGGGCTTTTTTGTTTTTAAAAAATAAAGGGGATGACAAAAGATGAATATTATTGAAGAATTAGAATGGCGCGGTGCTGTGAATCAGCAGACAGATGAAGAAGGTTTACGTAAGTTAGTAGAAGAGAAAAAGATTTCGCTATACTGCGGAGTTGATCCGACTGGTGATAGTATGCATATCGGACATTTGATTCCTTTTATGATGATGAAGAGATTCCAATTAGCTGGTCATCATCCTGTTATTTTAATTGGTGGGGCAACAGGAACAATTGGTGATCCAAGTGGACGTCAATCAGAGCGTCAACTGCAAACGTTAGAAGTAGTGCAGCATAATGTAGATGCGTTAACAGCACAAATGAAAAAGCTATTTGACTTCGGCGGGAATAGCGAAGTGAAGATGGTAAATAATTATGACTGGACACATAAAATAAATATTATCGAGTTTTTACGTGATTACGGAAAAAACTTTAGCATAAATAGCATGTTAGCAAAAGATATTGTCGCAAGTCGTTTAGATACAGGAATTTCATTTACAGAGTTCACGTACCAAATCTTGCAAGCAATGGACTTCCATCATTTATACAAAGAAGAAGATGTTCAATTGCAAATCGGTGGTAGTGATCAATGGGGAAATATTACGAGTGGTTTAGACTTAATTCGTAAATTAGAAGGCCACGAGGCGAAAGTATTCGGGCTAACAATTCCGTTATTATTAAAATCGGATGGTACGAAATTTGGTAAATCAGCAGGTGGTGCTATTTGGCTTGATCCGGAAAAAACAACACCGTTTGAATTTTACCAGTTCTGGGTGAATACAGATGACCGTGATGTAATTAAATACTTGAAATACTTTACGTTCTTAACGAAAGAGAGAATTGATGAATTAGCAGCGAAGGTAGAAACAGAGCCTCATAAACGCGAAGCGCAAAAAGTATTAGCAGAAGAAATGACGAAATTCGTTCATGGAGAAGAAGCACTTTTGCAGGCTGTGAAAATTACAGCGGCGTTATTTAGCGGAGATATTAAATCGTTAACAGCGGATGAAATTGAACAAGGATTTAAAGAGATGCCGACATTCGAGTCTTCAAAAGAGACGAAAAACATTGTAGAGTGGTTAGTTGATTTAGGAATTGAACCTTCTAGACGTCAAGCGCGTGAAGACATTAATAACGGTGCGATTTCTATGAATGGTGAGAAAGTAACGGATGTAGGTACGGATGTTACTGTAGAAAATTCGTTTGATGGAAGATTTATTATTATTCGTAAAGGGAAGAAGAACTATAGCTTAGTGAAATTGGGATAATAGTTTTTGTGGAAGAGTGGAAGTAAGAAAGATACTTTCACTCTTTTCGTATACACAATTTCGACACAAAAAAGTCAGTATATTTAGATAATTGAAGAGGGTTATAGTATTCCTCTGCCGAATATAAATAAGTAGAGAATATTACGGATAAAAATAGCCCGAACCATGCCGGGCATGATTCGGGCTTATATTCAGATTAGTAAGCTAAGCTGAATAGACCTTTAATGTGTGATAAGTAACGAACGTTACTTGCTTCTTTCATTAATGATGCCGGTAAGCCTTTAAGCGGAGTATTGCTTGCTCCGATTGTAGCAACAGCATCTTTACGTCCTAGACTAGCAAGTGTTCCAGAGTTGATAGGTGCGAACTCTTCGAATGCTTTGCCTTCTAGTGCTGCGTATAAGTTGTATCCAATTAATTCACCCATTTGCCAAGCGATTTGTGCAGTTGGTGGGTATGGACGACCGTCTGGAGAGAAGACAACAGCGCTGTCTCCAGCAACGAATACGTCTTTGTGAGAAGTAGATTGCAGGTGTGCATCAACAGTTGCACGTCCACGGTTTACTTCAAGACCTGATTCACCAATTAATGGGTTACCTTGTACGCCGCCTGTCCAAACGAATGTGTTAGCAACGATTTTTTGACCGTCTTTTAAGTCGATTTCATTGCCGGCAACGTTTGTTACAGGAAGACCTGTTAAGAATGTAACACCGCGTGCTTCTAAGCTAGTAGTTGCACGTTCGATTAAGTGATCTGGTAATACTGGAAGGATTTTTGGACCTGCTTCAACAAGAAGAAGTTTAACTTCTTTTGGATTTACGCCGTGGCTTTTTGCAAGTTTAGGCATAATGTCAGCAAGCTCACCAACTAGCTCAACGCCAGTTAATCCGCCACCACCGATTACGATTGTAGCATCAGCTTCGTTTTTCGTTTTAGCGTATTCACGAATACGGTCTTCAACGTGTTTGTAGATTTTGTTTGCATCAGCAGCAGATTTTAATACCATGCTGTTTTCTTCTAGTCCTGGAATACCGAAGTAAGCAGTTTTACTTCCTAAAGCAACTACAAGTGCATCGTAAGATAGTGTAGTGCCACCAGCTAGTTTGATTTCTTTGCTATCAACTGAGAATGACTCAACTGTTGCAATTTTAAGATCGATGTCTTTGCCTTTGAAAAGCTTTGTAAGTGGCATTGCAACTGCTTGCTCAGCAACGTTACCAGCTGCAAGGCGGTGTAGTTCAGTGATGATTTGGTGCGTTGGGTATTGGTTAATCACTGTAACTTGTGCTTCTGATTTGCTGTAATATTTACGTACGTTTAGAGCGGCAAGAAGACCGCCATAACCAGCGCCTAAGATGACAATTTGTTTTGACATAGTATGATATCCCCCGTCTTTACTAATTGTTGTTATAAGTTAAATTATTTATTGTTACGTTCTGCACTAATTTGAAGGTATGCGTTCACAAAGCGGAACATTTTTTGTGCTTGTGGGTCTTTTAGTAATTTTAATAGACCGAACAGGCCGATAACTTCGTTGCTTTCGTCAGCACGATCTTTCGCTTCGATAGCAGTTGCAGCCATGCCTTTCACTGTATCTTTTACAGGTTCTACAAGCTCTGTGATTGCACTAACAGTGTCGCTTTTTAATACTTCATCAGTAGCAACAGTTTGAGCGAAGTCATAAGACTTAGTTAAAATATTAACAAGCTCAGTTAATTTTGGAAGCTGTTCCACTAGTGTTGTTAATGATTCTTGTACCTCAGGTTTTAACAACTGATCAAGTACATCAAGTTGTCCTTGGCTAGCAGAAATTTGTACAGTTTCTTGTTCTGGCTTTGTTTGAGTCATAGTTTCTGGCATCTCCAATTCTCCTTTACGATAGCAATACTCTTATTTTTGATAGGTAAGATAGTAAACGTTTGCGAAACTTTATACAAAGTTTCACAAAGCACAATAAAATGCCTTTAAATTTATGATAGCAAGTAAGCTGAAATCATAAATCCAAAACCATAATGTCCTACCTATTATTTATGAACTGTCCGATACATGGCTTGTCCGCATAATGGAAAGTTCCCTTATCGGAAAGTGTATATAATATATATCCTATATTATATACTATATACACGTATGTTAACATAAAAATGATTCCTAATTATTTGATATTGATGCTGTAACCTAGTATTGACAAGGAATGAAAGCGCATAAAATATTTTATCTATCTTAAAAATGTACATATATATAAAGAAAAAAAGGGGAAAATGGACAGATTTATGTTCATTTTTTCCTTTTTTTATTGTTCATCCTCTGTAATTAGCATCGATGTGTTACCGCTTTTTTCAAGGTGGCATTCGCCCCAAGTACAAAGAGAATCGAGAATTGATTCTAAAGACCATCCGTAGTCAGTAAGAGAATATTCTACTTTTGGTGGTACTTGATTGTATACCTTTCTTTGAATAACCCCATCCTCTTCTAACTCGCGTAATTGCTGTGTTAACATCTTTTGTGTAATACCAGGCATTAAACGTTTTAGTTCACTCGTTCTCTTTGTACCTTTCGTTAAGTGGCAAAGAATAACGACTTTCCATTTGCCACCGATAACCTCTAAGGTCGCCTCGACAGGAATATTATATTTCTTCATATAAAAAATCTCCTTGGATGAATGTAAATTTCAGTTCTTCAACAAAAGAAGCTAAATAAGTTAAATGTTACTTTTTAGTGCCTATAGCACTTTAAAGTACGTACTTTTTATCGTGTTGAATATGTTCCATAATAGCATACGTAAGAGGGAAATGAGTAGTACGGTACTAAAAAGTGCCTATGTTACTTTTTAGTATCTATCGTACTTTAAAGTGCGTTCTTCAAAAAAAGAGTGAAGCCATTCATAATAGCATTTAACAGCAGTAAAGTTATTTTTGTAGAAGATAAAAAGGCCTTTTTATCACACTATTATGATTGGATTTCTCGTATTAAGGAGGAGTTCAATTGAATTCATATACAGTATCATCTTCGGCTGTTCAGACGAATCGAAGAAGTATGTTTGCTTTATTAGCGCTAGCAATTAGTGCGTTTGGAATTGGTACAACCGAGTTTATTAGCGTCGGTTTATTACCATCTATTTCGGAGGATTTACATGTTTCCGTTACAACAGCTGGTTTAACTGTTTCCTTATATGCGTTAGGGGTAGCATTTGGCGCTCCGGTATTAACGTCGTTAACAGCTAGTATGTCGCGGAAAACGTTATTAATGTGGATTATGATTGTCTTTATTATCGGTAATGGCATTGCGGCGGTAGCAACGAGTTTTACTGTGTTACTTATCGCGAGGGTTGTCTCTGCATTTGCACATGGTGTTTTTATGTCAATTGGTTCAACAATTGCAGCTGCACTCGTACCAGAGAATAAACGTGCTAGCGCGATTGCTTTTATGTTTACTGGTTTAACCGTTGCGACCATTACAGGTGTACCAATTGGAACATTTATTGGGCAACAGTTTGGCTGGAGAGCATCTTTTATGGTAATTGTAGTAATTGGAATCGTTGCCTTAATCTCAAATAGTATGCTAATTCCGTCTAATTTAAAAAAGGGGACGCGAGTATCATTTCGTGATCAATTCAAACTTATCACGAACGGAAGACTATTACTTGTTTTCATCATTACTGCATTAGGATACGGGGGAACATTTGTAACATTTACGTATTTATCTCCGCTATTACAAGAAGTAACCGGATTTAAATCGAGTACCGTTACAATCATTTTATTAGTGTACGGGGTTGCGATTGCGATTGGTAATATGGTTGGCGGGAAGCTATCAAATCATAATCCAATTCGAGCACTATTTTATATGTTCTTTATTCAAGCAATTGTATTATTCGTACTAACATTTACAGCGCCGTTTCAAGTAGCGGGGCTCATTACGATTATTTTTATGGGACTATTTGCATTTATGAATGTCCCAGGGTTACAAGTATATGTAGTTATATTGGCTGAGCGCTTTGTTCCGAGTGCAGTTGATATTGCATCGGCAATTAATATTGCAGCGTTTAACGCAGGAATTGCTCTTGGGGCTTATTTAGGTGGTATTGTAACGAACTCGTTAGGGTTAATTCATACAGCCTGGGTAGGCGGCATTATGGTAGTAGGCGCTGTTATTTTAACAGCGTGGAGTATGGCATTAGAAAAAAGAGATCAAGCAAAATAAAGGAGAGAAAATAAAATGAAAAATTTACAAAGTAAAACAGTATTGCATAACGGTGTAGAAATGCCTTGGTTCGGTTTAGGTGTATTTAAAGTAGAAGATGGACCGGAACTTATAGAGGCTGTAAAATCGGCGATTAAAGCAGGATATCGCAGTATTGATACAGCTGCGATTTATGGAAATGAAAAGGCAGTTGGAGAAGGTATTCGCGCTGGTATAAAAGAAGCAGGAATTTCTCGAGAAGATTTATTCATTACTTCAAAAGTGTGGAACGCAGATCAAGGATATGAAACGACACTTGCTGCATATGAAGAGAGCTTAAAAAAATTAGAACTAGATTATTTAGATTTATATCTTGTTCATTGGCCTGTTGAAGGGAAATATAAAGATTCGTGGAGAGCGTTAGAAACACTTTATAAAGAAGGGCGCGCGCGTGCAATTGGTGTAAGTAACTTCCAAATCCATCATCTGAAGGATGTAATGGAAGGTGCGGAAATTAAACCGATGATTAATCAAGTTGAGTATCATCCGCGGTTGACACAAAAGGAACTACAAGCTTTCTGTAAAGAGCAAGGTATTCAAATGGAAGCATGGTCACCACTTATGCAGGGGCAACTATTAGATAACGAAACATTACAAGAAATTGCTAATAAATACGGTAAGACAACAGCTCAAGTTATTTTACGTTGGGATCTTCAAAATGAAGTTGTAACGATTCCGAAATCAACGAAAGAACACCGCATTATTGCAAACGCAGATATTTTCAATTTTGAGCTAACAAAAGAAGATATGGAAAAGATTGATGCTTTAAATGAAAACCACCGCGTCGGTCCAGATCCGGATAACTTTGATTTCTAATAGAGGTAAGTTCAAAGAGTGCAAAAAGTTTGCGCTCTTTTTTATTTTGTCTATGCATAAAAAAATGTTCTAACTAAATAATAAACAGTAGTAAATTTGTTATTTTATAAGGGGTTGTAGACATGAATATAAAACGATCGTTCAAGGTAATGGCCACTTTTTTGAGTGTTTTATTTGTATTTGCGAACTTATTATTCCCACTTCAAAAAGCATTCGCAGAAGTTATGGACCATACGAAGTATCAAATGGATTGGAGTTACAGTAGGTCAAAGAAGAAACCAATTCGAACAGAGCTTATTAAAACAGCAGATGGAAAAATTGCTTTTTGCTTAAATGTAGATTTAAAATCGCCAAGTGGTCAAGATTTACCTGAAATGGGTAAAGTGGATATTAACGTGTACCGCGTACTATTAAACGGATACCCACAAAAGAGTCCGCAAGAATTAGGTGTTTCTGATTGGAGAGATGCACATTACGCAACGCAGCTTGCGGTGTGGAATGCGTTAAAACAAATTGATATTAATGATTTAGATTTCCGTAATAAAAATGTAGAAAAAGTAACGAAAGATATAGTTGCAAAAGCAAATGCTAGTGAAGAGTTGCAAGAAATTACGATGAGTGTAACTCCTACAGAAGAACAAGAAGCAGTATTAAAAGATGAGTTTTTTGAAACTGGTTTATATACAGTAGAAACAAATGCAAAAAGCGGAACGTATAAAGTGCAAGCAACAGGTGCACCACAAGGCGCGAAGTTTGTAAATGAAAAAGGCGAAGCAAAAACTGAATTTAATGTAGGGGAAAAGTTCCGCATTTTAATTCCGAAACAAACACCAGCTGGTGGATTTAGCTTTAAAGTATCAGGGAATTTAACGAAATTACAAGGTATTGCACATAAAGGAACGCCAACGATTCAAAATGCGGTTGTATTACTTGAGCGAAGTGAAGAAAAAACAAGTCCAGAGTTAGCGGTAAGTTGGAAAAAAGCAAATGGTCATGATAATAAGCCAAATAAACCCTATACACCAAATGAACCACATAAACCGAATCAATATAACAGATGATGAAAAAAGCTCGTAAACACTATGTTTACGAGCTTTTTTATTATTCAGCTTCAGAAACCACTGTGAAGCGTTCGTTTACATGTTTTGGATTTTCGATTTCATCAAGTGCTGCTACTGCAAAATCTTCGTAACTTACGTAGCTATCGCCTTTTGAGTTAACAAGAAGATTATCTTTACCAGCTGTATAAGAGCCAGTGCGTTTTCCTAATGCGAATAGTGCAGAAGGGCTGATGAATGTCCAAGTGATGTCATTTGTTTGTTGCAAGATTTCTAAGTTTTTACCTTGGTTTTGAGCAGTTGCAAGGTATTCATTTGGGAATCCTGGTGTATCAAATACACGTGTTGTTTTTTCCTCGTCTACAAATAAGCTTCCAGCGCCGCCAACTACAAGTAATTTTGTATTTGGTGCACCTTTCACAGCTTCAATAAGTACATTTCCTGCATCTACATGAAGATGTTCTTGTCCTGCTGGAGCACCGAATGCATTTACAACTACATCAAATGCTTGTATGTCGTTAGATGTAAGAGAGAATACATCTTTTTCTAAAACTTTTACATTTTCTTCTGTAATTTTTGCAGCGTCTCTTACGATTGCAGTTACTTCATGTCCGCGATCTAATGCTTCTTTTAAAATACGACTTCCTGCTTTGCCACTTGCTCCGATAATTCCGACTTTCATAATGAATCCCTCCAAAGTGTTTTGTTAAATTGTATATTTTAAAATGAATGAATGTATTGTAATTAGGTTTGTTACAACCTGATGTAACCATTATAGTTACAGTTTTGTATTTTTGTCAATGGTGTTGTTTATGAAATTATTTAACACGCTATTTGTAGGTAGTAAGACTTTCTTTTTAAATTTTGGATGAAGCAAAGAAGCTAGATGGGAGATAAATTTCTCATGAAAGTTTTAAATTCTTGTTTTAGTATGCACATTTTTTATAAATATAACGTCATTAAACATAACAAATAACACTGCCATGTTAAAAAACCTAACATATGGAAGCAATATCCTGTCGAAAAATGTTGATTTTTGAATATTTTTTAAATATAATTCAATTTATGAAGAAAAAAGGGAGGGGACTAACAGTATGAATATTTTAGAACAATTCGTTTCATCAACGAATACGATTCTTTGGTCATATATTCTTATCGCAATGTTAATTGGTTTAGGGCTTTATTTTTCTATTAAATTGAAATTCGTACAAATTACTCATTTAGGGGAAATGGTTCGATTAATGGGTGATGGATTGACTGGAAAGACACGTAAAAAGGGAAGTGTATCTTCTTTCCAAGCTTTCTGTATGAGTTCAGCAGCTCGTATTGGTATCGGGAACTTAGCTGGTGTAGCACTAGCTATTTCTATGGGAGGACCTGGAGCTGTATTTTGGATGTGGGTTATTGCAATTATCGGGGCGTCTTCAAGTTTCGTAGAAAGTACGCTTGCGCAAATTTATAAAATAAAAGATGGCAGTGGCTTCCGTGGTGGTCCTGCTTATTATATGGAAAAAGGTTTAAATAAACGTTGGATGGGGATCTGGTTCTCTATTCTGATTACAATTAGTTACGGTTTAATTTTCAACTCGGTACAAGCAAATACAGTTACATTAGCGTTTGAAAATGCTTTTGGCATTGAGCGTTATATTGTAGGGATTGTGTTAGCTGCACTGGTTGCGGTTATTATTTTTGGTGGTGTAAAAAGTATTGCGCGTATGTCAGAAATGATCGTTCCGCCAATGGCACTTATTTATATTGCAGTAGCTGTTTTCGTTGTTATTAAAAATTATTATTTAATACCGGATATGTTTACAGAAATCTTTAAAGGTGCATTCGGTTTAGATTCAGCTGTAGGTGGCGGTATTGGTGCTGCAATGAAGTTTGGTATTCAGCGCGGATTATTTGCGAATGAAGCAGGTATGGGTAGTGCGCCGAATGCGGCGGCAACAGCGGATGTAACGCATCCAGCTAAACAAGGTTTTATTCAAACAATTGGAGTTTTAGTAGATACATTCTTAGTATGTACATCAACAGCGTTTATCGTACTATGTTCTGGTGCATATAAGGCAACAAATTTAGAAGGTATTGAATTAACGCAAGTGGCGTTAAGTTCACAAATCGGTTCGTGGGCAAGTAGCTTCTTAGCGATCATCATTTTCTTATTTGCTTTCAGTTCACTTCTAGGAAACTATTATTATGGTGAAACGAATATTGAATTCATTAAACAAAGTAAAATTTGGTTAACGATCTATCGTATTGCGGTAGTTGGAATGGTTCTATTCGGTTCAGTTGCGACGCTTCAAGTTGTATGGAATATGGCAGACTTATTTATGGGTCTAATGGTGATCACAAACTTAATTGCGATTACACTCCTTGGCCGATTTGCGTATGCTGCGTTGGCGGATTATGTGAAACAAAAGAAACAAGGAAAAGATCCAGTCTTCAGTGCAGATTCTATCCCTGGTTTAACGAACACAGAGTGTTGGGATAAGCCAGCGGTAACAGATAAAGAAAAAGCTGTATAAGAAAAAACGAGCATCGAGAGAAAGTCGATGCTCGTTTTTTTATTGTAATAAATGGTGTGAAGGGCAAAAGACGAACATTAACGAGCGTTTTATAATAAAATGTAATTTTTTAAAAGAAAAATGCAGATGTGAGTTATAATTTGTGTTAGAATGGTTAATGGCTCTAGAATAAGAGATTAGGCGACTTTTTATAATCATTTTCATGTTTTTAGTGATAAAGGGAAAGTTCGGATTATTTCTCATTTCTAATGGTCAGACGTTCAACATTAAAGAAGAGTTAAATGGAGGATTTTATTAATGAAGTTTGTTATGTTTCTTGTAGGATTACTCGTTGTATTTGTACTCGGTTTTCTTATAAGCGCGGATCGAAAGAAAATTAAGTATAAACCAATCGCAATCATGCTTGTAATTCAGTTAGCATTATCGTATTTCTTATTAAATACACAAGTTGGTTATATTTTAGTAAAAGGAATTTCTGATGGATTTGGAGCACTTCTTGGATATGCGGAAGCTGGAATCGTTTTCGTATTTGGAGGCCTTGTTAATAAAGGGGAAGTTTCATTCTTCTTAACGGCATTATTACCAATCGTATTCTTTGCGGTATTAATCGGAATTCTGCAGCATTTTAAAATTTTACCGATATTTATTCGTGCTATTGGTACTGTGTTAAGTAAAGTAAATGGTTTAGGAAAACTAGAATCATACAATGCAGTAGCAGCTGCGATTGTTGGACAAGCAGAAGTATTCATTACAGTAAAAGATCAATTAAGTAAAATCCCGAAACATCGTTTATATACACTATGTGCATCTTCCATGTCGACAGTGTCGATGTCAATCGTTGGTTCTTATATGAAAATGATTGAGCCGAAATATGTAGTAACAGCACTTGTATTAAATTTATTTAGTGGATTCATTATTATTCATATTATTAATCCGTACGATATTACGGAAGAAGAAGATACATTGCAGTTAGAAAATAAGAAAAAGCAATCGTTCTTTGAAATGCTGAGCGAATATATTATGCTTGGTTTCACGATTGCGATTACGGTAGCAGCAATGTTACTTGGTTTCGTAGCATTAATTACAGCAATCAATAGCTTGTTTGATTCAGTTTTCGGTATTACCTTCCAAGCTATTTTAGGATATATTTTCTCACCATTAGCGTTCGTAATGGGTATCTCGCAAGCAGAAATGGTAACAGCGGGACAAATTATGGCGACGAAATTAGTATCGAACGAATTTGTTGCGATGCTTGATTTAGGAAAAGTAGCTGGTGATTTATCAGCTCGTACAGTCGGTATTCTTTCTGTATTCCTTGTATCATTTGCGAACTTCTCATCTATCGGAATTATCGCAGGTGCAACGAAAGGAATCGATGAAAACCAATCAAACGTTGTTTCATCATTCGGATTACGACTTGTATACGGTGCGACATTAGTAAGTCTTTTATCGGCGATTATCGTTGGTGTTATGTTATAAAAAAGATGGTCCTAGCTCATAGCTAGGGCTATTTTTTTATGGTAAATTTACATGAAAAAACCAATTATTTAGGAATATATTAACATATAAAAATATTTTAAAATTTATATTGCATTTCGATTAGTTAACGCTTACAATTTGATTTGTAGGTGGTATCAATTTCAGACTTTCAAGTATGGTAGGAGAGAAGAGGCTACCTTTTATAAATTGCAATTTATGTAAACGCTTACTGATTTTAGATAACAGTTGAATAGTATTTAGGGGTTTTAAATTTTTTTAACACCAATGGTCAGACGTCATTCGTTATACGTTATACGACCAATAACTCGTGGGAGAAGTGGAGGATTCACATATGAAAATAGTAATGTTTCTAGTTGGTTTACTTGTAGTGTTTGTACTAGGTTTCCTTATAAGTTCAGATCGTAAGAAAATTAAATATAAGCCAATTGCACTTATGCTTGTCATTCAATTGGTACTTGCGTATTTCTTACTAAATACAAAGGTCGGATTTGTATTAGTAAAAGGGATTGCAGATGGATTTGGCGCTATTTTAAAATTTGCGGAAGCTGGGGTTAATTTCGTATTTGGTGGTTTAGCGAACGATGGACAAGCACCATTCTTCTTAACAGTATTATTACCGATTATTTTCTTAGCAGTATTAATCGGGATCTTGCAACATATTAAAGTTTTACCGATTATCATTCGTGCAGTCGGTTTCGTATTAAGTAAAATTAATGGTTTAGGAAAACTTGAATCATATAATGCAGTAGCAGCGGCAATTGTCGGTCAAGGTGAAGTATTTATTACAGTAAAAGATCAATTAAGCAAATTACCGAAAAATCGATTATACACACTTTGTGCATCTTCAATGTCAACAGTATCAATGTCAATCGTCGGTTCTTATATGAAAATGATTGATCCAAAATATGTAGTAACAGCACTTGTATTAAACTTATTTAGTGGATTCATTATCGTTCATATTATCAATCCATATGAAGTAAAAGAAGAAGACGATATTTTAGAATTACAAGAAGATAAGAAACAAACATTCTTTGAAATGTTAGGCGAATATATTATGCTTGGTTTCTCTATCGCTGTAACAGTAGCGGCGATGTTAATCGGTTTCGTAGCATTAATTACAGCAATTAACGGTGTATTCGATTCTATTTTCGGAATCACATTCCAAAGCATTTTAGGTTACGTTTTCTCACCATTAGCATTCGTAATGGGTATCCCAACATCAGAGATGCTAACAGCAGGACAAATTATGGCAACAAAATTAGTAACGAACGAATTCGTTGCAATGCTTGACCTTGGAAAAGTAGCTGGTGATTTATCAACTCGTACAGTAGGTATTTTATCTATCTTCCTTGTATCATTTGCGAACTTCTCATCTATCGGAATTATCGCAGGTGCAACAAAGAGTATCGATGGCAAACAAGCAAATGTTGTATCTTCATTCGGATTAAAACTTGTATACGGTGCAACGTTAGTAAGTATATTATCAGCGATTATCGTTGGGGTTATGCTTTAATAAATAACAAAGAAGTCGTTTATCTCTCACTTAGGGGGATAAACGACTTTTTTTATTTTAGTATAATAGCGCAGAGAGGAGGAATTAGGTTGAAAGAAGGGGATGGGACTTTTACTAATAGTGACTTTGTTGAAAAGGTTTCAAGGCTTTATAAGAAGGATTTGGCGAAGCTTATTCAGCTTAGAAAAGAACAAATTAAAAAATCACCTTAACATTCATTAAGGTGATTAAAATATTACTCAGCTGGAGGCGTAAATGTACGTTTCTCTAATTCAGCATCTAGCATAAATAGTGCGTTTGAATCGCTTGTAATACGTTTTAATTTTTGAATGATGCTATCGAATGAAGCTTCTTCTTCTACTTGCTCATCAACGAACCATTTTAAGAATGTAATTGTTGCATGCTCACGCTCATCCCAAGCGATATCAGATAAGTGATAAATACGTTTCGTTACTTCACGCTCGTGCTCAAGTGCTACTTCAAAAGCGTTCAATACAGATTCATATTCGTTATTTGGATTATCGAATCCAGTAATAATAGCGCGCTCACCGCGGTCATTAATATAGTTGTAAAGCTTCATTGCGTGGAAACGCTCTTCTTCAGCTTGTACAAGGAAAAAGTTAGCGAATCCATCATAGCTCTCGGCTGTACAGTAAGCAGCCATTGCCATATAAGCGTGGGCAGAGTAAAATTCAAAGTTCATTTGTTCATTTAATGCGTCGTGCAATTTTTTAGATAACATAAAATCCCCCTTATTATTGTGACAAGAATATTATACCATAATTGATAATATTCTCATTTGAGTGCTTCAAACCTTTTCGAAAGCTTTGTGACGTGTGCGTCCATAATGTCTTGTAAATCCAAATCATATTTTTGCGAAAGAATAATAAGGTTAGAAAGTACATCACCAAGTTCTTCTTTTAGTTCTTGTTTTAGCTCTTCTTCTGTTTTCGCATCTTCATCAGGACGATCGCGGCCGATTTCAATAGCGCGAACAACTCGTGAAACTTCTCCAACTTCTTCAGTTAAGAAATTTAAGCGAATAAAGGCATTATACTGTGACCAGCTTCGTTTTTCGTAAAATTCCTCAACCCATCTTTGAAATGCAACGATATCCATTTCTTCCTCATCCCCTCAATATGTTGTACAATGTCAATTGTATCATAACAATATATAGTTTCGGGGTGTAGGAATGAGAAAGATTTGTGTGTTTGCAGGTTCCAATTTAGGGGAGAGACCAGAGTTTAAAGAGCAGGCAATCCAGTTAGGGAAAATGTTTGTTGAGAACGACTATGAGCTCGTATACGGTGGTTCATGCGTTGGATTAATGGGAGAAGTAGCAAACGAAGTTCTTCGTTTAGGTGGACGTGTAACAGGTGTTATGCCGCGTGGTCTATTTCGAGGAGAAATCGTACATACAGGATTAACAGAATTAATTGAAGTAGAAACGATGCATGAGCGTAAGGCGAAAATGGCAGAGCTTGCGGATGCTTTCATTGCATTACCAGGCGGATATGGAACGTTTGAAGAGCTCTTTGAAGTAGTATGTTGGTCACAAATTGGTATACATAATAAGCCGGTTGGTTTATTGAACATAAAAGACTTTTACGGACCAATTTTGCAAATGGTTGAACGGGCAGCAGAAGAAGGCTTTATGAATCCATCGAATAAAGAGTTAATTGTTTCCGCAGAGACGGCAGATAAACTAATTCATGAAATCCAAAATTACGAGCGTCCTGTCTTGGGGACGAAGTGGAAGCAATTATCATAGTACTTTTTTATAGCGATTTATAGAAACACATGTCTTTTTTATCGTAAAAAGACATGTGTTTTTAATTTGGTTAAATTTATTGATAGTGAGATGTGAAATCGTTGGAAGAGGGGAAGTAGATGGAGGTATGTTTGATGATTTAAAAAAAGAACATCTGAATAAAAGGTGAGTAAGGAAGTATTGAGTGACATAGAATTGTTTCGTTAAAGGGGAGCAGATTGTGGACGTTAGCGAATGTTATTTATGAAGTTAATAGAGGTTTTTTTAATCGAAATCAGAATAAATTTTATAGATGTAATCCTTCGGGAATTTTTAATCAGCTATGTATCATAATCTAATCATTAAAATGAAAATTGGAGGAGAAATGAGCATGGGTCGTTCTGTATTAAAAATGTATAACTACCACTTATGGGCAAATGAAGTTATTTTAAATCGCTTAAAAGAACTACCGCAAGACATTTTCCATAAGGAAGTTAAGAGTGGTTTTTCTTCGGTGGCAAAAGTAATGTCTCACATATACCTCACAGATTTAGCCTGGCTTGAGATTATTTCTGGTAAAAGCATGAGTGATGCAATGGTACAAACAGACCGATTGAAAGAACAGCTGGAAACAAAAAATATTGAGGAAATGGAAGGTAATTTTTATGAATTATCTAAACGATATAAAGAACTTTTAAGTAGTCAACAAGATTATGAAAAAGTATTTAAGGTTGATAATCCATATGCGGGGCACCTGGATACTACGGTTTCTGAAACAATATTACACATCGTCACCCACGGAGCATATCACCGTGGGAATATAGCCACAATGTTGCGGCAAATGGGTCATACCTCTGTTATGCAAGATTTTGGACTATTTCTATATTCAAAATGAATTCTTTTTATTTACCATAGGATATGGGTTTTTGTGATGTTTTTGGGGACTGCTTTTATTAGTGATTTAAGCTTAATTATGTAATATAGAATAAAGGCATTCCCTATTATTTCGGAATGCCTTTATTGTTATTGTTAGTTTGTTTTTTATACAGGTACCAGCCACCCCAGCCGCCACCAATTGCTACAACAACGAGGAAAGCATAGTCTTTAACCTCGATACGTATATTGAAAATATTAGCTATAAGTAAGACAACCCCAACTGTTATTAACGCAAAAAATGCTCTAATTAAGTAGTCTTTCAACTGAACCACTCCCGCCATTTAAGTAGTAAATGATGAATATGGAAAAGCTTTTTTGGATCTATTTTACTAAAGGGTGTTTCCTATATTTTAACATAAAAGAGATTGTAATATATTGATAAAAGTAGTGGGGAGGTGTGTTAATATTGTCGTGTTTTGTCGATAAGTCGATATAATTGGGAAATCGCTGATATAATTTCATGTACTTTCATGCGCGGCAACTTCATAGAAAAAAGCGACTCTGAACGAGCCGCTTCCGCTTTAAGTTGATATCCAGCTCCAGCGGCTAGAACAGTCGGTTGTTTCACTCCTTCATTCGAGGCAAAAAGCGCCTCGTAATCAGGAGTTCCAACACCCTCCTGTTCTGAACGAGCCGCTTCCGCTTTAAGTTGATATCCAGCTCCAGCGGCTAGAACAGTCGGTTGTTTCACTCCTTCATTCGAGGCAAAAAGCGCCTCGTAATCAGGAGTTCCAACACCCTCCTGTTCTGAACGAGCCGCTTCCGCTTTAAGTTGATATCCAGCTCCAGCGGCTAGAACAGTCGGTTGTTTCACTCCTTCATTCGAGGCAAAAAGCGCCTCGTAATCAGGAGTTCCAACACCCTCCTGTTCTGAACGAGCCGCTTCCGCTTTAAGTTGATATCCAGCTCCAGCGGCTAGAACAGTCGGTTGTTTCACTCCTTCATTCGAGGCAAAAAGCGCCTCGTAATCAGGAGTTCCAACACCCTCCTGTTCTGAACGAGCCGCTTCCGCTTTAAGTTGATATCCAGCTCCAGCGGCTAGAACAGTCGGTTGTTTCACTCCTTCATTCGAGGCAAAAAGCGCCTCGTAATCAGGAGTTCCAACACCCTCCTGTTCTGAACGAGCCGCTTCCGCTTTAAGTATTATCCAGCTTCAGCGGCTAGAATCTCCGGTCATTTCGCTCTCTCGCTCGAAGCAAAAAGCGCCTCTTCGTCAGGAGCTCCAATGCCCTCCTGTTCTGAGCAAGTCACCTCCGCTTTTAAATCTATTATTGATTCAAGAACGCACGTAGCATCCAAGCGTGTTTTTCTAGTTCTGTGTAGATTCCTAATAGTAGGTCAGATGTCATTTCGTCGTCAGATTCTTGAGCGATTTCCATGCCTTTTTTCAGTTCGACTAGCATCATTTCGTAGTCTTTCATGATTGCTTCGACCATCCCTTCTGCAGTTTCTCCGTAAGCCGCTTCTTGAATAGAAGATAATTCTAAGTACTCTTTCATTGTTGCTACTGGTTTACCGCCAATTGCTAAAATGCGTTCTGCAATTTCATCGATGTGAGTAGCTGATTCTGTGTAAAGTTCTTCGAATTTCTCGTGTAATGTGAAGAATTGAGGTCCTTTTACGTACCAATGGAAGTTGTGTAATTTTGTAAATAAAACGCTCCAGTTTGCTACTTGTTTGTTTAATGCTTCGATTACTTGTTTGTTCATTATGATCAATCTCCTTTTGAGTTGTTATGTTATATCAATTACTAATTTATAATTATTATAATCTAGTAATTTGTATAAATCAACCCTTTTGCTGGAATTAATTTGAACAAATTATGAACTGTTGTAAATAAAAATCCCTATTACTGTGAAGTAATAGGGATTTTGTTTGATATATAGCTCCTGCTCTGAACGAGCTACTTGCGCTTTTATATTATACAGCTTTTTTATTTTCTTCTACATCCTGTCCATCCCAACACTCTGTATTCTTTAAGCCAGGGATAGAGCTTGCAACGAAAACAGGATCTTTTCCTTGTTTCTTTTGCTTTATATAGTCTACTAATGCCGCATAGGCGAACTTGCTAAGGAATGAGATGGCAATTAAGTTTGTAAATACCATTAGTCCCATAAAGAAATCAGCTAAACTCCAAACTGTTTGAAGGGCAGCGATTGATCCGAAGAACACCATTCCGACAACTGCAACACGATAAATCATTAACCAGGTTTTGCTTTCTTTAATGAATGCGATGTTTGTTTCACCATAATAGTAGTTTCCTAGTAAGGAACTGAAAGCAAATAGGAAAATAATAATCGCTAAGAAAGTACTTGCCCACGGTCCAATTTGTGAACTTAATGCTTGTTGTGTTAATTCAATACCTTCTAAATTTGATCCTTTGTAAAGTCCAGAACATAATACGATAAATGCTGTTGATGTACATACTAAGAATGTATCTACGAAAACACCTAATGCTTGAACAAGTCCTTGTTTTACAGGGTGAGATACATCTGACGTTGCTGCTGCGTTAGGAGAGCTTCCCATACCAGCTTCAGTCGCGAATAAACCGCGCTGGATTCCGAACTTGATTGCTGCTCCAATACCACCAGCGATGGCTTGGTCTAAACCGAATGCACTGTTAAATATTTCTATAAAAATGCTTGGTAACATATTGAAGTTGTTAATAACGACAAAAACAGCCACACCAATATAAATGATTGCCATTGGAGGAACGATCATTTCTGTAATACGTGAAATGCTCTTAATACCGCCAAAAATAATAACTGCAACTAATAAAGCTAATAGAGCTCCTACGATCGTTCGCTCTAGTCCAAAAGCATTTTCAAACGCTATCGTTACTGTATTTGCTTGTACTGAATTGAAAATTAATCCGTATGCAACTGTAATGAGAAGTGAAAACCAGATGCCCATCCAGCGTTTGTTTAACCCTTTTTCCATGTAATATGCTGGTCCACCACGGAATCTGCTTCCATCTTTTACTTTATAAATTTGCGCGAGCGTACATTCTACAAAACTAGTAGCTGCTCCGAGAATAGCGATAAACCACATCCAAAATATTGCGCCAGGTCCGCCCATTGAAATTGCTAGTGCTACACCAGCTAAGTTCCCGATACCAATACGTGCAGCTGCACTTAAGCAAAATGCTTGGAATGGAGAGATGCTATCTTTTTTCTTTTCTTTTCGATTGAACCCTTTACTAATTAAACTGACCATTTCACCGAAATGAGTAATTTGGACAAATTTTAATTTAAAAGAGAAATAAAGACCGAAGCCGATTAACATTGCAATAAGAATATATGACCATAAAATATTATTCGTTGCCTCAAGGAATCTGCTAAAGATATCAACCATATAATACACTTCCTTTTTTTCGTAATAAGAAAATTATATGCAAAAAATATACCAGAATCAATTTTTCTAAAAATGATGTTACTTAAATGTGTTTTATGTTATGATTATGTTACATCGTAATATTTTTAGAATTATTTACATTTTAAAAAACTAAATTTAAAGCGAGAAAGAGGGGATAATTTGAAAGAAGAAACTTTATTGAAAGTAAGTCTCGAGAGTTTGAAAATGAGAAATAGTATCTTTTTTATCAGTACATCTTTAAGTATCTTTTTAGGAGCGACTTATTATTACAATAAAAGATTTCCAAATCACAGATATCCCGAATGGTTAGAATTTCTAAAATTAGTTGGTTGAAGAAAAGAAAGAAAAACAGAAAATTTAAACAAAAATTGTTGAGGAGGAGCTAAATATGAATATTAGAGAAAGTGAACTTCCAGGTATTGGTTATAAGTTTCAAATCGTTACGAAAGGTAACGAAAAAATGGTGATTGTTATTCATGATGATGGGCGCAGAGAAATGTATCATTTCGATTCAGACCATGAAGAAAGTCTTTCAAGTATTTTATTGCGTGACTCAGAGGCAAGACAAATTGCAGCAATATTAGGTGGAATGGTATATAAGCCTAGGGCATTAGAAAATGTTGAGATGGTCTTTGAAGGTTTAGCAATTGAGTGGTTCAAAGTGGAGAATGAAGCTCTAGCAATTGGAAAAACAATTGGTGATCTTGAAATAAGAAAAACATATAGCGTAACGATAATTGCAGTTATGAAAAAGAACATGAAAAAGCTATTTAATCCAGGGCCAGACACGGTGATTGAAGAAGGAGATATGCTTGTAGTTTCTGGTGAGAGAGAAGAAATTAAAAAGATTATTAATGAATTACTTTCGAATAGGGGGACTGACTAGATGGATACTTTAATTTTTGAAGTTGGTACAGCTTTAGTTTTAGTAGCAATTGCAGCAGTAATTGCTGGAAAGTTTAAATTCTCAGTAATTCCTTTTCTAATCGTTCTTGGCATGTTAGTAGGGCCACACGCGCCGACAATAGGTGTTATCGATCTTAAATTTATTGAAAGTGCAAGTGTGATATCCTTTCTTGGAAGGATTGGCGTTCTGTTCCTTCTTTTCTATCTAGGATTAGAGTTTTCGATGAAAAAACTAATTAAATCTGGACGTTCTATCGCGATTGGCGGAACAATCTATATTTTAATTAACTTTTCACTAGGATTATTATACGGATTTATAATGGGATTCCCGTTACTCGAAATCTTAATTATTGCGGGTATTATTACGATTTCTTCTAGTGCCATCGTTGCAAAAGTGTTAGTTGATTTAAGAAGAACTGGTAATAATGAAACCGAATTAATTTTAGGAATTATTATGTTTGAAGATATATTCCTTGCTGTATATTTATCAGTAGTTTCTGGCTTAGTTCTTGGGGATCACGCTTCGTTCTTAGGTGCTCTCACTTCAATTGGAATTGCTTTAGGATATATGCTGCTATTCTTCGTAGTAGCTAGAAAGGCTACGCCGTTATTAAATAAATTGTTGAATATTAGTTCAGATGAAATCTTTATTATTGTAGTATTTGCTTCGTTGTTCTTTATCGCTGGTTTTTCAGAAACAATTCACGTTGCAGAAGCAATCGGAGCACTTCTTTTAGGATTAGTTTTCTCTGAGACAGAGCATAGTGATCGAATTGAGCATCTTGTTGTTCCATTTAGAGACTTTTTCGGAGCTATCTTCTTCTTCAGTTTCGGATTAAGTATAGATCCGTTCTCATTGGGCGGAGCAATCTGGTTAACGTTAGGTGCTGTACTTCTGACGATAATCGGAAACTTTGTGGCAGGGATGATTGCAGGACGACAAGCTGGATTATCTCATAAAGCATCAACAAATATTGGATTAACAATCGTTTCAAGGGGAGAATTCTCAATCATTATGGCTAATATCGGTATCGCGGGTGGTTTAATGTCGGTATTGAAACCATTCTCAGCACTATATGTGCTTATACTGTCTATTTTAGGTCCGCTTCTAACGAAAGAGTCAAAGAATGTATATAAATTTTTAAATAAAATCTTTAAGTGGGATACGAAGGCAAACTAAATTTTTAAAAATAAAAGTACAAGATATTTACCGCTTGTACTTTTATTTTTTGCAATGAAAACAGTAAAGAGAGGTAAATGATGTTAGGAGAGTTGATTCATTCAGTTTTAGTTTTTCTAGAAGGACTTGGTTATTGGGGAATTATGCTTGGATTGATGTTAGAGGTTATTCCAAGTGAAATCGTATTGTCTTATGCAGGCTATTTAGTATCAACAGGAAGCATTACATTTTGGGGTGCTGTTGCGTTCGGTACGATTGGCGGTGTAATCGCACAGCTATTTATTTATTGGATCGGTCGATACGGAGGAAGACCTGTTCTTGAGCGATATGGAAAATATATTTTGATTCAGAAGAAACATATTGATTATGCGGAAGCGTGGTTTAATCGTTATGGAACTGGTGTTATCTTTACCGCACGTTTTATTCCCGTTGTGCGTCATGCTATTTCGATACCAGCAGGTATTGCGAAAATGTCACATGCTAAGTTTATTACGCTAACTACATTAGCTGTTATTCCATGGTCAATTGTATTTGTATATTTAGGCTTTAAATTAGGATCAGAGTGGGAAAGTATTAATAAAGTAGCTGGGCCATATGTGAAATATTTTGCGCTTGCTGCTATTGTTTGTGCAATTGGTTATTTTATCTTTAAAAAAATGATGAAAAAAAAGTGATTACGGAAAAAGAATCTATGCTGACATAGATTCTTTTTTATTGTCATTTTTTAAAGGGTGAAAGGGTATGTTTAATATTTTACATATTGTGGCATACATATAGGAAAAGGGAATTTGGAAAGGAGATTATAGAGAAATGGAACTCCAGTTTCAAAATGTATATCAACAAGTTGAGAATTGGTATGTGTTGGATTCGGAGCTTCCTTGGGATGTCAAAAAGTTAAGAAATGATTTGTTTTCTCTTATTGAAGTAAGTGCAACGCCAGTTATTTTTTGTGATACGTGTGATGCGAATCATGTACTTTTATCATTAGGAGAAGAAGAAGAGGAGTTTTTATTCCCGGTAGGTGGTTTTTATCATAAAGAAAAACAATTAATTTTCGTTTGTATGTGGGAAGAGTATGAGCAAGTGCTTAAAACGCTATTGCATGAATTTAGGCATGCGATGCAGCATAAGGACGATGTACTATATGTTGGAAATGAATTATACGAAGAAAGATGGATCGAGAAAGATGCGAGGTATTTCGCGGAGAGGAAGCTAGATGAATATAAAAATAGAAATTTAATCTGAAGCATAGTGAAGAAAAATCACTGTGCTTTTATTTGTTGCTAATGAAAAATAAGTAGTTGACCTTTATTAAGTTTAGTTCTAAACTAATAGTATCAAATGGGCGAGGTGATGGAATGAAAGCAGAGGAAAGACTTGGATTACTATTATGGTTTCGTTTATCACGTTTTTATAATAGAAGTATTCGTGAGACGAATCAGCATTTGAAAAAGTGGAATGTATCTGCCGCTCAGTTTGATGTATTAGTTCAAATTGGAGGACACGATCGTTTAACGCAGCAAGAACTTGGAAATAAGTTATTTGTTACGAAAGGAAATGTTACTCAACTTTTAAATAAGATGGAGCAACTCGATTGGATTCAGCGTGAACAAGAAGGTACCACAAAATATATTTCATTAACAAAAAAGGGAAAGGTTCTATATGAAGAAATAGTCCCGCCGCAAGAAACATTTCAAGCAGAGAAATTTGATAAGTTAAATAGAGAAGAACAAAAACAATTATTAGAATTACTGAAGAAGTTGCAGTGATAAAATTAAAAATGATTATCTCGATTTCGAGATAATATGAGGTGAAGGATATGTTTAGAAAAGTTGATCATAAAAATATGGGGAGAGCAAATCACGGTTGGTTAAATACACACTTTCATTTTTCTTTTGCAAATTATTATAATCCAAACAACATGAATTTTGGAGCAGTACGTGTTATGAATGATGATTTAATAGCGGCACAAACTGGCTTTGATATGCATCCACACCGTGATATGGAGATTGTCTCTTACGTTATAGATGGTGAATTAACACATGAAGATAGTATGGGGAACCGTGGGACAATTGAGCGTGGGCATGTTCAATATATGAGTGCAGGTACTGGTGTATTTCACAGTGAGCATAACTTAGGAAGTGAAACATTACGTTTATTGCAAATTTGGATTTTACCAGACCGCGATGGTCATAAACCGAACTATGGTGAGTTTAAATTTGATTGGAGTAAACGTGAAAATGAGTGGTTCCATATGGTATCTCCTTCTGATGGAGATGCACCAATTCATATTCATCAAGATGCAAATTTATATTCTTTATCATTAGAGGCTGGTAAAGAAATTCATTTCCCTGTTCAAGAAGGGCGTCAATTATACCTTGTACAAATTGAAGGTAGTAGCGTTGTAAACGATGAAACACTTGTAATGCGTGATGCAGCGGAGGTTGTAGAAGAAGATATTCGCATTCAAGCGAAAGAAAACTCTCACTATTTAGCGATTGAAATGAAAATGCAATAAAGTGAAACTTTAATCAGTGGTAGTTTTTAAGCATGTGAATAGCGAGATGAAAAGTTATAGGAAAGAGGACGTTGAAAAATGATGTCCTCTTTTTTGTGAGGTGAATTATCAGAAAAAATTTTCTCAATTTTTAAAAACAGGTATCGGGAAGATTATTCAGAATATTTATAAAGGTGTTAAAAACTTTTATGGGGAATGGGGAGTGTTAGATTGAAAAAGCAAGTAATTTCATCAGCATTAGCGTTAACTGTTATCGCAAGTGGGTTTGGGGCATTTGGAGCAACTACGACGAAAGCAGAAGAGCAAAAAGTCCAGTATCACCAAGAGTTTAAAACACCGGCTTACATAGGTGAAGAATGGAAAGCGCCGGAAGGACTAGATAAAAAAGAGACGGTCTTTCAATATTTAGAGAGTAAAAAGGATATGTTTAAACTAGCAGGAAATATTGACAAACATTTCAATATCGTTGGTGAAGAAAAAGATGCTGAGTCTGGTACAACACATGTGAAGTTAGTGGAGAAGCATAATAACATTCCTGTGTATGGTTCAGATCAAACGGTTGCGCTTGATAAAGAGAATAATGTAAAAGCATTTTTCGGACAAGTTATTCCGAATTTAGATGATAAAAATATTCCTGCATCTGCAAGTATTAGTGCGGAACAAGCAGAAACGATTGCAAAAGCTAATATTGAGAAAGAAATTGGTAAAGTAAAGAATTATGATGGTGTGAAAAAAGATTTATATGTGTATGAAAAAGATGGACAATACTATCTTGCATATCTTGTAAAAGCATCGGTTTCGAAACCAGCTCCAGGATATTGGCATTACTTTGTTGATGCAACAAATGGAAATGTTATTGAGAAATATAATGCTGTAGATAACATTACTGGATTTGGTTACGGAGTATTAGGCGCTAGACAATCATTTGAAATTGCTCAAGATACGAAAACAGGAGCGTTCAACTTATTTGATGGTACGCGAGGACAAGGTGTCCATACATTTGATGCAGAGAATATGGATGAAAACTGGTTTAATTTATTCTCACAAATTCTTGGATATACAGGAGAAGAAGTTGTAAGTAAATCTAAGTTCTTCGAAGATAAAGCGGCAGTTGATGCGCATGTGAACGCAGGAAAAGTATATGATTATTATAAAAAGACATTTAACCGTAACTCTTTCGATGATAAAGGTGCGAGACTTATTTCTACTGTTCACGTAGGTGAATCTTGGAATAACGCAGCTTGGAACGGTGTTCAGATGATGTATGGTGATGGCGATGGTAAGACATTCATTCCATTATCTGCTGGCCTAGACGTTATTGGCCACGAATTAACGCATGCTGTAACTGAAAATACAGCAAACCTTGTATATAAAGATGAGTCAGGAGCGTTAAATGAATCGTTATCTGATATTATGGGCGTCATGGTTGAGAAGAAGAGCTGGGATTTAGGGGCTGATATTTATACACCTGGTAAACCTGGTGATGCACTTCGTTCTCTGAAGGATCCAGCATCTATTCCAAATCCATTAAAACCAGGTGAAGGTTACCCAGATCACTATAATAAACGTTATACTGGAACAGCTGATAATGGCGGCGTTCATATTAACAGTAGTATTAACAATAAGGCGGCGTATTTAGTGTCTGAGGGCGGCACACATTACAATGTGAAAGTAACTGGAGTGGGCCGTGAAGCAACAGAAAAAATTTACTATCGTGCTCTTACAAAATATTTAACTGCAAACTCTGACTTTAAAATGATGCGTCAAGCTGCACTTCAATCAGCAGAAGATTTATATGGTAAAAACTCTAAAGCTGTACAAGCTGTAACGAAAGCTTATGAAGCTGTAGGAGTAAAATAATAAGAGAAAAAAGACCTGACTGGATTGTCAGGTCTTTTCCTTATTTAATCACGAATACCTAGTGCGATTTTCGCCATACGTGACATACGTTCTTTCGTCCATGGCGGATTCCATACAACGTTTACTTCTATTTCATTTACTTCGGGTACGTTCGTTGATAATACTTTTTTAACGTCTGATACGATTTGGCCAGCCATTGGACAACCGATAGAAGTCATTGTCATTGTAATGACAGCATTATTACTTTCATCTGCTGTAACGTCATAAACTAATCCAAGATTGATAATATCAACACCTAATTCAGGGTCAATAACAGCTTCTAAGTTCGCATATAACTTTTCTTCAAATGCTTGTTGTGACATGTAGAGCACCCCCTAAATATTAATGATATCGATTCTCATTATAACGGAAATACGTGCAATGTGCAGGGAATGAGCTCAAAAAAATATTCCTCCCAGAAAGAGGAATATTTTTTGAAAAGCTATTCAGTTTTAAAATGGGATACGAGTTGATCTAATTCTTCAACTGTTTGTTTCATTTGTTTTGCAGTTAGGGTCATTTCATTCATAACAAGGACTTTTTTCCCAGCAGATTGTGCTGTTGCGGCAGTTTCACTTGATACTTCATTAGAAATTGAAGTGATGTTATTGAGTGAAGCATTCATTTCTTCAGCACTTGCAGCCATTTCTTCAGCAGTTGCTGATATGTCTTGAATTTGAGTAGACACTGTATTCACTTGACCAACGATTGTTGTGAAAGAAGAGCCGGCCTCACGAATGACGTTAATACCTTCAAATGCTTCGGAACGACCTTGAGACATCATAGAGCTAGCAGTTTCTGTGTCATTTTGAATTTGATGTAGCAATTGGTTAATATCTGTTGCAGCTGTTTTTGATTGTTCAGCAAGTTTACGAACTTCATCAGCTACGACAGCAAATCCTTTTCCTTGTTCGCCGGCACGAGCAGCTTCAATAGAAGCATTTAATGCAAGTAGATTTGTTTGTTCAGCGATATTAGAAATAGATTGTACAGCTGTATCGATATATTTTGTATGAGTGATTAGACGTTCGACTACTTCTGATGTAGCATTTACAGCTTCGTGAATCGTTGTCATTTGTGTAATAGATTTCTGGATAACAGTATTTCCATCGTTAGCATGTTCAGATGTGGTAACAGCTAGCTCGGCCACAGACGAAGCTGATTCTGCAATACGCTGAACACTTAATGCCATATCATCCATTGCAGTAGAGCTTTCTTCCATACTAGAAGTTTGCGATTGAATGCTTGCATTTAAATTGGACATCGAGCTTTGAACTTTTATTGTCGCATCAAGCGATGTATTGGTCTTTTCCAGCATATCTTCAGAAGCATTTTGTACTTCCACAGAAGTTTTTTGAACACGATTAATGATATGTTGCAGGTTTTCTAACATTTTATTAAATGATGTTGCAATTGCACCAATTTCATCATTGCTATTTACTTGTAGGCGAGCTGTTAGGTCACCCTCTTGAGAAGATAGCTCTTTTAGCTTAGTATCAATTTGCTGAATTGGTTTTACAAGCTTACCAGAGAACCACCATGCAAGGATAATTGCAACGACAATACATATAACAAGTGATAAGAATACAACGTATTCAATTAGTAGTGATGATTGGTCAATTTTTTCAATGGATTGATCACGTAACTTAGCTTGTTCGTTGCTATAGTTCGTGAAATCACCAATAACTTTATAAACCGTACCATTTTCTTTAGAAGCAACTTGTAATGCTTCTTCCCATTTTTGTTCTTTTGCAAGAGAGAAAACCTTTTCTTCAACAAATTTTCTCCAAGTAGAGCCTAGTTCTATAGTATCTTTTACAGATTGGGATACGTTAGGGTTAGAAAGAAGTTGTGCTTTATTATCTTCAAGAAGCTTACTTATTTCATGAAACTTGTCTAATTCGACTTGATCGTGTTGGAGTAAATAACCTCTTAAAGCTGAAAGTTGTACTTGATACGCGTCTCCATGTTCTTTTAATTCTGTTGCAAGAGGGGAAATATCTTTTTGTAGTGCTTCAGCTTTATGAGATTGGTCAACAGCAAAGATTAAAATAAAAGCTAATGCGATGCCAAATAAAGCGCAAATCGTTCCCATCATGAACAGAAGTTTTTTTCTAATGCTCATAAAATTCATATGATAAAAAAGCCTCCCTTTTTTAAAGATCTTAGTATTAGAATTAATTCATATAAAAAATTAAAAGAAAACCTTACTCCTAAAGGAACAAAGCTTTCTTCTTTCCTTTAGGCATTATAGCAGACAGTGGAAGAGAGAGAAAGATATATATATTTTAAAGTGAAAAAGAGGGTGAAAAAAGTAATCCCTCGTTATTGTGAAGTTATTAATCTATTCAATGAAAATTATAGCAGATACCGGAAAGAGGCAGATAAGTAGAAGTAAATGTTATTAAAATGGATACATTTATATATCAAAAATTCTTAAATAAAAATAAGAAATCCTATTGTAATTCGAAATAACATCCTGTATACTTCTAATTAGTTGATAACGATTATCACTATCAACTGAAGCATTACTCTTCGTTATGTTGGTCATACCCCTTTTTGACGACGTAAGTCAGAGACGAATGTTGAAATATCTTGTGTCCTATTCTACAGAATTATGGTAATCTCCAACCTCAACTTATATGCGTAAGCATGCAAAAAAAAGGATCCTATCCGTGAAGGGATCCTTTTTTGCATGTTGTCGCAATTAATGTATATAGACCGGGTATACGTTTTTCAATTCCTTCGGGTGAAGTAGAAGGGAAGACCCATCTTTGATGAGATCCGTGTTCTTCAATCAATTTTTCAACCTTGAAATTTGTTTCTCCCATTGCTGTAATAACTTCTCCTAGTGTCCAGCGCCTAATTTTTGTTCTCGGTAAAGCGTATTTCTGTGATTCCGTAAGGAGAGTACTATAAGCTACGTCATCTTCAATAAGTTCTTCATCGAAATAATTTCCATTTGCTCGAAATGATGGATGATCTACTCCTAATAATTTTGTATAAACGGGATGATAGTCACGCAGTATAAATGTCCCATCTTGTTTTAGTAAGTGAGAGATTATATGAAAGAGTGGTTTTAAGTCTAAAAAGTAATGGAGCACGCCAAGTTCCAGTAACACGATATCAAATGATTGGGATAGATTTAAATCTAGTACATCGGAAACGATATACTGAATAGAGACGTCAGCCGCTTCGGCTAGTTCGGTTGCATATTTTTTATTACTTGCTGAAATATCTACAACTGTTACATCGGCTCCTAAAAGAGCAAGAGCAACCGCTTTATTTCCTTTTGACCCGAGTAAGTTAATAATACGTTTTCCTTTTGGAGATTGTATGTAAGGTAAATAGTGATCTACCTCGCGCGTAGGATCTTCCATGAGCTTTTTTGCATAATCCGCTGGCGCCCCGTGGCGATTTGTCCAAGCTTCATAAGCAGCTGCATTCCAACTTTTTTCATTAATCGTGCTTAGTTGCTTTTGATTCAATATTATCACTCCTTTTGTGAACATATAGTTATTCGGTGAATGAGTGGGATTTCCTGTTTTTTTGAATTAAAGTTTGATTTTTCTGTTATTAAGTCGTAAAATACGTGTTATACATAAAAGCGTTGAAAAGGAAAAGTAGAATGGAATCATTCTTTCCAGAGAGCTTCGGTAGCTGAGAAGAAGCAAGAATATTCATTTGAACAATGGCCTTTGAGCTTCGTCCTGAACTTATCAAATGATAATAGTAGGCGGCGACGAGAGTTGGTACTCGTTATCAAAACCACAGTATAAGAGCATATAGCTCCGTACTTGTTAAGGCTAATTATGTGAGTAATTGGCGAAATAAGGTGGTAACGCGACTGTTTATACAGCCCCGCCCTTATCTTTTTTAAGATAAGGGTGGGGCTTTTTATATTTAAAAGGAGGAATTTAAGATGAGTATTTTTATTGGAGGCGCTTGGCCGTATGTGAATGGTTCGTTACACCTTGGGCATATTGCGAGTTTGTTACCTGGAGATATTTTAGCACGATATTATCGGGCAAAAGGTGAGAATGTGTTGTATGTTTCGGGAAGTGATTGTAATGGAACACCGATTGCAATTAGAGCAAAACAAGAAGGGGTTACAGTAAAGCAAATAGCTGATCAATATCATGAAGAATTCGAGCGATGTTTTCATAATCTTGGTTTTACGTATGATTACTATACACGCACAGATAGTGAGCATCATCATGAAACTGTTCAAAAAGTCTTTTTGAGACTATTAGAAGAAGGTTATATTTATAAAAAAGTCGTTGAACAGGCTTATTGCGAAACGTGTACGCAATTTTTACCGGATCGATATGTAGAAGGTATTTGTCCGCATTGCCATGAAGCAGCGAGGGGCGATCAATGTGATGCTTGTTCCGCTATTTTAGATCCACTCGATTTGTTAGAAAAGAAATGTAAGTTATGCGGTAGTACGCCATCAGTACAGGAAACAGAGCATTTCTATTTTGCATTGCATAAATTTCAACAACAAATTAAAGCGGCTGTAGAAATTGCAAAGCAGAAAGGAGCATGGCGCGACAATGCAATTCAATTAACAGAGAGATATTTAAAGGAAGGATTACAAGATAGGGCAGTATCACGTGATTTACCAATCGGGGTACCAATTCCTTTGGAAGGATATGAAGATAAGAAAATTTACGTATGGATTGAAGCGGTGACAGGGTATTATTCAGCGAGTAAACACTGGGCTGAAGAAACAGAGAAAGCGGATCAAGAGTTTTGGGATAGAGATGCGAAAACATATTATGTACATGGCAAGGATAATATTCCGTTTCATTCAATCATTTGGCCAGCGGTATTACTTGGAATAGGAGAAGAAGCGATCCCGCGTCATATCGTTTCGAATGAGTATTTAACAGTAGAAAAAAGAAAGTTATCGACAAGTAAAAACTGGGCAGTATGGGTACCTAATATATTGGAACGCTATAATCCAGATTCTATTCGTTACTTTTTAACAGTAAATGCACCAGAAAATCGTGATACTGATTTTTCATGGCGTGAATTCATTTACAGTCATAATAGTGAACTATTAGGTGCATACGGGAACTTTGTGAATCGGACGTTGAAGTTCATTGAAAAGTATTATGATGGCATTGTGCCAAAAGCAAATATTAATATAGAGCTGAGAGATAAGGTAGAAGGATTATATAAAGGTGTAGGAGAGGCGATTGAACAAACTAAATTTAAGGTGGCGTTAGAAACAATATTTGATGCAGTACGCTTTGCAAATAAATATTTTGATGAAAAGCAGCCTTGGAAACAAAGAGAAGAGGACCCAGTTTCATGTGAGGAAACAATTTATAATTGTGTTTACCTGATAGCAAACTTTGCACAACTGCTTGAACCATTTTTACCGTTTTCAAGTGAAAGAGTTAGAAATACATTATCGAGTGTTAAAGTAAATTGGGAACCTCAAAATACGTTGCCAAACCGAATTGATAATGTGCAGCCATTATTTGAGCGAATCGATGTAAAACAAATTGAACATGAGGTAGAGAAGTTATATGGAGCGGTAAAGTAAAATATAAGGAAAAGACCTTTCAAATAAAGTGAAACTTTAATCAGTGGGGGTTTTGTTCATCCCCCACTGATTATTAGTTGAACCAATCGGGCTTTTACGGGCAGTTGATCCCCCACCTAAATTCTTTGCTTTCTCTGAATTTTGAGGTGGGGGTCTTAATGCCCGTTAATGCGGGATAAAGGAAAGGTCTTTTGTTATGCTGTATAATACTCTTTCTTATCTTTCAAAAAGAAAAGCAAGGATTACGAGAATAATAGCCGCAATAATGTTATTTTGAAGGTAGTATTAAAGTTTAACATATCGTAACTTTATTCACATTTATATACAAGTTGATGTTTTCACGCACTATGCACACGATTATGTTTTTTTTCTTTCCTAGCAGTAAGTGGTTGCGGTGTAAAAATACCGAGTAATATAACCACGATCCCAATCCACTGCATTAGCGATACAACTTCATGAACAAGTGTAATAGAAGCGATAATTGCTGTTGGTAATTCAGCTGCACCTAATATTGTACCAAGTCCCGTTCCGACTTTTGGTACGCCAATTGAAAAACAAATGACAGGTATAATAACCCCGAACAATCCAAGGAAGAAAGCATATTTCCATAGGCCTGCTTGTAAGGCACCATCTGTTAAAAAGGTAGGCGGGAAAAATAAGCATACAATAAGAGTAGCACTCGTTGTCATAAGAAAGCTTTTCATATAAGGCGGAACATCTGTAGCAACACGCCCGCTTACAAATACATAGAATGAGAAAGAGACGGCAGCTAATAGCCCGAAGATAATACCTTTCGTAGAAAAGTTTTGTCCAAGACCTTCAAATACTCCACCAGCAAACAATGTACCAGTAAATAAAATAATAATAGATATAACTTTCTCACGGCTTGGGAATGTTCGGTTGGCAATCGCTTCGATGACTACACCAATCCAAGTGAACTGAAAGAGTAAAACGACAGCGATAGAGGCTGGCAGTTCTTCTACAGAAATAGCATAGAAAATACCTGTCATACTCATTGTTGTGCCGACTGTTAGTAACGAAAAGAATTGGTTTTTTGATACTTTATGACGTGAAAAGAAAAGAACGAGTAAAAGTAGTCCAATCCATCCGAAGACATATTGTCCTCCTAGTAATTGGTGTGATGAAAATCCTTCGATGAATCCGAGTTTAAAAATAGTTGAAAGTACGCCGTAGCTACAAGCGCCGAATAAAACTAGTAATGAATACTTAAATTTCTCCATGTGAAAACCTCCTTATATAAAGTGAAACTTTAATCAGTGGGGTTTTGTTCATCCCCCACTGATTATCAGCCCGCACCAATCGGGCTTTTACGGGCAGCCTGACTCCCACCTAACTTCTTTGCTCCAGCCGAATTTTGAGGTGGGAGTTTTACTGCCCACAAATAGCGGGATAAATAAAAAACGCCCGTTATCCTAATAAGGACAACGGGCGAACGAAACAGAGTCAGAGACTCTACAAAATTCCGCCACTCATACGAAGTATGAGTTTGGGGTATGAAATTATAGTAGTAGTTTACATTGCTTTTGGAAAGACAATTGAGCATTTTACACCTTGAGGTGTGTTTTGTATTCCATAAGGAAACTGATGTTTATCTAGTATTTGTTTTACAATATATAATCCAAGACCGCTACCTTGTACTAAACCGTTGTTTCCAGGATTAGCGCGATAGAAAGGCTCAAATAAATGAGCGAGTTTGTCCTCATCAATTTGTGAACCTGTATTTAATACCTCTAATGCGTAACCGTTCGGTTTTTCATAAAGCTTTATATATACATGCTGATGATCGATTGTATAATGAATTGCATTTGAAATAATGTTAAAAATAGCAGTTTGAATAAATTTAGAATCAGCTAAAATTTGTACGTCTTGTTTAATATTAGATTGAACATTTAATTGCTTTACAGATATAAAATAATCTACTTTCTTCATAACGTCCTCAATGATGTTAGATAGTGAAATAACTTCTAAATTCGGTTTGAATTGAGGGTTTTGCATTTTGGATAATTCTGACATCTCTTCCGTTAATACGTTAATATCCTGCATCATCTCGTAGGAACGTTTTAAGTATTTATCTCTATCTTTGTAAGCACCGATTCCGTGAATCATACCATCTAGTTGTCCCATAACGGCTGCGATAGGTGTTTTTAATTCATGGGATACCATAGACATAAATTCTTTGCGAGATTGTTCTAATTGTTGTTCTTTCTTAAGCTCATTTCGTAAATCTTTATTTGTTTCGTGTAGATTCTTCACAATGGTTGGGACTTGTGAAGCCGCTACTTGCAAATTAAAATCTGTTTGATCTGTATTTTTGTTAGGTGATTGCTGATCTGAAAAGTCCAGATTTATAATATCTTTTAAAGTATCACTCATATATTGAAAAGGTTTGGCAATTAGTTTGGTATAAACTAAAGAACCGAGCAGAGATAATGCAAGCATTGTTGCACCAATATTTGGAGCTAATTGTTGCATTATCTCTGCTAAACTTGGATTATCGTGTGTTTCGTTTGTTTTCTTTGCTGCATTTTGTGTATGTAAGGAATCAGTGTTAGCCGCTGTTTGTTCTGCTTTAGTATGTAATTCACTTTTGTTACTTTTCTCCGAAAGATTTGCTACATTTTCTTTTGCTTTTGTAGTTTGGCTAGGTTGCAAAAGATGATTAATAGCCGTAGAGAGTGTTTTGAAATCTATAATAGATGACTGGAAATTTGAGATACTACCCTCTGAAAAAACTTTACTCTGTTCTCTTTTATTTTGTTCGTTTTTTGTAACTGAATCCGCATGTTCCGCAGTTTGAGTTTCAGGGTTTTTCGCATAACGCCCTTTATCATAGTTTAAAGCTAGAAAATAAATGATTTGATAAAGACAAATTGATAAAAGAACACAAAACAATAGGGTTTTGATGAAAATATTTTTGGTGATGTTATCCTTGCTATGCTTCGATTTTGTAGCCAATGCCTTTCACCGTTTTAATATAAGTAATTCCTAATTTTTTCCTTAAATTTTTAATATGTGTATCTATAACTCTTACATCACCATAATGTTCATAGCCCCATACCTTATTTAACAAATCACTTCTTGATAATACTTTTCCTCGATTTTGTAACAACGTATATATAATCTCAAATTCTTTAGTTGTTAGTTCAATTTGATTACCATGAACATAAGCTGCATATGCTGTAGAATTTAACATCAATTCATGGAATTGTAGTATAGTTGCAGTTTCGGCTTCCTTCGTTGTTGTCCTTCTTAATACAGCTTCTACGCGTTTAATAAATACCGTGTAATGGAACGGTTTCGTAATATAGTCATCAACGCCCAACTCAAACCCTTTAATTTCACTCTCTTCATTATGTAAGCCTGTTAACATAATGATTGGTACATCAGACTGTCCACGCATAATTTTACAAATACTATAACCATCTATATCTGGTAACATTACATCAAGGAGGACAAGGTCGTATGAATTTTTTTGGAAAAGAAGAATACCCTCTGTTCCAGCGCCAACCACATCAACAGTAAAATTTTGGGCAGTTAAAAATTCACGAATAAGTTCTTGTATATCTGGGTTGTCTTCAATCACCAGTATATGCGTCATAGTAACACCTCCTAAATAACGCTTTTTACTGCAATATTCGAATTCATCATTTTTTGGATGACTCAAGTTGTATATACATATAATAAGCCCCCGCTATAAAATAATCATAAAAGTAGCAAGGGGAATTGTTTATTGGACTGAATATTTCAGGATCACAGTAGTTCTATTATAGTATGCAATGTAAAATTTATAAAATATTATAACTGTATAATTTTAATATCTATGTTTATTAATGTTTTTATGCTATTTAGTGCAGTCTACTTTCATTATATATGCAAGTAGAGTTGTTTAGCTACTGTAAATGAATAAATAAAATAAGCCAAGATATAAAATTCTTGGCTACATGTAAATCTTGTTCATAGGTTATTTTACAGTGACAGTGGCACGTTGGTGAATACGTTCAAATAACCAATGTATATCATTGTTATACATGCGAATACAGCCAAGTGTTGTAGCTTTGCCAATCGCTTGATTATTGTTAGTCCCATGAATCGCATACGTTGTTCCGTATGTTCCTGCCATATTTAATCCGAGCCAACGGTCACCAAGTGGATTACGTGGATCGCCGCCTTTAATATGTCCTGTATAATAAGGACGGTTTTTAATTTTATTTACCACTTGAAAAGTACCTTTCGGTGTAGGTGTTGCTGTTTTGCCAGTAGCGACAGTGAAGCTTTTTATAAGCTTTCCATTTTGATAGAAATCCATTTTATTTAATTTCGTGTCAACGATAAGTTGTTCGTTATTTGAAGCCGCTTCCACAGACATATATGGAACAGTTAAAAAAACTAACGATAACATGATAGTTACTAGTAATTTTTTCATTGATATTCTCCTTTTACTATTTTAGTAGTATTACATACAATGAATTTGTAATCCTCGTAATGCTTGATGTACGTTTTCATTTAGTGATTCACAAAAAGTGGTGATTTTCGTATTATGTTTGTTGTTTTTATCAATGAGCAGTCTTTCATTTAGTAAAAGCTCGCCGTGTAGTCCGAAGCTCTGTACTTGAATGTTCATTTCATCTTCTGTTTCAGAAATGATTGGCAAGAAATAATGAAACGCTTTAGTTGGAATGATATAACTTTTTCCGATCATGCTTTCATGATTAGAGTTAGTCCATTTTTTCGTGACAATTTTAATATTCTTTTTAGAAACGACAAAAGATAGCGTTGTGGATTTTGTTAAACTTACGTCAAATTCATTTGTTTCACATATGTGTAAAGTAAAAATCGTTTCATTTGGATGAGACTCAACATTTGTATTAATAAAATCATGCATTTTATAAGCTTCCATTCTTATTCTCCCTTTTTTCAATTTCGGAAAACGATTTATATTTATTCAATTTAATGTTTAGGTAATATAGTAGTTAAACTTTTCAACAAATTCCGATATAATCTTACAATACATATATGAAGCTAATATGAAGTTAGTATGAGTTTGTTATGGTTTTTTATAGAGAACAAAATGAGGCGATTTCCGAGTGCTGAAAACTGGATGAAATTTGTATATTAATGACTCTAGCCATTGTAATAGATAGGTGTCATCCCGTTTTAAAACGATAACTTATATAATTAAATAAAGAACAGAAAACTTTAGCATGAGTCTTACAAAAATGTAATAAAAATGTAAGCTATTGTGATAGTTATTTCGACAATTTTTTTATACAATAATAGTAAGAAGTTGTACGTGATTGAAAGGAGAGATGACATGGAATGGGTTCATGAATTATTTCAGCAATACGGGTATTATGTAGTGCTTGTAGGCTTGCTGTTAGAATATATTGCGCTTCCGTTTCCGGGAGAGCCAACATTAGCATATGCGGGATTTTTAGCACAGAAGGGTGATCTAAGTTTACCTATTTTAATTATCCTATCCTTTATTGGGACAAGTGTAGGAATGACGATTCAATACTTTTTAGGGAATAAGCTTGGTATGCCTTTTGTTCAAAAATACGGTAAGTACGTATTTTTAACACAAAAAAAAATTGATTTAACGAGAATGTGGTTCGATAAGTATGGATATTTTCTAATCTTTATCGGTTTCTTCATTCCTGGTGTACGTCATTTTACAGGATACTTTGCAGGTATCATTAACTTACCGTTTCGCCGTTTTGCGATTACAATTTATTCAGGTGCTTTATTCTGGGTATCGTTCTTCTTAATTGGTGGCTACTGGTTAGGTGGTAACTTACATGATATTTTCGGATTACTGGAAGATCATATCGGTAAAATCATTTTCGGAGCCATTGTCATTGTAGCAATTACGTTAGGTATTCGTTTCCGCAAACAACTAAAACGAGTATTATTACAAAACGCAAGTTAATATGGAATCCATTCTATGTCAGATTTTAGGGAGGCAGTGCAAAAGCACTGCCTTTTTTATTGTATTTTCCAGTTTGCTTTTATCTTTCCCTTGATACCGTAACCGGTCACTACTATATAATATGTTCCTGTTTTACTAGGTGAAAGTTCGTACGTATCATTGCTTAGTATGGACATAGGTTCATATTTATTAAATTCACTAGAAAAGTAAGTGCTATAACCTTGGTAGGCGCTATTTTCAGTAATAAGGAAGTTTACGTTAACTTCAAGTGTTTTTCCCTTTTTTACATAAACGGGTATTTTATGTGTGCCGTTAAAATATGAGAAATCCGCCTCAAATGTATTTTTTGTACTGTGCTCAACCCATTGTTCTTTTTGGGTAAAATCAATAGAGCATATTGCAATGAATAAAATAGGAATGATAATAGCGGTCATATATCGAAACCATTTTGATTTATTTGCTATACATGTACATAAATAAAAGAAAAGTGAACAAATTGCCCCTACAGATCCAATTATGAAAGTTAGAATAATATCTCCTCCATTGTATATATGAAATGGAAGAAAGAATAAGTAACCAGATAGAATATAAAGCAAAACTTTTCTTGGCGTGCTATTATGTTTTGAATTTAATTTGTCAATTACAAGCGAGCATAAAATCGCGTAGAAGAAAAGAAGGTAAAACCAAGAATTATATAAAAATCCAGTTAAGTATGCGGAAGTTTTAAAGAAATTCATATCACTTCCTATAAAGAAAAATAATAAAAAAGAAAAAAAGAGAGAACAGGCCGCTGAAAATTTAATAAGAGCGTAAGGAAAGACCGTTTTTTTATCCATTAGACACCTCAATTATGTAGTTCTTAAAAATTATTATATACGTTATGTCTAGTATAATATATATGCATTTTTGACATGTATCCACGTCAAAATGACAATGATAATTGACAATACGAAGGATATTATTTACAATTTTAATTAAATAAATGAAAAAGAGGTAAAACATGAAGCTTCAAAATCGAGTGAGGGAACTTAGAGCAAAGCATCGTGTATCACAAGGGGATTTAGGTAAAGCGATCGGCTCATCACGGCAAACCATTAGCTTAATTGAGCGGGGGGATTATGCACCGTCTATTGTGTTATCGCTAAAAATTGCACAAATTTTTGGAGTGCCAGTGGAGGAAATATTTATGTTAGTGGAGGGGGAAGAGGAAGATGGAGAGTAAGGCGAAGAGGAAAATGGCAGCTATATTTAAACTGTTAGTAGGAGCAGTATTTGGCGGGTTTATAGGGTATGCAGTAGGAGATATTGCAACAGAGGATACTAGCAAAATATCTCCCGTTATTAGCATTGTTATGATGAGTGTATTTGGCGCAATAGCTATATATTATATTTGGAAGCGTACAAGAGCGCTCGCACAAACGAAAGATGAAGAAGAGAATGTTAAGGGACGAAAATTAGGAATAGCACTTATTTATCTTCGAGTAATGGAAATTGTTATTCCATCATGGTTTGTTTGCTCGATTATTTCTTTTTACCAAACGTATATAGTTGAAGGGAACTTATTCTTTGTGAGTGTAAGTACATTGGCATCCGCAGTATGCTTTATTGCTATAACTTGGTTAGGATTTGCAATGAAGAAAAGGTATAACACTCTCTATCCAGAACAGAGTGTCACGTATTCTCAGTCAATGGAAATGTGGGCAAAGAATGCAGATGAAGGGCAAAAGTATATCGTCCATGAAGCAGGATATAAAGCGTATCAATATACAAACATGACTCTTGTTTGTGCATGGTTTGTAGCGATTGCGTATGCACTTTTATATGGAAAAGATTTCTTTATGGTCATTATGATTTCGTTTGTTTGGGTATTACATGTTGGAACATATATGTATGAAATGCATAAAAAGATGATTTATTAAGGGGAGAGAAACGGTGGACATTTTAAGAAGACCTGCTTTTTCATTATTCGTTGCCTTCGTTTGCTCCGCTTTATATGGATTCATTCGAATAGAAAAAGTACAGCAAATTATAGAAATATGGGCGTTTTTCGGGATTGCATTGCTAGTGTTAGCTATTCATGAATTAGGGCATGTAATATGTGGTTTGATAGTCGGTTTGAAATTTAAGTTTATGACAGTAGGGCCTATTACTGTTCAAAAAGAAAAGGGGAAAATACGAATTCGAGAAAATAAAATATGGATGTATGTTGGTGGCGTTGCAATGTTAGTGCCGCCTTCCACACATACACCGAACATTTCAAGAAAATGGGCATGGATGACTTTAAGTGGACCATTAACGAGTTTCGTATTTGGCATTGTATCAGGTTACATATATATGGTGAGTTATTACCACATGCTTTTATACTTTTCAGTGTTACATCTTGCAATCTTTGTCGTCACAGCAATTCCAATAAAGGGAACGCTACTAAGCGATGGCATGCAATTTCTCATTTTAATTAAAGATGATGAAAAGGCTAGAGAGCATTTATACACGATTCAAGTATCGAGTGAGTTATTTAGTTACAAAAGACCGGAAGATTGGGATGAGAGATTAATAGAAATTAGTGAGGAAAAATTAAAAGAGGATAAAAGTATAAGTGAGATAATGAGTGGACTTATGCTCGTCTTTTATGCCCGAGCTGATCAAGAGGGAATGGAAAAAGGGATATCTTATTTAGAACGAACTGTACAATTACCCGTGACGAAAGAAAATAAATATTTTGTTGGTAGTTTTCATAGTTGGTATCTTTTATATAGAGTACTGTATCAAAAGGAAAGTCTTTCTCTGCAAGAAGCGAAGAATCATGCAAAGGCCATTACAAGGCTAGACTTACATGGGTATTACCGCGCACAAGGAATTATCAAATATTTAGAGCAAGACATAGAAGCATTCCATATTTATATGAAGAAAGCAGATAAAGAGTTGAAGACCGCTGAGAAGAGTGAATTGGGATATTTACAACTGGAGAGAGAATGGTTTGAGCGGTTGAAGGAGAGGGTATCTTACGATGGGTGAGGTATCCTCTTTTCTATTTGTAATCTTCTGCTGTTCCATAAAAAGTTCGGGGCGAGTAAAATGAGGTAAGAAGAGCAAAGCTTGGAGGAATTATATATGGAAATTTTAGCGATTATTTTGTTAGTCTTGCTCATTTATGTAATTTTTAAAGTGACGTATGTAGCATTGAAGATACTTGCGATTCTTGTAGTTATCTTTTTAATCGTGGAGTTCGGTAGTAAGTTGCTTGGGGGATAGGGTGTGTTGTGCTTTTTGAGTGTCGAAGGATGTTGGTAAATCGATATACTGTGTCGAAACGTTGATATAATGAAAAAATCGTTGATATAAGTGGAGAAACGATCGATATATTTACAAAATCGTTGATATATTTAAATGAATACTAACTGGGGTATGCACAGAGAGAATAGCAAAAAAAAGCTGGAAGATACTCTTCCAGCTTAAGAATTGCTTTCAATTTGTTGACCATTCTCTTCTTCGTGGTCTTGTAGTAGGTTGAATACGTCTGCTAGGCAGAATGCGATAAACCAAGTCCATAGACCGTGGAAGAAAGCTGAGCTTAATTGAAGTGGTAATGTATAGTTTGTCATTGAGTAGGAAATACATCCACCAACGATTCCGATCATTGTTAATAACATTGTTTTTTGAGCATTTTCTTCTGGATTGAAGAGGAAGAAAATGTATCCGCCTAAAATTGAAGCGCTTACAAGTGTTTCGATTCCATTAAAAATGATATTCTCCCCAAGCTCAGTGTTTGTCCAGAAACAGATTGCACCGCCGACGATGGCAAATAGGACAGCTAGTGTGTATCGTATATATTGATTCATATGTTCATCTCCTTATGTAATAAGATGATTTGGAAGTCAAAAAGGTAGGTATAGTATATTGAAGTGAATTTTAGTTGTACGTATCTTTTTATAAAAAGATCAATGAAGAATAACTAAGATGATCGGTTTTTTTAAAACCGTTACGTGTAGGGTGTCTGAAATATACCCGACTGCTCGTTTCTTTTTGCTTATAAAAATAAGAGAAACTTCCAAGTCTATATACTCTTTTTTGTAAGTCTGATTTTATTATAACATATTTAGTGATACAATAATAGAATTATCTGATTTTGTAATAAGTGTAAAAAATAAAAAGCGCAAGGAATTGTAGTTCCTTGCGCTTTTTTATATACGTTTGAAACGGCCGACAATTTCAACTGTTTCAGTAATGTTCATAAATGCTTTATTATCCACTTGGCGGATAATACGTTTCATTTCGCCCAACTCGTAGCGAGTTACGACAGTGTAAATCATTTTTTTCTTATGGTTTGTATAGCCGCCGACAGCATCTACCATTGTTACGCCACGTATGCCGTGATGTAATAGTGAGCTTTTTATTTCCTCACCTTTTTCTGTAATTGTCATTATCGTTAATTTAATATGTTTTGTATGCACGGCATCAATTACTTTGCTGACTACAAACCGACTAATTAACGTATAAAGTGTAATATCCCATCCGAAAATAAATCCTGCTGCAACAAGTAAGATTAAGTTGAATCCAAAGATGATTGCTCCAATTGAAACATCGCGATGTTTCGCTACAATCAATCCAACAACATCAAAACCACCTGTTGAAGAAGCAAATCGGAATATGATTCCTGAGGCAGCACCGCAGATGACACCACCGAATACAGAAGACAGTAAAATATCATCTGAAACTTGGTGTACTGGGATAATGTTCATCGCTAAAGATGATACAGCCACAAAGTATGCCGTTAAAAAGGTTGTCTTCTTACCTAAGTAAAAGTGACTTAAAATAAGAAGCGGAATGTTTAGTAAAAAGATAAGTGCTCCGATATTGTAGTGCATTAAATAACCGATAATCATCCCTACACCAGCGAACCCACCGCTAATCATATTATGCGGGATAAAAAACATATTCATAGAAATTGCATACAAAATAGAAGCTATAAAAATAACAACTAACTGTATGATGAATTCTAAATGAAATGTTTTAGCTGCTGGGAAGGATAAAAAGGCGGTGTCGGGAACGTAATCGGCGTCTCCTAGTTGACCCATAGTATGTTTCATCTCCATATTCATTTTTGATTACAAGAAGAGAATAAAGGTTTTTTCAAAAACTGGCAATAGTTTTATTATAATGCAAAAATTTTATAAATTTCTAACAAATTAAACCTATTCAAAGATACGTGTGAATATACTAAAGAAAGCGAATACATTGGTTTTCTAACATAATTTTTTGAGAAAATATGCAAAATTCTTTTTTGAAAATAAAAGGAAATAGAGAATGTTTGTTGAATGTGCTAAAATGACTTTATTAAGGATGTGAAACGATGGAATTTTTATTGCAGGATGCAATTCTATATATATCGTTTGTAACGACAGCGCTTTGTGTATTAGAAGTCTTTTTTCTTGCTAACGTTTCTCGCTTTGTACGTCAGCAAGCATCGAGTGGTAGACAGAGAGCTTTTAAACTAGTTGATACGTGTGAAGAGGGTATAGGAAATGTACCGCTTTTCTCTATTTTTTATAAATATGGAATGATTCGTTCTGTCCGTAGACAAGAATCGAGCGGAGAGAGTGACGAGGTAGGTCCGTATACACCAATGTTTCGCTAATTAATTACGAAACATTGGAGGAATGAACATGTTAAAATCATACCGAGCTAGGCTCATTAGTTTATCATTATTACTTGTTTTTGTTTTATCTGGCTGCAGTAATGCAGGTACAATTGATTCACATAGTACGGGAATTTGGAACCATTATTTCGTATATCCAATCTCATTTATGATTCAATTTGTTGCTCATCATATACCTGGAGCTAGCTTCGGAATTGCCATCATTATCATGACGCTCGTTATTCGTTCAGCAATGATTCCATTAGCTGTTTCACAATATCGTAGCCAAGCGAAAATGAAAAAAATGCAACCTGAATTACAGAAGCTGAAACAGAAATACGGTGATGTGGGTAAAGATCTTGAAAAACAAAAGCAGTATCAAAAAGAAATGTCAGAACTAATGAAATCAGGCGGTTGGAATCCGTTAGCTGGGTGCTGGCCAATCTTTATACAAATGCCGATTTTCTCTGCTTTGTATTATGCGATTAGCCGAACTGAAGAGATTCGTACATCTTCATTTTTATGGGTGAACCTAGGACATGCAGATCCATATCATATATTACCGATTATCGCAGCGTTAACAACATTTATTCAAATGAAGGTGTTCCAATCAAATATAACGCCTGGAGAGCAAGTACAGATGCTAAAAATACAGCAAATTATGATGCCTGCAATGATTTTATTTATGGGATTTGCGGCACCATCAGGACTTGTACTGTACTGGATTACAGGTAACCTATTTACAATGACACAAACAATTGTATTAAGAAAAATAATGGAACGTGAAGAATTACAATTACAAAAAGCTTAGAAAAACGCCGCTCGTGATGAGCGGTGTTTTTTTGTTAAGTCGTTAAGGAAATTTTAAGAAATCAACATTACTATAGGCATTGTATACGAAAGTGTACATGCTTTAGAAATGTGAAGGAGGAAATTTCCTATGAAGAAGAAAACAGTTGGGTATTTAGCGATTGCAGGTGCTTTATCATTTGGAATCATTGGAGGAGTCGGTATTCCGGCATTCGCGGCAACGAATACTCCAGCAGCTGAACAGCCTACAAAAACGGTGAAAAAGGATTTAGATGCCGCTACAAAACAAAAAGTAAAAACGATTATGGATGATACAAAGAAACAGTTAGAGGGATTAGGTGTGAAATTCCCAGAGAAGGGTAAGCACAAGGAAATGTTTGCAGGACTAGATGATCAGGCGAAAGAAAAAGCAAAGTCGATTTTAGAACAAGAGAAATCTGGAAAATTAACACGTGAGCAAGCAAAAGAGGAATTAACAAAACTAGGTGTGAAATTCCCAGAGAAGGGTAAGCATAAGGAAATGTTCGCGAACCTAGATGAAGCGACGAAAGAAAAAGCGAAGTCGATTTTAGAGCAAGAAAAGTCTGGCACATTAACACGTGAGCAAGTGAAAGAGAAATTGAAAGAGTTGGGCGTAAATCTTCCAGAGAAGGGTAAGCGTAAAGATATGCTTGCTGACTTAGATGATCAGGCGAAAGAAAAAGCAAAGTCAATTTTTGACCAAGAAAAATCCGGAACATTAACACGTGAGCAAGTGAAGGAGAAATTGAAAGAGTTAGGAGTAAACCTACCAGAGAAAGAGAAGCATGAAGATATATTCGCGAATCTAGATGAAGCGACAAAAGAAAAAGCGAAAGCAATTCTAGAAAATGAAAAGAAACAATTAGCGGAATTGAATGTTGATCTTCCGCATCATAAATTTTTTATGAAAAATGAAGATAAATAATTGAACTATGCCGTATCTTTCGTGTGGGCAACCGAAAGGTACGTGTGCGAGGAGGCTTTCTTTGGAAAAGCCTCCTTTTATTATTTAGATTGCTATCGTTGTCGTTTTTTGCTGGGAAGTCGATATAATTTCATTTATCATCTTACGTTGTTCACGAGAGAGCAAATTAGAGAAATATGGTAACTTCTGTTATAATATAAGGAGACAAATATTTCTTATGTTATATAAAAAATATATTGATTTTTTCTAACAATTCAATATAATGAACAATAACTACAAAATTCGACATCAAGAAGTGATGATGAGGACATGATCAATTTTTTACGATTCTCAGAGAAGGAAGCCTTTGGCTGTGAGCTTCCTAATACGGGAAAATCGATTACCACCTCTGAACTGCAGCAGTGAACGGATATCTAGTAATTGCTTGCCGGCAAAAACCGTTATTTAGACTTGAGAAATTGGTGAAGTGTGTCACTTTACTAATTGAAACAAGGGTGGAACCACGAATACAACACTCGTCCCTTTTTAGGGAGGAGTGTTTTTTTATTTCATTTTTGCATCACACTAGAATTGGAAGGAGGATACGCAGCATGCATCATGATGAGAAAAACAAAATTGGTTTAACAGTTGCACTTTCTATCGTAGTAGGAACTATTATTGGGTCTGGTGTGTTTATGAAACCAGGGAGCGTATTAGATTACTCAGGGAGTTCTAATATGGCTATTCTTGCTTGGGTAATTGGTGGTCTGTTGACGCTAGCAAGTGGTTTAACAGTAGCCGAAATTGGAGCGCAAATTCCGAAAAATGGTGGGTTGTATACGTATTTAGAGGAGATCTACGGAAGTTTTTGGGGGTATTTATCTGGCTGGATGCAAACAATTGTTTATGGACCAGCTATTATTGGAACATTAGGTTTGTACTTTAGTTCTTTAATGATTAATTTTTTCTATTTAGATAAAGTATGGAATTTACCAATCGCAATAGGAACAGTTGTGTTCCTTGGCGTTGTAAATAGTATGGGAACAAAATATGGAGGTATCGTCCAAACGGTTACGACAGTTGGGAAGATGATTCCGATTATATTAATTGTTGTGTTAGGATTTTGGAAAGGGAATAGTGATATCTTCAACGTAGTTGTACCGATATCAGAAAATCAAAGCATCGGGATGGCAATTTTGGCAACTTTATTTGCGTATGATGGTTGGATTTTACTCGCTTCTATTGGCGGAGAAATGAAGAACCCAACAAAGTTATTACCGAAAGCAATGACGGTTGGGATTTTAATTGTAACGGCTGCTTACGTGTTAATTAACTTAGCGTTATTAAATGTATTACCAGCAGCGAAAATCGTAGACCTTGGAGAAAATGCAACAGCGACAGCTGCGGGCATGCTACTTGGAGAATATGGTGGAAAAATTATTAGTATCGGTATTATCATTTCTATTTTCGGCTGTTTAAATGGAAAGATTTTAACGTTCCCGCGTATTCCGATGTCGATGGCAGAGCGTGGACACCTTCCGTTTTCTAAGTTTATTGCAAAAGAAAATTCGAGATTTAAAACACCAGCAAATGCAATTACTGTTGAAATCATTTTAGGAATTATTTTAATGCTTATTAGTGATCCGAATAAGCTATCTGAGATTTCCGTATTCATTATTTATATTTTCTACGTAATGACGTTTATTGGTGTCTTCATTTTACGAAGACGTAACAAGGATAAAGAGCGTGCATATAGTGTACCGTTATTCCCGATTGTACCAATCGTTGCGATTTTAGGGTCATTGTTTGTACTTGGAAGTGCGATTATTAACGATCCGGTAAGTTGTTTCTTATCGATTGGAATGGTATTTACAGGACTTCCAGTGTATTGGTACTTAAATAAGAAGAAAGAAACTGGAGTTTAATGATTGAAGGGCAGGCGTATAATACGCCTGCTTTTTTCGCTGTAAAAAAATTGTACTTGCTTACACTTTCTTTTTTGGTTACTATAATGGTAGTAACCAAAAGAGAAAGTGTGGGGGAAGACTTGAATTTTCGTGTATATATTTTAGCTATTGCGGCTTTCGTAGTCGGAACGGTTGAGCTAATTATAGGAGGAACGCTTGATTTAGTTGCCAATGATTTAGGTGTGTCGATTAGTGCAGCTGGTCAGCTTATTACAATATTTTCAGTAGTATTCGCTCTATCAGGGCCAGTTTTATTAGCATTAACAGGCAAGTTTGAAAGAAAGAAATTGTATGTTGTGGCATTATCAATTTTCTTAATTGGAAATATCATTTCGGCATTTAGTGTGAATTACGGGATGTTAATGTTCTCGAGAGTAATTTGTGCAGCGAGTGGATCGCTTATTATTGCACTATCGGTAACACTTGCTTCTAGTGTAGTAGAGCCCCATTTTCGTGCGCGTGCAATTGGAATCATTTTCATGGGTATTAGTGGATCACTCGTACTTGGAGTACCGCTCGGTCTTGTGCTCGGAAATGCATATGGATGGCGTGCACCATTTGTATTAATTTCAATATTAACGGTTATGGCGATTGCTTGTATTTCATTATTCTTAACGAAAGTACCACCGACATCGGTATTATCAATAAGAGAACAAATTGCTACGTTAAAGGATAAAAAAATTGTAAGTGCACAGTTAACATCATTTTTATTTTTAACAGGTCATTTAACGCTATACGCATATTTAACACCGTTTTTAAAAGATGTGATGCATGTTGAAGCAAATTGGATTAGTGTGTTTTACTTCATTTTCGGAATTGCGGCGGTACTTGGAGGTGGCCTTGGCGGCTGGCTTGCTGATAAATGGGGATCGAAGAAAAGTATTATTTCCATCATTATCGTATTTGCATGTGCAATCTTTATGTTGCCGATGATGACATTTTCATTCCCGCTCTTCATTATTATGATGGGGCTTTGGAGTATGCTGAGCTGGGCGATTTCGCCAGCACAGCAAAACTATTTAATTGAAATTGCACCAGAATCAGCTGGTATTCAGCAAGGTTTAAATAACTCTGCACTTCATTTAGGAATTGCGCTCGGTTCAACAGTAGGCGGAGTTGTTATTGAAAAATCATCTGTTATATATAACGCTTGGGTAGGCGGCGTTTTTATTATATTGGCACTGCTTTGTGCGATTTTCTCAATTACGAGAGGTCGTTCGAATCAGTTTGCGAAAGAAGAATCTATCTTATGATAGGTTCTTCTTTATTTGTAAAAAATTGCAGGGGTTAGTAGAAAAATGGAGAAGGGAGTATATAGCGAGGTGATAGCATATGGAGTCTAATTTTTCAATTATTGGTTTTCTAATTTCTTTAGTCCCATTATTTCTTATTATTTTTGTATTTAGATGGATTCGTTTCATCTATCAAAATTCAGAGAAACAAGTGGAGCAAAATGAGAAGATTATTGAGTTGTTGATGGAGATAAAGGAGAAGAATAAGTAATAGTAGTTATACTCAAAATCATTATATAAAGATATAAAGATGTCTGATTTTAGCAAATTTGAAAGGTACTTTTGAAAGTGCCTTTTTATTATGTTTAAAGGGCTGAGCACAAATTATCTTTATTTATCAATAGTCAAATGAAAATGAGAAATTCAAAATTCGCAGTTTATCCGTTTAAATTTCTCAACAATTCGACAAGATACTACAAAAAAACCACCTATTCTCTTTTTTTCACTATAAGTACAATGAAACAGTAAGATTGCTTCATGTAGAAATTTATATATGATGGTGGAGAGAATGGAACGAAAAATGGTAGGAAAATGGTTTAGTTTTTTTAGTGCTCTTATTATTTTATTAGGAATTGCGATGCCACAAGTAAAAGCAGAAGTAATGAACAGAGAAAAGTATGAAATGGATTGGAGTTATAGTAAAGCAAAAGATCGTGAAATAAAGACGGAAATAATTAAAACAGCTTCGGGTAGTATTGCTTATTGTTTAACGCCTGATTTACGTTCTCCTAATGGAGAGGATTTACCTGAGATGGGAAAAACATCTGATGCTGTATATCGTGTTTTACTTAATGGGTATCCTCAAAAAAGCCCATCTGAATTAGGTGTAGCGACAACGGAAGAAGCGCATTATGCTACACAATTAGCAGTATGGATTGCAGCAAATGAATTAACGGAAGAAGATTTAGTTGCAAAAAATGAACAAGTACATAATCTTATGAAGCGTTTAGTAGAGGCTTCAAAAAAAGAAACTGGATCACAAGATGTATTTTTTAAAGTTAATCCTATAGATCCACAAGCTGCAATGCAAAAAGGTGATTATTTAGAAACAGCGTTTTATGCAATTCAAACAAATGCAGTGTCTGGTTCCTATACAATTCTTCCTGAAAATGCTCCTAAAGGTATTAGAATTGTAAATGAAAGAGGAGAAGAGAAAAGTATATTATCAATTAATGAAAAATTCAAAATTTTAATTCCGAAAGATACGATTAGTGGGAATTTTAAAATGAAAGTAAAATCTACTTTAACAAATTTACAAGCCATTGCTTTTAAAGGTTCGGGGAAAATTCAAAACACGACGATATTGTTACAAAGAAATAGTGAGAAAATCAGTACAGACTTAGTTGTAAATTGGGAATCAGTAGGCTCTTTAAAGATTATGAAATTAGGAGAGAAAAAGGAATTATTAAAAGGAGCTGTGTTTGAAGTCTCTAATGAAAACTTTAAACAAAATGTTACGACAAATGATAAGGGGACTGCGGAGCTAGGTAATCTTCCAATCGGTATATATAGCGTGAAAGAAATTCAAGCGCCGGCTGGGTATGTGTTAGACAATGCTGTTAAAAAAATTGAGGTGAAAACTGGTGAAACAGCTGTCTTAGAATTGAAAAATGAAAATATAAAAGGTGAACTAGAAATAACAAAAGTAGATGTAGCAGATGGAAATACGAAATTACCAAATGCAGAGTTTACAATTTATAATGAACAAGGAAAAGAAGTAGTAAAAGGAAAAACGAATGAGCAAGGTGTAGCGAAATTCAAACTACCATACGGAAAGTACACGTATAAAGAAACATTAGCGCCGAATGGATATGTAATAAATGAAGAGACATTCGCATTTGAAATAAAAGAGGATGGAGAAATTATTAAACATATCGTTCAAGATAAAAAAGTAGAAGGTGAACTAGAAATAACAAAAGTAGATGTAGCAGATGGAAATGCGAAACTGCCAAATGCAGAGTTTACAATTTATAATGAACAAGGAAAAGAAGTAGTAAAAGGAAAAACAAATGAGCAAGGTATAGCGAAATTCAAACTGCCATACGGAAAGTATACGTATAAAGAAACAATAGCACCGAATGGATATGTAATTAATGAGGAGACATTCGCATTCGAAATAAAAGAGAATGGAGAAATTATTAAACATATTGTGAAAAATAAGAAAGAAGAAAAGGCATCACTTCCTTCTAAGCCAAATAAGCCAACACCCAGTGGAGAAGTGAAACCTTCCACTGATGTGAAGCCGGTAAAACAACCTAATACTCATAATGAAGTTCGTTTACCAGCTACTGGCGGCGTCGGTAATGAATTTACGTCTTTATTCGTTTTAGGAATTGGTTTTATTATTGCTGGTGCTTATGTGTTAAGGTTGAAAAATAGAAAAGAAATGTAGAAAAAAACGCCTTGAAATAAAGGCGTTTTTTTTAATATCTCAACTTCATCAACAAACTCTTAATTTCCTCATCTTCCATAAAGAGATCATGGTGCTTCTCTGTAATTTTCGCAAGTGCAACGTCATGATAGAAGAACTCCGTAAAGAACTTCACGAAAGGTTGTGACATTGTTTTCATCGCTTGCCATGATTCTTGCTCTACACCAGCGAATAAAATTTCTCGGTCGTCAACGATGAGTAGTAAATAACGCTCTAATGCGTTAGGTTCTTCAGCTGGGATTAGAAAGTGCATGTTTTCTAAATCTGTTTCTACTTTTCCAACTATAAGGGCCTCGATCTGGACGCCTTGCTTTGCTTTTTGTTCAAGTAAAGGAAGATATTCTAAAAGGGTGTCATTCCATGCGGAGATGCGTATGGATTCTTTCGCATCTTCTACAAGTTGCCTACTTTGTACTTTAATAGAAGATTGCATTTTCAAACTCCAAACACGGTCATCTGTAAATGACTTTTTAGAAATATTATTTTCAAGTTCTTTAATATTAGATTGGAATTCTGTCGTTAACTTTTCAATTGCTAACTTGAGTGGTAATGCTGTATACAATTTTTTCTTTTCTGAAACAGAATCCATTACCATCCCTTTATCAATTAGGCGTGCTAACACTTCATATATTTTTGCTTTTGGAACACCTGAATGTTTAACGATAGTTGTTGCATCTAATGGTTCATTGCTTGATACGACAACTTCGTAAGCTTGGCTTTCATATTGTGAGAAACCGAATTTTTGTAACATAGTTCCCTCCGAACGAATGAGATTGTATAGCTTAAGGATAATGAACTATTTGTTTTTACACAAGTGGTTGTAGGTTTTCTACTCAGATTGAGAGGAGAATTAATTTCAATTTTTTAATTTTATCCATTATACTTAATATAGTGATTAATACGATTACAATACAACATGAAGGGGATGCTTTGGGGAAGATGTTGAGAAGTTTACGTTTAAAAATTGCGGTAGTATTTTCGGTTCTTATTTCTATGATGTTTGTAATATTAGGTACAGCTATGTATCAATTACAGAAAGAGAAGGAAGTGCGCTCCTTAGACCAGTATTCTCAAAATACGATGGATCTTGTGACAGAGCAACTTACGACATTTGTTCAAAGAACGGATGAAGATATGGGATATTATGCGAGCAGTGAGATGATTCGTAATATGCTTCAAGATGGAGTTACTCCAGAAGAGGAAGCATTTTTGACGAAAGAGTTTTCGGAGTATAAAAAGAATCATCCTGGCATTTTAGACTTATATATTGGTACGAAAGATAAAAAAACATTAAGTGCCAATCTTGCTGAAGGTGGACAAGTGCCAGAAGGTTATGATCCAACGACAAGACCTTGGTATAAAGACTCAGAAGCTGATGTGAAAAAGGTTCACTGGGGACAACCTATGTATGAAATTGCTACAGGTAAGCTAAGTGTGGGAGTGTCTAAAGCAATTACAGCTCAAGATGGATCTGTATTAGGTGTTGTAGCGATGGATGTATCACTTGGAACAATTCAGAAGTTACTTCATAATATTCAATACAATAACGGCGGAGAAATGTTTATTATAAATGATAAAAATATGGCTCTTGTTTACCCAGAGAAAATCGGGAAAGATGTTTCGAAAGAACCACTTGTGAAGAGTTTAAATAAAGATGTAACAAAATATGCTGTCACTACATTAAAAGGTGAAGATGTAGTTGTTTATAGTCAGTCATTTGATTTGATGAAATGGAAAATAGGAATTTTTTATCCGAAAGAAACGATTGATGGGCTATTAAATAGTATGAGAAATACAGTCATTATAATGGCATGTATTAGCTTATTAGTTGGAATCGTAGCTTCATACTTGTTCTCAAGAAGATTAGCAAGACCACTGCAACTATTAACGAATCACGTTCAAAAAGTAGCGGAAGGTGATTTAACGCTGCAAATGAAAGTGACAAGTAAAGATGAGGTTGGTACGCTTACGACCCACTTTAATGATATGGTTGAGCAAATGAATGAAATGGTAAGTAAAATTAAAAATAGTGTATCGACAGTGCAACAATCGACTCATAATCTGCATTATTTAACGAGTGAAACTGTAGCAGCTAGTAGAGAAGTTTCAGGTGCCATGGATGATGTGAGCGGAGGAGCTTCTACGCTTGCTAATAGTGTAGATGAAGTTTCAGCACAACTTGAAAATATGGCACAGTCGATGGAAGAAATGAATAGTTCCGTTGGTGAAATAAAGGGAGTGACCGGCAAAGCAGAGGAAGCATCTAAACAAGGGTTAAATACGATGCGGAATTTAGTTCGTACGAGAGGACAATCATCTTCTATCGTTGTTCATACAGAGGAAGCGTCTGGTAAGTTAGAGCAAAGAGTTGGATCGATTCAAAATGTTGTAGAGCTTATAAAAGGTATTTCGGATCAAACAAATTTACTTGCTTTAAATGCTTCGATTGAAGCAGCACGTGCAGGTGAACAAGGTAAGGGATTTGCGGTTGTTGCTGAAGAGGTTCGAAAATTAGCTGAACAATCAAAAGAGGCAACCGGAGAGATTGCAACGATGATTGGTGATGTACAATTAGAAGTAAAGCGAGTTGTAGAAGTTGTAAGTAAGTTGAAAGATATTGCTGATATACAAAATAAAGTTACGACAGAGGCGGAGACAGAATTCCGCACAATCATGTCAGTCGTAAGTACAATTAGTGCTTCAGTAGAGAAGATTGTAGCAGAAGTGCAGAATATAGGTCATGAGCAAGAAGAAATTACAGAAGTTATGCAAACAATTGCTAGCACGAGTCAAGAGAGCGCGGCTGTTTCTGAAGAGGTAAATGCAGCAACTGAGTCACAAGTGAATCATTTAGAAAAAGTAGCTCATACGATGGAAAGTTTGACAGAGAATATGCAGGACTTAGAGAGATTGGTTGAGCAGTTTAAAGTAGAAGAAAACAGATTAGTAAAATGATGAGGATTTCGGTAAAATAGACAATGGATATATAAGAAGCGATTATAGGAGGTAAGTTACTATGGCAATTGTTGATGTATCGATTATTCCAGTAGGAACAAGTAATCCAAGTGTTAGTGAATATGTAGCAGAAGTACAAAAGGTGCTAGAGAAAAATGCTGATCGCGTGAAGTATCAATTAACACCAATGAATACAGTAATTGAAGGAGATCTTCCTGTCATTCTAGAAGTAATTCAACAAATGCATGAAGTTCCATATACGAAAGGTGCACAGCGCGTTGCAACAACAATTCGTATCGATGATCGTCGTGATAAAGTAAGCACAATGGAGAAAAAATTAAACTCTGTTCGATCAAAATTATAAGAAAAAGCAGCGATCTTCGCTGCTTTTTTCATATAGGAGGTAAATAAGATGAGTGAAAAGTTTAACGAACAATTTGACGGGTTACTAGAGAAATACACGGAACTATTACTGGGAGAGAGCAATGAAGAGAGAAAAGAACAGGTGCAGAAGTGGGCCCTGTATTCTTATATTGCAAAGACGATGCCGGCTTTAGTGAAGCACTGGAATGAGACGTATCCTGATGCAAAAGAAGAGATGGTACAGTTAATTACGGATATTAAAAAGCTGAATGAAGAGAAGCGAAATGAGCAGTGAGAAGGCATGAGGTAATGCTACATCAAGTTTTCTTTATTAATATCCTCATATAATTTACATGGAATATAAAGGGTTTTATAAGCATGTCGAATATTTTCGACATGCTTATTTTGTGCCTAGTAAATTCGTTTTTTCTAAATGTCGAAAAATATTCCCTGCATATTTATAAGCGGAAATATAGGGTTTTAAATGTTTTTATAGTATTTTATAAATTATCTAAATAATTATTTGTATCCAATAATTTTAAACAGTGATATAATTTTGAAGAGGGGTAAAAAACAGATAAATCACAGTCATAGGGGTGAATTACATGGAACAATTAATGCGAAATTCGTTTCTTTTCTTGTCAAAAAATAAAGCGCTAACAAAACTGGCTAAAAAGTATGGTTTGCGCTTTGGTGCAGGTCGCTTCGTCGCAGGGGAAACGATTGAATTAGCGACAGCTGCAATTAAAGCATTAAATAAGCAAGGTCTTTGTGTAACGATCGATTATTTAGGTGAATTCGTTGATAACGAAGCGGAAGCAAATGAAATGGCTAGCGAATCGATTGAAGCGATTCGTGCAATTGGAAGAGAAGGTCTTAATTCGCAGCTTTCTTTAAAGATGACTTCTATGGGATTAGATATCTCTGATGAAATCGTAATGAACAATATGCGCCGTATTTTAGAAGCTGGAAAAGAAAATGGTGTGTTTATTACAATTGATATGGAAGACTATACGCGCTGCGGGAAAACAATTGAGATCTTTAAACAATTAAAATCTGAATACGATAATATTGGTACAGTTATTCAAGCTTACTTATATCGTACAGAAAAAGATATGGAAGAATTAAATGCTTATAGTCCGAATTTACGTCTTGTAAAAGGAGCTTATAAAGAACCTGAAGAGGTAGCGTTCCCGGATAAGAAAGATGTAGATGATAACTATAAAAAAATTATAAAAATGCACTTATTAAATGGAAATTATACTGCAATTGCTTCACATGACGAAGCGATTATTGAATATACGAAAAAACTTGCCGAAGAACACAACATTCCAAGAGAACAATTTGAATTCCAGATGTTATATGGTATTCGTAATGAGCGTCAACTTGAGCTAGTAAAAGAAGGTTACAAAATGCGTGTTTACGTACCTTATGGAAATGACTGGTATGGCTACTTCATGCGTCGTCTAGCAGAGCGTCCAGCAAACGTTGCGTTCGTATTAAAAGGTATGGTTAAAAAATAACCAAGGAGAAAATACTCCTTGGTTATTTTAATTGCTGAAATGCGTAATGTGCCATTTTTTTCGTATCAGGATATAGTTGTGTGCGAGTAGAAGATAATACAACATTAATGACGCGTTTACCGTCTTTTTCATCCACTGTTACGACCGTATATTTTCCGAGTGCTGATAGACCGCTTTTACTTCCAATTGCATATGGATCGTCATATAGTTCTTCTCGTCCATAGTTTGCGATGTTTGGAGAGCGTTCTGAAGTATGTAGAGTTGTACGTGTTGAATTCATATATTCTAAAACAACTGGGTACTTTAATGCTTCTTTCGTAATCATAGCAATATCATATGGTGATACTTTATTTCCGAGTGCATCAGCACCACTTGCATTTTTGAAAGTCGCATGCTTTGTACCAAGTTCCTTCGCTCTTGCATTCATCATTTTTACAAATTCATTTTTTGATCCTGCGATATGTTCTGCGATAGATTCAGCGATTGGGTCTGCACTAATGATAAGCATAAGTTTTAATGCCTCATCACGCTTTAACTTTTCCCCAGCACGAAGTTTAATCTTCTTACTTTGACTTTCCGTTTTAATTGCGTTCTCTGTAACCGTAATTTCTTCATCTTCTTTTACATTCTCTAGTAAGAGTAAGGTAGTCATCATTTTCCCTATACTAGCCGGATAAGAGCGTTCGTCTTCCCGTTTTCCATACAAAATTTCACCTGTGTCTGCATCGATTGTAATGCCGTATTGCCCAGTAATGTTAGGTTGATCCGCTCTTACAGCTTGTTGCCTTTGTGCATAAGAGAAGAAAATCATCCCTGTAAATAGTGTAGCAATCATTACAATCATAACTATTGTTCGTTTCATCATCGTTCCCTCTTTTGTTTTCCATATGTACAAATAAATTGGGCAGAAAAAGCAGCCATTACCCATTATGCCACGTTTTCTGCCCAAAAATATACCGTTATTTTTCGCCCATATTATGCTTCTTATATTGTTGGTTATTACCTTGACGGCCCTTTTCCACACCGTGATTATGCGGACCTGCATTTCCCGTTACGCTTGCTGCGCTAATTCCAGCTTTTGAAGGGTTCTTCTTAAGTTTTGCCATATATATTCCTCCAGTTTCGTCAGATTATAAAAAGGAAAAGTGTATTTGAGTGAAGAAAATACATATATATAGCATGGGCAAATAAAAGAAAAATATTTATTTCAGAAAATTTTATCAATAAATATATTGCGAAAATTCAAACTGTATCATATATTTATTAGTAGAGGCTCACTCATTGATTGCGACTTATGTCGAAAAATTGAATGAGCATTCATTCAAGAATAGGGGGAGAATTGGATGTTCCAAATTAAAAAGGCTGCTGTTCTGGGTTCAGGCGTAATGGGTTCAGGGATTGCGGCACACTTAGCTAATATTGGTATTCCGACATTATTGCTTGATATTGTACCACCTGCGCTAACAAAAGAAGAGGAAGCGAAGGGACTTACATTAGAACATAAAAGTGTGAGAAATCGTTTTAGTAATACGGCTGTGCAAAAACTATTAAAGCAAAAACCAGCTCCTCTGACAGTGAAAGGAAATTTAGCACTGATTGAAGCAGGTAACTTAGAAGATGATCTTGAGCGTCTAGCTGATGTAGATTGGATTATTGAAGTAGTAGTTGAAAACTTAGATATTAAAAAGAAACTATTTGAAAAAGTAGATGCTGTTCGTAAAACGGGTTCTATTGTAAGCTCGAATACGTCAGGCATTTCAGTAGAAAAAATGGCAGAAGGTCGTTCAGACGACTTCCAGAAGCACTTCTTAGGCACACACTTTTTTAACCCACCACGATATTTAAAACTTCTAGAGGTAATACCGACGAAAGAAACAGATCCACAAGTATTAAGCTTCATGAAACTATTTGGCGAAGACGTTCTTGGAAAAGGCGTTGTTATCGCAAAAGACACACCAAACTTTATTGGAAACCGCATCGGTACGTACGGTTTATTAGTAACTCTTCAAGAGATGATAAAACGCGGCTATAGCATTGGGGAAGTTGATTCTGTAACAGGCCCACTTATTGGTCGTCCGAAGAGCGCAACGTTCCGTACATTAGATGTTGTTGGTTTAGATACATTCGTACACGTTGCAAATAACGTATATGAAAACGTACAAGAAGAAGAGCGTGATGTATTTAAAGTACCAGCTTTCATGCATGACATGCTTGATAAAAAATGGCTTGGAAGCAAAACAGGTCAAGGCTTCTTCATAAAACAAGGAAAAGAAATTTTAGAACTAAATCCTGAAACGATGGAATACGAAGCTCGCAAAAAATTAAAAGCTGCATCTATCGAGTTAAGTAAACAAGAAAAAGGTTTATCGAATAAATTGAAAGCGCTTGTATACGCGAAAGACCGCGCAGGAGAGTTGTTATGGAACATCATCACACCAACTCTTTTATACTCTGCAAAACTTCATAAAGAAATTGCTGACGATATCGTTGCAATTGACCAAGCGATGAAGTGGGGCTTCGGCTGGGAGCAAGGACCATTTGAAGTTTGGGATGCAATCGGCGTTGAAAAGTCCGTTCAAAAGATGGAAGAAAACGGCGTAGTTGTTCCGACTTGGGTGAAAGAAATGTTAGAGAAAGGTTTCACTACTTTCTACAAACATGATAACGGAGATAGCTACTATTACGATAATGGCGAATATAAGCTAATCGAACGTAATAAAAAGGCAATTTCTCTTAAACAATTAAAAGCGAAAAATGGCGTATTAAAGAAAAATAGCGGAGCGAGCTTAATCGATTTAGGCGACGGTATCCTTTGCTTAGAATTCCATTCGAAGAGCAATGCAATCGGTATGGATATTACGCAAATGATTAACTACGCTGTTGATGAAGTAGAAAAGAATTATAAAGGTCTTGTTATCGGTAACCAATCGAAGAACTTCTGCGTTGGTGCGAACCTAGCAATGATCTTAATGGAAGCACAAGATGACAACTACTTTGAAATTGAGTTGGTTGTGAAAAACTTCCAAGATGCAATGACGAAAATTAAATACTCTTCTAAGCCAGTTGTAGCAGCACCATATGGTATGACGCTTGGCGGAGGTACAGAAGTTTGTTTACCAGCGGCTAGCATTCAAGCTTCTAGCGAAACGTATATGGGCTTAGTAGAAGTTGGTGTTGGCTTAATCCCTGGCGGAGGCGGTAATAAAGAGCTATATATTAAACACTTAAATAAAATGCCAAACGGTGTAGAGTTTGATCTGCAAAAAGTTGCGAATAAAGTATTCGAATCTGTAGCGATGGCGAAAGTTTCTACATCAGCACAAGAAGCTGTATCGAACAACTTCTTAGGCGATAAAGACGGTATTAGTGTGAATGGTGATCACTTACTATATGATGCGAAACAAAAAGCACTTGCTTTATATGAAGCTGGCTATAAAGCACCAATCCGTAAAAAGATACCAGTTGTTGGTGAAACAGGATATGCAACTCTTGTACTTGGTGCAGAAGCAATGCATTTATCAGGTTACATTTCTGAACATGATCTTCACATTGCGAAGAAACTTGCATATGTCATTGCGGGCGGAAAAGTACCGTACGGAACAGAAGTTGATGAGCAGTATTTATTAGATGTAGAACGTGAAGCATTTATTAGCTTAGTAAGTGAGATGAAATCACAAGCAAGAATGCAGCACATGCTTGTAAAAGGAAAGCCATTACGTAACTAATAACGAGGGGAGATATCGTTCATGAGAGAAGCTGTCATTGTTGCGGGAGCAAGAACACCAATTGGAAAAGCAAAGAGGGGTTCATTAAAAACAGTTCGTCCTGACGATCTAGGGGCGTTAGTAGTAAAGGAAACGTTAAAGCGTGCGAATTATGAAGGACCAATCGACGATTTAATTTTCGGTTGTGCAATGCCAGAAGCAGAGCAAGGTTTAAATATGGCTCGTAATATCGGCGGATTAGCAGGGCTTTCTTACGATGTTCCAGCTATTACAATTAACCGTTACTGTTCTTCAGGTTTACAAAGTATCGCTTACGGAGCAGAGCGCATTATGCTTGGACACTCTGAAGCTGTATTATCAGGCGGAGCGGAATCAATGAGCTTGGTTCCGATGATGGGACACGTCGTTCGTCCGAATAGTCGCCTTGTAGAAGCGGCTCCAGAATATTATATGGGCATGGGACATACAGCAGAGCAAGTTGCTGTGAAATATGGAATTTCTCGTGAAGAGCAAGATGCATTTGCAGTAAGAAGTCATCAACGTGCTGCGAAAGCATTAGCGGCAGGGAACTTTGCTGATGAAACAGTATCTGTAGATGTGACATTACGCTCGGTTGGATCAAACAATAAACTGCAAGAAGAAACAATCATTTTCGCACAAGACGAAGGTGTAAGAGCAGAGACGACGCTAGACATTTTAGGTAAATTACGTCCAGCATTTAACGTTCGCGGTTCTGTAACAGCTGGTAACTCTTCACAAATGAGTGACGGTGCAGCATCTGTACTATTAATGGATCGTGAAAAAGCAGTGAGCGATGGCATGAAGCCACTTGCGAAATTCCGTTCCTTCGCAGTAGCTGGCGTACCACCAGAAGTAATGGGAATTGGCCCAATCGCTGCAATTCCAAAAGCGTTAAAACTAGCAGGATTAGAACTATCGGATATCGGCTTATTCGAGTTAAATGAAGCATTCGCTTCTCAATCGATCCAAGTTATTCGTGAACTTGGTTTAGATGAAGAAAAAGTAAACGTAAACGGCGGTGCAATTGCACTTGGACATCCACTTGGCTGTACAGGAGCGAAACTAACACTATCCCTTATTCACGAAATGAAACGCCGCAACCAACAATTCGGTATCGTAACAATGTGTATCGGCGGCGGAATGGGAGCAGCGGGAGTATTTGAATTACTATAAAAAAAAGTGCAGGTGGCTCGTTCAGAACAGGAGGGCGTTGGAAGCCCTGACGAAGAGGCGCTTTTTGCCTCACAGGAAGGGGTGAAACGACCGACTGTTCTAGCCACCGGAACTGGATTATAAAAAAAGTGTAAGCGGCTCGTTCAGAATGAGAGGGGGATGGAGCTTCAGACGTAGAGGCGCTCTTTGCCTCGCAGGAAGCAGCGAAGCCACCGAACATTCTAGCCGCTGGAACTGGATTATGAAAAAAAGTGTAAGCGGCTCGTTCAGAATGAGAGGGTGATGGAGCTTCAGACGTAGAGGCGCTCTTTGCCTCGCAGGAAGAAGTGAAGCCACCGAACATTCTAGCCGCTGGAACTAGATTATAAAAAGTGGAGGTGGCTTGCTCAGAACGAGACGCCGCCAATACAAATAATGGAAGCGACAAAGGTTTATAAAAAATAAAATTGAGAGCCAGCTTCTTTCAAAAAGAAAGAAGCGGCTTATGAAAATATGAAGGAGGAAATTTTCATGGAAAAAACAGTAGGAAATGCGGTTAAAGGCGGTAGCTTTTTAGTTGATGAGATTACGATTGATCAAGTGTTTACGCCAGAGGATTTTTCATCTGAGCATAAAATGATTGCAAAAACGACAGAGGACTTTATCGTAAATGAAGTTCTTCCAGAGCTTGAATATTTAGAGCAACACGAGTTTGATCGTTCTGTTCGTCTTTTAAAAGAAGCTGGGGAACTTGGTTTATTAGGCGCTGACGTACCAGAAGAGTATGGCGGAATTGGTCTTGATAAAGTAAGCTCAGCGTTAATCGCAGAGAAATTCTCTCGCGCTGGTGGCTTTGCAATTACTCACGGTGCTCACGTAGGTATCGGGTCATTACCAATCGTATTATTCGGTAACGAAGAGCAAAAGAAAAAGTATTTACCATTACTTGCAACTGGTGAAAAATTAGCTGCATACGCATTAACAGAGCCAGGTTCGGGATCTGATGCATTAGGTGCAAAAACAACTGCACGTTTAAATGCAGAAGGTACACATTACGTATTAAATGGTGAAAAACAATGGATTACAAACTCTGCATTCGCTGACGTATTTATCGTATACGCAAAAATTGATGGAGAGCACTTCTCAGCATTTATCGTAGAGAAAGAATATGCTGGCGTATCTACAAGCCCAGAAGAAAAGAAAATGGGTATTAAATGTTCTTCAACTCGTACGTTAATTTTAGAAGATGCATTAGTACCGAAAGAAAACTTACTTGGTGAAATCGGTAAAGGTCATATTATCGCGTTCAACATTTTAAATATCGGCCGTTATAAATTAGGTGTTGGTACAGTTGGATCTGCGAAACGTGCAGTAGAAATTTCAGCACAATATGCAAACCAACGTCAACAGTTCAAACAACCAATCGCTCGCTTCCCATTAATTCAAGAGAAACTTGCGAATATGGCAGCGAAAACATATGCAGCTGAAAGCTCTGTATACCGTACAGTAGGTTTATTCGAAAGCCGCATGAGCACATTATCTGAAGAGGAAGTAAAGGATGGTAAAGCAGTAGCAGCTTCTATCGCTGAATATGCAATCGAGTGCTCTTTAAATAAAGTATTCGGTTCTGAAGTACTAGATTATACAGTAGATGAAGGTGTTCAAATTCACGGTGGTTACGGATTTATGGCAGAGTACGAGATTGAAAGAATGTACCGCGATTCTCGTATTAACCGTATTTTCGAAGGAACGAACGAAATTAACCGCCTAATCGTACCAGGTACGTTCTTACGTAAAGCGATGAAAGGTGAATTACCACTTCTTCAAAAAGCACAAAAATTACAAGAAGAGTTAATGATGATGATGCCAGAAGAAGTAGGCGATGAGCCATTAGCACTTCAAAAATATTTAGTAACTAACGCGAAGAAAATCGGCTTAATGGTAGCTGGATTAGCTGCTCAAAAATACGGTAAAGCATTAGATAAAGAGCAAGAAATTCTTGTGAATATCGCTGATATCGTAAGCAATCTTTACGCAATGGAGTCAGCTGTTCTTCGTACAGAAAAAGCAATTAAAACAACTGGTCTTGAAAAGAATAAACAAAAAGTGTTATACACTGAAGTATTCTGCCAAGAAGCATTCAACGAAATCGAAGCAGATGCGAAAGAAACACTTATCGCAGTTGAAAACGGCGACATGCTACGCATGATGTTATCATCATTACGTAAATTAACTCGCCACACACCACTTAACGTAATTCCGAAGAAACGTGAAATTGCTGCGAAAATTTTAGAAGATGAGCGTTACACAGTTTAATAGATGAAAGAGAACCAGTAGCCTTGTGGCTGCTGGTTTTTTGTTGATGGATTCTTGAAAAGGATTGTTTTACATATGTATTTGTAAACAGCTTTTTTTCATGGAGGTAAAGGAGATGAATTTAATAAAGGTAGAAACAGTTCATCAAATCGCATTTTTACCGCGTCTATTTCCGATTAACTGTTACTTTGTCGAAGAAGAAACAGGATTAACGTTAATTGATGCAGCTTTGCCATTTTGTGCAAAGAAGATTCTAGAAGCGGCTCGAAAACTAGGAAAACCGATTACGAATATTGTTATAACACATGCACATGATGACCATGTAGGAGCGCTTGATGCTATAAAACAAGAACTGCCGAATGTTTCGGTCTATATTTCTGAAAGAGATGCTCGTTTACTTGAAGGGGATTTGTCACTGCAACTAGGAGAACCAGGCACGCAAGTAAAAGTGAGTGTGTCAAAAAGGATAAAGACGATTCCAGATATTCTTCTTCAAGAGGGAGATCAAATTGGTTCTCTTGTAGCAATTGCAGCTCCAGGTCATACACCGGGATCAATGGCGTTTTTAGACACGAGAAATGATGCGCTCATTGTTGGGGATGCATTTCAAACGAGAGGAGGAGTGGCGGTAGCAGGACAATTAAAATGGCTTTTTCCGTTTCCTATGTTTGGTACGTGGGATGCAGAAGTTTCATTAACAAGCGCTCAGAAATTGCTGGAGTATAAGCCGTCTATATTAGCGACAGGGCATGGGAAAATGATTAAAAATCCGTTAATGCAAATGCAACGGGCGATTGAAGAAGCGGAAAGGAATTTAACTAGAAAGAGCCTCAAATAGTTTTGAGGCTCTTTTTTGCTGGATGATATTATTTTGTGGGTTTTAAAAATGTGAATATAGCTAATAGGAAACCGAAAAACATAAATACAAAAGGGTCTTGGTTTGGGTTAGGTTCATAGCTATTTTGCACTTTTGTAAGAAAATCATGTGTCTTCATGTTTATCTCTCCTTTTATTCATAAGGTGTATTATGAAGTGAGGATCATGATGAGTAAGTAATTTTTATTTTATAATTATTATATAGAAATATAATACCTAAAACTATAGAATACAAAGCTTTCATAATATGTAAAATTACATATTATTCTTTTTGAAATTATTGTTATATTATCCTTATATTTATATTAAAGGATTTCATTAAGGTAAATGAAAAAATGGAGGAATAGTATGAGTAAAACAGTGTTGGAAGCGTATAGTGTGGAAAGAAGCATAGAGAATATAACATATAAAAATTTATTTGTAATGATAGCAAGTATTTTAGGGTTTCTATTAATGGGGGGATTATTCCTTGCTTTAGCCCTTGGAATTTTTGGAGAAGAGGTATTACGTGCTAATTTAGAGGGATATTATTTACTTCTATTTGATGCAGCTGTTGTTACTATTGTTTTATTTGCTTATAAACCAGTGCTTCATTTTATTAAGAACATTTGGGATGTATCTGTTTTAAAAAATGGGAAAACCTACTTGTATTTATTAATAGGTTTTATCATCATTGCATTCACTCAGTATGTAATGTTAGAGTTGTTTAGCTTTGAAAGTGCAGAGCAGCAACGAGATCAATTAGGGAGCTTAGGACTTCAAAATAGTCTACAAAGTATTATATATGTGTTAAGTGTTGCTATAATTACACCAATTAAAGAAGAAATTTTATATAGAGGTATTTTGTATCGATTTTTTGAAAAGAAATATAGTTTTCTAGTTGGTACCATTATTTCTTCCTTCATCTTTGGGATTCTTCATGGTGGTTTTCCGATTACGGCAATGATTATGGGGATTGTATTTGCTATGTTATATAAGAAAACACAATCTATTGTACCTAGCATCATTTTACATATTGTATGGAACCTACTTGTGAGTATAAGTATGATTGTTTCTTTATAAAATTGAATGAATATTTAGCAGAAAAGATGAATGGCCTAGCTATTCATCTTTTATTTTGTTTATATGTGGGAAAAGTTAATGAATACAATCCAAAAAGAACCAAATACTAATGATGAATGAACAAAGAAAGGCGGGTATGTTATATGCAAAATTTAACAGAGCTTGAAGTAGAAAACTTACGTCATTTAATTGGTGGACATGCGACGATTATTAACAAATTGGAACAGTATGCACAAGCTTGTACGGACCCACAGCTAAAGCAAATGCTTGAGAAGGATGCGCAAGATGCACGAAATACGAAACAACAATTAATGACTTTCCTAGGATAGGAGGAAGCGAAAGATGAATGAAAAAGATATGGTAAATGATTATTTAGCAGGATTAAATTCAAGTTTAACAAGTTATGCAAATTATATTTCTCAGTCTGATAACGAACAGTTACATCAAACGTTAATTCAAATTCGTAATCAAGATGAGATGCGTCAACGTAATATGTATGAATACGCGAAGCAAAAAAGTTATTACAAGCCGGCAGCACCTGCTAATCCAATGATTGTGCAGCAATTGAAAAGTCAATTAAGTGCGGAATAGTGTGATGAATGAAACGAGCGAATGGATTCGCTCGTTTTTTTGTTTGGTATATGTCAATAAATACATAATAAATATTTTTTCAGTTGTAACAAATATGACGAAAATTAAATATAACAATTCACAAAAAGGACAAAAACTTTGCTCAATATTTCACAAAGAATCCATGGTTTCTATCGTGAGAACCTCTATAATTAGGGGTGTAAAGAACGAAAGAAATAGACTACATGATCAATTAGGAGAGATTGCTATGAATAGAAACACAAGAAAAATTGCAATTATCGGTACTGGATTAGTTGGATCAAGCTGTGCGTATTCCATTGTAAACCAAGGGATTTGCGAAGAGCTATTGTTAATTGATATAAATCATGAACGTGCAGTTGGAGAAGCGATGGATTTATCGCACTGCATTAACTTTACAAATACAAGAACAAAAGTATATGCAGGAAGCTATGAAAACTGCAAAGATATGGACATTGTCATTATTACAGCAGGACCAGCGCCAAAACCTGGACAAAGCCGTTTAGACACTTTAGGAGCAAGTGCAAAGATTATGGAAAGCATTGTTGGGGGCGTAATGGAAAGTGGATTTGATGGCATTTTCTTACTCGCATCGAACCCAGTTGATATTATTACATATCAAGTGTGGAAATTATCTGGATTACCTAGAAATCGTGTGATAGGTACTGGTACATCACTAGATTCTTCTCGCTTAAGAACAATTTTATCTGAAATGTTACATGTAGATCCTCGTAGTATTCATGGGTATTCATTAGGAGAACATGGTGATTCTCAAATGGTTGCTTGGTCTCACGTAACTGTTGGTGGAAAGCCAATGCTGCAAATTTTAGAGGAACAAAAAGAACAATTTGGTGAAATAGATTTAGATGAAATTGTTGAGAAGACTGCCAAAGCTGGATGGGAAATTTATAAGCGTAAAGGAACTACTTATTATGGAATCGGAAATTCTCTAGCTTATATTGCTCGCTCAATTTTCAATGATGATCACCGTGTTATCGCTGTTTCAGCTATTTTAGACGGGGAATATGGCGAATACGATATTTGTACAGGAGTACCAGCAATTATTACTAGAGACGGTGTAAGAGAAGTTGTAGAACTAAACTTATCAGAAGAGGAAGAAAGTCGCTTTGCAAAATCAAACGATGTTTTACGCGATTATATGAAAACAATTGGTTACTAAATTATAGGAGAAGGTGAAACAAATGAAGGAATATATAATGTCTCGTGTGTTTAAAGCTTCTGCCGGAATAGCACAAGGTATTTTCGTATCCCTTGGAATTGGTTTACTAATCGAAAATATAGGAAGAATTGTTGATATCCCATTACTTATTACAATCGGAGTTGTTGCAAAATCACTTATGGCACCAGCAATTGGAGCCGGAATTGCTTTTATGCTCGGTGCAAACGGACTCGTAATTTTCTCAGCGATGGTAGCCGGAGCAATAGGGGCGGGTTCAATTTCAATTACTGAAGCTGGTCTCATCATTAAAACAGGTGAACCAATCGGTGCATTATTAACAGCGACTTTAGCAGTTTATATTGGTAAACGTTTAAGTGGAAAAACTGCTTTAGATATGATGCTCGTTCCATTTGCAGCGATATTAGGTTCTGGTTTAGTCGGTATTTGGTTAGCTCAAAATATTAGCCCAGTTTTAAATACAGTTGGAGCATTCATTAAAGATAGTTCAGCTGGTAGCCCATTTATCGCTTCTATCGTGATTGCTGTAGTTTGGGGACTGTTACTCATCTCTCCAGCTTCATCAGCTGCGTTAGCGATAGCGCTTAGCTTAGATGGTGTTGCAGGTGGTGCAGCACTTGCAGGATGCGTTGCTCAGTTTATTGGATTCTCTGTTATTTCAGCGAAAGAAAATAATTTAGGTGGCATATTAGCTCAGGCACTTTGTACTCCAAAAGTACAGTTGCCGAACATTACTAAAAATCCAATGATTCTCGTCCCAACTGTCGTCGCCAGTGCTATAGTGGGCCCAGTATCAGCATTAATTTTCCAACTGGAAGCAGGAAAAGAAATTGCAGGTCTTGGATTAAGTTCTCTTATCGCACCAATTAATTTAATTTCCAGCCAAGGATGGGAAGTTGTCCCAGCGATGATAATCACTTATATCATCATCCCAGTAGCTGTTTCTTATATACTTTACATTGCTCTTAAAAAAGCAGGTCGTATTCACTCAGGTGATATGACTGTACCGCAATCTTAATTTGAAAATATCCTTCACAAGAGAAAAAAGCAGACTGAGAAGCCACAGTCTGCTTTTTTACATTTTATCCCGCTATTTGCGGGCAGTAAAAATCCCACCTCAAAATTCGGCTGGAGCAAAGTAGTTAGGATGGGAGTCGGGCTGCCCGTAAACGCCCGATTGGTGAGGGCTGATAATCAGTGGGGGATGCCCCCACACTGATTATAGTTTCACTTTATGATTTTGTTTTACTGGAACGCGTACTGTTTCTTTTGCTAACAATAGTTGAACACCAAAGTATAGTACGCTTGCAAGCGTCATTCCAGAAATGGCGTCTACAAAGGCATGTTGCTTCGTAAATAATGTTGATAAAATAATAAGCGTTCCGAAGAAAGTAAGAATGTAATATTCCAAAGCATGCTGTTCTCTACGCTTAAAGGCAGCTAACATAATTACAAATGTCGTAAGGACATGAATGCTAGGGAAACAGTTTACCGGTTGATCAATACTATAAATATAGCGGACTAGTTCGGAAAATACGTCTGTTCCAACGACGGTTGGACGTGGTACAGTTGTCTGCCAAAAATAATAAATCGAAAAACAAGCAAGTTTTCCAAGAATTACACTACTTAAAGTGACATAATATTGCTTTCGATCAGCAAAACAGTAATAAATAAGTGCGCCGTATAAGTATGGAAACCAAAGTAAATAAGGAATAATAAATGCTTTCACAAATGGAATCCAATCATCTACTACAGTCGTGACATCTACTGCGTGAACAATAGATTTATTTAATACATCGTAAAGGGGACTTACGAGTACGAGTAGAAGTATATAACTTAACGGAATAAAAGATGAAAGTTTTAATTTCTTCATGACAATCTCCTATGTTTAGTAATGTAAATAAATTCAATTGATTATAATATAGAAACCCAAATTGGGCTATCGATTTTACTTACATTTTCTTGAATTTACCTTACGTTTTTGTCACTTGACTTAAAAGAGGGGGAGGCTGCTAAATGAAGCGTTCACTTTATTTCTTAGTTTTTATATTGTTATGCCTAGTGAGTACTGGGTGTGCAAATGATAATGAAGGAGAGACATTAGAATATAACGGGAGAGCACTCGTAATTGGAGTTGTTGGAGAAAAACCGAAAGATACGTTTAGGAATGTAAAGTTTGAAAATGTGAAGTTAGAAGAGATGAAGGAGAAAGCAGCAAAAGTTGATGGTTTTCTTGTCATGAAAGAATACTTTCAAGAAGCATCAAAGGAGCAGTATACGGACTTATTTTTATCATTAAAGAAGCCGGTATTTTTTGTCGGTCTAAAAGATCTGCCATACTTGATTTTTACTGAAAAAGATTTAGATTATGACAACGCCCCAAGGGACAGAGCTATGATGTATACACAAGGATTTGTAAATATGGGGAATCCTGAGGGACAATATTGGGGTATGGGATTATATAATGATACTGTTTCGGATCAAAATATTCATAATATGTATATCATAGTATTTCAAACAATTGCAGATTATTTAAGTCGATGATGAAGGAGCCTGTAAAAGGGCTCTTTTTATTTTTAAATAAACGCTTGTTTAAGAGGTATGTTCGGTAGGGGAAAAACCTATGTATTCCAATGGTTGAGGTAGAAAAACATGAAATTAATCAAACGTTTGTTTAAGATATATGTTCGGTATGAAAAAATATATGTATTTCAAAGGTTGAGGTAGAAAAATCAGAAATTAATCAAACGTTTGTTTAAGATATATGTTCGGTATGGGATGAGAAAAAAGTTTTAAAAAATTATATATTTATTTTTTCTTGATAAATGGCGGAAAAATAAGAAAAATTAGCAGGGTTATTAAAAATTATCACGAAATAAGTAAAAGTTTAGCGAATAATCGTTTGAAATAATAAAACGTTTTCTATATGATAAAGGTAAAGGTAAGTAAAAAAGTAGGTGAATTTATGACAGTAACATTTTATTCATATCCAAAGTGTGGCACATGTCAAAAAGCAAAGAAATGGTTTGAGGCAAACGATGTAGCATATGAGATGATTCATATTGTTGAAAATCCACCGTCAAAAGAAGATTTACGTAATTTACATGAGAAAAGTGAATTACCATTAAAAAAATTCTTTAATACAAGTGGAATGCGTTACCGCGAACTGGGTTTAAAAGATAAGTTAAAGGATGCAAGCGAAGACGAAATGTACGAGCTTTTAGCATCTGATGGCATGTTAATTAAACGTCCAATTGTAACAGATGGAACGAGTGTAACACTTGGTTTTAACGAAGAGCAGTTTGAAAGTGTGTGGAAAAAGTACCAATAAGGTATTTTTACATAATTAATACATTCACTGGAGGTACAGTCATGAGCATTCCAAATAATTTACGTTACTCTGAAGAACACGAATGGGTAAAAACAGAAGGTAATGCGGTTGTTATCGGTATTACTCATTTTGCGCAAGGTGAGTTAGGCGATATCGTATTCGTTGAACTTCCTGAAGTAGGTGCAACAATCCAAGCTGACGAGCCATTCGGAAGCGTAGAATCTGTTAAAACAGTTTCTGAATTATACGCACCTGTAAGTGGTAAAGTTGTAGCAGTAAACGAAGAATTAAGTGACCAACCAGAACTAGTTAACGAATCTCCATACGAGGGTGCATGGATGGTTAAAGTTGAACTTTCTGATGCAAGCCAAGTTGAGAAGTTATTAACTGCAGAAAAATATGCAGAAATGACAAACCAAGACTAATTATAGTCGACTAAAGGACAGCCTTTGTGCTGTCCTTTTTTATGTTGTGTTACATAATGAATTTAAAAACATATATATTAATTATTATGTAGGAGAACGTTTTTGAAAAACTTTTTTCATTGTTTAGCTCCAGCGGCTAGAACAGTTGGTCATTTCACTCCTTCACTTGAGGAAAAAGGCGCCTCTAGCTCAGGAGTTCCAATGCCCTCTTGTTCTGAGCGAGCCGCTTGTGCTTTCGATATTGTCCAGCTCCAGCGGCTAGATTGTTCGGTGGCTTCGCGTCTTCCAGAGAGGCAAAAAGCGCCTCTATGTCAGAAGCTCCATCCCCCTCACAATCTGAGCGAGCCGCTTGTGCTTTTCTTTTGTAAAAATAAACAGGAAACAACATGAAAATAACGAATATACTATATACTAAGTTAAAGGTTGTATAGTATATGGTGATCGGGTGATGACGTATGATTTATGTGGAAAAAGTCATTATTGTAGAAGGTAAATCGGATAGAAGAAAGATTGAATCTATTATTCGTGAACCAGTGGAAATTGTTTGTACAAATGGTACAATTGGTTTGTCGAAAATGGATGAGCTCATTGATCAGTTTTTTGATAAGGACGTATATGTGCTAGTGGATGCTGATGATGCAGGAGAAAAGTTAAGGAAACAATTCCGAAAAGAATTTCCGCAAGCAGAGCATATTTATATTGATCGCTCGTATCGCGAGGTGGCGACTGCACCTTCTTCACATTTAGCAAATGTATTATGGGGAGCTGACATTGACGTTTATACAGAATATTTACGGTAAGGAATGATAGAAGTGATTGATTGGACAGGTGCCGAAGCTACAGCCCTAATAGGAAATGAAGAAAAAACAGTGTTATATGTGTATACACCAATGTGTGGAACATGCCAATTAGCAAAGAAGATGTTGACGGTCGTTGAGATGACGATTGAAGATTTAAAAATTGGAATGTTAGATTTGAATTATGCCCCGCATTTAGCGAAAGAGTATGGGATAGAAAGTGTACCGTGTTTACTTATTTTTGAAAATGGGACACTGACGAAGAAAATATATGCATTTCATTCGGTTGAATATTTATATACGGAATTAAAGTAGGCGGCAAAGTTTTTGCCGCCTCGACATATTTCTTGGGAAATATGTCGACATGCGTGATAGATACAGTATTTGTCGAGCGAAAGTAACAGGATTGCTCTTTAATAAGAGGGAATGGTATGTAATAGAAAGTGATATGAGGGATGTGGTTTAGGATGAAATTATATTCTTTGCTTCAATCATTTGTAAATTACGCTAATGGTCAATATCATTTAGAACCGCTTTTAAGGCAAGGGGAAAGAACTGTTAATTTTCGTTTTGGAGATGAAAGCTGCTCGTTACAAATTTCAAGAGATTATATAGAACTTTTGAAAGAGGCGAGAGGAACGGAACAAATCGTTTGTTTAGAGGAAGAGGATGTACAAAAATTAGTGACTGGAAATATGAGGTTGCAAACGTTAATGAGTGATGGACGGGTACAATATTCTGGAACTTATCGAACGATGTTATTAGTTGAATCGATGTTTCATATATGTAAACCGATGTCAGTCGGGGCTTAAAATTCTGAAGTTTCTTTTTTTGCGAAAATTTCTGTTGACACGGCGTGTGGATATTGATACAATTCAATTCATAAAATATAGACAATTTCATAAATTATAAATCAGACGAAAATTTAATCTGATTTCTCTTATTAAGAGAGGTGGAGGGACTGTGCCCTGTGAAGCCCGGCAACCGTCAACTTATGTTGAAATGGTGCCAATTCCTGCAAAGCAAATGCTTTGAGAGATGAGAGAGAGGGATAGTGTTGTTATATACGCATATAAACCTTTCTGCTTCTCTAGAAGCGGAAAGGTTTTTTGTTGTTTGAATGCGGAGGACATTCAAATAATAAGAGGAGCTATAACGATGGACTACACGCATCAAAAATAAAAAAATGCGGAGTCTATCCAAAATTTTCAAGAAATCCAGCTCCAGCGGCTAGAATGTTCGATGGCTTCGCTTCTTCCTATGAGGCAAAAAGCACCTCTACGTCAGAAGCTCCATCCACTTCACATTCTAAACGAGCCGCTTACGCTTTTTAAACAAAAAAGGGGTGATACACCATGATTCTATTAGAGAATGTAAAGAAAATATATAAGGCAAAAAGCGGTGATGTCACTGCTGTAGATAACGCCAACTTACAAATAGAGAAAGGCGAAATATTTGGTGTTATCGGATATAGTGGCGCTGGGAAAAGTTCTTTAATCAGATTGTTTAATCAATTAGAGAAACCAACTTCTGGCCAAATTACAATTGCAAATCGTGTCATTTCAGCGATTACTGGAAATGAACTTCGTAAGGCAAGACAAGAAATTGGAATGATTTTTCAGCATTTCAACTTACTTTGGTCACGAACTGTGCGTGAAAATATCGCATTCCCACTTGAAATTGCAGGTGTCGATAAGGCGGAGAGAAGAAAACGTGTCGATGAGTTAATTCATCTTGTTGGATTAGAAGGAAGAGGAGACGCGTACCCATCTCAGCTAAGTGGTGGACAAAAGCAGCGCGTCGGGATTGCAAGAGCGTTAGCAAATAATCCACAAGTACTTTTATGTGACGAAGCAACGTCAGCACTTGATCCGGAAACGACAGATCAAATTTTAGATTTACTATTAGATATTAATAAGCGTCTCGGTTTAACAATTGTATTGATTACACATGAGATGCACGTTATTCGAAAAATTTGTAATCGAGTGGCGGTAATGGAGAAAGGGAAGATTGTAGAAACGGGTCCAGTACTTGACGTATTCCGTAATCCACAGCAAGACATTACGAAACGCTTTGTACAGCAGTTAACGGATTCTGAAGATACAAATGAAACGATTGAAAGTTTAATTGAAAAATACCCAGATGGAAAAGTAATTCGCTTGCAGTTTGTCGGTGAGGCTGTAGAAAGACCGGTACTTCAAAGATTAATGCAACGCAGTGATATAGAAGTTAGCATTTTGCAAGGAAATATCGCACAAACGAATAACGGTTCTTACGGAAGTTTAGTCGTTCATTTAAATGGTGAAGAAACAGCGATCCAGCAAGCAATAGAAGGAATTCATCAAGATCAAGTAGAGCTGGAGGTGATTGCACATGGATAAGTTAATCGCAAATGTTGATTGGAATCAAATGTTAGAAGCAACTGGTGAAACGTTATATATGACGGCAATCGCAGCACTTGCCACATTTGTTTTAGGACTTATTTTAGGACTATTACTCTTTATGACAGCGAAAGATAATTTATGGGAAAATAAAGCGATTAATACGGTGATTGGAGCGTTCGTAAACATTTTCCGTTCTATACCGTTCATCATTTTAATTATTTTATTAATCCCATTCACAAAGATTCTTCTTGGAACAATTCTCGGAGCGAGTGCAGCGCTGCCAGCTTTAATTATTGGAGCGGCACCATTTTACGCGAGAATGGTTGAAATCGCACTTCGTGAAATTGATAAAGGGGTAATTGAAGCTTCAAAAGCAATGGGAGCAAAAACAAGCACAATCATTTTGAAAGTATTAATTCCAGAAGCGTTACCAGCATTAGTATCTGGTATTACGGTAACGACAATTGCTTTAGTAGGCTATACAGCAATGGCAGGTGTTGTTGGTGCTGGTGGTCTTGGAACACTTGCTTACTTAGAAGGATTCCAGCGTGGAAATAACGATGTAACAATCGTTGCGACAATTTGTGTATTACTCGTTGTATTTTTAATTCAGTGGATTGGTGATAGTGTAACGACTCGAATAGATAAAAGATAATGAAAACAGGGGGATATTTCAAATGAAAAAATTATTACTTACAGCACTTATTTCAACTTCAATTCTGGGGTTAGCTGCTTGTGGCGGGAAAGATAAAGATGAAAAGAAACTTGTTGTTGGTGCTTCTAACGTACCGCACGCTGAAATTTTAGAAAAGGCAAAACCGTTACTTGAGAAAAAAGGAATTGAGTTAGAAATTAAAAAATTCCAAGACTATGTGTTGCCAAATAAATCGTTAGCGGATAAGGAATTAGATGCAAACTACTTCCAGCACATTCCATATTTAGAAAAAGAGATTAAAGATAAGAAATATGATTTTGAAATAGCAGGAAAAATTCATTTAGAACCGATTGGTGTGTATTCTCAAAAATATAAGAGCTTAAAAGAGCTTCCAAACGGGGCGACAATTATTATGAGTAATTCTGTTACTGATCATGGTCGTGGTTTAGCAATTTTACAAAAAGAAGGCATTTTAAAAATTAAAGACGGAGTAGAGCCAGTTAAAGCGACTCCGAAAGATATTGCAGATAATCCGAAAAACTTAAAATTCAAAACAGATATCGAGCCGGGTCTATTGCCACAAGTGTATAACAATAAAGAAGGCGACGCTGTTCTAATTAACTCTAACTATGCGATTGATGCGAAATTAAACCCAGAAAAAGATGCAATTGCAATTGAAGGCAGTGATTCTCCATATGCTAACATCGTAGCAGTTCGTAAAGGCGATAAAGATAAAAAAGAGATTAAAGCTCTTGTAGAAGTGCTGCATTCTAAAGAAATTGAAGATTTTATTAATAAAGAATATAAAGGGGCAGTTGTTCCTGTAAAAGAATAATCGTTTGAAGAAGGGCTGGTGTATGCCGGCTCTTTTTTCTAACTACATAACTATAGGGGAGAAGGGGACATCATATGAAAAAGATTATACTGTCAGTTGTTACAGCACTGTCTGTATTTACATTAGCTGCCTGCGGGGGGAAAGAGGAGAATAAGCTTGTCGTTGGAGCTTCTAACGTGCCGCACGCTGTTATTTTAGAGAAAGCACAACCGATATTAGAGAAAAAAGGTATTAAATTAGAGATTAAAAAATTCCAGGACTATGTGTTACTAAATAAAGCGTTAGCGGATAAAGAAATTGATGCGAACTACTTCCAACACATTCCGTATTTAGATAAAGAAATTCAAGAAAAAGGATATAAAATTGTAAACGCAGGAAAAATTCATTTAGAGCCAATGGGCATTTATTCTAAGAAATATAAAAGCTTAAAAGATTTGCCAGATGGCGGAACAGTTATTATGAGTAATAACGTTGCAGAGCGCGGACGTATGTTAGCACTATTGCAAAAAGGCGGAGTTATTAAACTAAAAGAGGGTGTAGATGTTGTTAAAGCGACAGTAAAAGATGTTGTAGAAAACCCGAAAAATTTAAAGTTTAAAACAGATGTAGAACCTGGACTTTCACCGAAGCTGTACGAAAACAATGAAGGTGATGCTTTATTTATTAATTCAAACTACGCAATTGATGCGAAATTAAATCCAACAAAGGATGCAATTGCAATTGAAGGATCAGACTCTCCTTACGCAAATATTATCGCAGTTCGTAAAGGTGACGAGAAGAAAAAAGAAATTAAAGAACTAGTTGAAGTATTACATTCAAAAGAAATTCAGGACTTTATTACTAAAGAATATAAAGGTGCTGTACTTCCGGTAAATGAATAAGTGCAGGAAAGGACTGGGAAATTCCTAGTTCTTTTTGCTTTATATAAATAAGAAGAAAGGTGTATCATATAAGGATGCAAGGGAAATACTTATATACATTTGTGAAAAAATTGTTACATTTTTTCAGCGTTTGCGATATCATTTTATTTGATATAAGATTAGAATGAGAATAAAATGAGAATATGAACGTTTTAGTAATTTTTAAAATGTATATATAGGATTAATGGAGGTATTGAGATGGCTGGTTCTACATTAACGGTTAAAGACTTACATGTATCAATTGATGGCAAAGAAATTTTAAAGGGTGTAAACCTTGAAGTAAAAGGTGGAGAAATCCACGCAATTATGGGACCTAACGGAACAGGTAAATCAACTTTATCTTCTGCAATTATGGGTCACCCAAAGTATGAAGTAACAGAAGGTAGCATCATCATCGACGGTGAAGATGTATTAGAAATGGAAGTAGACGAGCGCGCACAAGCAGGTCTATTCCTAGCAATGCAATATCCAAGTGAAATTAGCGGAGTAACAAACGCTGACTTCTTACGTTCTGCAATTAATGCACGTCGTGAAGAAGGCGAAGAAATTTCTCTTATGAAATTTATCCGTACGTTAGATAAAAACATGGAATTCCTAGAAATGGATCCAGAAATGGCACAACGTTACTTAAACGAAGGTTTCTCTGGCGGTGAGAAAAAACGTAACGAGATTCTTCAATTAATGATGATCGAGCCAAAAATTGCAATCTTAGACGAAATCGACTCAGGTCTTGATATCGATGCATTAAAAGTTGTATCTAAAGGTATTAACCAAATGCGCGGCGAAGAGTTCGGTTGCCTAATGATTACGCATTACCAACGTTTATTAAACTACATCACTCCAGATTTCGTTCACGTTATGATGAACGGTCGTATCGTTAAATCTGGTGGCCCTGAGCTTGCACAACGTCTAGAAGCTGAAGGTTACGACTGGATTAAAAAAGAATTAGGTATTGAAGACGAAACAGCAGAGCAAGAAGCGTAAGAGAGGAGCATAAACATGACAATCGGTACATTACCTTTCGATCAAGAAACAATCCGTCAGCGCGCAAGCGAAGTAAACGAAGCTGCTTGGTTGACTGAGTTCCGCTTACAAGCTCTTGCACAAGCAACTGAACTTCCAATGCCAACGCCTGATAAAACGAAAATTGACAAATGGGATTTTATCGGAAAAGGCGACGCTGCTAAGCAAGAGCCTGTAAGTTCTTTAACAGAGCTTCCAGAAGCAGTGAAAAACTTAATCGATGAAAATAACAGCGTATTAGTACAACGTACTGGTACAACTGCGTTCGTTTCTTTAGCAGACGAAGCAAAAGAAAAAGGTGTTATTTTTACAGACATCGTAACAGCTGCAACAGAGCATGCTGGACTAGTACAAAAGTACTTAATGAAAGACGGTGTGAAAGTAGACGAGCATCGTCTAACTGCACTTCATGCTGCATTAATCAACGGCGGTGCATTCGTATATGTTCCGAAAAACGTTGTTCTTGAAACTCCACTTCAAGCTGTATTCTTAGTAGACGGCGAAGAAGCTAACGTATATAACCACGTACTATTCGTAGCTGATGCGAACAGTACTGCAACTTATGTAGAAAACTACGTTGCAAATGAAAATGCTAAAGGTATTGCAAATATCGTAGCAGAAGTAATCGTAGAACAAGGCGCACAAGTGAAATTCGGTGCGGTTGATCTATTAGCAAAAGACGTAACAACTTACGTTAACCGCCGCGGCGTTGTTGGACGCGACGGCCGTATTGATTGGGCTCTAGGCCTTATGAATGACGGAAATACAATCTCAGAGAACGTTACGAACTTAATGGGCGACGGATCATATGCTGATACGAAAACAGTAACAATTGGCCGTGGTAACCAAACACAAAACTTTACAACTAAAGTTGTTCACTTCGGTAAACACTCTGAAGGTTGGATTTTAAAACACGGAGTACAAAAAGATAGTGCAACATCTATCTTTAATGGAATTGGTAAGATTGAACACGGTGCATCTAAATCAAATGCACAACAATCTTCTCGCGTTCTTATGTTAGATGAGAAAGCTCGCGGTGATGCAAACCCAATTCTTTTAATCGATGAAGATGATGTAATGGCAGGTCACGCAGCTTCAGTAGGCCGCGTAGATCCATACCAATTATACTACTTGATGAGCCGTGGGATTCCAAAACGCGAAGCAGAACGTTTAGTCATCCATGGATTCTTAGCACCTGTAGTAAATGAGCTTCCAATTGAAGGAGTAAAAGCACAGCTTGTTGAGGTAATTGAAAGGAAAGTTCGCTAATGAATATTCATGAAATACGCAAACAGTTTCCAATTCTTGATCAAAAAGTGAACGGCAAACAACTTGTTTATTTCGATAGTGCAGCAACTTCTCAAAAACCAATTCAAGTCATTGAAACGTTAGAACGTTATTATAAAGAATACAATTCTAACGTGCATCGCGGTGTTCATACGCTCGGTACGAAAGCTACCGACGCGTATGAAGGTGCACGTGAGAAAGTTCGCAAGTTTATTAACGCGAAATCAATGGAAGAGATTATTTTCACGCGCGGAACGACAACTGCATTAAATACAGTAGCGGCTAGCTATGGTCTTGAAAATGTAAAAGAAGGCGATGAAATCGTCATCTCTTACATGGAGCACCATAGTAACATCATTCCGTGGCAACAAGTTGCGAAGAAAACTGGCGCAACTTTAAAATACCTTCCGCTTCAACCAGACGGTACAATTTCTTTAGAAGATGTTCGTCAAACAGTTACAACGAATACAAAAATCGTTTCTATTATGCACGTGTCAAACGTACTTGGAACGATTAACCCTGTAAAAGAAATCGGAGCAATCGCACATGAAAACGGTGCAATCATGATCGTTGATGGAGCACAAAGTGCACCTCATATGAAAGTGGATGTACAAGATTTAAACTGTGATTTCTACGCATTATCTGCTCATAAGATGTGCGGACCAACAGGTGTCGGCGTATTATATGGTAAGAAAGAATTGCTAAACAATATGGAACCAATTGAATTTGGTGGTGAAATGATTGATTTCGTAGACTTACAAGAGTCTACTTGGAAAGAGCTTCCGTGGAAGTTCGAAGCAGGTACACCGATTATCGGTAATGCAATCGGACTTGGTGCGGCAATTGATTTCTTAGAAGAAATCGGTCTTCATAATATTGAAAAGCACGAACATGAATTGGCGCAATACGCTTTAGAAAGACTATCAGAAGTAGATGGCGTTACAATTTATGGTCCAAAGCATCGCGCTGGTCTTGTTACATTTAATATTGATGACGTACATCCTCATGATGTAGCAACTGTATTAGATGTAGAAGGCATTGCGGTTCGCGCAGGACATCACTGTGCACAACCGCTTATGAAGTGGCTGAAAGCTTCTTCTACAGCACGTGCAAGCTTCTATTTATATAATACAAAAGAAGAAATTGATACATTTGTTGAATCGCTAATCAAGACAAAGGAGTATTTCACAAATGTCATTTAATAATTTAGATACGTTATATCGTCAAGTTATTATGGATCATTATAAAAATCCTCGTAACCATGGCGTGTTAGAAGATAGTGTTACCGTTAACTTGAACAATCCAACTTGCGGCGATCGTATTCAACTTACGATGAAAGTAGAAGAGGGTATTGTGCAAGAAGCGAAGTTTGAAGGCGAAGGATGTTCAATTTCAATGTCTTCAGCTTCAATGATGACACAAGCAGTAAAAGGAAAGAAAATTGAAGAGGCTCTTAAGCTTTCTAAAATTTTCTCTGACATGATGCTAGGAAAAGAGTATGATGACAGCATTGATTTAGGAGATATTGAAGCATTACAAGGCGTATGCAAGTTCCCGGCACGTATTAAATGTGCAACATTAGCGTGGAAAGCGTTAGAAAAGGGCTTAAATGAAGATAAGTAATGTTAAAAGTTCCTAAAAACGAGGTTATATAAGGAGGGACACACCAACATGGCGAAGCAACTGCCAGATATCGGCGATTATAAGTATGGTTTCAAAGACAAAGACGTTTCGATTTTCCGTGCTGGACGCGGTTTAACAAAAGAGATCGTTGAAGAGATTTCACGTATGAAAGAAGAACCACAGTGGATGTTAGACTTCCGTTTAAAATCACTGGATAAGTTCTATGAAATGCCAATGCCACAATGGGGCGGCGACTTAAACGACTTAGATTTCGATGAAATTACGTACTACGTAAAACCATCTGAGAAATCGGAGAAGTCTTGGGATGAAGTACCTGAGGAAATTAAAGCGACATTTGATAAATTAGGTATTCCTGAAGCTGAGCAAAAATATTTAGCTGGTGTATCTGCACAGTACGAATCTGAAGTTGTATACCACAACATGAAAGAAGACCTAGAAGCTCTAGGAATCGTCTTCAAAGATACAGATAGCGCATTAAAAGAGAACGAAGATATTTTCCGCGAGCATTTCGGAAAAATAATCCCACCAACAGACAACAAATTCTCTGCATTAAACTCTGCAGTTTGGTCTGGTGGATCATTCATCTACGTTCCAAAAGGTATTAAAGTTGATACACCACTTCAAGCGTATTTCCGTATTAACTCTGAAAATATGGGACAATTCGAGCGTACGCTTATCATCGTAGACGAAGGCGCGCATGTACACTACGTAGAAGGTTGTACAGCACCTGTTTACACAACTAACTCACTTCATAGTGCAGTAGTTGAAATCATCATTAAGAAAGATGCATATTGCCGTTATACAACAATCCAAAACTGGGCGAACAACGTATACAACCTAGTTACAAAACGTGCGGTTTGTGAAGAAAACGCAACGATGGAATGGATTGACGGTAACATCGGATCTAAATTAACGATGAAATACCCAGCAGTTATCTTAAAAGGCGAAGGCGCTCGTGGTTTAACATTATCTATCGCGATTGCTGGTAAAGGCCAACACCAAGATGCTGGTGCGAAAATGATTCACTTAGCACCAAACACATCTTCAACAATCGTTTCTAAATCGATTGCGAAGCATGGTGGTAAAGTAACTTACCGTGGTATTGTACAATTCGGACCAAAAGCGAAAAACTCTCGTTCTAACATCGAGTGTGACACGTTAATCATGGATAACCAGTCTACATCTGATACAATTCCTTATAACGAAATCAAAAACGATTACGTTTCACTTGAGCATGAAGCGAAAGTATCTAAAGTATCAGAAGAACAATTATTCTACCTAATGAGCCGCGGTATTTCTGAGCAAGAAGCTACAGAAATGATCGTAATGGGCTTCATCGAGCCATTCACTCGCGAACTTCCAATGGAATACGCAGTTGAAATGAACCGCCTAATCAAGTTTGAGATGGAAGGTTCTATTGGTTAATATATAAAAGTGGAAGCGGCTCGTTCAGAATGTGAGGGGGATGGAGCTTCTGACGTAGAGGCGCTTTTTGCCTCATAGGAAGAAGTGAAGCCACCGAACATTCTAGCCGCTGGAACTGGATAATATATGTATGAAGAAAGCGCCCTGCTGTGCAGGGCGCTTTTTGTGTTGTGTATTCGGGTTCGGGCAGGGATACCAAGGTGGGTGTCTAACTAAATATATCAACGATTTTTCAAATATATCGATCATAACTCGGAATATATCAACGATTATTTCAATATATCGACGTTTCGACAAGGAATATCGATTTATCGACAAAGTAAGACAAAATAAATTCCTCATATACCCCCTCAACATTTTATATGAAAAGAGATCGACTAGTGGTAAGACAAAGATACTGACAAACTCTTCAGAGAATCCGCTAAACCACTCGGAAAAACCAAAAAACCCCCCTCTGTTAAACTTTTTGACAAACCCGCCAATCCCCAAATCAAGCGCTCCACTATCTAGAATCCTTTCGCACACTAGAAAAAACAAAAGTTTTCCATATTAAAAGGGCAATCTTTTGCTTTTTCTTATAATGCGAGTACAATGTAGAATAGCAAGAAAAGACGAAAAGTATTTACAGGATTATTGCGTACGTGTAGCGTAAATGGCAGTAAGGAACTGAGAGGAGGTTTTTTCTCTGAATATAAATAAAGAAACGATCATCCACCTTTATCATACAAACGATATACATAGTCATTTTGAAAATTGGCCGCAAATTTCTCGGTTTGTACTAGGGGAGAAAAAGCGAAGACAGGAAGCGGGAGAGTCCGTTTTAACTGTGGATATTGGCGATCATGTGGATCGTTTTCATAGTATTTCGGAAGCGACAAATGGGCTTGGGAATACGAAGCTTTTAAATGAGGCGTTATATGATTATGTAACGATCGGAAATAATGAAGGAATTACATTAGCGAAGGAGCATTTGAATCGTCTGTATGATGATGCTGGGTTTGAGGTGCTCGTAGCGAATTTATTTGAAAAAGAGGGTGTACGTCCGGCGTGGGCGAAGCCTTATAAATTACATACAACGACAGATGGGATTACGATTGCCTTTATTGGATTAACGGTAGCTTATCCAGAGTTTTATCATATGTTAGATTGGCATATTGAAGATCCAATCATCCATTTAGAGTCTATTTTAGAAGAAGTTAAGGATACAGCTCACATTACGGTTGTGCTTTCTCATCTTGGAAAAAGTATGGATGAGTATATGGCGGAGCATTATGATATAGATGTTATTTTAGGGGCACATACGCACCATTTATTTGAGCGTGGCGTTCTTGTAAACGATACTTTGCTTTGCTGTTGTGAAAAGTGGGGACATTACGTCGGTCACGTTCAGCTTACTGTGGATAAAGAGACGAAGAGACTGTTAAAAAAAGACGGTAGAGCGATTAAGGCAGAACGGTTAGGTGCTTATAGCGAGCCGTTATCCACAATTGAAATGCTAAAGGAAGAAAGTAAACAGATAATGGCTGAGCCTGTCGTTCATTTAAAAGAATCATTGCCAGTTGATTGGTTTAAGGAGACGACGTTTTCTCATATGTTGGCAAGTGCGCTTAAAGAGTGGTGTGATGCGGATGTTGGGATGGTGAACGCTGGTGTGCTTCTTGAGGGATTAAATGAAGGTGTTGTGACGCGCGGAGATATTCATCGAATTTGTCCACATCCAATTAATCCATGTCTATTAAAAGTACCAGGGAAAACGTTAAGAGAAGTTATTTTGAAAGCACGCCGCCCGAATATGGAGAATCTTGAGGTGAAAGGATTCGGATTTCGTGGGAAAGTAATGGGGAAAATGATTTACGATGGTTTGGAAGTGATTCCAGATATGATTCCGGGGAATAAAATTTTACTGGAGGATGTATTGATTAACGGCGAATCGCTGGAATTAGACCGTATATATACGGTAGGAACGATTGATATGTTTACATTCGGATACTTATACCCAGAGCTATCCACACTTTCTGACAAACAATATTATATGCCAGAATTACTTAGAGATGTGTTAACAGACATGTTGATAACTTATACATCTTCAGTCAAACTATAGGCTAGTTAACTTGTAACACTCATTTTTCTCTTGTCATAAAGATAAGAAAGAGAGGAGTGTGAACTATGGTTAATATAGAGCCAATTATAATTGATAACTATACGTTCATTGCTGTTAGCGTCAAACTTCCAAAGACAAATTTGCTAGCTGTAATGAGCGATAAAGGATATATTATGTGCGGTGCTTTAGATGTAGGTCTTCTAAATGAGAAATTAGGTGATCGAGGAATTATTGCTGGCCGTGCGGTTGGTGTAAGAACGATTGAACAGCTTCTTGAAGCACCGCTGGAATCAGTAACAATTGAAGCCGAAGCTTTAGGCATTCCGGTAGGCACAATCGGAAAAGATGCACTATTAAAAATGAGATAAGCATATATCGTCCCTCTTTCTTGCATAGAAATAATATAAGAAGGAGGGTTTTCTTATGAGCATATTTCGTTCGAAAAATTCGCGGTTTCGAAGGGGACCGATTTCCTTTCGGTATATACTGCTTATTTCGTTTATCATTTTTATCATAATGGTAGTTCAAGGATTATGGATTGTAAATAAAAGTATTCAGCCAACATTAATTAAGTATGGGGAAACAGAGACGCATAAAATGGCAACAGCAGTTATGACGAAAGCGGTAAAAGACCGAATTAATGAAGGGTTTGATGTAGATTCATTAATGAAAGTACAAACGGATAGGAACGGGAAGGTATCTACAATTGATTTAAATACAAAACAAGTAAATGAAATATTAACATCGACTACTGCATACATAGAAAAATATTTACAACAAGTAGAAAAAGGGGATACGAAAGCACTTGGTATTTTTGAAGAGAATGGGGTATCTATGTCAGTTCCTTTTGGGCGCATAACTGATAATGCGCTTCTTGGTAATATAGGACCGGATATTCCGATTAATTTTACGCCAATTGGTCATGTGAATACGGATATTAAACAGTTAGTTGAGCCACAAGGAATTAATAATACAGCGATCAAAATTATTATGGAAGTGGAAGTGACGTTACAAGTTATGATTCCGTTACGCACGAAAGAAATTAAGGTGAAGCAAAACATTCCGATTGCAACGCGCATCGTTCAAGGTGAGGTGCCTACTTATTACGGAAGTGGCGGGGTTGTTGTACCAGATAAAAAGAAAACGGATAGTTAGTGAATATAAAGTGAAACTTTAATCAGTGGGGGGCTTCGTCCCCCACTGATTATTAGCCTTCACCAATCGGGCTTTTACGGGCAGCCAGACCCCCACCGAACTTCTTTGCCTTCGCTGAATTTTGAGGTAGGGGTCTTACTGCCCGCAAATAGTGGGATAAAAAATAACCGTAGCAATTCGCTACGGTTATCGTTTTGTATTTGCTCGTTCTTTTCGTTCCCAAAGGCTTAAATGCATATATGGATCGAAAGCCCATTCTGTATAGCCATTGTCTTTATACATGCCGAAATGTAAGTGGGGCGGGAATTTTCCAGCTGTGCCAGGAGGACCATAACCAGTACTACCGACAAATCCGATTACTTTTCCTGGCTCGACAATTTGTCCGAGCTGTATTTCCTTAGAGAACCCGCCTAAATGAGCGTAATAGTGATAATTATTATGAAGGTCACGAATACCAATGCGCCATCCGCCAAGACGATTCCATCCTTTTGTTTCAATAACGCCATAGCAAGTTGATCGTACTGGTACGCCATATCCAGCAAAAATATCGGTTCCTTCATGAATCCTCCTGCCGCCAAAGCTTCTACCAGCACCGAAAGTACTACGGTAGCTATGATCACTACGAATTGGGAGAGGGAAAGCATTTCCTTCTAAATTAATACGTCCATAATGTTTATAAATTCGGGCGTATTCTGTAATTAATTCAACTGTTTTTGCACGTCTATAATATTCCCAAAGCATAATGTTAATATGGTCTTCTGACGTTCCTTGTTTCTTTAAAATAGTTGCTGCTGTATGCAGAAGATCACGGTCGTTATTTGAATTTGCAAATCCATCTTTGTCACCATCTAAACCCATTCCGCCAAATAGAGAAATCGTATGGGGGAGAGTATCGTTACTATTAACAGGTCCAGCCCATATTTCAGGTTTGAAATAAAGGGAAATGATGGCATCTGGTTTTTTCGGAATATCCTTTCTTACGCTCCGTATGTTTCTTTCGTATTGATCCATTGCAGCTAAGTAATACCACGGAATGCCTGAAGATTGCTCAGTTTCTTTATATAGTGCCATGCGCTTTTCATATATGCTTTGCTGATTATCTTCACCGTAAGCGATGTTTTGGTGGAGAAGAAAGCAAATCGAAAGCAAAAGAGAAATTTTTCGAAGCATGAAATAGACTCCTTTCACAACATCACTCTTTTTAGTGTGGGATATACGGAGTATTTCATTATAGGGAACGATTGGAAAAAATCTTAGAATCTTCATTTGAGCAAATCGCTTTCATACGTTAGAATAGATATGTTACATTGAAAGAAGCGAACACGGTAAACTATTTCATATTGTGCGGAGTTGATAACCATGACAAAACAAACAGAATATAAGCGCAAGCCCGAATGGTTGAAAATTAAGTTAAACACGAATGAAAACTATACAGGCTTAAAGAAAATGATGCGTTCTAAGAATCTTCATACAGTTTGTGAAGAAGCGAAATGTCCGAATATTCATGAATGCTGGGCTGTAAGGAAAACAGCAACATTTATGATCTTAGGTGCGGTTTGTACACGTGCTTGTCGTTTTTGTGCGGTTAAAACAGGCTTACCAACTGAGCTTGATTTACAAGAACCAGAACGCGTAGCAGATTCTGTAGTACAAATGGGCTTAAAGCACGTTGTTATAACAGCGGTTGCACGTGATGATTTAAAAGACGGGGGAGCAGCTGTTTTCGCTGAAACAGTACGCGCTGTACGTCGTAAAAATCCATTCACGTCTATCGAAGTATTACCATCTGATATGGGTGGGGTAGAAGAAAACTTAAAAATGTTAATGGATGCAAAACCAGATATTTTGAACCATAACATTGAAACAGTACGTCGATTATCTAACCGAGTTCGCGCTAGAGCAAAATATGACCGTTCATTAGAGTTTTTACGTCGAGCAAAAGAAATGCAGCCTGATATTCCAACTAAATCGAGCATTATGGTGGGCTTAGGTGAAACGAGAGAAGATTTAATTGAAGCAATGGATGACTTACGTGCAAACAATGTGGATATTTTAACTCTTGGACAATACCTACAACCATCTAAGAAGCATTTACCAGTTCTTAAATATTATCCACCAGCAGAATTTGCAGAGCTTAAAGAAATTGCACTTAGCAAAGGATTTAGCCACTGTGAAGCTGGTCCACTTGTACGTTCTTCTTATCATGCGGACGAGCAAGTACGTTCTGCAAAAGAAAAAGTGGCAGAAGCGAAATAAAGAAAAAAGAGAGCTAATGATTAGCTCTCTTTTTTCTTATACTCTAAAACTGTATTTTGACACGTTGATAAAATTCTTTTTAATTCTTCTGTGGATAATTCAATTGTAAATTCAGGTACACCAGGTGTGATTAAAACTTTCTTGTAAGTATAAATTGAACTGTCCACAATAATCGTTACATCTTGTGAATAACCGAAAGGAGCTACACATCCTGGCATGCAACCAGTCTCTTCTCTTAGCTCATCAGGAGAACAGAGAGATAAGCTTTCTCCTGTTATTTCTTTCATCTCTCCTCGGTTGAGGCGAGTTCCCTCTAACGTAAACAATACGTAATACGCCCCGGCTTTTGATTTTAAAAATAAGCTTTTACTTGGCGTACCTTGTAAGCCGAGCCTTTCACGAACGATTCGATCAGTCTCATAGTCAAGTACTGGTTCGTGTTCAAATTTTTCATAAGAAGCATTTGTTTTATGTAGTAAAGAAAGTACGTCTTCGTACATATTGAATGATACCCCTCTCTATGTTTACTGCAGCCTACCATATCTTCTCGCGGTGTCAACTGAATGTATTGGAAAGGGATATTACTTGGATGGCGCTTCCCATAATCGTTTTATGATAGATTGTTCATCAAGTGTAACTTCATAAATATCAGGATTCGTTAAAGTTTTCCATGTGTCAAAGCCAATAGTATGATCAAAGTGCTTTAAAATTAATGTGAGTAAGTTGCCATGTGTAACGAGTAATGTTGTGTCATGCTCTAGTTTTAAAACTTCCTGAATAAGTGAGATGGCGCGATCCATCGCTTGTTTTGTTGACTCTCCGCCCGAAAAGGCAATATCTATATTGGTAAAAGTGTATTCTAGTTTTTGAAGCCAATCATCCATTGAAACAGTGCTTAATATGCGTTCTGCTAACCGTTCATCTTCTTGAATAGATAAATTAGCTTGGAGGGCATATGGCCGAATAGAATCGATAGCTCGGACAAATGGGCTTGAAATAATATGTTCTATTTGTAGATGATTTTCTATGAGGAATGTAGCAAGGCTGTTTGCTTGGTCTCTTCCTACGTTTGTTAATTCGGCATTACGTTCTTGCCCAGTTGCTGAACAATGCCTGATTACAATAATTTTTTTCATATTTCATCCCCATCTTTCAAGTTGACGATATATACTTCGACAAATGTGGAAAAAATTCCTTTTTATTGGAAAGGGCATAGTGATCTAAGTATGTGGAAAAGTAATGTGGATAAATGAAAATTTGAGGTGCAATTATGAAAAAAATGATATGTATCGTATTCATGATTTGTTTTCTTACGCAATTGTCCACAACATATGCACAATCAAATCAAGAATTAGAATACCCGAGCAATCAAAATAAATCGTTTGTGAATGAAAATCTATTTTATGAACAGTTAGATAAGAAGGTCTATAAGGAATACAAAAATGCTTCGTATAGTGTTCGAAAGAAAATTTTATGGAAAGAAGTACAAGATGCAGAATTTACCTTCCGACAAAAAACAGCTGTCGGCTGTCGTAGTAGAGTGGTGATTCAAGATTCGTTTGTTCATCCAGATCGCCAAGTTTATTTTTTTGGTTCCTTTTCTCAAGATGAAGTAGATGAGTTTCATAAGTACATCGTTATAGATGCAGAAACAAAGAGGGAGCTGCGAGGGGGGAAAAGTTATCATCACTACGATAATCCATATAAAAAATAACCCACCAACTGGTGGGTTATTTTTACTCCGGCACACTCACTAATTTCTCTTTCATTTTACGAATAAGAATGAAACCACCAATCGCGAAGAGAAGAGTAATTCCTTCTGCTACAAAGATGTTAATCATTTTTGTTTGGTAAAGTGCTGCGAAAAAGTCTACAAGTGCGTGGAATAGTATAGCGTATACGAGGAAAATGTATTTCTTTTGTTTTACTGCGTATACGACAAGCATTGTAAAAGCAATTTGCAGAACGAGTGCCATAATTCTTTCTAAGCTACCAAGTAAGTATAAATAGGCAGGTTGCTCTATTAACAAGTCCTTGATATGGCTCAACTGTGGGTATTGTTCAACCATTTGAGCGAAGCTACCATTGTTAATAGATGTTGCAAAGGTAAGGGTTTGAAGCCCAGCGAATCCGCCGACTAAAATCGATTCAATACCGCCGTGCCCAATTCCGTACGCAAGACCGTCTTTATAATCTCGATATTTTTTCAGTAAGTAGTAAAAGGCAACGAAACGACCTAGTTCTTCAAAAATACCAGCAGTTAGTCCGCCGAAAATCGAAAAGATAAATGGGTTCTTTAAAAACTCAGCTGTTGTGGGATTACCACGCATGAATAATTGGAATGGTGTTTCGAGAATTTGGGTAAACCCGATAAAGATAAGGACACCAACGCCAACTATTTTCAAATTAATATTATATTTCTTACGGAAATAAACGAGTACAATAATTGGGACCAGAATCGAAACAATGAGTTGAAATATGATGCTGGCAATTACAGTATTTGAAACCATACTTTCACCGCTTTCTAATGTATGTACATATATATTATGCATGAAATGTAGGAGAATGTGGAGAGATGAATCTTTCAAAAACAAAATGAAATTTTTATTGACTCTAACGTTGCGTCATACTTTATCGTATGTATTAAGGGGGAGATACGCATGACAATGAGGGTAAAAGAAGTAGCTAATTTAGTTGGAATTAGTGTGCGCACACTGCATCATTACGATGAAATTGGGTTGTTAACCCCAGATGAGACGACAGAGTCTGGATATCGTCTGTATTCCAATGAAAATTTAGAAACGTTGCAGCAAATTTTATTTTTTAAAGAGCTTGGCTTCCCTTTAAAGAAGATTAAGGAAATTATCATGAGTCCTTCATTCGACCGCAAAGAGGCATTACAGCTTCATAAGAAAATGCTTCTTGAAAAGCGAGCTAGATTGGATAAAGTGATAGCGACGATTAATAAAACCATTCAGCATACAAAAGGAGAGATTGAAATGACGAATAAAGAGAAATTTGAAGGATTCGATTTCAGCCATAACCCATATGAAGAAGAAGCACGTGAAAGATGGGGAGATACAGCTGTAGATGAAGCGAATAAAACAGCGAAGGGTATGTCTACAGAGAAACAGGAGGAGTTTAATAATATTTATAGAAAGCTAGCAACACTTCGAAATGGAGCACCTGATTCTAAAGAGGCGCAAGAAGCAATTGGAGTATGGTACGATTACTTGCAAAACTTTGGTGAATATTCATTAGAGGCCTTTAAGGGACTCGGTCAAATGTATGTTGCTGATGAGCGCTTTACGAAAAATATTGATAAGTTCGGCGGGGGATTAGCTCAGTTTATGTGTGATGCGATGGAGGTTTATGCGGATCGTAAGAAATAGTAAAAAGGTGGAGGTTTTCTCCACCTTTTTATTTTTTTATCATATCATTTAAAGTTTGATCCCCCGTATTGTTCAAATGAGGATTATCGCTCATTTCACGTTTTAACATATCAAGACTTTGTTCATATTCTTTATCGTTTAAGCTACCTGATTGAAGACCTTGAATTTGAGAAATCAACTTTTGGTTTGTTGATACATATGCTTTATAATAGCGTGGGACGATGGACAAAGCTGTTTTATATACTTGATCTGTTACGAGTTTCGGATCCGTTGTGTTTGCACGGTATACAACGAACACTTCGTCATCGGTAACGAGTGTAGCGGCATTGGTGACGTCAGGAAGTTTGACTGTCATGCTCGTAATCATTTCTGCGACTTTCTCACGGTTAATAGTGCCTACTTGTTTGTTAGATACGTCATTCTTCTGTTTAGAAGAATAACCGACTCTCGTGAGTCTTGTATTTGTGTTTTCCGTATGATACATGTCGTTTTTGTTGGAAACAAGAACACGACTTCCTTCTTCACGCTCCATTTCGGCTTTATTAGTTGATTGGCAGCCTGCAAATAAGGAAAGAGTGAGAAGAGAGAGTATAATTTGCTTTTTCACGATGTATCACCTCCTTCTCCATAGCATGCACTAATTTTCAATTTTTTGTATTTGAAATTGTTGGTTGTTATGCTTTGTGATACGATAAAAAGAAGAATGCTTAGAGAGGAAGTTCATAATGGAGCAAAAGCAAGAGATTCATACTACGGTGAGCGTTAATAATGTTCAGTACGAAGTAATTAAAAACTTTCGTGACGGTTTTAGTGAAGAAGCATTTAAAGAGCGTTATGCAGAAATTTTAAATAAATATGATTATATCGTTGGGGACTGGGGTTATGAGCAACTTAGATTGCGCGGTTTCTTTGATGATAGTAATCAACGTTCGACATATGATACGAAAATTAGTACTTTATCAGAGTATTTATACGAGTACTGTAACTTCGGTTGTGCACACTTCGTATTACGAAAAGTGAAGAAATAAAAAAATCCTCTTACAATTGTAAGAGGATTTTTTCATAACAATTATACCAATTATGAGGAGGCTGTTTACTTGAAAAGTAAACAGCACCTCGGCAAATATAATTGTTTTTTTCGTATAGGCTTAATGAAACGGGATTACTTGTAAAGCAATCTAGGCGTATTCCTTTGTAGCCCACCTGTCTTGCTTCGCTTTCCCAAAAGGATAATAGTACTTTACTATATCCTTTTCCTTGCGCGAGGGGATGGATGACAAAAGAGTGGACGATAAGAAATCGTCCATCTGTTTCTGACCAATCAATTAGTTCGTATTCCGGAGATTGCCATTCGTTTAACACGACAGCACCAACGAGTGCATCATCCTCAAACAGGCAATACAGTTCACCTTGTTTTAAATGATAGGAAATATGTTCTCGCGACGGATAAGAATCATCCCATTGATAAATTTGGTTTTGTAAGAGTAATTCTTTGCATGCTGTATACATTACATCTAAGTTATTCAATAAATCAATCGTACCTTTTCTCACCGTTAACATGGGAGTCCTCCTTACAAACAAATTGAAATGTGATCACCTTCAGAAAGCGTTTTGTTTGGTTTCATTTGTTGTCCATTTAGTTGGATATACCCATTTTTAATTTTCTCCACAATGAGTGCACGGCTCCAATCTGAAATATATGTGGATAACACTTTATCAATCCTGTGGGAACCAAAAACGATGTCTAATACGATCGTTATTTCGGCTATACCACTTTCTTTGTATTGTGTAATGGAAATGGTAGTACTTGTTTCAGTTTGTTCTTGCTGAGTCATATTGACAGTTTCAACGTGATCAGTAAATGATTTATAAATGTGAAGCTTTTGGTTCCACGTATGATCTTTCGGACACTTATAAATTGCAAACCGGTATATATTTTTTCCGTTTGCGTTATGCCTGCGAATATTCGTATCAGTAAAAAGGGTAGTACGCCTACAATTTTTACAATATTTTTCGATTGTGGATAACTTATTTTCATATAAACTCCAAGAAAGTTGTACTTTCTGCATTTTCCTTCACCTCTTATATTAGTGGCAAAGGAACGTAATACAGCTATTTGGATGTCTTGTAGTATGAAGACATAAGAAGTAGACAAAAATAAAAAGAGGTTCCCCCAAGAGGAACCTCCGTAAACATCATACTACAGATGCGTTACGTTCCTTTGTAATGGGAATGGGCAGACTACTCCCTTGAAAAAGCACGGTGCTTTTTTGAGAGTAATGCTATCCAATTGCTGGTCCATTACAAAGTAAATGTTGGCATACGTAGATAACGTCCTTTCTATCCAAATAGATTTGTTTATAAGTATAACACAGAAGATTGAAAATTCAAAATTTAAATCGTAAAAAAACACCAGCTAAAATCGCTGGTGCACCAGATAAATTATATAAGTTCAAATAAAAATGAGCGTAATTCTTCTGCATTTTCTTCAGACATAGAAAATGCATGCTCTAAGTAGCCTGGTTCGTTTAAATCGTCAGGACCGATGATAGCAAATTTGTTGCTCTGCATATCAAGGACTATCGTTTTACCGTAATGACGATCGGAGTATAGAAGCGCTAAATCATGACGCTCATTTTCCCCCATAAAGCTAACGAAACGAGTTTTTGTAGCGACTGTATCGTCGTACAGAAAGAAACGTTCTTCCATACACATGGCTCCTTTATTAAATATCTAAGTTTAAGTGTGGCTTATGGTCTAAATGGTGGTGCGTTTTAATAAATCGTACCGTTCTTGTTTTGTAACGCATAACGATAGAATATGTTTCAGCTAAATCTCCACCTAGGAATTTCACGCCGTCTAATAACTCACCAGCAGATACACCTGTTGCTGAGAAGATTGCGTCATCACCAGATACTAAGTCATCTAACATAAGAAGTTGACGAGGATCTTCTAATCCCATTTCACGACAACGAGCTTCTTCTTCTTCGTTCATTGGAACTAAGCGCGCTTGCATTTCACCTTCAAGACATTTTAATGCTGCTGCAGAAATAACGCCTTCTGGAGCTCCACCAACACCTACGAATAAGTCGATACCTGTCCCAGGTAAAGCTGTAGCGATTGATGCACCAACATCTCCATCACCAAATAGTTTTACGCGTGCACCTTTTGCACGAACACGGTCAATAATCTCTTGATGACGTTCACGTTCTTGGATGATAACCGTTAGGTCACGAATTTTTTTATTGTTTGCTTCTGCTACAATTTCAATTGTTTTTTCAATTGGATCATCTAAGCTAATTTTACCAGCTGCTTTTGGACCAACCGCAATTTTTTCCATGTACATATCCGGAGCATGAAGAAGGTTTCCTTTATCTGCGATTGCGATAACTGCCATTGCATTTGCAAGGCCTTTCGCAACGATGTTTGTACCTTCTAATGGGTCAACAGCGATATCTACTTCTGGACCGTTACCTGTTCCTAGTTCTTCACCAATATACAACATCGGTGCTTCATCAAGTTCTCCTTCACCGATTACAACTGTACCTGCCATGTTTACTGAATCGAACATATCACGCATAGCTGTAGTTGCTGCATCATCTGCTTCGTTTTTCTTTCCGCGGCCCATCCACTGTGCGGATGCTAAGGCTGCTGCTTCTGTTACACGGACAATTTCTAGTGCGAGTTCACGTTCCAAGGTTGCATTCCTCCAATTTCAAAAATCATACAAATATAACTATAACAAATAACGAGGAAAAGGTGAATTCGAAAAATTGTCGATTTTTTCAGAAGAAAGCGTTACAATTAAAATGTAAATGCTTTAATTTCCAGGTAGGTGACATTCATGTACTTCGTAGACAGAAAGAAAATAGAACAAATGCTAGTATGTTTAGAACGAGCAATAAATACATTTCAAGAGAAAAAGACATATGAAACCGAGTTTGAATTTTACGCATTAGAGCGTATGTCGCATCTTATTATCGATTGTATATTAGATGTAGGAAATGCGATGATTGATGGATTTATTATGCGCGATCCAGGAAGTTACGAAGATATTATTGATATTTTAATGGATGAGAGAGTTATAAGTGGAGAAGAGGGAGCGCGTATTAAAGAGATTATTCTTCTTCGAAAAATGCTTACGCAAGATTATATTCAAATGAATCATGATGAATTATATAAGACGATTCAAAAACATATCGGCGTGGTAGAGAAATACCCAGCGAATATTCACAGTTATTTAGAAAAGGAATTAGGGCCTGTATCTGCATTTGTACCAGAATAATTGTGCTTATAAGATCCCCGGGAATTCCTTTGGGGATCTTATATTGTATATGAGAAAAGGGAGAAGGGCGAGTTATGGGGCAAGCACGTACGACGAAAGAAGAGATTGTACAATTGTTGAAGGTTAAGGGCGAGCATACTGTAGCAGAATTAGCCGAAGTTTTAGAAATTACGGAAATGGCAATCCGAAGGCATTTAAGTAATCTTGAGAAAGATGAGCTAATTTATTCAAAGATGCTAAGGCAGCATGTTGGACGACCAACATATTTGTATGGATTAAGTCAAAAGGGAGAAGATACATTCCCGAAAGAATATAAGCAGTTTGCTATTGAAATGCTAGATGATTTAGCTCGAATGGGCGATGAAAAAATACTTCGTTACGTTTTACAAGAGAGAACGAAACGAATGGAAGAGCAGTTGCAAAAGAAGATAAGCAATCAAAGTAGTTTAGCGTATAAAGTACAGGAAATAGCTGCTATTCAAGAGAAAAATGGTTATATGGTTCAAATAAAGAGAGATGGGGAACGCTCTTTCATACTTGAAAAGCAAAACTGTCCGTTAAAGGAAATAGCGGAGAAATTCCCACAAGTGTGTGAAGATGAAAAAGATATGTACAAGCGGTTATTTACAGGTGCAAATGTGAAGACGTTAACGAACATGTGCGTGGGCGATTGTAATTGTTCGTACCAAATAAAAGAGAAAAAATGAACGTTATGGGACGCTTTAGGGTAAAGCGTTTTTTTCTTTTGAAAAAGGGGTTAATATAAGAGTGGTATGATAGATGAGAACGTTAGCATAGAAGGAGAGACAAACAGATGTATAAAGGCTATTTAATTGACTTAGACGGTACAATGTATCGCGGTGAAGAGCAAATTGAAGAAGCAAGCGACTTCGTAAAAGCATTAGGGGAGCGCGGTATTCCATACTTATTCGTTACAAATAACTCAACTCGTAAACCAGAACAAGTGGCAGAAAAACTTGTTCGTTTCGATATTCCAGCGAAAGCGGAGCAAGTATTCACAACGAGCATGGCTACAGCGAACTTTATTTATGAGCGAAAACAAGATGCAACTGTATATATGATTGGTGAAGAGGGCTTACACGCTGCTCTTGTGGAAAAAGGATTTGAACTTGTGGATGAAAATCCTGATTTCGTCGTTGTTGGTTTAGATCGCGATATCACATATGAAAAGTTAGCAAAAGCATGTCTTGCTGTGCGTAACGGTGCAACGTTTATTTCCACAAATGGGGATATTGCAATTCCGACTGAGCGAGGGTTATTACCAGGTAACGGTTCATTAACATCAGTTGTTGCAGTATCAACAGGTGTAGATCCAATCTTTATCGGAAAACCAGAATCCATCATTATGGAACAGGCTTTAAAAGTGCTTGGCATAGGAAAAGAAGAAGCTTTAATGGTTGGGGATAACTACGATACAGATATTTTAGCGGGGATAAATGCTAGTATGCATACCCTTCTTGTCCACACTGGAGTAACAACTGTGGAGAAATTAACAGAATACGAAGTACAACCGACGCAAGTTGTGCATAACTTGACGGAGTGGATTGAGAAGATGTAATGAAATGCAGGTAACCGGAAAAGGTTGCCTGTTTTTTTATGCACAATTGCATATGTACTACAGTTATATAAAATGTAGAATTTATATGTATTGATATAAAAAGGGGAGGGAATAAGAGTGTACTGGATGTCATGCATTATGTTTGTTTTTGCATTATGTGTTTTGTTCTTTGTTCTATGGAAGATATATAAAATAAATGCAATGAAAAAAAGCGCGGGAAAACTTATTGCAACATATCCTCGGGTGAAACGACGTTGGATTGCATCACTTGGACCGGTGTATTTCATCGGACAATGTATGTATACATATGCTCAGTACGTAAGTGGCGATATTGATACAGGTGAACAGTTTCTCGTTCAGTCAGGTAGTTATGCTGTAGCAAGTTGTTTTATGACTTTAATAGCTATCCATCTGATTAAAAGTGTACAAATATATGAAAAAGGTGTAATAGACGGATTGAACTTTTATTCATACGAAGAATTAAAAGGCTATAAAACATCAACATGGGAAAATCCAAAAGAAAATATATTTTTATATCGCGGGCGAGAAAAAATAAATGACAATGTAAATTTACTTATTAGACAGGAAGATATGAATGAATTAGAAAGCATTCTTCAAAGATATATCCCGAAATTGATAATGAAATAAAAACTCCGGTTGTTATAACCGGAGTTTTTTTTATTAAAACGCACGATTCACTACGTCTTTAACTTCTTCAAGATATTGTTTACGCACACTGTCATCCACAGAAGGAACACTTGTATAGAATGTATGCTCAATTGTTTCAATGCCCGTAAATTCAAAAATACCAACATCCGCTGTTTTCTTCATTGCGTCAAACATACCGCCTGCTGTGTATGCTTCTTTTGTATTTCCCATTGTAGATAATAATAATCCTTTTTTACCGCTTAATAACTTTTCAATGCCATTTTCACCGTAAGCATAAGCGAAGCCGTGGCTAAATACACGGTCAACATATCCTTTTAAAATAGCAGGAAGTCCTGCCCACCAAACGGGGTAAATGAATGTAATGCTATCAGCCCAAGAGATATGCTCTTGTTCTTCTTTAATATCTTCTGGTGTATTTCCTTGAGAAAATGAGGTGAAATCGGAAGCACCTAATACTGGATTGAAATTTAATTCGTATAGATCACGAACGCGTACTTCATGCCCTTTTCCTTCTAATTCACTTTTTACAGTTTCTAAAATAGCATGGTTGAAGCTTTCTGTATTCGGATGTGCATAAACGATTACATGTTTCATTTTTCTTCCTCCTAATTGTGGATATGTGAATAGTTTTTATATATTCGTGTAACTATTATGGTTACTTTCGTTGCGAGAATCAACTTTTCTGACATGAGAAATAAAATGAAACTTTAATCGGTGGGTGGGCCATCCCGCACTGATTATTTGCTCATACTAATCGGGTACTTACTACCGGTTAATATAAATGTTAGTATGTGTCAAAAAAATACAAAATAGTAGGGGTTTTGCATTTTTGAATAGAATATATAGATTGGTAAATAGAGAGAGAAGGGGATATTAGGATGAATATTATTGAAATTGAAAGGTTAGAAAAATCATTTGATATTGGGGATAGTAAAGTAAAGATCTTAAAAGATATTAATCTTCAAATTCAAAAAGGAGATTTTGTTTGTATTATGGGGGCAAGTGGATCGGGTAAAACGACCTTACTTCAGCTGTTAGGTGGATTAGATATTCCATCGGTAGGTAGTATTCGAGTTGATGGTACAGAGATTTCAACATTAAAAGAAAAAGAGCTCGCTTTATTTAGAAGGCATAAAATCGGTTTTATTTTTCAACAGTTTAATTTAATTCCAGTGTTTAATGCGGAGGAAAATGTAGGGTTGCCTTTATTATTAGATAATGTTTCGCAAAAGAAGGCAACGGTGACAGCAAATCGTTTATTAGAGCTCGTTGGATTGAAAGGAAAAGAAAAGCATTTACCAGCACAGTTATCAGGTGGGCAACAGCAAAGGGTTGCGATAGCAAGAGCTTTTGCAAATGAGCCGGCTATTATATTAGCGGATGAGCCAACAGGGGCGCTGGATTCAGAAAATAGCAAAAATATTATTGCGGCACTTCGCAATGCATGTGATGAATTAGGGCAAACAGCTGTCATTGTAACGCACGATCCGTTCGTAGCGGCCCATGCGGATAAAGTTGTTTTCTTATTAGATGGTGAAGTGATTTATGAACATGCTGAAAGTAAGGGATGGAAATTTAGAAATATCCCGCAGCAAGTTACTCACATTCAAGAAATTATGAATCGTCACTTTAAAGTAGGAGGTAAAGGTGATGCGATGGGTAATTAAGTATGCGGTAAAATCGATGAAACAAAATTGGCTGCGAAATATGTTGATTGCCCTCGGTGCAGCTTTAGGTGTTATGTTAGCGACGATGTTATTACTAGGCAATCAATCAGTAGAGAAAAGTGTGAAAGAACAAGTAGTAAGTCGGTATGGAGATTATAATTTACAATTTGGCTATATAAAAAATGATATGTATTTAAATAATGAAAGTTTAAAAGGAATAGATGGCTTAGAAAATGCTGAAAAAATATCAAAAGTACTTATACCATACCCTTTTCCAAATTATAAAGAGTTATCGGGAAAACCGTCCTATTGGGGTGTTGAGCAAGACTCTCCAGAAATGCATTCTTATAAAATATTAGAAGGTCGATATCCGAAAGAAGGGGCTGAGGTAGCACTGACAAAAGGATATACAGATCGTGAAAATATACGGGTAGGAGATACAATTAAATTGCCATTCCCACAGCATGGAGAAAAGAACGTGAAAGTCGTCGGGATTTTAAATCCGCCGTTAATGGCAGCAATGGGGCATAGTGCTTATTTTCCAATCCGTTGGCTTCAAAAAGAATTAAATCTACCAAATCAATTCAATCTCGTTCAAGTGAAAGTACACGATGTAAATGTGAAAAGAGCAATTGCTCTTGATGTAAATAAGAAGATAGAAAATATAAAGGTAGATCAACGTACTTATGTCGATAAGGCATTTGAACGACTAAATGTAATGAAGCCGTTAATTTTTAGTTTAGGTGGTATTGCCCTATTTGTTGTATCCCTTTTAATAATGGGAAGTTTCTTCTTATCTGTTAGAAGTCGATTTAAGCAGTGGGCATTATTACGTGCACTTGGTAGTAACCCAAATCAAATTATATTAGTCGTTTTATTAGAGGCTTTATGCATCGGAGCGATTGGATCGCTAGCAGGGGTTCTTCTTGGAGCAGGTACGCAAACAATTGCAGCATCATTTATTAACAAATGGGTGAATATTGAGGGTGCAGGGAAAGCATCATTCTCGATTTCAGGTGAGATTTTATTCATTACGTTTTTACTAGGGATTGTTATGTCTATCATAGGGGCCATTATACCAGCTTTCATGGTTAGAAAGATTCCACCAGTTCAAGCACTTCGGCCAGGTCTTCCTAGTAATGAGAAAAAAGAAAAGAGATGGAGTGCTTTTAGCCTTAGCATTTTAATTGTTGGTACCGTTATTGGACTAGCAGGTAACGTATTAGAGCAGTATATCGGTTTTAATCCAAGTGCGATCGGAGCGCTTTTGTTTGCAGTTGGTTTGTTATTTGCGATTCCGTTATTTATTCGTATGATAGCACCAGTGATTGCAAAACCGTTTCAAATGATATTACGAATTGAAACGACGATTAGTAGCCGGAATGTAATTCGTTATCGGAATAAGGCAGCTGTGTCGGTTGCTATACTAGCATTCGGTTTTATGTTAGCGCTTGTTGGAACGATGTATGTAAATTCTATGTATGAAGGTATGAAAAAAGGATTACAAAAACATTTGCCAGCGGATTTAGTGATACGAGTTCCGGTAGAGTCGCAAGGAATAGAAACATTACCGTTTAGTTGGATGGAGAAGGTTAGAAAAATTGACGGTGTGGAATCGAGTGTTGGGAATGCGACTGACTTTACAGCAAAGCTTGTAAATTATGATTCTAAAAAAGCGAATCAAGAATGGTATGAATTTGTGAAAAAAAACAATTTTAACTATGATTCAATGGAAGTTGTAGGTAATGATATTGTAGCGTACCAGAAAGTAACAAAGGCGAAAGTGATTTCGGGACAAAGTTTAAATAAGCCATTACAAGATGGTGAAGGAGTCGTTACGAAAGAAACGGCTAATAATTTAGGGATTCAGTTACATGATACGATTGAAGTACAAGGGAAAGGAAAAGACAAACAAACGATTAAAGTCGTTTCGATTATTGAGCAAGGATTAAGGTTAAGAGGATCAGATATTATTGTGAATGAACAATGGGCCCGTGATAAGTTTCACGTGCAAGGATATGAAGCAATTCAAGTTATGACAAATTCTAATCAATCATTTGAAGCGATTAAGAAGCAAGTAAAACAAATTACAAATAATAAAGAGAACGTAGAAGTTATTAATAGCCATGATTTATTAAAAGAACAGGAGCAATTATTATCGCAAATGATGATGTTAATTCGTTTGTTAGTTGTAATTATTTTCATTATCTCTGGTATAGGATTAATGAATGCGATAGTCGCAAGTTTACATGAGAGACGTGCTGAAATTAGTATGATTCGTGCGGTAGGAGCTATTCCGAAGCAAATGAGACGGATTGTTTTATTAGAGGGAACTTTACTTGGAGCGATAGCTGGTTGTATAGGGATTTTTGGCGGGATTTTGTTTAGTTATATTGTGTTATCAAGCTTAGAGCTAACGGTTATTATCATTCCGTATAATCAAGTTTTCATATTAGCTCTAGCTAGCGTGATACTTGGAGCGGGGGCAGCAATGATTGCTTCATTACAATTAAGGAAGTTCAAATTAAGTGATACTTTAAAGGAGTTATCGGCATAAAAGATTGCTATACCCCGCTCATACAAAGAACAAAGAAAACAAATAAAATGATGACAATACCGATACCGAAGTTAAATACGAGAGTACTATCCATATATGTAACCTCCTTGTTTGAAAGTAAAAAGCACTCTGGCTGGAGTGCTTTTTACTATCCGAATCTGTCGCAACGAACACCGCAACGTGTAGAAAGGGAATAATGCGTTTAAAGAGTTATATTAATTTATGCATTAACTTTGTAAATGAGCAGGTCCTGCTCAGGTATAGAAAAAAAGACACTCTTTCAAGTGTCTTTCATGATGACAAAATGTGCCAATTGCTTGAGTTTGGTAAGACGTTAATTTTCCGGTTAACGATCTTTCTTAATCAAGAAGTGTAACAACAGCGATTCAAATAAATTTTAGCATTTTTTAAATAGGTGTGCGTATGTAATTATGCATATTACGATTAGAGGAGAATCAATCATGGAAAATGAATGAGTAAATATATATAGATTAGTAGAGTATTTGATAAGGAGCGAGATGAATGGATATACATAAGTTAACAGAGGAAGAAGCGAAAAAAATAAATATGTGGAAGTATGAAGAGCCGTATACGTTATATAGCTTTTCAGGAGATGCTGAAGTAATAGAAGAGTTACTAGATGGGACGTATTACGGTTGTTGCGGAGAGAATGGAGAATTCATCGGCTATTTTTGCTTTGGAGAAAATGCACAAGTGCCAGGGGGAAGAGATGCCAATTTATATAGGGGAGAAGATATAGTAGATATCGGACTTGGAATGAAGCCGGATTTAACAGGGAAAGGGATGGGGGAAATATTTTTTCAAGCGGGAATAGCATTTGCTACTAAGGAATTGAATTCGAAAATGTTTCGACTGAGTGTAGCGACATTCAATAAGAGAGCGATTAGGCTATATAAAAACATTGGATTTCAAGTAGGACCTCTTTTTTTGAGCCGTGGAAGAGAGTTTATACTGATGGAATATGAAAGGCCGTCAGTATGAAACTAACGGCCTAGAAACTTTATTCTGAATGCTCAGCACGGTGCGCTAAACGACTTGAAGCAGCGGCAGCGATACCGCCAACGATATCATCAAGGAATGTGTGCACCTTTCCAGTTGATTTATCATTTAAGTATTCTAAAATGCCTGGTTTTAATTTATCGATATATCCAAAATTCGTGAAGCCAATTGACCCGTATACGTTGACGATTGAAAGTGCGATGACTTCATCAATTCCATATAGTCCTTCATCGCGTTTTACGATATCTTGTAACGGCGCGCTTAACATTCCCTTTTCAGCAAGGACATCAAGTTCAATGCCTGTAATCAGTGCGTTTTGTACTTCTCGCTTTGATAGTACACGCTCAACGTTATAGCGACATTCTGACATCTCTAAATTTGAATGGTATTTCTTTTGAAGAAAATGAACAAGTTCAGCAATATCGTCAATTGTTACACCGCGTTCTTGTAATAGTTGTAATGCTCTTTCTTGTAGTTGATTTGAGTCTTTCATGTTTATCACCTTTTTTTCTTTTTAGTATTTGTATACGTTTCGTTGCTTTATCATGTGCATAGGAATGAAAGGCGAGCACAAGCTCATATATATAAAGAAAAACCATAGGTGGCGACTGCGATGATTCAGCATATTTATGAGCATTATCACATGCATGTTAAAGAATTAATCCCCCTTGGCCCCTATAAAAGCTTTTGGATTCGCAACAAAATTTATGTACTTGTTCCAATTGGAGAAATGGAGGAAGAAGTACTTGTAGAGATGAAAAAGCTCAGTGATTATATGAACCAGCAAGGGGATATAACTGTTTCGACTTTCGTTCCGACTATACACGGCTACTATGTAAGTGAGATAGAAGAAAAAAATTATTGCTTATTAAAAGGTATGCGTATGTTAGAGCGACATGCTACATCATTAGGAAGTGAGCTTTCTATATTCCATAAACGTGGCGCATTCTTTCCAGAAGAAGTTGAGCAATTAAGCCGCATTGGCGAATGGAAAGCATTATGGGAAAAAAGGCTCGACCAATTAGAAAGGTTTTGGCAATCGCAAGTGATGAACCATCCTTCAGACGTATTCGATCAATTGTTTATTGAATCCTTCCCGTATTACTTAGGAGTTGCAGAAAATGCAATTCAATATGTTGTCGATACAGAAATGGACGATACACCACAAATAACTGACGCAGCAACAATTTGCCAAGAACGATTTACACCTCTATTATGGCATCAAACGAAGCGCTTAAAACTTCCTTTTGATTGGGTATATGATCACCCAAGTAGGGATATAGCAGAATGTATTCGATATATGATGATAGAAAAAAAGAAAGATTGGGAGCAAACGGTAGTTCAATTCATTACAGATTATGAACGTAATTATTCGCTCTCTTCATTTGGTTGGCGCTTATTATTCGCAAGGCTTCTGTTCCCGCTTCACTACTTTGAAACGGTTGAACAATATTATCAAACAGGAAACGAAGAACAAAAAGGCATATATAGAGCTCGTTTAGAAATCATTTTACATGATGTGAAGCGCACTGAGCAATTTATGAATCATTTTTACGAGTCATTTCGTTTACCTGTCGATAAGTTAGGCATTAGGAAATTAGATTGGCTATCTTAAAAGTATAAAAAAGAGGCCAATTGAGGTCTCTTTTTTATGCTACAAAAGATACCCGTGTCTATCTTTATATAATAAGAAGCTATGCTCCTACTTTTTGATCTGTACATATAGTTAAAATAATGTGGTGTCTTTCAATTTTTTCATTTACCTTTTTTAATAATTCTTGTTGTATTTCTTTAAATAAAAATTGATAGCTCGTATTCCATGTCGGTATAACGGGTGAAAGACTTAATAAATATTCTTTTTTCTGTTCTAATTCTTGAATTGTTACAAAAGTACTCCCTATTTTTGGCATACGTCGTCCCCCCCTATGTTTTTCGCTTTATATGTGTGAACGATTCACTATATATTAATTATCGCATTTTTTGAGAAGGATTTCCAATTTTGTTTTATGATGTTAATAGTGTAGGGGAGTATGTCTTGTTTGCGTACAAAAAAAGAGACCAAATTTGGTCTCTTTTCTTAGAAGTAGCTTTGAACGAGCCGCTTCCGCTTTTAGATATTATCTAGCTCCAGCGGCTAGAACAGTCGGCCATTTCGCGCCTTCCTGTGAGGCAAAAAGCGCCTCTTCGTCAGGAGCTCCAATGACCTCCTGTTCTGAACGAGCCGCTTCCGCTTTTAGATTAAAATACTTGTTCTACTTCAATAACGCCTGGTACTTCTTCAAGTAGTGCGCGTTCGATACCAGCTTTTAGTGTGATTGTAGAACTTGGGCAGCTTCCGCATGCACCCATAAGGCGTAGTTTTACGATACCTTCTTCAATGTCTACTAATTCAACGTCTCCGCCATCGCGAAGTAAGAATGGACGTAATTTATCTAATACTTCTAGTACTTGTTCTTGCATATTTGGGTTTTCCATTTTTATCGACTCCTTTCATCAGTTTTATTATAATCAAGATAGAGGGGAAAATCTATTTTTTCTCTTCTTGTTTTATTGTCGAAATATTATATCGTGTGTACAACGTGTTTTTTCAGTATAGGGGTATGGAATAAGTTTGTAAAATGATGTGCTTATGTACTAAGACATCTGAATATACTGTTGAAACAAGAAGTGGGGGAGAAGAAATGGTTAATGTTCAAGTGTATGGGACGAAAGTAATTTGTGCGAGCTGCGTTGGAATGCCATCTTCAACAGAAACATTTGAATGGTTACAAGCGGCAATTGGTCGTAAATATGAGGGACAAGAAAATAAATTTAATTTCGAGTATATTGATTTTCAAGAAGAACAAGAAGATGAGGATAAAAAAGCATTCGCAGAGCGAGTAGTGGAGGAAGATTTATTTTATCCAGTCGTTCTTGTAAATGGAGAAATTGTTGGAGAAGGAAATCCACGTTTGAAGGATGTTTACGAAGAAATCGAGAAATATTTATAAATTAGGAAGCCTTTGCGAATTTGCAAAGGCTTTTTTATATGGAGGGATAGATGTGGAGAATGGAATAAAACATGCTTTACCAGAAGAAGTAAAGCAGTTAATGGAGCAGTACACAGTAGAATTAAAAGAAATTTTTTTGGACGAAAAAATAGTCGGGGTATACATTTACGGATCGATCGCGCTAGGAGCATTTCATATAGAAACGAGCGATGTTGATTTTGTTACGGTAATAAGTGATTCCGTGAATGAAGCTGAAAAACAACAAATTATAGAAGTGCATAAAAAGCTTAGTAAAAGTACGTTAGGTAAAAGAATGGATGGTATGTATATTCCTCTTGCTGACTTAGGGAAATACAATCATGAAATGAATGAGTACGTGTATTGTGCAGATGGTAAGGCGAATATTGGTCATTGGGACATTAATGCGGTCACATGGTGGACGTTGAAAAATCAAGGTATTACAGTTGCCGGGGGAGAAGCAGAAGACCTTCCGTTTCAAATAAAATGGGACGATGTAGTAAATACAATGAAATATAACGTAGAACATTACTGGAGTGAAAAAGCGAAGCGTCCCTATTTGTTTTTCATAGAAGAATGGGTAGAATCAGCGGTCGTTACGATGGGACGTATTTTATATACGTTAGATCATAAAACAATTGTTTCAAAAGATAGAGGATTGCAATACTTGTTAGAACGCTCAGCGAAAGAGTGGGAGCCTTTATTGAAAGAGGTAGAGCGAATGCGGCATAATCCAGAAGAAAAGCAAATGCTCTCAAGGTGGAGAAGGGCTGATATGACGAAGAGGTACTTGCTTCACTTAATTGAGACGTGTAGAGAGAAATGGTAGGGAAGAAAATGGACAATACAGTGGGGTGTATTGTCTTTTTTTACATTTGATTTGGTATATAATGGTTGGAAAGGTTTGATTATACTGGAGGGGATATGAGGGACACGGAATTAGTTATATATAAAGAAAAGAATTTACAAATGAGTATGATCGAAGTAATCAGTATTATAGTAATTATTTTTGGGGTAATGTATGGAATTGGTTTTTTGAACTTTTTATATGACTTCTCATTATATCCGTGGTATGTAAATCATCTCATTTCACTTTTTACATTTTTTGTGATTATTTTAATATATATACCAGCGAGAAATTACTGTTTACATTTAATAAAATCATTACAATTCAATAATCTTAAACATTATGTAACGATAGTAATGACGATGATCGTACTGCTCATATATCTTGCAGTATTAAATTTAGTTTTACCACATGGGCTTGGTGTGGGTGAGTCTAGTAGAGTGATAGAGCCTACTATAAGTGAAATCATTCTATACGTAGTTGTGCTCACAGTTCTTGCACCTATTTGGGAAGAAATTGTATTCCGAGGTATGTTTTTTATGAAATTATCTCAGCGCTTCTCTACACTTAGTAGTGCCGTTATAAGTGCTTTCATATTTACTTTAGGGCATCCCCTTACAGTAGGTAGTATTTTATATATTTTTGGTATAGGTGTATGTTTAGCCTACACCTATAAGAAAACAAATAATTTACTCGTTCCAATTGGGATTCATGTACTAAACAATGCATTTTATTTATTAGTAAATTTTCAACTATAAAAAGACGCCTTTTTGAAAAGAAAAGGGCGTCTTTTGTATTTTGTAGTAAGTAGAAAGGGGTTTACACGCATTGTGTAGAGGCGAGGTAATACAAAATATAGATAGTTTCATGTGAAACATTTTTATTATCAAATATACAAAATGATTAACTTAGTGTATTAAACATATCATTCATAAGTATTCTAATATATTTAAAAGTAAAATGAAATAATAAACGGGTAATTGTCGGAATATATTCGATTTCCGTTCAATTTTGTGAAATATATGCCCTTTTTGTTAGATTACTTCTTTTTATTTCTATAAAATAAATTGATGTAGAAATAAGAAAAGGATGATGTACGTGAAGGACACTGTTTTACAAGAAACAATTTCTCCGCAAGAATTACATAAAGTTGTTCAAAAGAATACAGCTTATTATGACTTTAAATGGGGCAAAGTAGAAAATCCAACTCAGGGGAATACATGGAATTGGGTAGCCTTTTTCTTCCCGTCTTTTTGGTTAGCTTATCGTAAAATGTATAAGTTATTTATTATACTTACATTATTATCGGTACCTAGTATATTTGTAGCCCCTTTTATAGACATTCCAGATGGGATTTTTTTATCAATTAGTTTAGTTTTTCAATTAGGAATGATGATATTTACTGGATGGCAAGGAAACCGTTTATATTATAAGCACGCTGTTCGTATTTTACATAAGGCAGAAGATACGCTTGATCATGAGAAGGCGTATTACTTACAATCAAAGGGTGGCGCTAGTGTAGCTGGTATGATTGGTTTACAAGTTGTAGTGGGGATAGTGTTTGGCGGGGCTATGTTCGGACTCTCGCTTTTACCAACTGAACCAAATATAAAAAATGTTGTTCGTTCAAGTGATGAAGGATTTACTTTAGAGGTTATGAATGATAATCCAACTTGGAAGTTTGTAAAGAAAGAAAAGGATTATGACGTAGTAGAGTTTACTGGTTATGATTATGAAGAGAAGAAAAACGTGAAAATTAAATTCGCTGTGTATTTCAGTGAAGATTATTTTGAATGGCAAGAAGTGTACGAAAATAATAAGAAGTTAAGTGAAGAAGAATTAGAAGAGTATCAAATTTACATTGAAGAAAATAGTTGGGGTTTCTAGAGAGAACTCGTTTATTTGGAAAAGAAGAATCTTGTGAAGGTTCTTCTTTTGTTTATTGGGGAAGACATAAAAAAACGCCATACTAATTGAAATTTTGTAAAATACAATAAAAAATGAGAATTTGAGGTAGGCTTGTCAATAACGTGAGACTATGGCAGTATAAAGAAATGCTATACAAATTTTATTTATCGACATGTAAAAATCCGATTTGATTTTTACGTATAAATAATGAACGGAGGAAATAGATTTATGGCTACTTTACCAAATTGTCCAAAATGTAATTCAGAATATACGTATGAGGATGGCGCTCTTTTCGTATGTCCAGAATGTGCCCATGAGTGGGGTCAAGAAGCGGAAGCTGAAAATAATGATGGTGCAAAAGTTGTAAAAGATGCGAACGGAAACGTTCTTCAAGATGGCGATGCTGTTACTGTAATTAAAGATTTAAAAGTAAAAGGAACTTCTTCAGTTGTGAAGATTGGTACGAAAGTAAAGAGTATCCGTCTAGTTGAGGGAGATCACGATATCGATTGCAAAATCGACGGTTTCGGAGCTATGAAGTTAAAATCACAGTTCGTTAAGAAGGCGTAAGATTAGCAAAGAAAAAAGACGCTCTGTAAGTAACTTACAGAGCGTCTTTTTTATGATTGTACTTCAACTTCTTTCAACTGACACCGCTTATTAAAGAACGTTTTATACCCAAGTTGCAAGAAGATAATAACAGAGAAAGCTGTACTTCCAGAAATACCAAGTATAATTGCGATTTGATATTGGATAGCTGTAAATGGTGATACACCAGATAAAATTTGTCCTGTCATCATGCCTGGAAGACTTATAATTCCCATTCCGACCATAGAATTGATTGTCGGTAAAATAGCAGAATCGAAAGCGTCCCGTATGAGCGGGGCAGCTGCTTGTTTTGGAGTTGCCCCAAGCATAAGTGCACCTTCAATATGGTCTCTTTGTGATTTCATGCTGCTTAAAAAGGTATTTGCCCCGAGGCAAATGCCTGTCATAGCATTACCGATTAGCATACCGGCAATAGGAACGATATACTGCGGAGCATACCAAGGATCGTGTCCGATAATAACAAAGATAAATAGTAGAAGAGGGCCAATTGATCCAGCAATCATGGAGAGGGCGGCTACTCGTTTTAATTCTTTTGACATTGGAATATTAACTCGTTTATAAATATTGAAAATCGCAAATGTAGTAATAGAAGTAATGAGAGCTATTGTATAAAACGGATTACTATTTTCAAATATGTATGTAAGGACATATGCGACTAGTACGAGCTGAATTGTCATACGTAATGTAGCAATTGTAATTTGTTTCTCACGCGGTATTCCTTTTAATTTCACAAGCCCGATTAAAATAAGGATGAAAATATATGCAGCTGCAAGTTGCCAAATTTGTAGTTCAATAACGCCCTTCAATTGATAGCACTTCCTTTCTAGTTGCACCATTTGTTTTACTAATTTCAATAATATCGTCTGCAATTTCTTCTGGAAGTTGTTGTGAGTGTGTAATGAAGATAACTGTTTTTTTCTTTTCTCTTGCGAGTATAGTAAATTGTTTCATAACGCGGCGTTCTGTATCACCATCTAGTGCCGAAGTTGGTTCATCTAATAAATAGACGGGCGGATCCATTAGTATAATGCGAGCGAAAGCAAGTCTTTGTTTTTCACCACCTGATAAAGAAGAGGCGTTATCTTCTAATTTTTTATCTAGGCTAACAGTCGTTAATGCGTCCCGCAGGGCATCGTCATTTGGAAATGGCTTTTCAGAAAATCGAAGTCCCATTAATAAATTATCTTTAATTGTTCCATCAAAAATAGGCGGAGTTTGTCCGAGCATGACAACTTCACGGCGTAATTGAATGGGAGGATAATCTAAAATAGATTTTCCGTTATATTCAATTGTTCCAGATGTTGGTGATTGTAAATCGTTTAACATGCGAAGTAATGTGCTTTTGCCACTACCACTTTCACCGATAATACAAGTTGTTTTTTCTTTTTGGATTTGTAAGTAAGGAATGTGTAGAATATCTTTATATTTGATGTCTTTTAATATAAACATAAATTGCTCCTTTCTGATTCTAGTTATATCGTATCAAAAAGAGAGAAAAATAGAAAAATAAAGTCTATTCAGAGGGAGTATCTTTTTCCTTTGTTTGCAGGATTAGATCGTCTTGAGATGGAAGTAGTTAGCTTCGTTAATAAGTTTAGCAAACGATCTAAGTCCTGACTAAAAGAAATGACTTTATCGTGAGCAAATCCATATTTTTCAACGAGGTGGATTAATTCTTTCTTTTTCACTTCTATTCGATTATTTAGTTTTGTTAAGTTCATAAGTGAATTGGAATACCTCCTATTATGTGTAGCATAAAAAATAAGACCGAACGCATTCGGTCCTAAAGAAAATAATAAAATGAAATAACTCTTACATATAGCATACACTTTCCATTGGTAATTTTTAATATTAAAATGGAAAAATTTGCGAATCTATATTGAGAAAGTTATTTTAAAAAATGAATAGAAAAAGGCTGTCTACATAGTAGACAGCCTTTAAAGTATTAACCTTTATGATATTTGTACATCCAAAGAAGACCGGATTTTAATAATCTCGGTACACGTCCCATTAATGGTTGATTTGCTAGTAAACCAAATCCATGTTTTTTACCAAGAGAGCCGAGAACACCTTTTAATTTTATAACAGGTAGTTCATCAGGTAGTGGTTCATTATTCCAACGTTTTAATAATATTTGGACAATTTGTTCTCCTTGACCTTCAGCAAGTTGAGCAGATGGTGCATGTGGAAGTGCTGCACAATCTCCTACAACATAAACGTGCTCGTTATTTGGAATATTGTGATATTTTGTTAAAACAACCCGTCCGCTACCATCTTGTTCAACTGGAAGGTTTCGAACAACTTCATTTGCTTGAATACCAGCTGTCCATACGATTGCATCACATTCAAGCGGTTCATCATGGTTGTATACAATGTTTGGTTCCACTTTTGTAATGTCAGAGTTTCGTATAATGGTAACTTTATGTTTTACAAACCATTCTTCTACGTATCTACTTAATTTCTCTGGATACGGGAATAAAATTCTATCTTTTCGATCAAATAAATAGATTTTTAAATCTGAACGGCTTTCGCGAAGTTCACTTGCCACTTCAACACCGCTTAAACCAGCCCCAACGACAGCTACTGTTGCATTTGGTTCTAAGCTATTTAATTGTTCATATGTCTTACGTGTTTGTTCAATTGATTGTAGGCTATGTGTATATTCCTTCGCCCCAGGAACGTTATGATATTTATCTTCACAGCCAAGCCCGATAATTAAATCATCATATTGAATCGTTTCACCGCCATCGAGATGAACGGCTTTCGTTTCGAGGTCAATATTTGTTATTGTGCCGTATTGAATATTGAGACGTGGGTGCTCAGGAAACGGTATGCGAATATGCGTTTCTGAAATTGTACCCGCAACTAATGCATAATATTCAGTTTTAAAGCAATGGTATGGTACTTTGTCGATTAATGTCACTTGTACATCATCTGGAAGTTGGTTGCTTGGAAGTAGCCGCTGCAGAATTCTCATTCCACCGTAGCCGCCACCCAGTATTACGAGGTGTTTCATGATGGATTACCCCTTTTCTGTTGAAATATCCCCTAATCATACAATTTTATATTAATAAAATATTTCGACTTTACTCAATCAAATTATATCGAATTTGTGAACAAATAACAATGCATGAATGAATACTCTGTTGTACAATAAGAAGAAAAGTAAAGTAAACTGTTTTCATTTCCTAGTTACTATTTACTATTTCATTATGAGTAGTATGTTATATAAAGAAGACTATCTATTATGAAGTGAAATAGTGAAGTAACTAAATAGTTTAGAATATATAACGAAAACAACAAGAAACAGCTTAGTTTTCTTCTTATAAATAAAGTGGAATGGTAATAAGTAGAGAGGGTTACTTATCCGTTTCGTAAATTAGGTATGCACTTTATACCTGCTAAAGTAAGTGGTAATTTGTTTAGAGATACAGGGGGGAGAGTTTTGATTAAACCATTAATCGAATTTTGTGTAGGTAACCTTGCAAGCGGTTCGCAAGCGGCTTTAGAAAAATTAGAAAAAGATCCTAATTTAGACGTAATGGAATATGGTTGTTTAGGATATTGTGGCATCTGTTTTGAAGGTCCATTTGCACTTGTAAATGGTGAAGTTGTACAAGGCACAACAGTAGAAGAACTTGTAAATAATGTATATGATTATTTGGATGAAAATCCAATGTTTTAAAGCGTTGCAAACAAGCAACGTTTTTCTTTTTTCATTTATTAGGAGTGTTGATTTCGAAAAAAAAGGCCCTTTTAGAAGGGCTTTTTTCTTACACGATTTGTGTAAGAACGGCTTATTGCCAAAACGCTGTCAAATATGAGAAACGGGGGACATTCGTATTGTGTTCTAAAAGCATGCATTTTATACTTGAAATAATAAATTATTTTTGGAGTGAATAAAAATGAGCCAATTTTCTTTTACAAAAATGCATGGTCTTGGAAATAGTTATATATATGTAAATATGTTTGAGGAACAAATTAGAGAAGAAGATTTAGCACTTGTAGCGGAAAAGGTTTCAAATATTAATACTGGTATTGGTGCAGATGGAATGATTTTAATTTGTCCTTCTGACGTGGCACCAGTAAAAATGCGCATGTTTAATAATGATGGTTCAGAAGGAAAGAGCTGTGGAAATGGTTTACGCTGCGTAGCGAAATATGCGTATGAGCATAAACTAGTAGAAGGTAAAGTTTTCACAATTGAAACGTTAGCTGGTATTGTTACTGCAGAAGTAACGGTAGAAGATGACAAAGTTACATTAGCGAAAATCGACATGGGGGCACCTCGTTTAACACGTGAAGAGATACCGATGCTTGGTGAAGGAGAAACACCATTTATTCGTGAAAACTTCTTATACAATAATCACCGTTATGCATTTACAGCTGTTTCAATGGGGAATCCGCATGCGGTTATTTTTGTTGATGATGTAGAAAAAGCGCCTCTTACAACGTTAGGACCAGTTCTTGAAACGCATGAAATGTTCCCAGAGCGAGTGAATGTTGAATTCATCGAGATTTTGAATGATGAAGAGATGAATTTCCGCGTTTGGGAACGTGGATCTGGTGTAACACAAGCTTGCGGGACAGGAGCATGTGCAGCTGTCGTTGCGGCAATCTTAAATGGAAAAATGGAACACGGTAAAGAAATTACAGTTCACTTAGCAGGCGGCGACTTAATGATCGCATGGACAGAAGAAGGAAATGTATTAATGAAAGGACCTGCGGAAATAATTTGCCGCGGAGTGTATGAGTACAAGATAGAAGCGTAAAGATGTATAATAGAATGAGAACAGAAAGGATGGTGTATTTCATGATTGAAGTAACAGAACAAGCAGCTTTTCAAATTAAAGATATGTTAAAAGATGCTGAAGATGGAGAGAAGTACGTGCGCCTTGCTGTACATGGCGGCGGATGTAGTGGTCTTTCTTACGGCTTAGGATTTGAAGTAGAACCAAAGGAAGACGACACAGTTCTTGAGTTTTTCGGTGTTGAATTTGTTATTGATAAAGAAAGTGCTCCGATTGTAAAGGGAGTGAAAGTTGACTATAAACAATCTATGCTTGGCGGCGGATTCACAATCGACAATCCAAATGCGATTGCATCATGTGGATGTGGATCATCTTTCCGTACAGCGTCGAATGCTGGTAAGCCGGAAGAGTGCTAAGTTTTTTCATTCCGTTATTCTAAGCGGAAATTGAATGGGTGGGTTGCATATAAAGACCTTCTTAGCGATGAAATCAAATCGTTAGGAAGGTCTTTTCTTTTGCCGTTAAAAAAGAAAAAGAGCATGACAAAGATGGCGAATATATGCAAGAAGAAGGATGAAGAGGATGCATGAAGGTGAAGGCCATATCAAATTATATAGAACTGACTCGTTCCATATTAATTAAAATACGCTGATTACTAGAAATTAAAAACTACCGGAGGAATTTACAATGAAGTCATTTAAGAAAGTACTGGTATTAGGGATGACGTTGGTTACAGCATCAATATTTGGAGCTTGTTCTAACGATACAGACGTGTTAACAAAAGCGGGAGCAAAGCAACAAGTGAAATCGGAAGCGGAAGTACTAAAAGAACAGAAGGAAACTCCTATGACTACGAGCGAACGTGACAGCATTAAATATGAGGACGCTCCGTCATCACAGAAGCGTTATATTTCTCGCGACGAAGCCCAAAAGATTGAGGAAGGTATGACGTATACGGATATTCTTAATACGATTGACTACGGTGGTGAGAACATAAAACATTACAATAACAAGGAAAAACGCGTGTTTTATACTGAAAAAGATACGGATGGTACATATGAAATTATGGTTGAATTAAATACATAGTTACGTTGTGAATATTGAACGTACTGCTATAAAGGATGCGGATAAAGAGAGTCAGGTATCTACGAAAAGCAGTGAAGAGCCTGCGAAGGAATATGAAGAAAAGAACGACCGCGTACCGTGGTATAAAGATGTAAATAACGATTCGGCGGAAGTAGACTATAATCACTATTTGAAAATCAAAAAAGGTATGCCCGCAAATCAGGTAAAAGCTGCGATTGGACAGCCACGTATGATTGAGAAATATAAATCGTATTCAGTATACGGCTATACCGGTTATGGTGGGGAAGGAACATTACGTGTAATCTTTGAACCAAATGGAACTGTTACGCAGGTAGTAGAAGATGGCTTACCACGATAATAAATTAATTAGGGGAACAATTGCAGTAAAGTTGTCGGTGGCTTTATAAAGTCTTGGAGAGAGAACCGTGAACAATCGGAGAGGACGATGATGAACGAAGATAAGATAACGATAATTATGCTAGTAGTATTAACGATAGCGTTAGTATTTGTTGGAGTTTCGTCCAAATTCAATAGCCTCATTGTGGACGCTATCGCCGTACTATTTTTGTTGATAGCTACTGCAGTAGGTGCAGCGATTGGAACAGAACGTAGGTTACGCAAAAAAGGTGGGAAGTAGCAGTTTTCCTTATGCAAGAAGGAGGGACGCATGATTGACGATATTTTTGAGTTCGTAGGGAGATATGTCATTAAACCCATTATTAGATCTATAAGATATCTTTTGATAGATATCATAATTGAATGTGTAATAGAGGGGGTAATAAGCGGTATAAGGAAATTATGTGACAAGTGGAAAAATTGGCGTGGAAGACGTTATTGGCGTTAATAGATTGTCATGGATAGGCTAGATGAGTGCCAATAACGTTTTCAATGAAAAAAACACTGATTAAAGTTTTAGTTTATTATCTTACAAAAGTGTAATGTTCATGTCATGTTTTTGAATTTCTTCTTTAAGGCCTGGGCTTTAAGATAAGAATATAAGAAAAAACATATGAGGTGAAGGAAATGAAAAGATACATTGCACTATTTAGTATTTTAGTTGTATTTGCAAGTTTGTTAGTTGGTTGTGATATTAACCGTATGGGTAAAGATGAGTACTACGTTCAAATTACAACTGATGGAATCGAAAAAAATGAGAAGTCTGATGATGGTAAGCCATACAAATATTTTGAGTACAAGTTAACTGGATTTGATAAAGAAGGTAAAGAGAAAGAATTAGAATTTAATGCTCAAAAGAATCTGCGTAAAGAAGCATTTCTACGTGTGTACCACTCAGATAAAAAAGGTGTATCAGCTTGGGAAGAAGTGAAAAAGGACGAGCTTCCTGCGAAAGTGAAAGAAAAATTAGGTGTGAAATAAGTAGTGAAGAAAAGGAATTGACGATCATGGTCAATTCCTTTTTTCGTTCTCAAAATCCTCTTCTGAAATGACTTTAAATCCATGTCTTTTGAATAAAGCTGTTGTTACCCCGTAACCAGTTTGTTTATTCCCGTTAAATTCCCCTGTGTAAATAGTGGAACTACCACAAGATGGACTGCGTTCTTTTAAAATAATATATTCTGGGTTTAAATCTTTTATTTGTTCTAGAGCTTTATAAGCACCGCTCACGAAAGCTTCTGTAACATCTTCTCCAGCTTTTGTCATTACTTTCGCTTTTCCGTCCAAAACGTCATCGCCATTCCCACCAATAATTTCAGCTGAAGGACGAGGCGTTGGTAATCCTCCTAATACTTCAGGACAAACGAGGATGGTGTCTTCTCTTTGTAATAACTCTTCTATTTTTGAAACGAGATTATCGTTACCATCATACCGACAGGCGATACCACCTAAACAAGCACTAATTACGATCATATTGTCATCTCCAATAAAAAATATTAACTATCACGCCAATTTCTCTTCCTGCCTCTTACTTATAAATGAGGTGATAAAAATGGGAAGCTTATATAATTTAATGAAACCATACATTGAATTTCGAAGTAAAGAAGAGTTTAATACATATCAAAAACAAGTTTTTAAATGTTATCAGTTTCAACTAAATAAGACTGATTCTGCCGTCATTCGATCCATTTAAAAAAGAGTCATGCGTATAATACATGACTCTAAGTAGCTAATCGAACTTTCTTACAACTGGAACACGAATTGCTACAAATAGTACAAAGACGATAACAGCGATTGCACCGCTTTTCATAACCGTTACAATTGGAATGCCGATTCCAAGTGCAAGCGATGTAAATGCGTAAGAGAGCGGAATGAATCCCATCGATGAAAGCATGAGTAGGCTCATTACGCGTCCCATCATTTCTTCTTTTACTGTCGACTGAATCATCGCCATAAGTGGAACAATTGCCATTGCGATTGTAATACCGTAAAACGTTCCAGCTAATAACGCTTGCCAAAGTACGGTGCTAAAATTGATGGCTAGGAAGAATACACCAGACAGTAGCATCATGATAATGCAAAATAGTCCACGTCTACGATTAATATTTTTTAATCCGACAATGACAGCTCCTATCGCCATCCCGCCGCCAACAGACGCTTCTAAGTAACTAAACTGAAGGGAATCACCGTGCAGAACGTTTTTGACGAAGAGCGGGAAGCCTACTTGCATTGGGCCGATTAAAAATAAGTTTAAAAAGGCGCTACATATAAGGAAAGTTGAAAGAAATGGTGATTCTTTTACATATAAAATTCCCTCTTTAATAGAAGTAAACATGCCTTTATCTGTTTCATTTTTTTCGGGTACGGTAAATTGTATTTTTTGAACGAGTATCGCAGCGATAATGAGTAGCAGGATTGTAATTGAAAAAATTGTTTCATAGTTCGTAAATTTAATGAGAATACCACCAAGTACAGGTCCTAAAATGACAGATGCTTGGTTTGTCATTTGAGTAAGTGAATTTGCTTGTGTTAAACGGCTTTTTTCTACAAGTTCAGGCAGAATAGATCCATCTGCTGACCAGAAAAAAGCGTCAGCAAGTCCGAAGAACAAAGCGAACAAAGCAAATGTATATAGTGTTACATCACCGACGATGAACCAGGTGAGAATAGTTGCGACAAGAATAGCGCGAATAATATTAGAGTAAAACATAATATTTTTTTTCGGGAATTTATCAGCTAATGCTCCGCCGATAATCATAAAGATTAGCCTTGGAACACTAAGAGCCACGAAAACAATACCGAGTGAAGCCTCAAGATTTAATGTTTTTGCTATGTACCATGTTTGTGAAAAAGTAAAAAAGGCTAAAGCAAAACTTGAAAAGAGAGTAGCTGCCCAAAGAAAAAGGAAGTTCGTATTTTTTAATAACGGTTTTCCGCTTCCTTCTAAAGCAGATTTATTTTGTTGTAGTTCCTCCATATTGCTTCCTTTCTATGTACCGATTTTAGACTAAAAAACCTATTAACAATCGTTTTATCCCGCGTTAACGGGCAGTAAAACTCCCACCTTAAAATTTGGCTCGAGCAAAGAAGTTAGGTGGGAGACCAACTGCCCGTAAACGCCCGATTGGTGAAGGCTAATACTCAGTGGGGGATGAACAAAACACCCACTGAGTATAGTTTCACTTTATACAGCTTCTAATATTTCTATACTGCACTTTCTCATTGTAGACAATAATAATGAATTTGCACAGTGGCTATTTAACGACAAAAAAGAAGATACCAAAGGGTATCTTCTTTTTTGTCATTCAGGCTAAAGCAATATAAATATCCAATTGTACGTTATTTGGATCAACTGCATTTTCGTCATAAAGCTCAAAATCTGCTGTAAAAGCACGCTTGTTTTCTTTTGACCATTGCCAAATATATTCCCAAGCTTCACAAACGACTTCAGACACAGGACCTTTTCTCGTTGTAAATACCGCATACGTAGCGGCAGGTATTGTTAAGGTTGTCATATTTTCAGGAACGTCTTCTAATGAAGAAACAGGCATGCCGATAGTAAATTGATATGTACCAGTTTCATCCGATTCGTAGTTTGAGTAGAAAGCGAATGTTTCTTTTGTTTGTTGATTTGGAATTTGATGCATGATTTGTTCTTGGAAGTAGCGATTCCAAAGCATCGGAATCTTTCCTTCAGTTGATGCTTCTTTTTCGTTTGTAGTTGTAATAGAAACACCGATTGCTTGGAAAGCTTCTTTTTTTACGATAATAGGTTCTTTCATTAATAAAACCTCCCTTTATTAAACGAAACATACGTTCTGTTTTATTGTAACATATTTTGGAAGGAAGTAGTGTTTTTTATCAAATTGCGATGTATTTTATTTAGGGAAAAGAGAGTATGAAAAGAACTCCTTTCATGTAAAAGGAGTTCTTTTCATTTCTATATTAAAACATACTTGAGCTATGCATTGGTTGAAGTTTTGCGTTTGGATCGAAGTAAGCTTTTGCATTGTTTACTGCTGTCGGTGCTTCACCAAAGCCGCAAGCAATGAGTTTTACTTTTCCTTCATATGTACAAATGTCACCAGCAGCGTAAATGCCAGGAATATTTGTTTCCATTTTTGAGTTCACGAGGATGCTGTTCTTTTGAATATCTAAGCCCCAATTTTTAATTGGACCAAGCGAAGAAACGAAGCCGTAGTTTACGATTACGTCATCAACATCGATGATAACTTTTTCTTCTGTTTTTACGTGCTGAAGGACAACTTGTTCAATCGTGTCATCACCGATGAGTTCAACTGGAACGTAAGGTGTGCTTACTTCTGCACGGGAATTCATTAAGCTTTCTACGCTATGTTCATGTGCACGGAATTTATCACGGCGATGAACAATTGTAACTTTGTCCGCGATCGGTTCTAACATCATTGTCCAGTCTACTGCTGAGTCACCGCCACCGAATACAACGACGCGTTTTCCAGCAAATTTATTCATATCATCAACGAAATAATGTAAGTTTTTCTTTTCGTATTTTGCTGTGCCTTCTAATTCTAAGCGGCGTGGTTGGAAAGCACCATTACCAGCAGTAATAATGACAGATTTAGAGTAATGAGTTTGTTTATTTGTAACAAGTTTAAATATACCGTCAGCTTGTTTTTCAAGCGTATCAACAGCTTCTTCTAAGCAAATAGTTGGATCGAACTTTTTCATTTGCTCTTTTAAGTTATCAACTAACTCTTGTGCACGCACTTTTGGGAATCCAGCTACATCATAAATATATTTTTCGGGATATAGTGCGGATAATTGCCCTCCAAGTTGAGGTAAGCTTTCAATGATTTTTACACTTGCTTGTCTCATTCCGCCATAAAATGCAGTGAATAGTCCTGTTGGGCCACCACCAATAATCGTTATGTCGTAAACTTTTTGATTTTCTGTCACTTTCATTCCCCCTATAGATGGAATTTTAATATTGATTTCATATATTGTTCATATGTACACGAAAATCCTGCAAATGATGACACTTTCAAATAAATGATAGCATATTTCAGTTAATAATACTTCTGAAAACGACTGAATAATAAGTAAGTTTGCGTATAGATGTTTTAGAATCGTATAAAATATAACGGAAGGAAAATACATGAAAAAAAGGCTAAAAAACCCTTGAAAACGCTATGTTATTTTAAAATATCGATAATTCTCTAGGTGCTTGAATTATGGAATGAAACCGACTAATATAGGGAAGTATTATGTTAAATTTCTATGACAAATTTCGTACGATTTTTTGACTGCGTTTTGTTATGATATAGAATGTGATAAATTCCACATTCTTGACAAATAGAGTTTTTAGTACTTGGTATTATTTTTTATTACTATTATATAAAGAAAAGGGTTGTGATTTAGTGAAGACTCCAAAAATCGTAGTTTTAGGTGCAGGTTATGGCGGGATGATTACGACTGTTCGTCTGCAAAAAACATTATCTGTAAGTGAAGCTGAAATTACGTTAGTAAACAACAACAGCTATCACTACCAAGCAACTTGGTTACATGAGAGTGCAGCTGGTACATTACAAGATGATAAAATCTGTCTAGATATTCAAGACGTTATCGATACAAATAAAGTGAACTTTGTACAAGATACAGTAGTAGAGATTAAAGCTGCTGAAAAACGTATTATCTTAAAAAATGGTGAATTAGAGTATGATTACTTAGTAATCGGTCTTGGTTTCGAATCAGAAACGTTCGGAATTAAAGGATTAAAAGAGCATGCATTCTCAATCACTAACATTAATGCAACTCGTCAAATTCGTGAGCATATGGAAGAAAAATTTGCTCAATATGCGACTGAAAAACGTGATGAATTAGTAACAATCGTTGTTGGTGGCGCTGGATTTACTGGTATCGAGTACGTAGGTGAGCTTGCAAACCGTATTCCTGAACTTTGTAAAGAGTACGATGTTCCACGTGAAAAAGCACGTATCATCTGTGTAGAAGCTGCTCCAACAGCACTTCCTGGTTTCGATCCAGCATTAGTAGAGTACGCTGTAAAACAACTTGAGAAAAAAGGTGTAGAATTCCGTATCGGTACAGCAATTAAGGAAGCAACTGAAGAAGGTATTATCGTTGCAAACGGTGATGATGCTGAACTTCTTAAATCTGAAACTGTAGTTTGGGCTGCAGGTGTTCGTGGTAACGGTATTGTGGAAGAGTCCGGATTTGAAGCAATGCGCGGACGTATTAAAGTGGATGAGTACATGCACGCTCCAGGTCATGAAGATGTATTCATGGTTGGTGACGCAGCGTTAATCATCAACGAAGAAATTAACCGTCCATATCCACCAACAGCACAGATTGCAATTCAAGAAGGTTATAACATTGCACACAATTTAACTGTGTTAGTTCGCGGCAAAGGCGAAATGAAAAAGTTCGCATTTGATAATAAAGGATCTGTATGTTCATTAGGTCATGACGATGCGATGGGCGTTGTTATGGGCAAAAAGTTAACAGGTTGGAAAGCTTCATTCATGAAGAAAGTAATCGACAACCGTTACTTATTCTTACTAGGCGGACCTTTATTAGTTCTTAAAAAAGGTAAATTGAAGTTCTTTTAATATATAGTAGAAAAAGCAGAAACGGCTATGAGCTGTTTCTGCTTTTTTCGTATTGAAAATATAGTATAATATATAAAAAAGAAAGAATATTCTGTTCGTTCGGTGGAGGAGGTTATATCATGGGGAAGCGAGGGAAAGTGTGGTTAGCTGTCAGTGGCTTAGTAGCTACAAAAGATGGGAGATGGCTATTCGTTAAGAAAAAATACGGTGGATTGAAAGGGCAATGGTCTTTACCAGCTGGTTTTGTTAATGAAGGTGAGACTGTTGATGAAGCTGTAAAACGTGAAATTTTGGAAGAGACAGGTATTGTTGCTCATGTAAAAGGGATTATTGGTATTCGCTCAGGTGTTATTCATAATGAAATTAGTGATAATATGATTATTTTTCTTCTAGAGCCAGAGGGAGAAGACGTTATCGTACAGGAGAAAGAATTGTCGGAAGTAGCTTTTTTACATCCAGAAAACATTGCAGATGATCAAAATACTTCTGTACTCATCAAATATTTATTAGAAGGAAGAGCAGAGTCGCATTTTGAAATGGACAAAACATTAAATCCAGGAGAGCAATTTGGTTATACGGCTTATCATGTGTTTACGGCGTATGCGAAGGAGAGGGAGAAGAAGTGAGTATACCGGTACTACTTATTTCAATGATGTTGTTCTTTATTTTATTTTTTGGAATTGGATTTTTACTCAACATGATTTTGCGAGCTACGTGGGTAATGGTTATTGTGTATCCGATTATTTGTATGCTTATTATTAATAAAGCGAGTGTATGGGACTATTTTTCAAAGCCAAAAGAAACATTTTCTTCATTTGGGACAAGTGTATCGCATTTAGGACACGCAGATGTGTTTATTCTATCCACTGGATTAGTAGGTGCTGCTTTAGCAGGAATTATAATTAAAAAACTTCGGAAAAGTGGATATCAAATGTTTTAATCTCCAATCAATTTGGAGATTATTTTTTTGCATATTCCTTCATCGTATAGGGAATGATTAACGATGAAGGAGTGTGGAATATAAAAATGTTAAAACGATATTGTATTCGCATTATGATGACTTGTTTACTTGCATTCGCATTATGCGTAACATGGAAGGCTTTCACAGGAGTTTCTTTATTAGAGATTATAAAATTATATGAAGAAACAAGTGCAAAAGAAGTACATGCAGCAGAAATTGAGAAAAAAGTTGCTCCGAGTAAAGAAGTGATAAATGCTTTAGAACAGGCAAATGACTGGTCTAAATATCGTGTTATAGAAATGACTGCAACTGGTTATACATCAGGTATAGAGTCAACTGGAAAGAGACCGGGGCATCCAGAGTATGGCATTACATATTCAGGTGTTAAAGCAAAAAGGGATTTATATTCCACAATCGCTGCTGACTTGCGCGTATTCCCCCTTGGGACAATTCTATTCGTGCCAGGTTACGGATATGGTGTTGTAGCTGATAAGGGCGGTGCTATAAAAGGAAATCGTCTCGATTTATATTATGATACGGTGAAAGATGTTTATAGCCAATGGGGTAAGAAAAAAGTAAATGTGTATATAGTGAAAATAGGAAATGGTAAGTTTTCGGAAGAAGAGTTAACGATGTTAAATCAAGACGAAACGATGCAAGTGTTTCGTGGACAATATTTAAAACAAAGATAGTCTAGTGGTAATAACGCTAGACTTTTTTCTTGTCTTATTTCACCATAGGAGATAGCATCTTTATATGAAATAACAGAATTTAGAATTGTCGCATTTTATCGAAAATAAAGTTATAATGGACGTAGAGAAATTTAGGGGGTCTGAACATGTTGCAAGTACAAAAAGAATTAGCAAGTCATGAAGCGGTAATTGTTGCCTTATTTGAAGAAGATAAAACGAGTAGCTTTGTACAAGAACTGGATAAAGCGTTTGAAGGACAATTACAAGTTTTATTAGAAGAAAAAGAACTTTCAGCTAAGAAGAAAGCCATTTCAAAAGTACATAGCTTAGGAAAAACAAATGTTAAACGTTATTATTTTGTTGGTTTAGGTAAGAAAGAGTCATATACAACAGAAACGTTACGTGCAGCTCTTAGTAAAGCTTTTAAATCGTTACAATCGGCAAAAGTAAAAGACGCAGCAATCTTACTTGATTCTTTCGTAACAGAGAAATTAGATGCGATTGATGTAGCTCATATTGCAACGGAAGTATATTGCCTTGGTACATACGGATTACAAACATATAAAACGGATGAAAAAGAAAGAGTAGAGTTAGAAAAACTGATTGCTATTACAGCAGAAGATGCACAAGAAATTGAAGCAGCATTAACAGTAGGATACGTACATGGACGTGCAACGAACTCAGCTCGTACGCTTGTAAATATGCCGCCAAACGTATTAACAGCGACAAAGCTTGCTGAGTATGCAGTTGAATTAGCAGAAAAATACGATATGGATTATAAGGTTCTTGAGAAAGAAGAGATGGAAGAGCTTGGTATGGGTGCATTACTTGCAGTAAACCAAGGATCGACAGAGCCACCTAAAATGATCGCTCTTATTTATAAAGGAAAAGAAGAGTGGAAAGATGTAATTGGATTTGTTGGAAAAGGGATTACATATGATACAGGCGGTTATTCTTTAAAACCACGTGAAGGCATGGTTGGTATGAAAGGTGATATGGGCGGCGCTGCAGCTGTTCTTGGCGCGATGGAAATCATCGGTGAACTTCGCCCTGAGCAAAATGTAATTGCTGTTATTCCATCAACTGACAACGTTGTAAGTGGTACGGCATTTAAGCCAGATGATGTTATTACATCTATGAGCGGAAAAACAATTGAAGTATTAAATACAGATGCAGAAGGTCGCCTAGCGTTAGCTGACGGTATTACGTATGCGAAGAAACTTGGTGCAAATTACTTAGTTGATGTTGCAACATTAACAGGCGGTGTAATTGTTGCACTTGGAAATCATACAACAGGCGCAATGACAAATAATGAAGAATTATTTGAACAAGTGTTAGAGGCTTCTATGGAAACGGATGAGCCAATTTGGCAATTGCCGATTTTTGAACGTGATAAAGAACGTGTCAAGAACAGTAAATTTGCGGATTTAAATAACTCACCAGGCCGTGAAGGACATGCGGTTATGGCTGGGACATTCCTTGGTGAATTTGCAGAAGAAACACCATGGGTACACTTAGACATCGCTGGAACATCTGAAACAACAGGTGCACATGATTTAGGACCATCTGGAGCAACAGGTGCAATGGTGCGTACACTTGCAACACTTGTTGAGCGTTTCGGAGAAGAATAATTTTTGAAGAAAAGGCTGTCTCAAATTTTTGGGATAGCCTTTTCTTATTGATATGGTATGACTATTGTCAGTTTTTGTCGGTAAGTCGATATATTTGGAGTTACGGTTGATATAATTTCATTTACTATTTTACCGTTCCAAAAAGTGCTATATAGTGAAAGATTCGTCCTATAAAGAAATCGTATATAACGTCCCGCTTAAAGCGAATGAAGTACGCCCTGTTTCCTCAGAGACAACCAATATAAGTGAATCGCTTTTCTCTGATAGGCCAATTGCGGCCCTATGACGTGTTCCTAGCTCAGGATTGATTTCTGTGCTTTTTGTTAATGGAAGAATATTAGCTGCTGAGACGATATGATTATTTTTAATGAGAACGGCTCCGTCATGAAGAGGGTTCCCTGGATAAAAAATCGATTCAAGTAGTGGCGCGGTTAAGTGTGCGTTTAATGTCGTTCCAGTTTGAATGAAAGAATTAAGAGCATCACTTCGTTCCACAATAATAAGAGCACCGTGTTTTCGAGCGCTTAAATGTTGGACAGCTGTAGTGATGAAATGTGAACTTTCCGTATAAGGTGATAAATATGCTTGAATATAATATGTAGCTGCTAACGTCTGTACATCTGTTAACATATGATGAATATCTTCCATTTTACATAAAATACATTCATCTTCTTTATCGATTGCATGCTTCATGTTTGATAATTCTTTTTCAGCAATTTCAATCATCTGCTTTGTTTTTATTTTGAGCTCTTCTGACAAGCCCCATTCTTGCATAATCTTCATTCCCTTTGGTGGAGTATTTAACCATAGTGTATACAAATATTTATAGTAAAATCCTGCTAGATTTTAAAAAATATTGAGATGCAGGTTGTTTTTTTCATATAATGAAGGTACGACAGGCGAGAGGAGATGGAAGTATGAATTGGAAACAAGAATTTAGTCGCTGGCTTTCATATGCAGAATTAGACGCAGAATTAAAAGAACAGCTAGAAAACATGAAGCAAGATGAGAAGAAAATCGAGGATAGCTTTTATAAAAATCTAGAGTTCGGCACAGGTGGTATGCGTGGTGAACTTGGTGCTGGTACGAACCGTTTAAATGTATATACAGTTCGTAAAGCAACAAAAGGATTAGCTAGGTTTATTGAAAAATTAGGTGAAGAAGCGAAAAAACGCGGTGTTGTTGTCGCGTATGATTCTCGTCATAAATCACCTGAATTCGCAATGGAAGTAGCTGCTACTCTTGGTGCACAAGGTATTACAACATATGTATTTGAAAGCTTACGTCCAACACCAGTGCTTTCTTTCGCAGTTCGTCATTTACATACAGCAAGTGGAATCGTTCTTACGGCAAGCCATAATCCGCCCGAATATAACGGTTATAAAGTATATGGTGAAGATGGTGGCCAGTTGCCTCCAAAAGAAGCTGATGAGTTAATTAGCTACGTAAATGCAGTAGAAGATGAATTAACAGTTAAAGTTGCTGATGTTGAGCAATTAAAAGCTGACGGTTTATTACATATAATTGGACAAGAAGTAGATGATGCATATGCGGCAGAATTGAACAATGTCATTATTAATAAAGAGATGGTGAAAGAAGTAGGAAAAGATTTAAAAATCGTCTTTACACCACTACATGGAACGTCAAATATTTCGGTACGCCGTGGTTTAGAAGAAGTTGGATTTACAGATGTAACAGTTGTAAAAGAGCAAGAGTTACCAGATCCAAACTTCTCTACAGTAAAATCACCAAATCCAGAAGAGCATGCAGCATTTGAGTATGCAATTCGCGACGGTGAAAAAGTAGGCGCAGATGTGTTAATCGCAACAGATCCTGATGCAGACCGTCTAGGTGTAGCAGTTCGCAATCATGATGGTGAGTTCCAAGTGTTAACTGGTAACCAAACAGGTGCGTTAATGCTTGATTACTTATTATCACAAAAGAAGGAAAACGGGACTCTTCCAGAAAACGGTGTTGTTTTAAAAACAATCGTAACGTCTGAAATTGGTCGTACAATCGCAAAAGCATACGGTTTAGATACAGTTGATACGTTAACTGGATTTAAATTTATCGGTGAAAAAATTAGACAGTATGAAGAAAGTGGACAATATGAATTCCAATTCGGTTATGAGGAAAGCTATGGTTATTTAATCCGTCCATTCTGCCGTGATAAAGATGCGGTTCAATCCGTCCTATTTGCATGTGAAGTAGCTGCGTACTACAAATCACAAGGTAAAACGTTATACGATGGTCTGTTAGAAGTATTTAAGAAGTATGGGTTCTTCCGTGAGGACCTTGTATCGTTAACGTTAAAAGGAAAAGATGGTGCTGAACAGATTCAAAAGATGATGGCAACATTCCGCGGGAATCCTCCGAAAGAAGTAGCTGGTTTAATAGTCGTTGCAGTTGAGGATTATAAGGAAAGCATCATTACAACGTTACAAGATGGAAATAAGGAAGAGATTCACTTACCGAAATCAAATGTGTTAAAATATCAATTAGAAGATGGTTCTTGGTTCTGCTTACGCCCATCGGGAACAGAGCCGAAGATCAAATTCTACTTTGGTGTACAAGATGATTCCTTACAAAATAGTGAACAAAAGTTACTTACTATTAAAGAAGATATTATGAATCGTTTATAATAGAATAGAGTGCTACTGATAGGAAAAGGGGAGAACGGAGAACGGCCTCCTCTTTTCTTATAGTTTTGTTTGATGTAGAGGATTATTACGAGCGAGTGTTATAAATTTGCACTTTACTAAGAGAATTAGAATGAAAAGCGAGGGTATTTGTCATGAAAAAAGTGAGAAAAGCAATTATCCCGGCAGCGGGATTAGGAACACGCTTTTTACCAGCAACGAAAGCAATGCCAAAAGAAATGCTTCCAATTGTAGATAAACCAACAATTCAATACATCGTAGAAGAAGCAGTCAAATCAGGCATCGAAGATATTATTATCGTTACTGGTAAAGGAAAGCGCTCTATCGAAGATCATTTTGATAACGCATTTGAATTAGAGCAAAACTTATTAGAGAAGAAAAAGTATGAGTTACTTGAAAAAGTACAAGCTTCTTCTAAAATGGTAGATATCCATTACATTCGTCAAAAAGAACCAAAAGGATTAGGACATGCTGTTTGGTGTGCGCGTAAATTCATTGGTGATGAGCCGTTTGCAGTATTATTAGGCGATGATATCGTTCAAGCTGAAAAACCATGTTTACGTCAATTAATGGACGAGTATGACAAAACACTTTCTTCTGTTATTGGTGTACAAACTGTTCCTGAAGCAGAAACACATCGCTATGGAATTATTGATCCGTTAGAGCAAGAGGGACGTCGTTATCAAGTTCGTAATTTCGTTGAAAAACCAGCGCAAGGTACTGCGCCTTCAAACTTAGCGATTATGGGACGTTACATTTTAACTCCTGAAATCTTTATGTTCTTGGAACAGCAACAAGTTGGAGCGGGTGGCGAAATTCAGTTAACGGATGCAATTCAAAGCTTAAATGAAATTCAACGTGTATTTGCATACGATTTCGAAGGAAAGCGTTATGACGTTGGTGAAAAATTAGGATTTGTTCAAACAACAATTGAAATGGCATTGCAACACCCAGAATTACGTGATGATATGCTAGTAATGATGAAAAAAATTTTAGACGAGCAAATGAAGCAAGAGTCTTAATATAATAAACAAGGAGCTGTTCCTATAGGAACAGCTCCTTGTTTATTATGAAATCGTCGAATGAGAATGCTGATAAGCCGAACGACGTACAGCATAGTATATGCGAGGTGCGATAATAGCGCCGATAATTGTAAATGCAATATCCTTTACTGCAAACCACATCATGATCATCCAAGCAGCTTTATAACTCATATTACCGCCCATGAAGAGATTGACCGCCCCGTACATGTAAGTAGTACCGATAATATAAGTTAAAATGATTCCTGCGAAAGAGGCAATTGCAAATGTACTAAATGTTGGTTTTTCTTTTTGTTCTACTAGTTTTCCTGATACGTAAGCAACGATAATAAACGCGATAATAAAACCACCAGTAGGATCTAAGAGTGCCCCGAATCCAGCTTTGAAGTTAGCGAAGATTGGTGCGCCGGCTACGCCAACGAGCATATATACAATCATTGATAATGCACCAAGTCGACTTCCAAGAAGAAGACCTGCTAAAATTGCGAAAAATGGTTGCATAGATAACGGGACGCCCGCTATTTGCAGGAATGGTGCCCAAGATACAATATTTGCACCAATGGCCATAAGAGCAACGAACATGGCAGCTAATGCTAAATCTAAAACATGAAATCTTCTCATAATGTTAACCTCCTGTTGTTTTTAGGTTAACATTATCGTAGCGAAAATATTTACTTGTTGTCAATCAAAATATTTTGATAAGAAGGCTTTAAATAGTCTCTAAGCAATGTGTATGGAATACGAAATTGTGGGATTCCGCTTGAATAAGGAGCAATTTCATATAAAGAGAAATAAATCACAAGATTATCCGGTTCTAAAAAGTAGTGAAACTTTTTAGTGCTCATTACTTTTTCGGCTGCGTCAGGGAAATAGATGCTTTCATTTTGTTTAATTTGTCTTACAATCTCTGTGCGAACTATTTCTTTATATTTATCCTCTTGTTGAAATAAGTCGTCTAAGTGTAATAATTTTTTTTCGTTCAAATCAAATGTATTTGCCTTCCACGTATACAGTCCGTGCGCTCCGCCTGTATATTGATAGTAATTCACATATAGGCTGAGAAAAGGTGGTTTATTTAAGGAGATTTTATAATCAACATTCGCCACGTACGGATGGAAGGGTGTACTAGACCCTTCTGTTTCTTTATAATATTTTTTTGCTTCTTTTTCTAATTTGTTTTTAAATTTGTCAGTAGATTTTTTGTAATAGAAATTGAGCTTATTTTGAAATTTAGAATCGGAAAAATTGTGAAAAGAAGGCCTACTAATTTGATATTCTATATAAGGTTTCTTACCTTTTTGCGTTATAGTCTGAACATCGATTGTCAGGTTAGATGCTTTGGCTGCCATTGCACAATTTGGTACAATAGTCAGCAAGGAGAACATGAGCAATAGTATACAAAGTTTCTGTTTCATTGTGGTGAAACCTCCTTATATAAGTGTTATAGGTAGTTTGAAAATAAACAGGTAAAATTATACATTTAATTAAAGAGAGAGAAGGCGAAAACGATATGGCAAAAACTTTAATGGACTCACTTGGAATTGAGTTGTTAGAAATGACAGAAGATAAAGTAGTTGCTACGATGCCTGTTGACGAGCGTACGCATCAGCCGTTTGGATTTTTACATGGTGGTGCGTCTATTGCGTTAGCGGAAACGGTAGCAAGTGTTGGGTCATATAATTTAATTGATCAAGAGAAATGTATTTGTTTCGGTCTAGAAATTAATGCAAATCATATTCGCTCAAAGAAAGATGGAATCGTAACAGCAATCGGGACACCGATACATAGAGGGCATTCAACGATGGTTTGGGATATTCGTATCATTGATGAAAATGATGATTTAATATGTATTTCAAGATGTACAGTAGCAATTAAAGAAAAACGTGAAAAATAGAAAAGAGGCGGCTCTTATGAGCTGCCTCTTTTTTATAATTAGAACTGGATTTTTTTCTCTAAGAAACCTTTTAGTTCGCTAATTGGCATACGGACTTGTTCCATAGTGTCACGGTCACGTACTGTAACAGCTTTGTCTTCAACAGAGTCGAAGTCGTATGTGATACAGAATGGTGTACCGATTTCGTCTTGACGACGGTAACGTTTACCGATAGAACCAGTTTCATCAAAGTCTACCATGAAGTCTTTAGCTAGTTCTGCGAATACTTCAGTAGCACCTTCAGATAGCTTTTTAGATAATGGTAAGATAGCTGCTTTATATGGTGCTAAAGCAGGGTGGAAACGAAGAACTGTACGAGAATCGTTTTCTAATTGCTCTTCTTCATATGCATCACATAAGAATGCTAATGTTACACGGTCTGCACCTAGAGATGGCTCGATACAGTACGGCACGTAACGCTCATTCGTTTGTGGATCGATATAGTTAAAGTCTTCGTTAGAGTGTTCCATGTGACGTTTTAAATCGAAGTCTGTACGAGATGCAACGCCCCAAAGTTCGCCCCAACCGAATGGGAATCTGAATTCAATATCAGTTGTTGCGTTACTGTAGTGAGATAACTCTTCTTCACCGTGGTCACGAAGACGCATGCTCTCTTCATGCATACCAAGTGAAAGTAACCAGTTTTTACAAGTTTCACGCCAGAATGCGAACCACTCTAAATCTTCACCAGGCTTACAGAAGAATTCAAGTTCCATTTGTTCGAATTCACGTGTACGGAATGTGAAGTTACCAGGCGTGATTTCGTTACGGAAACTCTTACCAATTTGGCCGATACCAAATGGAAGTTTTTTACGCATAGAGCGTTGTACGTTTTTGAAGTTTACGAAAATACCTTGTGCTGTTTCAGGACGAAGGAAGATTTCGTTCGTGCTAGACTCTGTAACACCTTGGAATGTTTTGAACATTAAGTTGAACTGACGGATTTCAGTGAACTCTTCACTGCCGCAATCAGGACATTTTACTTCATGTTCTTTCATTAAATCAGCCATTTGGTCGAAAGTAAGACCATCAACAACCATTTCGATGCCTTTTGCATCTAATGCATCTTCAATTAATTTGTCAGCACGGTGACGAGCTTTACATTTTTTACAGTCGATCATTGGATCGTTGAAGTTACCAACGTGACCAGAAGCGATCCAAGTTTTAGGGTTCATTAAAATAGCAGCGTCTAAACCAACGTTGTGTGGAGATTCTTGAATGAATTTTTTCCACCAAGCTTTTTTAACGTTATTTTTTAATTCGATTCCAAGTGGACCGTAATCCCAAGTGTTTGCAAGACCACCGTAAATTTCAGAACCAGGGAAAACGAAACCGCGATGTTTTGCTAAGTTTACAACTTGTTCCATTGAATACATAATAAAATCCTCCTTTTGAAAGTTAACGTATTTGCGATGACGTGATGGGTACTTTGGAAACGGGGTATCTCCGCTTTAAGGTATATCCAGCTCTAGCGGCTAGAATATTCGGTGGCTTCGCTTCTTCCGCCGAGGCAAAAAGCGCCTCTATGTCAGAAGCTCCATCCCCCTCACATTCTGAACGAGCCGATTGCGCTTTAAGGTATATCCAGCTCTAGCGGCTAGAATATTCGGTGGCTTCGCTTCTTCCGCCGAGGCAAAAAGCGCCTCTATGTCAGAAGCTCCATCCCCCTCACATTCTGAACGAGCCGATTGCGCTTTAAGGTATATCCAGCTCTAGCGGCTAGAATATTCGGTGGCTTCGCTTCTTCCGCCGAGGCAAAAAGCGCCTCTATGTCAGAAGCTCCATCCCCCTCACATTCTGAACGAGCGCTTGCGCTTTAAGGTATATCCAGCTCCAGCGGCTAGAATCTCCGGCCATTTCGCTCTCTCGCTCGAAGCAAAGAACGCTTCAAGATCGAGAGCTCCAATGTCCTGCGATTCTGAACGAGCCGCTTCCGCTTTTAAATTAAATACAAAAAAGCTCGTCTCTAGGCAATCATGCCTAGGGACGAGCTTGTATATACCCGCGGTTCCACCCTAGTTGATGTGCATTTCGCACATCCACTTTCATCACGTATTGCTCGAGACTGCCGTTTCCTTGCGGCTTCAGGCTTTCACTATCCCTGAATCGCTTTTGTGCAAGTACTTATAAGTCCGTCATCGCTACTTATATTAATAATAATGAACATATTCTAACACGTTCTTTTTTAAATCACAATAGAGGAACGTGCCTATCTATGATAGAGTCTCGCCTATTTTTTCGTTATTTATTCCGTAATTTTGCTTAATGTGCTTAATTGCTTCACGTTTACTTAATGGAGCGAGCTCGTTAGTTTGAACGTATTCCCAAACTACATCTGGCTTTGTTTTTGCATATTCGCGAAGGACCCAGCCAATCGCTTTTTGAATGAAAAATTCTTTTGAAGAATGTAGTTGTCCGATAATCCAGAAAAGGAGTTCTTCATCCATTTTTTGTTTATATTTTAGCTGGAATAAAATAGCGGCACGTTGTAACCATATGTTTTCTGATGCAATCCACTTTGGAATATATGCAGAAATTAATTCTGGATGTTTTAAAAAGATAGCACCTAAAAATGTAGGGACGATGCTATCAACAGAGTCCCACCAAGATTTTGTGACAATAAGTTCTTCTAAAAATGGGATATGAGTTTCGTTTATGTGTTTTTTATATTTTTGCATGATATCGAGTGCGGCAGCTTGAAATTCACGTTCTGGTAAGTCCCAAAGCTCACGTATGATAATTTGGAAGTCCTTTTTATCTGGGAGAGTATGTATTTGAATGACGTCTTTCAATAATTGTCTTCTCTCAGGAGTTTGAATGCCGAGAAACGGGAAGTGATTTTTCATATAACGTGCCATCGGTTCTGCTTTTTCGGGATTTTGATGAGCTGTAAAATGCTCTTGTAATGCTTTTACAAATGGATGCATAAGTCTTTCTCCTCTCTTATTATCTTTCTCATATTATTATACAAAGAGTTTGGGTGAATTTTAAAACATAACTTGCACTGTAATGAAATATGTTGAGAAGAGAGAGGAGAGGATAAGATGGAAGATCAAAGCGTACTAGCAGGTTTCTTTGCTCTTAGTTTTGCGGTTATTCTTGTTATAATAATTTGGGCAATTATTTCGTATTTGTTAACGGCTTTTGCACTTTATACGATGGCAAAAAATGATGGTGCAACTGATGGGGTTCTTGCGTTTATTCCATTTTTGAATAGTAAGACGTGGGGTGACTTGGCGAAGGACAAATTACCAGATTTCTTGAAAGAAGAGGCAGGGTGGAAAGTATTTGGTATATATGTCGGATGTTTTATCTTTAATTTCGTACCGATTATAAGTTTACTAGCAACAGCAGTATCGATTGTGCTGTCTATTTATCTCATCTACGCTATTTTGGATAGATACGGAACGAATTCCATACTATTTACGATCATTCATACAATCACATTTTCGGTTTTCTTGCCGATTCATTTGTTCATTATTCGGAATGAGCCGGTGAGGTATAACGAGTAGGCGTATCGAAGTTGTCGTGCGGTCGATAGATTTGGTTTCATAATAATTCGGATATGCTGAAAAAAGAACGAAAGCGCCCTGCTTAGCAGGGCGCTTTTTTCTACTACACAAGATAGCGTAAGTAAATGTAAATATGAGAAATGATTAATGAAACGATCATAATTGGGAAGCCGACTTTAAGGAATTCCATGTAGCTGAATTTATGTCCTTCACGACTTGCGATTCCGGCTACGATTACGTTAGCGGAAGCCCCGATTAATGTTCCGTTTCCACCTAAGCAAGCACCTAATGCTAATGCCCACCATAGTACGTCGATTTGTGCGTCAGAAGGTGATAAACCTAGCCCAACTGCCATATCGTTAATAAGTGGAATCATTGTTGCAACGAATGGAATGTTATCGATTGTTGCAGAGGCGATACCAGATACCCATAGAATAAGGATAGATGCTTGAGAAATATCTCCGCCTGTTATTCCAATTACTTTTTGAGCTAACGTTTTGATAAGCCCGATATCGATAAGTCCTCCAACGAGTACGAATAGTCCCGCGAAGAAGAAGATTGTTACCCACTCTACACTTGCGAATACCTCTTCAATTTCATGCTCTTTCACACCGATTAGCATAAGTACAGTAGCACCAGTTAAGGCGATAATTGCTGCATCAATATGGAAAATAGAATGAGTCATGAAACCTACAATCGTAAGTCCAAGTACTGTTAAAGATTTCTTCATTAATACTGGATCTTTAATGTATTGTTTTTCATCTAAGCTCATTAACTTTTTAATTTGTACAGGATCAGCAATTAATTGTTTACGGTACATGAAGTAAAGCATTGTTGCTGTAACAGCAATAATGATGATTACGATAGGTGCTAAGTTGAATAAGAAAGCATTGAAATCTAAATGCTTATTTGCAGAACCGATCATAATGTTTGGCGGATCACCAATTAATGTTGCTGTTCCTCCGATATTTGAAAAAATAATTTCAGAAAGTAAATATGGAACAGGATTTACTTGCAAGATGCGCGTAATAGATAAAGTAACTGGAACAACAAGAAGTACTGTTGTAACGTTATCTAAAAATGCGGAGCCAAGCGCGGTAAGTAAGGAAAGTGAAATTAAAATTTTAATTGGATTTCCTTGTGCTCCTTTTGCTGCTTTAATGGCAACGTATTGGAAGACACCTGACTTACTTGTAATGTTTACTAGTATCATCATACCGATGAGTAATGTAATTGTTCCCCATTCAATATGTTTCGTAAAGGCGTTGTGTAAGTCAACGACACCCACAATTACCATGAATGCTGCGCCAAGAAGTGCGATGACAGCGCGGTTAATTTTTTCAGAAATAATAATGGCATATGTAATTAAAAAGACTGCGATAGCAAAATAATACTGCCAGTTTGCGAGCTCTTGCGTTGTTTCGTGCAAAAATCTCATCTCCTTTCGTTCACTTTTCTTAGTGTTTCAAAAAATTAACTAGATGAAACACACATAAAGTCATTATAAAGTAGAAAAATGGCGGATGTAAATGAAAGGGTTTATTTTGTCATATTTTCTGCATAGGTCATTTTTTCTTATTTTTAAAAATATTTGTGGGCATCTGACATATATATAAGATACATCCAATCTGAATATTTAAAATAGAATCAGCATTCGAGCTTGTTCGTGTAGGAGTGTCAAATAGAAAGGAATGACAAAGATGATAAGGAAGGGATCGTATGGATGAACAACGATTTTTGTTTTTAGACTTTGAGTTTACGATGCCCCAGCATAGAAAAAAGCCAAAAGGTTTTTTCCCAGAAATTATTGAGGTCGGACTCGTTTCAGTTGTTGGTTGTAAGGTGGAAGATACGTACTCATCGCATGTTAGACCGAAAACATTTCCGTCTTTAACGGATCGATGTAAAAAATTTTTAGGAATTAAACAGGAAGTAGTGGACAAAGGAATTTCTTTTCATGAACTTGTTGAGAAACTTGCAGAATATGAAAAGAGGTGTAAACCAACAATTGTAACGTGGGGAAATATGGATATGAAAGTCTTAAGGCAAAACTGCGAAATGGCGGGAGTAGAATTTCCATTCTTTGGACAGTGTCGTGATTTATCGCTTGAGTATAAAAAGTTTTTTGGAGAGAGAAATCAAACAGGGCTGTGGAAAGCAATTGAGGCTTATGGAAAAGCAGGAACAGGAAAGCATCATTGTGCGCTTGATGATGCAATGACGACATATAATATTTTTAAGTTAGTAGAAAAAGATAAAGAGTATTTAGTCAAACCAGCACCTCCGACATTAGGGGAACTTGTTGATTTTTCGAAAGTGTTAAAGAAAGTGAGTACACAGTAACGACCAAATTGCAAAATATGTAATTTGGTCGTTTTGTTTTTTTAAAGTTTGTAATCTTGCTTCAATTGCTGAAGTGTTTCTAGACTACGCCCCGCAAAAGGTGAATCATCTTCAGAAAATGAATTCATTTGAGTTTCTAATGCTAATTTTAGTGACTCTGTATAATCCGGAATTTCTCCTTCATATTTCTTCACCATTTGCTCTGGAATGTTGGTCTGTTCACGAAAAGCTAAAGCACGTCTTTCATGGAAGAATGGTACGTCAGCTTGTTTTACATTATGTAAATCACCTTGCACTGGATGTTTTAAAACAGCTAATACTTTTACGACGTAACTGCCAGGACGGCTATTTGTAATTTCGCCGATGTATTTTCCAGTTTTATAAATACCAGTAACGATTTCACCAATTTCAAATGTTTCTCTCATATTTTTCACCTCAAGTTTATAGTAAGGAAAGTATAAGAAGTAGTCAAAGAAATCAGTTGATTTTTGAATGTCCTTGAGAATATGACAGGCTTCAACTATAATTTAAAATGATATAACAGAAAATTCTGATGTTAATTGTTTTCATAAATTCCCTGATAAGGAGTGTTCTATATGATGCCTTTATATTTTCCTGAAGATAAAACGGAGTATATTATTCCAGGTATTGTTTGCGTTCTATTTATCATCGGTGCGGTTGCTACGTGGCGTATGTTTATTCGTGTATCAAAACGAGAAGCAGAGCGATTACAGAAAGTAGAAAAAAAGCTTTTAGCTGAAAAGAAACAGTAATTCATTTTTGCATGTTTCCCTCTATGCTCGGACAATCTAAGGGCAGAAAGTATTTTGGAGGGAATTGAATGAAAAGACGGCTTTTTTTCAGTTGTTGTTTATTATTTCTAATGGCGGGTTGTGACCAAGGGAAGCCGAAAGAAATTGATGTGAAATTACATAATGCTTCAGGTGATGAGGTTGGGACTGCAAAAGTAGCTCAGCAAACAAGTGGAGTGAAAATTACGATTAAAGCGGAAGGCTTTACACCAGGACCACACGGGATACATGTACATGAAATCGGAGAATGTAAAGCGCCACGTTTCGAATCATCTGGGAATCATTTTAATCCGGATAATAAAGAACATGGGCTCTTGAATCCGAAAGGTGCGGAAAATGGTGATTTACCGAATGTAGTTGCAGACGGTTCGGGAAAGATTAAAGCAGAAATCGATGCTCCGCATATAACGCTTGAAGAAGGAAAAACGACGATTCATAGAAAAGATGGAGCGTCTATTATTATTACAGAAAACGCTGATGATGGTATGACACAACCAACGGGTAAATCTGGTGGCCGAATTGCTTGCGGTGTTATCGTAAAAAAAGCGTCGGATATGAAGAAAAAATAGAAGCTACCGTGAATGGTAGATTTTGTTGTAAAACCGCATGATAGTAAGTGGAATTATATCGATTTATCGAAAAAAAAGGAGGTTGTCCCAAAATCATTTTGGGATAGCCTCCTTTTTTGTTATGAGAATGTATGGTGCAGTCTGTTTAAAATTTTTTCTAAAACAGATCTAGGACAGCCAATGTTAATTCGGATATGGGCTTCTCCACCTGTTCCGTATTTCTCACCAGGTTCAACGATGATTTTACCTTTTTCTTCAAGCAATGCTGTTCGTTCATCTTGAGAAAGATCCAAGTGGGAACAATCAATCCACAGTAAAAAACTACCTTCTGGTTTAATTACAGAAAGAGCTGGTATGTGATTTTGAATATACTCACAAGCAAATTGAGCGTTATCTTCAACGTACAATCGAATTTCATTTAGCCAATCATTACATTCTGTATAGGCACTTTGCATTGCTGTATAAGCAAATGTATTTAATCCGTGGAATCCTTGTCTATATTGGATAGACATAAAGGCATTACGGAGATTTTCATTCGGAATAATAATGATCGATGCTTGTAATCCAGCGATATTAAATGTTTTGCTCGGAGCCATACAAGTAATAGTGCGTGCTGCTAATTCTTCAGATAAAGAAGCAAACGGTGTATGAGTATGGCCTCTATAAATAATATCGGCGTGAATTTCATCCGCGACAACGGTTACATTATATTGCGTACATAACGTACCGAGTTTTATTAGCTCCTCTTTCGTCCAAATGCGTCCGATAGGATTGTGAGGGCTGCAAAGAAGCATTAGTTTTACACCTTGTTTAAATTGAGTTTCTAGATGCTCGAAGTCTATCTTATATATGCCATTTTGTTTAAACAAGGGACTCTCACATAATTGTCTATTATTTGTTTTGACCATTTCAAAAAATGGTGGATAAATAGGAGGTTGTACGAGTACGGCTTCGCCTTCTTTCGTTATAGCCTGTATGCTCGTACTAAGAGCTGGAACGATACCTGCGCTAAATACAATCCATTCTTTTTGTATTTCCCAATTGTATTTGCTTTTCGTCCAATTACAAATGATATCCCCAATATTTTCAGGAGGAAGTGTATAGCCGAAAATAGGATGTTCTATGCGCTTTTGTAATGCAGTTTGAATTGGTTTTGGTACTTCAAAGTCCATATCGGCAATCCAAGCGTGGATGAGCTCTTCATTTTTATATGTATCCCATTTTGTACTATGTGTTCCGCGCCTATTTACCGTTTTATGAAATAGTTGCATATGTTTGTTTGCTCCTTTCTTCTGTCAAACTGTTAAGTTGTGAAAATTCTCACTCTTCTTATAGAATAGCTGATGTGATACGATAAAGAAAAGCATTAAAAAGTGAAAAGGCGGGAAGTAGATGGGTACATATGACAAAATGATTGAGGTTGTGAAAAATTGGGATCCGTTTCAAATGGGACCGGAGTTTTATGAAACAGAAGCGAGCGATGTTGTAAACGTCGTAAGTGTGTTTGATGATCCGAAATACATCGCAAAGAAAATTCAACATATATACTTTATGTCTTTTGAAGAAGTACCTGCACTTGAAAAATGCGAAAAATTAGCAGTAGAGTTACTTGTACTAAAAGAAGGCGGAAGTTGTTCATTATAGGCTGTCGGAATTTACGACAGCCTTTTTGTTTATTTTCGTTTGGATTGATTAAAGCTTCACTTTATCCCGTTTTAACGGGCAGTAAGACTCCCGCCTCAAAATTGGGTTGAAGCAAAGAGGTTAGGCGAGAAATCAAACTGCCCGTAAAAACCCGATTGGTGAAGGCTAATAATCCGTGGGGATAGAACCTCCCACGGATTAAAGCTTCACTTTATTGCGCCGCAAATGCAACAATTTCTTCATAAACATGATCGGGCTTTTCTTCAGGTAGTAAGTGTCCTGTATTTTCATAAGAAATGAAAGTTGAATTAGGTAGGTCCTTATGGAGACGGTGTCCTACATGTACAGGGACGACGCGATCTTTTTCACCCCAAATGAGTAATACTGGGGTTTCGATTTTTTGTAATTCAGTTGAAGATAAGTCGCCTTCACGGTCTCTTATCATTCGAGTTAAAGCAGGGAATATACGATCATCATAAAAAGGAGCAGCATAGCCTTCCATCATTTCATTGTCAATTAATGAATGGTCATGAACGACATTCATTAAGTTATGAACGATGCCCCTTCGAATAATCCAGTTCTTCACGTATAAGTGGAAGAACGGTAAATAAGAGGAGTACAGTAAAGGTAAGTTTGCGCGTGCTAAATAACTAGAGCTACATAGTAAAATTGTCTTTGAAATTAATTCAGGGCGTAAACGGTTTACAAAGAGTGAAATTTGTCCGCCCATAGAATGACCAACTAATACAATATTCGAGAGAGATAAATGTTCGATTAAATCGATAATAATAGCTGCTAAATTGTGATAAGAATATTTAAAGAGATGAGATTTATCACTTTTTCCGAATGGTGGTAAATCAAGGGCAATTACTGTACCTTCCTTTGTTAGTAAAGGAATGAGTCGTCGATAGCTAAATGAGGAAGAGAGGAAGCCGTGAACGAGTACGAAAGTAGGTCGTTCTTTTTTAGTATTATTTTCGTACAATTCGTAATGAATAGTAGTGCCGCGAGTGGAAAAAGTGAAGTAAGGGCATTTGCATTCATGGTTCATTTTTTGTCACTCCATTGATTTTTGTTCATATCATCTCCAAGGGAGAAAAAAATATGTTAACAAAAAAAGGCAAGATGACGATGTCATCTTGCCTTTCGCGTATTTATAATTACCGACGCACAATATTAGGTGGTGTTTTTCCTTGTAATCCTGCCACTAAATTTTCAGCAGCTGTCATTGCCATTTGCTGCCTTGTTTTTAATGTTGCAGATCCGATGTGCGGTAAAGTTACAACGTTTTGTAATGATAAGAGCGGATTCTCTTTTTGAATCGGTTCTTGTGTAAATGTGTCGATGCCGGCTGCGAATATTTTCTTTTCTGTTAACGCATGAATTAATGCAGTTTCGTCTACTGTTTTCCCGCGAGAAGCATTAATGAAAATTGCTGTTTCTTTCATTAGTGAAAATTCCTTTTCACCGATAAGATGATATGTTTCATCTGTTAATGGAGTAAGAAGAATAATAAAATCAGATTGTTTGATTAGAGTTTGTAAATCACAATATGTAGCATCAAATTTTTGTTCAGCTTCTTCTTTACGGCGACGGTTATAGTAAAGGACATTCATATCAAATCCGAATTTCGCTCGTTTTGCGACAGCTTCTCCAATTCGTCCCATTCCGATAATACCGATCGTACTATGATGTACATCTAGTCCGAAGTGTTCTTTTCCGATTTCAGCGTTCCATTCACCATTTTTCACATAGGAATTGAGTTCGCAAACACGGCGTCCAGCAGATAACATAAGAGCGAAAACGAGATCGGCTACTGTATCATCTAACACATATGGCGTATTCGTTCCGATAACATTTTGTTTTTCCATCGCTTTTAAATCAAAGTTATCATGGCCAACAGAAATGTTACTTACTACTTTTAAATTAGGAGCAGCCTGCAATAACTCTTCATTTATAGTAGATCCGAAATTTAATAACCCATCTTTATCTTTTATTTTTTCCAATAGAACATCACGAGGTACTTTCTCGTTTTGATCCCATTTTTCAAAATCACAGTGTTCTGATAAATAGTTTTCTACAAATGTTGGAACTGGTTCGGCAATATATACTTTTGGTTTCACGGTTCCATCCCCTTTCCTCTTTACCTTGATTGGTGTGTACTAATAATCAGCGGGTATGAAGCTCCCGCTGATTAAAGTTTCACTTTACCCCACTATTTGCGGGCAGTAAGACTCCCACCCAAAAAACGGCTGAAGCAAAGAGGTTAGGTGGGAGTCCGGGCTGCCAGTAAAGGCCCGATTGGTGAAGGCTAATAATCAATGGGGATGAACCCTCCCACTGATTAAAGTTTCACTTTATTTTGACATAATTCTCAAAAAAAATCTTCTTTTCAAACTGGAAAGGGTATTTGTATAATTTAGACACAAACTAAAAGGAAGGGTGATTTATATGGTGACAGAGAAAGAATTAGAATTATTAGCTTGTCTTGAAAAGAATAGTCGTTTATCTGTAGATACATTAGCGAAGTTGTTAAATATAGAAGTAGAAGAAGCGAAAAAAATGGTTGCGAAATTAGAAAGTGAAAAGATTATCGTGGACTATGTAACACATATCGATTGGACAAAAGTGAAAGAACATACTGGTTTAACGGCGATGATTGATGTGAAAGTTACACCGAAGCGTGGTGTCGGTTTTGATGCAGTAGCTGAACAAATTTATCGCTATTCAGAAGTGAAATCCGTTTATTTAATGTCTGGGACATATGACCTTTCTATTACGTTAGAAGGGAAGACGATGGGAGAAGTAGCAATGTTTGTTTCTGAGAGACTAGCAACAATTGAATCTGTCGTTTCAACGACAACTCATTTTATTTTGAAGAAGTATAAACATGAGGGCATTATTTATGAAAAGACAGATGATGATAAGAGAATTGTGGTGACACCGTGAAGCAATTTGACCTATCTAGAGTAGCAGAATCTTTACAACCGTCCGGTATACGAAAGTTTTTTGATTTAGCGGCAAGTATGAAAGGTGTTATTTCACTTGGAGTGGGGGAGCCTGACTTTGTTACACCTTGGAATGTAAGGCAAGCATGTATCCGTTCTTTAGAGCAAGGATATACAGCCTATACAGCAAATGCAGGATTATTGGAGCTCCGTCAAGAAATAGCAAAGTATCTAAAAAAACAATTTGCAGTATCTTATGATCCGAATGATGAAATCATTGTTACAGTTGGAGCGAGTCAAGCGCTAGATGTAGCGATGCGTGCTATTGTAAACCCTGATGATGAAATACTTATTATTGAACCAAGTTTCGTTTCGTATGCACCGCTTGTTACGCTAGCGGGCGGGGTTCCAGTTCCAGTAGCGACTTCATTAGGAGATGAATTTAAAGTACAGCCAGATCAAATTGAAGCAGCTATTACAACGAAAACAAAGGCAATATTACTTTGTTCTCCTAATAACCCAACAGGCGCAATGTTAAATAAATCCGAATTAGAAAAGCTAGCAGTTATTGTTGAGAAGTATAATTTAATCGTGTTATCTGATGAAATTTATGCAGAACTTGTATACGACGAAGCATATACGAGTTTCGCGAGTATTAAAAATATGCGTGACCATACGATTTTAATTTCAGGGTTTTCAAAAGGATTTGCGATGACGGGATGGCGTCTTGGGATGATTGCAGCCCCTGTGCAATTTTCAGAATTAATGCTCAAAATCCACCAGTATTCAATGATGTGTGCACCGACGATGTCTCAATTTGCAGCGCTTGAAGCATTACGCGGGGGAAATGATGAAGTAATTCGAATGAGAGATAGCTATAAAAAGCGTCGTAACTTTATGACGACATCTTTCAATGAAATGGGCTTAACATGTCATGTGCCAGGCGGGGCGTTTTATGTCTTCCCTTCTATAGCTTCAACCGGACTATCTTCAGAAGAATTTGCAGAACAGTTATTATTAGAAGAAAAAGTGGCTGTTGTTCCTGGAAATGTGTTTGGCGGGAGTGGTGAAGGATTTATCCGTTGTTCATATGCAACATCGCTTGAGCAACTTATGGAAGCAATGAAGAGAATGGAACGGTTCATAGAGAATAAAAAAAGGACAAAACACAATACGTTTTGTCCATAAAAGGGGGGGAATACTAGAAAGCCATGTGTTAGTATTCTATCCTAATATTGGAGAATTATACGTATTACAGGAAATTTTTTCGTGAATTTTGAATGAGTTCTATCATAGTGGTATAATTTACTAATATAAGGTGGGAGTGTCCTCGGGGGTTTACTTAGGATACTTACCATTAATCGGATATTTAACAATAAATACATCTGCTTTGCTATTTACAATTGTAGAGAAAATGGTAAACGTATGGGAGTGTTTCACATGTCAGAACAATATACAACGGGAGTGGTTGTAACAGGGAAAGTAACTGGAATTCAAGATTACGGTGCATTTGTAGCTTTGGATGCAGAAACACAAGGACTTGTGCATATATCTGAAATCACAAATGGGTATGTAAAAGACATTCATGACTTTTTAAAGGTCGGAGATACAGTAGAAGTAAAGGTACTTTCAATTGATGAAGAGCACAGGAAAATGAGTTTATCGTTAAAAGCCGCGAAAAGAAAACAAGGAAGGGTTCTTATACCGAATCCATCTGATAAAGGGTTCAATACGCTGCGAGAAAAGCTAGCAGAATGGATTGAAGAATCGGAAGTAATAAAGTAAAAGAGGAACGCATATGAGCGTTCCTCTTTTACTTTGACTTATGATATATATATATTTGCAAATATGATTGCATGCAATCATATTCGTATGTCGGAGGCGAAAAAGACATACTGACTATTGAATTTCATGTGTTTCTGGGTGAGTACCAAGATTCTCGGATGGTTTAAATAGTAAGCCGAGGTTGATAAGCCCAGAAATACCAACGATGCCGTAAATAATACGTGCAAGAGCTGAGTTTTGTCCACCGAAAATGGCTGCCACTAAGTCAAACTGGAAGAATCCGATCAATCCCCAGTTCACAGCGCCAATTACAGTAAAGACTAATGCGATACGTTGCAGAGTACTCATGAAAAAGCCCCCCTTAATTGTGAAGCATGAGCAAGCGATGAGTTAATTAACTCCTTTATAGAATGGTTTAGTTATGTTGTTTTTATACATAAAAAATATAATAAAAATGATGTATATACATCTATACCGAAAAATGCGAATTTTTATGCGAAAAATGAACTTTTTCTAAAAAATATATTTTGGTTACGGTTACAATTGTTGAATCGCTTGATTTACAACTTTAGTTTCGCTAAAGTGAATACAGAAATACATATACATAATTGGAGGGAAAAAGATGAGTACACATGTAACGTTCGACTATTCTAAAGCGTTATCCTTCATCGGTGAACATGAACTAACTTATTTACGTGATGCAGTAAAAGTAACACATCATGCAATCCACGAAAAAACTGGAGCTGGGAACGATTTCCTTGGGTGGGTAGAGCTTCCGCTTCAATATGACAAAGAAGAATTTGTGCGCATTCAAAAATGCGCAGAAAAAATTAAAAATGACTCTGACATTTTACTTGTTGTAGGTATCGGTGGTTCTTATTTAGGAGCACGTGCAGCAATCGAAATGCTAAACCATTCTTTCTATAACACGCTTTCTAAAGAACAACGTAAAACTCCACAAGTGCTATTTGTTGGACAAAACATTAGCTCCACTTACATGAAAGATTTAATGGACGTACTAGAAGGTAAAGACTTCTCTATTAACGTTATTTCCAAATCAGGTACAACAACAGAGCCTGCAATTGCATTCCGTATTTTCCGTAAGTTATTAGAAGAGAAATATGGAAAAGAAGAAGCTCGCAAGCGTATTTATGCAACTACAGATAAAGCACGTGGCGCATTAAAAACATTAGCTGATAACGAAGGTTACGAAACATTCGTAATTCCAGATGACGTTGGAGGCCGTTTCTCTGTATTAACGCCAGTTGGTCTATTACCAATCGCGGCAAGTGGCTTAAATATTGAAGAGATGATGAAAGGTGCAGCTGCTGGTCATGATGACTTCGGGACATCAGAACTGGAAGAAAACCCAGCTTACCAATACGCAGTAGTTCGTAATGCCCTATACAATAAAGGGAAAACAATTGAAATGCTTGTTAACTATGAGCCAGCACTTCACTACTTCTCTGAGTGGTGGAAACAGTTATTTGGTGAAAGTGAAGGAAAAGATCAAAAAGGTATTTTCCCATCTTCAGCAAACTTCTCAACTGACTTACACTCATTAGGTCAATACATTCAAGAAGGTCGCCGTGATCTATTCGAAACAGTTCTTAAAGTAGGTAAATCTACACACGAACTAAAAATCGAATTAGATGACAACGATTTAGATGGATTAAACTATCTTGCTGGTGAAACGATAGACTTCGTAAACACAAAAGCATACGAAGGTACATTACTTGCACATAGCGATGGCGGAGTACCAAACTTAATCGTAAACATCCCTGAATTAAATGAGTACACATTCGGTTACCTTGTATACTTCTTCGAAAAAGCATGTGCGATGAGCGGCTATCTATTAGGCGTAAATCCATTTGACCAACCAGGAGTAGAAGCGTACAAGAAAAACATGTTTGCTCTACTTGGAAAACCAGGATTTGAAGAGTTAAAAGCAGAATTAGAAGAGCGTTTAAAATAATAAAAAGCGACCGGATCTCCGGTCGCTTTTTATTATTGTACTGAAAAATACATCGGTATATTCAAACTAGAATGGGTATGCTAAAGGAAAAGTCTAGGAGGGATGGGCTTGATTCCGATTCAATCAAATTTAGAAGGACGTACATATGCTTTATATAAGTTAGAAGAGGTTATGAAACCACTTGGATATAATATTGGTGGCAATTGGGATTATGATAAAGGATGCTTTGATTATAAAATCGACGAAGAAGATGGTTATCAATTTTTACGAGTACCATTTACAGCGGTGGATGGAGAACTAGATGTGCCTGAGGTAATAGTCCGTCTTGAAACGCCGTATATTCTTTCTCACGTATATCAAGACGAACTAGATGATAATGTGAATGCGTTAACAGCTGGAACGAGCGGATTTGATCAATTTGCTGAGCCGAAAGATCCCGATGGAGACGTGAAAAGAAAATATATCAATATTGGTAAAGTACTAGTGCAGGAACTAGAAAGTCATTTTTTTAATGGTGAATAACAATGAGTATGTCGCTTTCGATGAGAATGAAAGAATGAACTGGATTGATCATATATTGTTCGTCGCGCTTTACACCTAGTAAGAGAATGTTTTGCTTTAAAAGAGTATAGCTACAATTTGCAAAGGATTGTCCGGTGCAGGACGGGAAAATCTCCATCAGTTGTAATTTGTTATCAGAGATTTCATCGTAAAGTGAGAATAGTACACCTGAAATGGAAGGGAATAAAAGAGAAGCGGTAAATACATAGCTCGTTAATTTATTTCCTTCTATAATTTCTGATACGCCAGCTCTTGTTGCATTTTGGATTTGTTCAGAAGTAAGAAGTTCAGCGATGCAGTGAATGTTTGGATTAAGACCTTTTGCAGTTAAAATATTTAAAATGGACTGTGTATCCGCTAAGCTTTCGTTCTTTTCTTTATCCGCTGTTATTAATATAGTGTGAGCTGTTGTGATATTAGCTTTTAATAAAGTTTGATCGTGATGCGGACAACCTTTTATAAATTCTAAATGATGAAATGGCTTTGGAAGTAAAGAAAGTGTTTCATCAATTAAAACGATATCAAGGTTCGGCTGTAATATGTGCATTTGTTTTACAACATGTTTTGCACGTTCATTCCAGCCAACGATAATCATATGACCATTAGAGGTAGCAGCTTCTTCTCCTTTAATTTTCATATATTGTTTATTAATCATGTCGGTAGCGAATAGAACCATATAATAAGAACAAAATCCCGTTCCTAATAAAATAATGCCTATACCAATAAGTTTTCCTATCGTTGTATGGGGGGCGAAATCGCCGTATCCAACGGTGAAAATGGTAACGATTGACCACCAAACCCCGTCGAACCATGTGGTGAAGTGAGTTGGCTCTAATATATGTATAAGAAAGCCGGAGAAAGCAGTAAGCACAATAATAAAACAAATTAAACGAAAGATAATGGAATCACGAAATGTATCTACTAAATTCGGACGGGATTTCAAGTTCCTATTCCTCCTTACTTTTCAGGACTACATTCATTGTTACCATTATAGAAACAAGAAAAACTCTCTAATTAAAAAGAGAGTTCATTTCATAATTAATACATACTTTCAACTTCAGTTTGTTGAACACTTTCAAGATGTTGGAGAGCATAGTAAACATCGGCAGTATGTCTTGTTTGATCGATAGACAATTTAAGATGTAAGTAGTGAGTGCCGCTTTCTAATGTTTTAAGCTTCATATTTTTAACCTTTATATCCATTTCTTTTATTTCTTCAATTACAATGGGGATATTGTCCATATTTCGTACAACGAGTTTAACTGCGATATCACGTTGACGAAATGATCTAGGGCCGACAAATTTCATAGTTAATGGGATAAGTTCTACACTAATCATAAGGAAACACATCCCGAAAATTGCTTCGATATAGAAGCCGGCTCCAACGGCAATGCCAATACCAGAAGCACCCCAAATCATAGCGGCAGTCGTTAGTCCCGCAATACTATCGTTTCCTCTTCGTAAAATTACACCGGCACCTAAAAAGCCGATTCCTGATACGATTTGAGCGGCAAGTCGAAGTGGATCCATATTCATATGATCAGTATGTGGTAAGTTATAAGCTGCTTTAATAGAAACAATAGTCAGGAGGCAACTAATAATAGAAATAACTAAACAAGTTTTTAAACCGAGTGGTTTACGTTTTAATTCGCGCTCTAAACCGATAGCGAATCCTAAAATAGTTGAGAGACCTAATTTTATTAATAAGTCGGTGTAGTCCATGTATATTCCTCCTTGTATGATATGGTATATAAATAAAACGTTTATATAGAAAGAAACGCTTTTTGGTAGAGTGACTTTATATAGAATATATGTAGGAATTACTTAGAAATGAAAGAGATATTTCGTTTAAGTATATGATATTAAAAAAGAAATGTAGTTGGTTTTAAAAAAGTTTTCAAAAGGTGTTGCATTTCATTTTTTCACATGATATATTAATAACCGTCGCTGATGCGGAAACGCAGAAAACGACAAAAAAGAAATTAAAAAACTTAGTTGACATCGAAAAACGAAGATGTTAACATAAGGAAGTCGCAAATGAGCGACCAAGTAGTTCTTTGAAAACTGAACGAAACAAACAACGTGAACGTCAATTTTTATTTTTAGATGCTAGACAAACTAACTTTATTGGAGAGTTTGATCCTGGCTCAGGATGAACGCTGGCGGCGTGCCTAATACATGCAAGTCGAGCGAATGGATTAAGAGCTTGCTCTTATGAAGTTAGCGGCGGACGGGTGAGTAACACGTGGGTAACCTGCCCATAAGACTGGGATAACTCCGGGAAACCGGGGCTAATACCGGATAATATTTTGAACTGCATGGTTCGAAATTGAAAGGCGGCTTCGGCTGTCACTTATGGATGGACCCGCGTCGCATTAGCTAGTTGGTGAGGTAACGGCTCACCAAGGCAACGATGCGTAGCCGACCTGAGAGGGTGATCGGCCACACTGGGACTGAGACACGGCCCAGACTCCTACGGGAGGCAGCAGTAGGGAATCTTCCGCAATGGACGAAAGTCTGACGGAGCAACGCCGCGTGAGTGATGAAGGCTTTCGGGTCGTAAAACTCTGTTGTTAGGGAAGAACAAGTGCTAGTTGAATAAGCTGGCACCTTGACGGTACCTAACCAGAAAGCCACGGCTAACTACGTGCCAGCAGCCGCGGTAATACGTAGGTGGCAAGCGTTATCCGGAATTATTGGGCGTAAAGCGCGCGCAGGTGGTTTCTTAAGTCTGATGTGAAAGCCCACGGCTCAACCGTGGAGGGTCATTGGAAACTGGGAGACTTGAGTGCAGAAGAGGAAAGTGGAATTCCATGTGTAGCGGTGAAATGCGTAGAGATATGGAGGAACACCAGTGGCGAAGGCGACTTTCTGGTCTGTAACTGACACTGAGGCGCGAAAGCGTGGGGAGCAAACAGGATTAGATACCCTGGTAGTCCACGCCGTAAACGATGAGTGCTAAGTGTTAGAGGGTTTCCGCCCTTTAGTGCTGAAGTTAACGCATTAAGCACTCCGCCTGGGGAGTACGGCCGCAAGGCTGAAACTCAAAGGAATTGACGGGGGCCCGCACAAGCGGTGGAGCATGTGGTTTAATTCGAAGCAACGCGAAGAACCTTACCAGGTCTTGACATCCTCTGAAAATCCTAGAGATAGGACTTCTCCTTCGGGAGCAGAGTGACAGGTGGTGCATGGTTGTCGTCAGCTCGTGTCGTGAGATGTTGGGTTAAGTCCCGCAACGAGCGCAACCCTTGATCTTAGTTGCCATCATTAAGTTGGGCACTCTAAGGTGACTGCCGGTGACAAACCGGAGGAAGGTGGGGATGACGTCAAATCATCATGCCCCTTATGACCTGGGCTACACACGTGCTACAATGGACGGTACAAAGAGCTGCAAGACCGCGAGGTGGAGCTAATCTCATAAAACCGTTCTCAGTTCGGATTGTAGGCTGCAACTCGCCTACATGAAGCTGGAATCGCTAGTAATCGCGGATCAGCATGCCGCGGTGAATACGTTCCCGGGCCTTGTACACACCGCCCGTCACACCACGAGAGTTTGTAACACCCGAAGTCGGTGGGGTAACCTTTATGGAGCCAGCCGCCTAAGGTGGGACAGATGATTGGGGTGAAGTCGTAACAAGGTAGCCGTATCGGAAGGTGCGGCTGGATCACCTCCTTTCTATGGAGAATTGATGAACGCAGTTCATCAATAAGCGTTGACTTGTTTCGTTTCGTTCAGTTTTGAGAGAACTATCTCTCAAGTTTAAATGTATGTTCTTTGAAAACTAGATAACAGTGTAGCTCATATTTTTTTAATTTTAGTTTGGTTAAGTTAGAAAGGGCGCACGGTGGATGCCTTGACACTAGGAGTCGATGAAGGACGGGACTAACGCCGATATGCTTCGGGGAGCTGTAAGTAAGCTTTGATCCGAAGATTTCCGAATGGGGAAACCCACTATACGTAATGGTATGGTATCCTTACCTGAATACATAGGGTATGGAAGACAGACCCAGGGAACTGAAACATCTAAGTACCTGGAGGAAGAGAAAGCAAATGCGATTTCCTGAGTAGCGGCGAGCGAAACGGAATCTAGCCCAAACCAAGAGGCTTGCCTCTTGGGGTTGTAGGACATTCTATACGGAGTTACAAAGGAACGAGGTAGACGAAGCGACCTGGAAAGGTCCGTCACAGAGGGTAACAACCCCGTAGTCGAAACTTCGTTCTCTCTTGAATGTATCCTGAGTACGGCGGAACACGTGAAATTCCGTCGGAATCTGGGAGGACCATCTCCCAAGGCTAAATACTCCCTAGTGATCGATAGTGAACCAGTACCGTGAGGGAAAGGTGAAAAGCACCCCGGAAGGGGAGTGAAAGAGATCCTGAAACCGTGTGCCTACAAATAGTCAGAGCCCGTTAATGGGTGATGGCGTGCCTTTTGTAGAATGAACCGGCGAGTTACGATCCCGTGCAAGGTTAAGCTGAAGAGGCGGAGCCGCAGCGAAAGCGAGTCTGAATAGGGCGTTTAGTACGTGGTCGTAGACCCGAAACCAGGTGATCTACCCATGTCCAGGGTGAAGTTCAGGTAACACTGAATGGAGGCCCGAACCCACGCACGTTGAAAAGTGCGGGGATGAGGTGTGGGTAGCGGAGAAATTCCAATCGAACCTGGAGATAGCTGGTTCTCCCCGAAATAGCTTTAGGGCTAGCCTTAAGTGTAAGAGTCTTGGAGGTAGAGCACTGATTGAACTAGGGGTCCTCATCGGATTACCGAATTCAGTCAAACTCCGAATGCCAATGACTTATCCTTAGGAGTCAGACTGCGAGTGATAAGATCCGTAGTCAAGAGGGAAACAGCCCAGATCGCCAGCTAAGGTCCCAAAGTGTGTATTAAGTGGAAAAGGATGTGGAGTTGCTTAGACAACTAGGATGTTGGCTCAGAAGCAGCCACCATTTAAAGAGTGCGTAATAGCTCACTAGTCGAGTGACTCTGCGCCGAAAATGTACCGGGGCTAAATACACCACCGAAGCTGCGAATTGATACCAATGGTATCAGTGGTAGGGGAGCGTTCTAAGTGCAGTGAAGTCAGACCGGAAGGACTGGTGGAGCGCTTAGAAGTGAGAATGCCGGTATGAGTAGCGAAAGACGGGTGAGAATCCCGTCCACCGAATGCCTAAGGTTTCCTGAGGAAGGCTCGTCCGCTCAGGGTTAGTCAGGACCTAAGCCGAGGCCGACAGGCGTAGGCGATGGACAACAGGTTGATATTCCTGTACCACCTCTTTATCGTTTGAGCAATGGAGGGACGCAGAAGGATAGAAGAAGCGTGCGATTGGTTGTGCACGTCCAAGCAGTTAGGCTGATAAGTAGGCAAATCCGCTTATCGTGAAGGCTGAGCTGTGATGGGGAAGCTCCTTATGGAGCGAAGTCTTTGATTCCCCGCTGCCAAGAAAAGCTTCTAGCGAGATAAAAGGTGCCTGTACCGCAAACCGACACAGGTAGGCGAGGAGAGAATCCTAAGGTGTGCGAGAGAACTCTGGTTAAGGAACTCGGCAAAATGACCCCGTAACTTCGGGAGAAGGGGTGCTTTCTTAACGGAAAGCCGCAGTGAATAGGCCCAAGCGACTGTTTAGCAAAAACACAGGTCTCTGCGAAGCCGTAAGGCGAAGTATAGGGGCTGACACCTGCCCGGTGCTGGAAGGTTAAGGAGAGGGGTTAGCGTAAGCGAAGCTCTGAACTGAAGCCCCAGTAAACGGCGGCCGTAACTATAACGGTCCTAAGGTAGCGAAATTCCTTGTCGGGTAAGTTCCGACCCGCACGAAAGGTGTAACGATTTGGGCACTGTCTCAACCAGAGACTCGGTGAAATTATAGTACCTGTGAAGATGCAGGTTACCCGCGACAGGACGGAAAGACCCCGTGGAGCTTTACTGTAGCCTGATATTGAATTTTGGTACAGTTTGTACAGGATAGGCGGGAGCCATTGAAACCGGAGCGCTAGCTTCGGTGGAGGCGCTGGTGGGATACCGCCCTGACTGTATTGAAATTCTAACCTACGGGTCTTATCGACCCGGGAGACAGTGTCAGGTGGGCAGTTTGACTGGGGCGGTCGCCTCCTAAAGTGTAACGGAGGCGCCCAAAGGTTCCCTCAGAATGGTTGGAAATCATTCGTAGAGTGCAAAGGCATAAGGGAGCTTGACTGCGAGACCTACAAGTCGAGCAGGGACGAAAGTCGGGCTTAGTGATCCGGTGGTTCCGCATGGAAGGGCCATCGCTCAACGGATAAAAGCTACCCCGGGGATAACAGGCTTATCTCCCCCAAGAGTCCACATCGACGGGGAGGTTTGGCACCTCGATGTCGGCTCATCGCATCCTGGGGCTGTAGTCGGTCCCAAGGGTTGGGCTGTTCGCCCATTAAAGCGGTACGCGAGCTGGGTTCAGAACGTCGTGAGACAGTTCGGTCCCTATCCGTCGTGGGCGTAGGAAATTTGAGAGGAGCTGTCCTTAGTACGAGAGGACCGGGATGGACGCACCGCTGGTGTACCAGTTGTTCTGCCAAGGGCATAGCTGGGTAGCTATGTGCGGAAGGGATAAGTGCTGAAAGCATCTAAGCATGAAGCCCCCCTCAAGATGAGATTTCCCATAGCGTAAGCTAGTAAGATCCCTGAAAGATGATCAGGTTGATAGGTTCGAGGTGGAAGCGTGGTGACATGTGGAGCTGACGAATACTAATAGATCGAGGACTTAACCATATAATATGAAGCGATGTTATCTAGTTTTGAAAGAATATAAAAAACTTGTTGACTTTAAATGTCGAATGAGTTATGATGATTCTTGTCTTAAATGAATACAGTCTGGTAATGATGGCAGAGAGGTCACACCCGTTCCCATACCGAACACGGAAGTTAAGCTCTCTAGCGCCGATGGTAGTTGGGACCTTGTCCCTGTGAGAGTAGGACGTTGCCAGGCAATTCGGAGGATTAGCTCAGCTGGGAGAGCACCTGCCTTACAAGCAGGGGGTCGGCGGTTCGATCCCGTCATCCTCCACCATTCTAGCCGACTTAGCTCAATTGGTAGAGCAACTGACTTGTAATCAGTAGGTTGGGGGTTCAAGTCCTCTAGTCGGCACCAGAAAATCATGGCGGTTGTGGCGAAGTGGTTAACGCACCGGATTGTGGCTCCGGCACTCGTGGGTTCAATTCCCATCAGTCGCCCCATTTTTTCTTTTAAAATTATAATATGCGGGTGTGGCGGAATTGGCAGACGCACCAGACTTAGGATCTGGCGCCTTTGGCGTGGGGGTTCGACTCCCTTCACCCGCACTTTTAATAAAATAACTCATACATGTCTTGCGGAAGTAGTTCAGTGGTAGAATACAACCTTGCCAAGGTTGGGGTCGCGGGTTCGAATCCCGTCTTCCGCTCCAATTTTCAATATGACATGCCGGGGTGGCGGAACAGGCAGACGCACAGGACTTAAAATCCTGCGGTGGGTGACCACCGTGCGGGTTCGACCCCCGCCCTCGGCACCATATGCGCCCGTAGCTCAATTGGATAGAGCGTTTGACTACGGATCAAGAGGTTAGGGGTTCGACTCCTCTCGGGCGCGTTTTTATTAACGGGAAGTGGCTCAGCTTGGTAGAGCACCTGGTTTGGGACCAGGGGGTCGCAGGTTCAAATCCTGTCTTCCCGATATTTCAACATATGGGGCCTTAGCTCAGCTGGGAGAGCGCCTGCCTTGCACGCAGGAGGTCAGCGGTTCGATCCCGCTAGGCTCCACTTATTTGAATATAACTTATGGCGGTGTAGCTCAGCTGGCTAGAGCGTACGGTTCATACCCGTGAGGTCGGGGGTTCGATCCCCTCCGCCGCTACCATAAAGGACCTTTAGCTCAGCTGGTTAGAGCAGACGGCTCATAACCGTCCGGTCGTAGGTTCGAGTCCTACAAGGTCCACCACTCAAAGTTCATATCTCGGAGGTATACCCAAGTTCGGCTGAAGGGATCGGTCTTGAAAACCGACAGGCGGCGAGAGTCGCGCGGGGGTTCGAATCCCTCTACCTCCTCCATTTTTTCTAAATTAAATATTATATCATCGCGGGGTGGAGCAGTACGGTAGCTCGTCGGGCTCATAACCCGAAGGTCGCAGGTTCAAATCCTGTCCCCGCAACCAAATGGTCCCGTGGTGTAGTGGTTAACATGCCTGCCTGTCACGCAGGAGATCGCCGGTTCGACCCCGGTCGGGACCGCCATTTTTTTTACATAAAGGCTCGGTAGCTCAGTCGGTAGAGCAGAGGACTGAAAATCCTCGTGTCGGCGGTTCGATTCCGTCCCGAGCCACCATTTTGAAATCGCAAGCCGGCTTAGCTCAATTGGTAGAGCAACTGACTTGTAATCAGTAGGTTGGGGGTTCAAGTCCTCTAGCCGGCACCACTTTCAAAATGAGCCATTAGCTCAGTTGGTAGAGCATCTGACTTTTAATCAGAGGGTCGAAGGTTCGAATCCTTCATGGCTCACCATTTTTAATTTAATGCGGGTGTAGTTTAGTGGTAAAACAAGAGCCTTCCAAGCTCTGGTCGAGAGTTCGATTCTCTTCACCCGCTTTTTATGGGCCTATAGCTCAGCTGGTTAGAGCGCACGCCTGATAAGCGTGAGGTCGATGGTTCGAGTCCATTTAGGCCCACCATAATTATTCCGCAGTAGCTCAGTGGTAGAGCTATCGGCTGTTAACCGATCGGTCGTAGGTTCGAGTCCTACCTGCGGAGCCATATTATAGAGAAGTACCCAAGTGGCTCAAGGGGCTCCCCTGCTAAGGGAGTAGATCGCGAACGCGGTGCGAGGGTTCGAATCCCTTCTTCTCTGCCAGATTTTGGCCCGTTGGTCAAGTGGTTAAGACACCGCCCTTTCACGGCGGTAACACGGGTTCGAATCCCGTACGGGTCATACTAAAAGAGATAGCATAATCTGCTATCTCTTTTTTGTTGTGTAAAAGTAGACTTTGGATAGTCTGCTTTTTTTTTGAATACAGCTCGAGCAAGTGCATGTTGTGCTTCGCCTTTATTTAAACCAACCCGTACACGTCTTTTAAGCTCAGGACTCTATTTGAACATTTAAAAACTGTCCACTATGTAAAGCATATTCTAATTGAATTTTTATGCCCGCTGTTTGGGCGCAACCACCTGCCCCTGGGTACACACTAGCTAAATGCTTTGGCACTTGGAAAATCGTTGCATCTAAAATACGAATTCGTTGAAAATAAGCGATTGGATACCCGAAATATTAAAGCATCTTTCGCTAGATAACCACTTTTACACTAATTTCGCCATCGCTCTACTGAATATCAAGTTCACTGCAATCACGATGACTGCACCGATAAGGGTTGCAAATACACGGTCGAACAGAATGATAAACTGAAACGGCTTGCCGGCCTCCATGATCAAAATAATGAGCGGGATCATGGTTGCAGAGTATACAAGATAATTTCGAACCTTTAGAAGAGGTCGAACACCTGCGAATAGCCCGATACTTATAACTAACCCCAAAATTGGTAGACTAGTTGCGAGAAGCAAGCTCGCAACAATCACGCCGATTACTGTACCAAGCACTCGTTGTGTTGTTTTGATTGGAAAGAGTTCTATTTTCCGCTGAGTAAGGATCGCTACGGTAATTGCAATCCAATAGAAGTGGTGCTCGGGCCAAAGTATTCGCAATCCCTCAGCTATACCTAGACATAATGCGAGCCTGATTGAGAATTGCCAACCGGATAGGTGTGCAAGAGAATTCCGCCATAGAATGATTTTTTTCGATTTTGGCCCTTTCACAGCTCCATCCAGCGATGATTTAAAACAACGGTGTACCCAGATGCCTAGCACCAAGCTGATACTGACGGTCCAAATCGCCCCTGCTAAGATTGAAAAAATTAGTTCCATCCGGTACTCCGTCTGGCCGACCATGTTGAGGATGATAATCAGGAATATGACAAAGCTTGTTGTTGACACCGCCAAAGCACGACTATATCCGCCAATTAACGCAGCAAGGCTTACCAGCAGGATCAAGAATCCAAATGTCAGATAGCCATGTCCGAAAGAGAGAACAGCAGCAATCGCAGCGAGCACTACTGATATCAGTGCTGATGCCAACTTTTTCCCGTGATTTATAAAACTCGAACCGACTTTCACGCTACTGACTGCCAAACTGCCGACCGATGCAGCAAAACCAAGAGCAGGATAGCCTAGAACTGTAGCGAACAGAACAGGTCCGGCCATACCTATGCCGGCGGAAATGAGTTCTACTATTTCTACTTTGGCCTCCTTAGACCAAGAAAATACTTGAGCCCTATATGTCTTTACATTCATCTATAGCACCTCTTCCGACCCAAAGAGTAGGGTACAGTTTAATAATGGGCTCTTTCTTTAATCCATGGACATGTGGTGATACCTATGTCCATCAGGCTAATATTTTGAAGTATTCCCAAAATGAAAATTTTATCTTTCCAGAGTTATTTATAATAATTCAGCTCATTTTTTTCGATATGGGGAAATGCCAATTTCTTAAGTTGATGGCAATGTATGGTGACTCCTTATAGAAACCTCTAAAAGTATTGCTGCGGATTTACAAAAGTTAAATGATAAGAATTATGTGCAGGCTGCTGTATTAGGGGCTACTGCGGAAAATAAAGTGAAACTTTAATCAGTGGGGGTTTTGTTCATCCCCCACTGATTATTAGCCTTCACCAATCGGGCGTTTACGGACAGCCGGACTCCCACCTAACTTCTTCGCTCCAGCCAAATTTTGAGGTGGGAGTCTTACTGCCCGGCAAATAGCGGGATAAATAATATAGAAGAAGCTGTCTTTCAATAGGTGATCTATTGGAGCCAGCTCTTTGATGTTGTTATTATTGTCGAGTTTTTTTGATAAATCGATATCCCTTGTCGAATCGTTGATATATTTAAAGTTATGATAGATATATTGGGAAAATCGTTAATGTAATTTCACTTACCAAAGAACATCTAATCCCTTCTTTCACAATCTAAAGAAAACGCCTCCATTGAGATGGATTTCACCCGCATTCTAATAACTTTACACTCTATGTGAAAAAGTTCACAAATAGGTCATAATTTGTGAATTAATTCACAATAATCCGTGCTACAATATGAATGTAAAGAAGTTAAACAACATTAAATTAGTATTTTAATTAATTACTTAAACAATAATAAAAAAAATAGATGTAAACAATTGAAAGGGGAAATTAACATGAAAAAAGGTATCAATCGCGTAGTATTAGTAGGAACAGGAGCTGTAGGTTGTAGTTATGCTTACTCAATGATCAACCAAGGTGTAGCTGAAGAATTCGTACTGGTAGATGTAAATGAAGCAAAAGCAGAAGGGGAAGCAATGGACTTAAGCCATGCGGTACCATTCTCTCCAGCAGCAACAAAAGTTTGGAGCGGTAGCTATGCAGATTGTAAAGATGCAGATTTAGTTGTTATCACTGCTGGATTACCACAAAAGCCAGGCGAAACTCGTTTAGACTTAGTTGAGAAAAATACAAAAATCTTTAAACAAATCGTTCGCGGTATTATGGATAGCGGATTCGATGGAATCTTCTTAATCGCAACAAACCCAGTTGATATTTTAACTTACGTAACTTGGAAAGAATCTGGCTTGCCAAAAGAGCGCGTAATTGGTTCTGGTACAACTTTAGACTCTGCTCGTTTCCGTTACATGTTAGGTGACTACTTAGATGTAGATCCACGTAACGTTCATGCTTACATCGTTGGTGAGCATGGTGACACTGAACTTCCAGTATGGAGCCACGCTACTGTAGGTGTACAAAAACTAGAAACAATCTTAGCGAACAACGAACAGTATAACCAAGAAGATTTAGATAAAATCTTTGAAAATGTACGCGATGCAGCTTACCACATTATCGAGCGTAAAGGTGCAACTTACTACGGAATCGGTATGTCACTACTTCGTGTAACTAAAGCGATCTTAAGCAACGAGAACAGCGTATTAACTGTATCTGCATACCTTGAAGGTCAATATGGTGAGAAAGATGCTTACGTAGGTGTTCCAGCTGTTATTAACCGCGAAGGTGTACGTGAAATCGTAGAACTTGAATTAAACGAAGAAGAAAAAGTGAAATTCGCTCATTCCGTAAAAGTATTAAAAGAAACAATGGCACCAGTACTATAATAATTGCTAAATAATTCAGAGGCGGGAAACTGCTTCCTACCTCTGAATTTATATATAATTTAATATAAATTCCTTTTCCGGTTTCCCTTGTATATCCCCAATATACCCCTTTTGCTGGATAAGGGTTGTTTATAGAAAAGAGCACTCTACTTTATATAGAGTGCTCTTTATTATTATTTTTTAGGCGTTAATCCTAATTTCGTTAAAATATCTGCAAGTGTACCGCTTTTTGATTTTTCAACAGGTGTTTGTGATTTAGATGCATCTGGACCTTTTTTCAAGAAGTTCTTTTCAACGAAACGAATATCTGTTTCGTCGACAATACCGTCTTTGTTAAGGTCACCGTCTTTTACAGTTAGTCCTTTTTTACCATAGTTGCTAGCGATAATTTCAGCATCTTTCATATCGATTACTTTATCACCATTTACATCGCCGGCAAGGTTTTCGTCAGGTCGTGCATAATAATATTGGCCAAAAAGCTTACCATCTTTTTCAGTACCTAATTTTGTTGTTAGACGGCTTGTTAAATGCCCTGGTACTTCTACGTATAAATTATAGTCCCGATTATTAACAGGAAGTCCATTCAGTTTGAAGTATCCGTATTTATCTAGTGAGCCTTCAAACTTATGACGGTAAGAATCAGTTGCATATACTTTTACACCAAGCTTTGTATAATCGAGCTTTTCATCTAAATATCCACGCTCATTTAAGAATGCACCAGGTTTAATATTTCCTTCTACTAGTGAGTTTAGGGACATAACTGAGAATGTTTGATCTTGAAGGACACGCATTCTATTTGGCTCTGTTTCATCATGTTTCCAGTAAGCAAACACTGATGAATCTAACTGAGCATTTGCTTCATAAAACTCATCATTTTCTACTTTGAACGTTACATCAATGAATGGGAAATCACCATCTAATCCAGCGAAGTTTTTGTCATCGATAGCACCGCCAACTGTAAGAGAACCTGCCTCTAGTTTCGGCTCATTTACTTTTGCCGTTACCCCTTTTTCAGAAAGGAGTTTTTCAAAAGCAGGATTCAATTTCGCATTTGCAAATTTGAAGTTCTTTTCTAGGAATTTTACGTTAAATTCCCCAGCAACAAATTGTTTTACGTGTTTCGCATTTAGGGTTACAGTAAGTTCATCATTTTTGTATACTTCTTTTTTATCATAACTAGTTTTCGCATATTGAGCTCCTTGCGGGATAAACCAATAGTTATTTACACCGTTTGGATAGTCAGGACCTGCAGTTGCATAATCGAAAATATATACGCCTGTGTTCATTGGTCCTTCCACTTTAAAGGATTCAGGAGTAATGCCAACTTTAAAGTCACCATTTGCATTGATAGGTAAAAACTTATGCAAGTATGGAGAATAGTCATAGTACATAACCCCATTCGCTTCTTGCGTAATGTTTAATCCTTTTCCTTTTAAGTAGTCAACGTTCGAATCGTACACATTTCCTTTAATCCATAGTGCCTTTTTACCGTCTTCTACTGTATAGTTTTCTTCATTTAATTCATAAATACCAGGTTTTAATCCAGTTAACTTCACTTCAGGTGGTGTATTATCAATTATGACATAATCACCTTTCACACGTGCTTTCCCAGCTTTATCATAGCCGACAAACTCAATTGTGTAGTCTCCTTCTGGTAAATTGATTTTCTCATCACCAATTGGTTTCGCTGGATCATTTGTAAAAGGATACACTTTTCCGTTAAAGAATGAGTCTAGGTAGTAATACACATCAGTTTTTAGACCACTAGTGTTTAATGTTCCAATGAAGCCGAGAGCTTTATTTGTTTTTGAATCTTTCACGATAAGGTCTAACGTTTCAAGTGGGCTGTTTAATTGGAATGCCCCGTGAACATATGATTCGCCGTATGGGTTAAATTTAGATGTATCAGTTGAAATTGCTTTTCTTGATAATAGCGCATTTTCAATACCAGGTTCTGATACGCGAATAGAAAATGGAATTTGATATGTTTCTTCTTTATTTTTCGTATTTGTAATATGAATATATCCTTCATATCGGCCTTGTTTCACACCAGCTGGAACATTAATTTTCGCTTCAATTTCATCTGATTTTCCAGCATCAAGAGTAATTGTTTCAGGAACAGAAACTTTTACCCCATTTGCGGTAGCATCGTTAATAGTGGAAGAGGCTGGTGTATAAGAAATTTCTGTTTTAAATTCTTTTTTCTCTTGTTTATTATAATTAGCTACTTTTATATTTCGTTTTTGTTCAAGAGCTTCGCCGTCTTTTTGATAAAACTTACCGAATGCAATGGATCCAGTTTCTTCAGGTACTTCAATCACTTCATCATTTACAACAGTTTGTGTCGTATCTAATACTTTAAAACTTGTTTCCGTATGAACGGCGTTGTAAGCATCTACTAGCCCAGCTCCAACTTCATACACGGAATATTTTTCTTTTAAATCATCAGCAGTGTTCATGAGAGACGCTTTTACATCAAATGGAGAGTATTCTGGGTGTTCTTGTAAAATAAGTGCAGCAACGCCAGCGATATGAGGAGAAGCCATGGATGTTCCTTGCATACGCTCATAGGAAACGTCATAGTTTTCGCCCTCTTCTGGATCATTAATATATTCAGGTACTGTTGAAAGGACAGCAACACCAGGTGCTGTAATATCAGGTTTAATGTCATCATTTGCTGTAACAGGACCGCGGGAGCTAAAGTCTGCAAGATGATCGCCTTCTGTTTGAATATAACTGAGTTCGTCAAAAGTAAAGGATGTGTTCCCTTGTTCAATTTGAGCTTTTAGTTTTTCACCGTCTTCTTTCGTTAGGCGGAATGCTGGAATGTATTTTGTGCTTTCACCAACATAGAAAGGAATTTCTCCATCTACATTGTTATAAATAATAACGGCTTTTGCACCTGCTTGTTTTGCATTAGCAATTTTTTCATCAAATGAGGTCGTACCACGTGCAACGAGAGCGATTTTTCCTTTTACATCCTTTTTACTAAACTCGTCAGGTGTACCGATTCCTACAGATTCAATAGGTAAAGATTGTCCTTTGAAATCTTCTATTCTATCAGTGAAATTTTTGCCAAATAAAATCAAGTTAGGGAATTGTAATTGTCCAGCGTGACTTGATAGTTTTGGTAAGGAAATAGAGCTATCGCTTGCTCCAACCGTAATAGCAAATGGAGAAGCGCCTGGTGATCCGAGTGTTGATGGATTTGGTCCAGAGTTCCCAGCAGCAACGACTGTAACCACGCCGGAAAGCATCGCATTATTGACAGCGATAGACGTTGGATCAAGCGGATTGTTGCTATCGTCACCTAACGATAAGTTAATAACGTTCATACCGTCAGAAATGGATTTGTCAATTGCAGCGATAATACCTGAACTATCTCCACTTCCATATGGACCGAGTACACGATAGTTATATAGTTCAATGTCAGGTGCAACACCTTTTACTGCTGAATCTGATTTGTTTTTCTTTTGAGCAGAAACAATACCTGCTACGTGAGTGCCGTGTGATGTATAGAAGGCAGAACCACGGTTATCAAATTCAGGAGCACCAGATTGTTGCCACTCTGAATAAGTTGTTTCCATCGGATCTGCATCGTTATTAATAAAGTCCCAACCTTTTACGGAGTTTGGATCTATTTTACTAGAATCCTCGCCAGATTTTGCGCGATAGCCTTTATACACGTCTTTTAAGTCAGGGTGATTGTAATCGATGCCTGTATCTAATACACCAACTTTAATACCTTTTCCGGTAATGCCCTCACTATGTAACTTATCTACCCCGATTTGCGGAATGCTATCTGTTAGTTTTTGAGGTGCCTTTTGCTCAGCTTGCTTCGGTAAATTTAATTTCACTTCGTAATCTTTCCAAATACGTTTTACTACGCCGATTCGCAACAGTTCTTCAACTGTATTTGCCGGTAATGTCATCGCAACGCCATTTATCGCATGTTTATAAGAACGTTTAATTTGTACAGATTGGAAATTTCCTGATTTTACTGATGGGCTGAATTGATGAATACGTTTTAATCCTTTTTGGAATTCCTCATGTTCTTGATCAATACGTGCTTTTATATTTTCAGGAGCAGCTTGTAATCCTTTTGTTTTTTGTTTTAATTCATTAATCTTTACGGGTGCAGTTTGAAATTCTACAATGATATTTACTGGTTCAGAACTACTCGTATTAATATCTGGCGAAATAGTAAAGCCAGGATTGGCATCTAACGTTTGTAACGCCTGACGTTGCTCTTTAGAAAGTTTTGATAGTAAAGACTGAGCGTTTGAAGAGTCAATTTGGTTAATAGGATTTTCAGCAAGTACATTGAACGGAAGAGCAGTTGAAAATAGAACGCCAGCCGTTACAATTCCCGTAACAAATCGATTTTTCTTTTTCATTTATAAGCCTCCGACAATTTGTATTTTTTAATAGAGAAAAAATAGAATTATTTCTCTTCACCTTTTGTTTGCTCTGCATTGAATGTCCAGTTTAGTTGTAAAGAATCACCTTGAAACTTATTTTGATCTTGGTTATTATCTTCAAATGAGAAGAGAACGTGTAAGTAATCTGTTTCACCAGATTTAATACCGTCTATTAAGTTATAACGTTCTAGAGAAGTAGCTACATCCTCAGGTTTCATAGTTTTTAACTCTGATAGTTTTGTTTCCCATAAAACCTCGTGATCATCATTTGGATTAGATGGCTTACCATCGTTAACTAGAAACTTTACGACGATATGGTCACCTAAATCTTCACCAGCATTATTTTGCTTTGCATCTGTAACTTCATAGGATGTTTCAAGTGCTACTTTTGCAATATCTAATGTTCCTTTATTTTCAAGCTTGAAATTTCTTTCAATAAAATCACCTGGTTTTAAATCTTTCACATTAACGATTACACTTGGGTTAATAGAAAGGTCTAACGTACCAGCTTGAAATGAATTACCCGATGTTTCGGAGTCGCTGAAATAGGCAAATACACCACCAAATGTAAGTGATAAGCCTAGTGATGCAGTGACAACTCCCATTCCTACTTTTTGTTTCAATGACATAAGAAAGCCCCCTAGTTTGATTTTTATAGCAAACATTCGCAACGAGTGTGAGAAAAAGTAAACATAGCATTTCACTATGAATTGTAGTTGCAAAAGCTTGTTGTTCGTTATTGAGAACAAGTATATGCTTATGAATTTTACATTTCAATAAACTTTGTGACAAAAAATGTTGAGAAACATTATTTTATGACAGATTATTTTGTTTGAATTTTACGTGGAAAATAGTGTGAAAAACAGGGAGAAATCAATAAAGTAAATATTGAGCAATAATGAAAGGTGAAAATAGTAAGGGGAAATGAAGCGTTTGCAATGAATATTCGTCAAAATTCGATATTTTACACAGTAAATTTGAATATTTTAAGCCGAATTAAAGAAAAAAACGTATATTTTTAAAAAAATAACAAGGATATTTCAGTTTTTCGCAGAAATGATAAAGAGTAAAAAATTTCTGTCATCTTAGTGAGGTGAACATATTGGATGTAATAAATTGTGAAGAAGTGAAACGAGATGAGTTTCATACAGAAAAGTACTATGACAGTTATAACATCTTTGGGGCACATATTGTGACGGAAGATGGGATGCGAGGGGTACGATTCACAGTATGGGCTCCTCATGCGAAAGCAATGAGTGTTGTTGGGGATTTTAATGAATGGGATTATGAGCAACATAAGATGCTACAAGTGACAGAAGAGGGGATTTGGTCCTTGTTTGTACCGCATATTGAAGAGAATGAGATATACAAGTATGCGGTTGAAACGATGGATGGTGCCGTTATTTTAAAAGCAGATCCTTACGCAGTATATGCAGAAGTAAGACCAAATACGGCATCTGTAGTTTTTGATATAGAGGGATATGAATGGAATGATAAAAACTGGATTCGTAAGAGAAAGAAAAAATCGATTTATAAAGAAGCGATGACAGTTTATGAATTACATTTCGGTTCTTGGAAAAAGAAAGAAGATGGCGCTCTGTATTCTTACAGAGAAATGGCCGAAGAGCTCATTCCGTATGTGGTGGAACATCAATTTACACATATTGAAATTATGCCGCTTGTTGAGCATCCATATGATCGTTCTTGGGGATATCAAGGAACGGGATATTATGCAGCTACAAGTAGATTCGGCACGCCACATGACTTGATGTATTTTGTCGATGAATGTCATAAATATGGAATCGGTGTCATTTTAGATTGGGTGCCGGGGCATTTTTGTAAAGATGCTCACGGTTTATATTTGTTTGATGGGACACCGACTTATGAATATAAAGATATAGATGTACAAGAAAACCTGGTATGGGGAACTGTTAATTTTGATTTAGGGAAGAGAGAAGTACGTAATTTCTTAATTTCAAATGCGTTATTTTGGATGAGGTATTTCCATATTGATGGTTTCAGGGTAGATGCAGTTGCGAATATGCTGTACTGGAATAAAGAAGGAAAAGAGCAAAGCAATGAACACGCTGTTTCTTTCTTACGAGAGTTAAATGAAGCTGTGTTTGCAGAAGATGAAGAGTTTCTTATGACAGCGGAAGATTCAACAGCTTGGCCACTTGTAACAGCTCCAACATACGAGGGTGGACTTGGATTCAATTATAAATGGAATATGGGTTGGATGAATGACGTGCTGAAATATATGGAATGTGCGCCAGAGTATCGGAAATACATTCATGAGAAAATGACATTCTCTTTACTATATGCTCACTCTGAAAACTTCATATTGCCGCTTTCTCATGATGAAGTCGTTCATGGGAAAAAGTCGTTATTAAATAAAATGCCGGGAGATTACTGGGATAAGTTTGCTCAGCTTCGTTTATTATATGGATATTTCTTTACTCATCCAGGTAAGAAATTACTCTTTATGGGTGGAGAATTCGGGCAATTTGATGAGTGGAAAGACCTTGAAGATTTAGATTGGAATTTACATGATTTTGAAATGCATCGTTACATGCATGATTACTTTAAAGAGCTCATAGCATTGTATAAGCGCTCAAAACCACTTTGGCAGTTAGATCACTCGCCTGAAGGATTTCAGTGGATTGATGCTAATAATAATGAGCAAAGTATTTTCTCTTTTATCCGCCAAGGGGATAAGCAGGAAGATGCGTTAGTTGTCGTATGTAATTTTACGAAAGCTACATATGAAAACTATAAAGTAGGTGTACCAGATTTCGAGTATTATAACGAAATTTTAAACAGTGACTCGGCGCAATATGGCGGATCGGGGCAAGTGAATAAGAAACGTCTCAAGACGATTCTAGAGCCATATCATAATCAAGCGGCACATGTAGAAATTACAATTCCACCATTTGGCGTATCCATATTACGACCAGTGAAGACGAGAAAGGGGAGCAAAAAACAAGATGGCTCAAAAACAAAAGTGCGTAGCAATGTTACTAGCAGGGGGAAAAGGTAGTCGTTTAAGTGCATTAACAAAAAATTTAGCCAAGCCAGCTGTTCCATTTGGTGGTAAATATCGCATTATTGATTTTACGTTAAGTAACTGTGCAAACTCCGGTATTGAAACGGTGGGGATTTTAACACAATATCAACCGCTAGAACTTCATAATTATATTGGAATCGGAAATGCTTGGGATCTTGATCGTGTAAACGGTGGAGTCACTGTGTTACCTCCTTATGCGGAGTCTTCAGGTGTGAAGTGGTATACAGGTACGGCAAGTGCCATTTATCAAAACCTAAACTATTTAAGTCAGTACGAACCAGAATATGTCCTTATTTTATCAGGCGATCATATTTATAAAATGGATTACAGTAAAATGCTAGATTACCATATTGAGAAAGAAGCAGATGTTTCAATTTCTGTTATTGAAGTGCCTTGGGATGAAGCAAGTCGCTTTGGTATCATGAATACAAATGAAGAGATGGAAGTTGTTGAATTTGAGGAGAAACCACAATTTCCAAGAAGTAATCTTGCATCAATGGGAATTTATATTTTTAACTGGGCTATTTTAAAAGAATATTTAGAGATGGATGCAAGAAATCCTGAATCTAGTAATGACTTCGGAAAAGATGTACTTCCGCTTTTATTAGATGAAGGGAAGAAGTTGATGGCGTATCCGTTTGAAGGATATTGGAAAGATGTTGGAACGGTGAAAAGCTTATGGGAAGCGAATATGGATTTACTTCGCGATGAAACATCGTTGAACTTGAACGATCGTGATTGGCGCATTTATTCTGTGAACCCAAATGAGCCACCTCAATATATTGCAGAACAGGCAAAAGTAGAAGAATCACTTATTAATGAAGGATGCGTCATTGAAGGGGACGTGAAGCATTCTGTTTTATTCCAAGGAGTAACGGTAGAAGAAGGTAGTATGGTAATCGATTCTGTCGTTATGCCTGGGGCAAAGATTGGTAAAAACGTTGTGATTGAAAGAGCGATTGTTGGATCGGAAATGGTTATTGAAGATGGGACAATAATTCGCCCAGAAAAAAATGTTGACGATGTAGTACTAATTGCTGAAGGAAAATAGAAAAGGGGGATGAAATGAATGGGAGAAAAAATGTTAGGAATTATTAATGCAACGGGAAGTTTTCCTTCCTTAAAGAAAGTAACAGGGCATCGTTCATTAGCGGCGTTACCGTTTGGAGGCCGTTACCGACTCATTGATTTCATGCTTTCAAATATGGTGAATTCTAATATTCATAGCGTGGCGGTTTTTACAAGTCATAAGAATCGTTCTTTAATGGATCATGTCGGTTCAGGAAAACAGTGGGATTTAGATAGAAAGCGTGATGGACTGTTTTTATTCCCACCGAACTGCCAATGTGATCATGACGAATTTGGATCTTTTGCACATTTTAGAAGACATATTGATTATTTCCTAAGAAGCAGAGAAGAGTATGTCGTTATTACGAATAGCCATCTTGTAACAGCGTTAAATTTTCAAGCGGTGCTAAAGCGACATATACACACGTCCGCAGATATTACTGAAGTTTGTCATGAAGGGGTTTCGCTTCAAACATATGTGCTAAAGAAACAATTATTGCTAGACTTATTTGAGACATATAAAGATGTGGAGCAATACAGTTTATTTGATGTAGTGAGAGAAAAGCGAGGGGAATCACTGCATATTGCTACGTATGAGCATACAGGGTATGTAGCTATTATTGATTCGATTGAAAGTTACTATAAACATAGCTTAGAAATTTTGCAACCTGCTATTTGGAAGCAATTATTTAAGAAAGAAGCACCGATCTTTACGAAAGTAAAAGATGAGCCACCAACTCGTTATATGAAGGGTGCAGTAGTGAAAAATACAATGGTTGCAAACGGCAGTATTATTGAAGGGGAAGTGGAAAATAGTGTTGTCGCCCGTTCTGTTAAAATTGGAAAGGGTTCAATTGTACGTAATAGTATTATTATGCAAAAGAGCCAAATTGGAGATAATTGTATAATAGACGGTGTTATTATTGATAAAGATGTGAAACTTGGCGACGGCGTAGTGTTAAAAGGAAGTGCTGATAAGCCATATGTTGTAGAAAAAGGTAGTGTACAAAATAGTACAATCAATAGTTATTCGTAAATAGCAGGTGCATAATTAGTGGGGGATTTAAAACCCCCACTAATTAAGGTTTTACTCTATATGAAAACTTGAAGGGAGGAAGCTGTAAGAAGAGCGATTTATGATGTATACGCTTTTCGTGCAGTGGAACAACAGGTGAATATTTTATTTGCAGTATCAGAATGTGTACCGTTTATTAAATCCGGAGGTCTAGCTGATGTAGCAGGAGCGCTCCCAAAAGAATTAAAAAAATTAGGAGTGAATGTTCGCATTATACTTCCAAACTACAGTCTTATTCCGAAAGAGCTAAGAGAAGGATGTACGCTTCATAAAGTAATTAACGTTCCTCTTGGATGGAGAAACCAATATTGCGGGATTCTAAAAGGTGAGCAGGATGGGATTACGTATTACTTAATAGATAATGAATATTATTTTAAGAGAGATTCTCTATATGGCCATTATGATGATGGGGAGCGTTTTTCTTATTTTTCAAAAGCAGTTTTAGAGTGTATCCCACATCTTGATTTCGAAGTAGATGTTCTTCATAGTCATGATTGGCATACAGCTATGGTTAATTTCTTACTTCGTGAAAAGTATCAAGATAACCCGTTATATGAGCATATTAAAACGGTATATACGATTCATAATTTGCAGTTCCAAGGTGTATTTCCTCCTGAAGTGATGTACGACTTACTGGAGCTTGGTCATGAATATTTTCATAATGAACAGCTTGAGTTTTATGGAAACGTGAACTTTATGAAAGGCGGTATTATCGCATCTGACCAAATTACAGCGGTTAGCCCGACATATAAAGAAGAGATTCAATATGAGTTTTTCGGTGAGAAGTTAGATGGATTGTTACGAAAGCATAACGATAAGCTTAGTGGTATTGTAAATGGAATTGATACGAGCGTATATAATCCAGAAACAGATCCATATATTACGGCTCAGTATAGTGCAGAGTCGCTAGATGAAAAGAATGAAAATAAACGCGCATTGCAGCGTTATTTTGGTTTACCAGAAAAAGAAGATACACCAGTTATTTCGATGGTAACACGATTAACGAAGCAAAAGGGGCTTGATCTAGTACGTACTGTATTCCGTGAAATAATGGAAGAAGATGTACAATGTATTATTTTAGGGTCAGGCGATTCTGAATACGAGCAGTTCTTTGAATGGATGGCATATGAGTATCCAGAAAAGGTAAAAGTATATATTGGGTTTAATGAAGCGTTAGCGCACCAAGTGTATGCGGGAAGCGATTTGTTTTTAATGCCATCGCTGTTTGAACCATGTGGACTTGGACAACTTATTGCGCTAGCATATGGCACGATTCCAATTGTAAGAGAAACAGGCGGATTAAATGATACTGTACACTCTTACGATGAGGACACTGGAATTGGGAATGGCTTTAGCTTTACGAATTTTAATGCGCATGACATGTTACATACGATTCTTCGTGCAATTGAGTTTTATCAAGATAAACCGGTATGGGATAAGCTTGTAAAGCAAGCGATGACTGAAGATTATAGCTGGGGGAAATCTGCTCTTGCATACAAGAAATTGTATAAAAGTCTCATGGAATAACATTGAGGTGGTGAAAAAATGTTTACTCATGTTGAAAGCTTCAAATCCGCTTTTCTAGAAAAATTAGAAACGATGTATGGGAAAAGTTTCAAAGATTCTACAACTCGTGATCAGTATAATACGCTCGGTCATATGGTACGTGAGTATATGAATAGTCAATGGATTGCAACGAATGAAAGTTATCGTTCTGGAGATCAAAAACAAATGTATTATTTATCCATTGAGTTTTTACTTGGGCGTTTGCTTGGCAGTAACATATTAAATTTAGGTATCAGGGATGTATGTGAAAAAGGACTTTTTGAACTTGGAATTTCTTTGCACGAGTTAGAAGAGATTGAAGCAGATGCAGGACTTGGAAATGGTGGACTTGGACGTTTAGCAGCCTGTTTCCTCGACTCGCTTGCTTCTTTAAACTTACCAGGACATGGCTGTGGTATTCGTTATAAGCATGGTCTGTTTGATCAAAAAATTGTTGATGGCTATCAAGTAGAATTTCCAGAACAGTGGCTTCTTCATGAAAACGTTTGGGAAGTAAGAAGGCATGACCAAGCCGTAGAAGTAAGTTATTTTGGAAACGTTGAACCACTAGAAATCGATGGACGTTTAGAGTTCAGGCATACAAATGCAGAAGTTATTATGGCAGTACCATACGACGTTCCAGTTGTCGGGTATGAAACAAGTACTGTAAATACGCTTCGGCTTTGGAATGCAGAGCCAGTTCCTTTCCCGCAAAATTGTAAGGATATTTTGAAATATAAGCGTGAAACAGAGGCCGTATCGGAGTTTTTATATCCAGATGATACGCATGATGAGGGGAAAATACTTCGTTTGAAACAACAGTATTTCCTCGTATCATCAAGTTTGCAAAATATCGTTCGTATGCATAGGGAGAGACACGGTAGTCTTCGTCAGTTACATGAAAAAATCGCGATTCATATAAACGATACACATCCGGTTCTAGCAATTCCAGAACTTATGCGTATTTTATTAGACGAAGAAAAATTGACATGGGAAGAAGCTTGGCACATAACAACGCAGACGATTTCCTATACGAATCATACGACATTATCAGAAGCGCTTGAGAAATGGCCAATTCATATTTTTAAACCGTTATTACCGAGAATTTATATGATTATTGAAGAAATTAATGAACGTTTCTGTCATGAGCTTTGGGACCGTTATTCGTACGATTGGAAGCGTATTGAGGACATGGCCATTATTGCGCATGATCTTGTGAAAATGGCTCATTTGGCGATTGTTGGTAGCCATAGCGTTAACGGTGTGGCGAAAATTCATACAGAAATTTTAAAGCAGCGTGAAATGCGATTGTTCTATGAATTTTATCCAGATAAGTTTAATAATAAAACGAATGGAATTGCTCATAGGCGCTGGTTAATGAAGGCGAACCCGCAGCTGACGAATCTTATTTCGGAAGCGGTTGGGGATGAGTGGAAGAAAGAGCCGATTAAGCTGCAAGCGTTGCAAAACTTCATACATGATACTAGTTTTCAAGAAAAGCTTGCAGGGGTAAAGCAAGAGCGTAAGATTATTTTAGCGGAGCGCATTCATAATAAAATGGGGATCACGATTGATCCAAATTCTATTTTTGATGTGCAAGTGAAAAGGCTACATGCTTATAAACGACAGTTATTAAATGTTCTTCATATTTTGTACTTGTATAACCGTTTAAAAGAGGATACTAGTTTTTCATTTTACCCGCGTACTTTTATTTTTGGAGCAAAAGCATCACCTGGTTATTATTATGCGAAGAAAATTATTAAATTAATAAATGAGCTTGCAAGAAAAGTAAATACCGATCCGTACGTAAGTCAATTTATGAAAGTTATCTTTCTAGAAAACTACCGAGTTTCTTTAGCGGAAGATATATTCCCGGCGGCAGATGTAAGTGAACAAATTTCAACTGCGAGTAAAGAAGCTTCAGGAACAGGTAACATGAAATTCATGATGAATGGTGCAATTACACTCGGAACGTTAGATGGAGCTAATATTGAAATAAAAGACCGGGTCGGTGATGATGCTTGCTTCATTTTCGGTTTAACAGCGGATGAGGTTCTTCATTACTACCAAAATGGTGGATATCGTGCAAGTGACTATTATCACCACAATATGCACATTAAAAAAGTAGTAGACCAGTTAACGAATGGTTTCTTTGCACAGTCGGGAGCTGAATTTGAAGCGATTTATGATTCTCTCGTTATTCAAAATGATGAATACTTCGTTCTTCGAGATTTTAGCCCATATGCTGAAAGACAAGATGCTGTTGGAAGGGCATACGAAAATAGGCAGAAATGGATGGAAATGTCGATTTTGAACATTGCACAATCGGGGCATTTTGCGAGTGATCGAACAATTTTGCAGTACAGTAATGAAATTTGGGGTATTGGTAATACTGTTAAACTTTTTTAGATGAAAGCCCCTTTTGAAGGGGCTTTTATTTATTCAGTTTTAAAACAGAGATACGCTTGCTTAGAAAAATAAAACGAGCTTAATGAGATTAGGCTCGTTTTACTTATTTTACTTAAGAAAGGTAAGGCATGAACGTATATATTATACCTGTTCCGCCATATTCCCCTGTCGCAAAGTATGAAAATGTAAAGAAACCTGTAAACGAAAAAATTATAATGAGAAAAAGTGCAAAGATAAATTTTAGCATGTAAGGTCCCCTCATCCGAAAGTAATTTCATAGATTATTATAGTATACAAATATTGAATTTCCAATTGTTTACTGGTTAAAAATGAGAGGTCAGACATGTTTTGTATGTTGTAATGGAATGATTATTCGTAATGGATTTTGTATTTTTCGTAAATGTCATGTTGTGATGGACGTGTGCATATTCCCAATCACGATCATTAAAATTTATGTTTCGGGGAGGGAGAAGTGGAACGACATCGAATAAGTTGACGAAACGAAAGCTACTAGCCACTTGCAGTTTATAATAATTTCGAAAGGCGATATCTCCAACTTTTGGAGAGGCAAATGTATAAAGACCATACTGTGCGAAGGCAGTATTTATACGTGCATCTAGTATGTGTAGTGTAGCGAGTGCACCTCCTAAGCTATGGCCTGTTGCAAGAAGTTTCTTATGGGCTGGTAATGACACGAGCATATCCATAATGGGGTCCCGGCAAGATTCATAAATTGAAAGAAAGCCGTTATGAACATTTCCACTATTTAAAGCGTATGGGTATGGCCTTTGGTTGACGAGTGAATCAATAATCCAATCTGTATCTGTTTGTGTGCCCCTAAAAGCTACAATAATCGTATCTTCAGATTCTAATATGAACCCAAACCATTCCATCGTTTGAATCGCTTTTCCTTGAAAGCCTTGTACATATTGGAATCCATCAGGTATTTCAAAAATCCCATTTTGTTTATATTGTTCATACGTTAAATCGCAGCAAGATGCTAACAATATGGCAGTATCTTTATCAAAGGATAAAGGAGTACGCATCAAGAAAGCCCTCCTTAAGAAAAGGTATAGTTCAATATATGCAGTGAGGGACTTGATTCATTCTTTTTGAAAAAAGGCTTGAACCTACAGTTACGTGAGGGAGTATGATTTTTGTAAACATATTGTTAGGAGGAGTGTAGGATGAGCAAAAAAGAAGTTTATTCAATTGGTGAGTTTTCAAAGAGAACGGGCACATCGATATGGACACTACGATATTACGATGGAATACTATATGATTCAAAATGGTTTATACAGTCCAAAAGAAAAAGATAGTTCCCTATGAAGGGGACTATCTTTTTTTAGTGTTTTATTCTTTCCCATCTAAAAGACGGCCAAGTCCGCCTAAAACGCTGCCTTCACCGCTATTTTGAGCTGCTGGGCTTGTAAGGCGTGCTGCTAAGCGGCTAAGTGTTAAGGACTGAATCCAAACTGTTCCAGGACCTTCTAACGTTGCGAAGAATAAACCTTCGCCGCCAAATAGAGCTGTTTTTACTTTTCCAACGAATTGAATATCGTAGTTAACATCTTTTGTCATTGCAACGAGACAACCTGTATCAATGCGAAGTTTCTCGCCAGGTTTCAATTCACGCTTATATACAGTTCCGCCTGCATGCATGAAAGCTAGACCATCACCTTCAAGTTTCTGCATGATGAAACCTTCACCACCGAAGAAACCAGTTCCTATTTTTTTAGTAAACTCAATTCCGATAGAAACACCTTTTGCAGCACAAAGAAATGCATCTTTTTGGCAGACTACTTTTCCTTGGTATTCTGTTAAATCAACAGGAATAATTTTCCCAGGATAAGGAGCGGCGAATGATACGTGTCGTTTGCCATGACCTGTATTTGTAAATACAGTCATAAACATACTTTCACCTGTAACGAGACGTTTACCTGCGCCCATTAATTTACCGAATAGACCACTAGATGGTCCAGAACCATCACCGAAAATCGTTTCCATTTCGATATGATCTTCCATCATCATCATTGCGCCAGCCTCTGCGATAACGCTTTCTTCTGGATCCAATTCAATTTCAACAAACTGCATATCATCGCCATATAATTTATACTCGATTTCATGTGCTTGCATTTTTTCACCTCATCATATGTAGTAATTATATTGTACAAAAATTAAAGAAATTAGAATACTGTAGTTTTGTTAATTTTTGAATAAAAATAGAATAAAAATTTATGATTATACTAGGCTTATAAAAAACGATGGGACGAAAGTGTTCTCATTTGACGTTTTTGATATAGCATGATATAGTGAAAACACTATTGAGCTACATAATGTGGTACGGAAATAAAGCACGTTGTATTAAAGGCTGTAAGCTTGTTATACATTCATGTCCTTTATATCCACCTTTTCATGTGGATTCATAGTTTCATTTTTATTTAGGAGGTACATGACATGCAAACAGGTAAAGTTAAATGGTTTAACGGCGAAAAAGGTTTTGGCTTCATCGAAGTTGAAGGCGGAGAAGACGTATTCGTACATTTCTCAGCTATTCAAGGCGACGGCTTCAAAACTTTAGAAGAAGGTCAAGAAGTTTCTTTCGAAATCGTTGATGGAAACCGCGGACCACAAGCAGCTAACGTTACAAAAAACTAATTAGCTAGCGAAAAAAAGCATTCCGAATTTCGGAATGCTTTTTTTATGCTTTAGAACCAGACTCATCTGAAGATAATTCACCTTTAAAGGTGCGTTCTTCAAAGTCATCAAGCAATTGTTCATATTCTTCATGTTCTTCTGTTGCAAAAACTTGCGGGTTTTTCCCATACATATCAGTTCCAATAAAATTTTCGAAATCCTCTACATACCCAACATTTTCTTCACTATTTACGTACATTCCATTATAGTTTTTTGAATCCTGTCTTTCTAAATCGGATGGTGTTTCTGATGTTCCGTAATTTGCGACGTCTTGCCAAGCATCTTCAGCATCGTACTCTACAGAATGATCTTCGTCGTGCTTGTGAAAAGAAGGATTTAGCACTTCTTCTTCAACTGGGCGCGTCTTCATATCTAATTTATTTGTAGTGTGCTGAATACACGTTGTAGCAGTTGGCATTGCTTCTAATCTTTCAAATGGAATTTCCTCACCAGACACTTCGCAAATTCCGTACGTTCCAGCTTTAATTTTTTGCAGGGCATGTTTCGTATCTTCTAGCTGTTTATGCCAAAATTCGATGAGCCCGAAATCTTTCTCACGTTCGTATAATTCTGTTGCCATATCACCTGGATGGTTGTCATAGCTAGATAATTCTCCTACTGAATCACGTTGAGATGCACGGTCTTCATTTTCATGAGTTTGTATCGTTTGTTCAATTTCTTGCTGTTGTTTTTCTAAGCTCGATTTAAATTGATTTATTTGTTGTGGAGTTAACATAGGTCGTCCACCTTCCTACAATTCAGTTTCTTTACATAGTATGAGCGTTGAGAGTAGGAATTATGAGATGAATTTCAGCCGGGAAGTCGGTATATGAAAAAAGGAGCCGCATAAGCAGCTCCTTTCTATCCCGCTATTTGCCGGGCAGTAAAACTCCCACCTTAAAATTTGCCTGGAGCAAAGAAGTTAGGTGGGAGTCGGGCTGCCCGTAAAAGCCCGATTGGTGCGGGCTAATAATCAGTGGGGATGAACAAAATCCCCACTGATTAAAGTTTCACTTTATAGGAAGTATCCAAGCAATAATCCGATTCCCATTAGGAAACCGAAAATTGTATTTGTTTTTGCTGTGGAAATCATCGCAGGTACCATTTCCATTGGAATGCTTTTGCCGATAAAGCCTTTCGTCGCTTTAAATGCTTTCGGTACACTTAAGAATACGATAAGCATCCATGGTGATACGATGTTAACGATGATTAAAGCGATTGTCCAAATGTAGGCAACGATAAACATAGAAGCAAGTACACCAACGGCTCTTTCGCGTCCAACGAGAATTGCTAACGTTTTACGACCATTTTCTTTATCACCATCTAAATCACGAATATTGTTAGATAGTAAAATTGCACCAATTAAAATGGAGCTTGGAATAGATAATAAAATCACTTCTGATGTTACTGCCCCTGTTTGGATAAAGAATGAAATACCAATAATAATGACACCCATAAATAATCCTGCTGTTAGCTCCCCAAATGGTGTGTACGCAATTGGAATGGGGCCACCAGTGTAAAGGTAAGCAACGGCCATACAAACAAGACCGATTGCAGCAAGCCACCAGCTAGAGTTCATACAAATATAAACACCTAATAGCGTTGCGATGCCTAAAAATCCGAATGCTAAGTTAAGCACAGTTTTTGGTTTAATACCATCGCGGACGATAGCACCACCGATTCCAACTGAACCTTCATGATCGAGTCCTCTTTTATAATCAAAGTATTCATTAAACATGTTTGTTGCTGCTTGAATGAGAAGACAAGCAAGAAGCATCATAAGGAAAAGAGGGAGATGTATTTGATTTATACCTCCGACCTGCATCGCATATGCTGTTCCGATGAAAACAGGAACGAAAGCTGCTGTTAATGTATGGGGACGTAATAAACTCCACCAAATGCGCCAGCCTGTTTGCTTACTTGGCTTTTGCGCCGTAGGAGAGGAATTCGTTTCGACGTTCATTTCCATGGTGAATCCTCCTTGGTCACATATTGTACACAATTAAGTGTAGAAAAAGCATCATTTAGTGTCAACGTTTATTTTCTAGGAAGAGAAGGTGAATTTCTCAGAAATGCTAAACGTTGACAGGCCTTTCCTTTGAGGTGTATCTTAAAATCAAGCGTAATTATGACTATTTTTCGCCCATAGGGGGGAGACAATTGTGATTCAAACGAAACAAAAAGGCTTACAAGAAGTTCTTGTTACAGCTATTAAGCGTGCGACTGATGAAAAAACATTAGTTAGTTTTGTAAAACAAATAGATTGGGTGGATCCACTTCTGTTTTATGCAGCAGGAAAAAGGATCGCATTCGAAAATAGATGTTATTTTGCGGACCCAGCTCAGCATGTAATATTTGCTGGAATTGGCTCTGTTTTCACTATAGCAAATTCTGCTCACAAACGCTTTCAAACTGCTCGTGACGAGTGGGATAAAGTAAAAGAAAAAGCATTCGTACAAAGAGAAGGATACGAATTTGGAACAGGTCCTCTTTTATTTGGTGGATTTTCATTTGACCAAGAAAAAGAAAAAACGAATCTTTGGAAAGAATTTGATGATACCACATTTTCACTACCAGCATTTTTATTAACTGTAAAAAATGAAAAAGCGTGGTTAACGATTAATAAGTTCGTTTCAGCTGAAGAGTGTGCAGAAACTCTTTATAACGAAATTATTTCGGTAGAAGAGAGAATTTTACAAGAGAGTAAATGTGCACTAGAAGGATCAAAATTAACAGTTACTTCTAAAGTAGAAGTTGATCCGAATGGTTGGATGAATGCGATTGGAAAAGTGCAGGATGAAATGAAGCAAGGGAACGTGCAGAAGGTTGTATTAGCAAGGGAGCTAAAATTAACGATGGATCAGCATATTGATTCCGTTCTTGTTTTAGAAGCGCTTCGCATTGGGCAACCGGATTGTTACGTATTTTCTTTTGATTATAAAGGAGCATGCTTCTTAGGGGCGACACCTGAGCGATTGATTCGAAAAGAAGGCGAGAAGTTTACATCGATGTGCCTTGCTGGTTCAATTGGTCATGGCAATTCTATAGAAGAAAGTAAACAAAATGGTGAGACGCTTCTTCATGATGAAAAGAATTTGGCTGAACACGGTTATGTAGTTAACATGATTCGAGGTGTGCTAAGTGAGCATTGCGAATCTGTTAATATTCCGGAGAGCCCAGGCTTATTAACGACGAAAAATTTAATCCATTTATATACGCCAGTAGAAGCAAAAGGTGATGCAAGTCTTTTAACGATGGTAGAAGAATTACATCCAACACCAGCTCTTGGTGGTACACCTCGTCATGAGGCGTTGAAATTAATACGTGATGTAGAGCTTTTAGATAGAGGATTATATGGTGCACCAATTGGCTTTATAGATGATGAAGGAAATGGTGAATTTGCGGTTGCACTTCGCTGCGGATTATTAAATGGCGAGAAAGCATCCTTATTTGCCGGCTGTGGTATCGTAATTGATTCAGTAGCTCAGCTTGAATATGAAGAAACAAGTTTGAAGTTTAGACCGATGCTTGGTGCTTTGGAGGAATTAATGAAATGAACAATCATATAGAAGCATTATCATATTATTTAGGCGCGTTCGTGGACGAACTGACGCGTCTAAATGTATGTGATGTTGTCATTAGTCCTGGCTCGCGGTCAACGCCGATTGCCTTACTAATGGAACAACATGAAGGAATGAAAACATATTTACATGTAGACGAAAGATCAGCAGGATTTTTTGCGCTTGGTATTGCGAAAGCAAAAAAACGTCCTGTTGCGCTATTATGTACGTCAGGAACGGCAGCAGCGAACTATTATCCAGCTGTATGTGAAGCGTTTCATTCACGATTGCCGCTTATCGTATTAACAGCGGATAGACCGCATGAATTAAGAGATGTGGGTGCACCACAGGCGATGAATCAATTTAATTTATACGGTACTTTTGTGAAGCAATTTACAGAGATGGCACTTCCTGAAGCGAGTGAAGCAATGTATCATTACGCTCGAATGACAACGCAGCGTACGATAGCAAGTGCCTGTTTAGCGCCGCAAGGACCTGTTCATCTTAATTTTCCAGTTCGCGAGCCGCTTATACCGGATTTCTCATTAGAAAGCTTATGGGATAAAGGGCGTGGTGAATATACAGGAGTAGTTCAGCAAGGGAACGTGACGATGCCGAGTGAATATGTAGATTCTCTTGTAGGGCGCCTTTCACATATGGAAAAGGGGCTTATTATTTGTGGAGACGGCAGTCATCCAGAAATCACAGACGTTGTTATGAAAGTAGCTGAGAAAACAGGGTATCCAATTTTAGCAGATCCACTTTCTAATCTCCGTAGTGGTAATCATGATAAAACGATGGTTATAGATTGTTATGATACATTTTTACGAAATGAATTGTTAAAAGAAACGTGGAAGCCGGATGTTTTAATTCGTTTCGGCGGAATGCCTGTCTCTAAAGCATTAACGCAGTTCATCAAAAAACAAACGAAAGCTGTTCATATCGTTGTTGATGAATCTGGACAATGGAGAGATCCAGCTCTAGTTGCGACAGAAGTTGTACAAGCTAGTGACATTGAATTTTGCAGAGCATTACTAGAGAAAATGCTAGTTATGAAAAAGAATGATTGGTTCGGAATGTGGAAACATATAAACGAGAAAACGAGAGAAACACTTCGTGAGATGGAAACATATGAAACGGCATTTGAAGGAAAAGTAATTACGGATATTGTACGTGTATTACCAGAAGGGGCAACGTTATTTGCGAGTAATAGTATGCCAATTCGCGATACCGATTCATTTTTCTTCACATCGGATAAAAACATTCAAGTAATGGCGAACCGCGGTGTAAATGGTATTGATGGAATCATTTCAACAGCTTTAGGAGCGAGTATTATTTGTGATCCGCTCGTATTAGTAATCGGTGATTTATCATTTTATCACGATTTAAACGGGTTATTGGCTGCAAAATTACATGAATTAAATATAACGATTGTTGTTGTGAATAATGATGGTGGAGGTATTTTCTCATTCTTACCACAATATGAGAAAAAGGAACATTTCGAATCATTATTTGGAACACCAATTGGGCTTGATTACGAGCATGTTGTCAAAATGTATGGTGGTTCATTTAGCCGTGTGAATGGATGGGAAAACTTCCGAGAAGAAGTACAAACTGGAACGACAGCGAAAGGATTACATGTTGTGGAAATTTGTACGAATCGCGAAGAAAACTTGAAATTACATCGTGAATTATGGGCGAAAACAATGGACGTTATCACTACATCTTTGCAAGGTGAATCAAAATGAACGTAACGCTGCAAGGTGTATCGTATGAATATGAAGTAGTCGGAAGCGGTGAACCACTTCTACTTCTTCATGGTTTTACGGGAAGCATGGAAACGTGGCGTTCTTTCGTTCCTTCTTGGAGCGAGAAATTTCAAGTTATTTTAGTAGACATTGTTGGGCACGGCAAGACCGAGAGCCCTGAAGATGTTGCGCACTATGATATTCAAAATGTGGCACTGCGAATGAAAGAACTACTAGATCATCTTCATATTGAAAAAGCGCACATACTTGGCTATTCAATGGGAGGTAGACTAGCGATTACGATTGCTTGTTTATATCCAGAATATGTACGTTCTCTTTTATTAGAAAATTGTACAGCTGGACTTGAAAGTGAAGAGTCTAGAAAAGAACGTCGTGAAAAAGATGAACGACTTGCCGATAAAATTGAGCAAGAAGGTATCCGAAGTTTTGTATCGATGTGGGAAAATATTCCGCTATTTGAAACGCAAAAACGTTTAGCGCAAAACGTAAAAGAAGCGGTGCGAAAAGAACGACTTGCTAATAATCCAAAAGGACTTGCAAATAGTCTTCGCGGCATGGGAACAGGGGCTCAGCCCTCATGGTGGGACGAGCTGCAAAACTTAAAAATGCCTGTTCTTTTAATAAACGGGGAGCATGATGAAAAGTTCTTTCGCATATTAAAAAACATTGAAAAATCCATCCCTCGCGCGAAATTTGTCAAAATTGATGGTGCTGGCCATGCAATTCATGTGGAACAACCGGAAAAGTTTGATACAATAGTAAAGGGATTTCTAAAAACTATGCAGTGATACTTTTTTCAGCAAGAAGGAAGTTGCACTTATAGAGGAGATCAGAAATATAAAAGGAGGTAGTAGTAATGACTATTGAATGGGTAAAAGAAGGCAATTACGAAGATATTATTTATTCAACATACAATGGCATCGCAAAGATTTCGATTAACCGCCCTGAAGTACATAATGCATTCCGTCCTAAAACGGTAATGGAGTTAATCAATGCTTTTGCACACGCTCGTGATGATGCAAATGTTGGCGTTATCATTTTAACAGGTGAAGGTGGACGTGCATTCTGTTCTGGCGGCGACCAAAAAGTTCGCGGTCATGGTGGATATGTAGGTGACGACCAAATCCCACGTCTAAACGTATTAGACTTACAACGTCTAATTCGCGCAATCCCTAAACCAGTTATCGCAATGGTAGCAGGTTATGCAATCGGTGGAGGACACGTACTTCATATCGTATGTGACTTAACAATCGCTGCAGACAACGCTGTATTCGGACAAACAGGTCCTAAAGTAGGAAGCTTTGACGGTGGATACGGAGCTGGTTACCTAGCTCGTATGGTAGGTCATAAGAAAGCTCGCGAAATTTGGTACCTATGCCGTCAATACAGCGCTGGGGAAGCGCTTGATATGGGCTTAGTAAATACAGTTGTACCATTAGAAGAGCTTGAAGCAGAAACAGTACAATGGGCACAAGAAATCTTAGCAAACAGCCCAATGGCACTTCGTTTCCTAAAAGCTGCATTCAACGCAGACACAGACGGTCTAGCTGGTATTCAACAACTAGCTGGAGATGCAACGTTATTGTACTACACAACTGACGAAGCAAAAGAAGGTCGCGACGCGTTCAAAGAAAAACGCACTCCGGACTTCGGTCAATTCCCTCGTTTCCCGTGATCAAACCAAAAGCGGAAGCGGCTTGCTTAGAATGTGAGTAGGAAGAAGTGAAGCCACCGAACATTCTAGCCGCTGTAGCTGGATGTTTTAAAAGCGAAGCCGACTGTTTAGCCCCGTTGGCTAAGGTTCTTTCGCACAGAAAGTGTTTTTTACTTTCTCGTGCGGAAGGTTCTTAGACGGAAGGGGCTAGGAGGCGCAGCTAGATGAGATCAAACCGGAAACAAAACAACTAAGAGACTTGATGTCATATCAAGTCTCTTTCTTTCATGAAAGGAGAATGGATGATGGAGACGATGCCGAATTGGTTAATGCAGCGTGCATTTTTAACACCAGAGCGCACTGCAATTGAAATAGAGGACGAAAAGGTTACTTTTATGCAGCTACATGAAAAAGTAGTATCTGTTTGTGAACACCTCACGCATGTAGGAGTGAAGCGTGGGCAAAAGGTGGCTGTTCTGATGAAAAATGGTATGGAGATGATTACAGTGATTCACGCCCTATCTTACGTAGGGGCAGTAGCTGTGCTTTTAAATACGCGTCTTTCAAGAGAAGAGCTACTTTGGCAAATGGATGATGCTGAAGTTGTTTGTTTAGTGACGGATCAAGATTTTGAGGCTAAAGCTGTTCCCATCTATTCATTCGCCGAGGTGATGAATGGACCGAAGGCGGAAGCATCTATACAAGAAGAGTTTTCTTTAGAAGAAGCGATGACGATTATTTATACGTCTGGGACGACAGGGAAACCGAAAGGCGTTATTTTAACATACGGCAATCACTGGGCAAGCGCAGTCGGTTCTTCGCTTAATTTAGGGCTTCGTGATGATGATTGCTGGTTAGCTTGTATGCCGATGTTCCACGTTGGCGGGCTATCTCTTTTAATGAAAAATATTATGTACGGTATGCGCATTTTACTCGTTCCGAAATACGATGCTGATTTTATTCATAAAGCACTTCAAACGAGGGGCGTTACGATCATTTCTGTCGTATCAAAAATGTTAACAGATTTATTAGAGAGACTTGGAGAAGGGACATACCCAGCTTCTTTACGATGCATGTTACTTGGCGGAGGACCAGCGCCGAAACCGTTATTAGAAACGTGTGTGGCAAAAGGAATCCCTGTGTATCAAACGTATGGTATGACAGAAACGTCGTCTCAAATTTGTACGTTATCAGCTGATTACATGTTAACGAAAGTAGGATCAGCTGGAAAGCCACTATTTCAGTGCCAACTTCGTATCGAAAAAGACGGCGTAGTAGTGCCGCCACATGCGGAAGGCGAAATTGTAGTAAAAGGGCCGAATGTAACAGGCGGTTATTTTAACCGTGAAGATGCGACGCGTGAGACAATTCAAAATGGATGGCTTCATACTGGTGACCTCGGTTATTTAGATGAAGAAGGATTTTTATACGTATTAGACCGCCGCAGCGATTTAATTATTTCTGGCGGAGAGAATATATACCCGGCTCAAATTGAAGAAGTGTTACTCTCTCATCCGGCAGTAGCGGAAGCCGGTGTTGTCGGTATGTCTGACGATAAATGGGGACAAGTGCCAGCTGCATTTGTTGTGAAAAGTGGAGAGGTTACAGAAGAAGAAATTCTTCATTTTTGCGAGGAGAAATTAGCGAAATATAAAGTGCCGAAGAAAGCATGTTTCTTAGAGGAATTACCACGTAACGCTTCGAAAAAATTGTTAAGACGAGAGTTAAGACAATTAGTGGAGGAGATGTAGGTGGAAATAAAAAAAGCGACACTGTATATAACGGAAATGCCACTCGTAATTCCGTTTGCTGCAAGCTACGGAACTTACGAAAGGCGTGAGAGTATCGTTATTGAATTAGAGGATACAGACGGGTACCTCGGTTTTGGTGAAGTCGTTGCATTTTCTGAACCGTGGTATACGGAAGAAACGGTGAAGACAGCACTGCATGTACTACAAGATTTTTTATTACCTGACTTATTAAGGGCTGAAATTTCTCATCCGAATGAAGTACCATCTTTGTTCCAAAATATAAAGAGAAACCGAATGGCAAAGGCGGGAATAGAAGGGGCTGTTTGGGATTTATATGCGAAGCGACAAAAGAAGTCATTAGCGACATTACTTGGTGGAACTAGGACTGAAATTGAAGTTGGTGTTGTAATTGGAATAAATACGATTCCGGTTATGTTAAAACAAATTGAGAAGTATGCGGAAGAGGGATACGAGCGTTTTAAAGTGAAAATAAAGCCAGAGCATGACTACGAATTATTGAAAGAAATTCGTAAAGAGTTCCCGAATATCCCGTTAATGGCTGATGCAAATTCAGCGTACACATTGGCTGATGTAGATAAGTTGAAACGACTAGATGAATTTCAACTTATGATGATCGAACAACCGTTAGCGGATTACGATTTTCTTGATCATGCACAGCTGCAAAAGCAAATTGAAACACCAATCTGCTTAGACGAAAGTATTCATAGTTTAGAAGATACGCGCGTTGCGATTACACTTGGCAGTTGCCAAATTGTGAACATTAAACCAGGGCGAGTGGGCGGATTAACAGAATCAATCCAAATCCATAATTATTGCATGGAGCATAACATACCAGTTTGGTGCGGCGGTATGGTGGAGATGGGGATTTCACGAGCGCAAAATGTTGCTCTTGCTTCATTGCCTAACTTTACGATTCCTGGAGATATATCCGCTTCTAGTAGACATTGGGAGCAGGATATTATTTGGCCGGAAGTAATGCTTGAGGGCGGGAAAGTGATGGTGCCGCAAAGTGTTGATGCTGAGTATGAAGTTGACCGCGGGAGACTGGATGAAATCACGAAACAGCGGATTGTTTTTGAGTGATAAATTGAAGCTTCCTTAGGCTGCTCTCAAATAGCGAGAGGATTTTTTCGTTAATTGTCGGTAAGTCGATATATTTCAATAATCGCTGATATAATTCGAGTTACGGTCGATATAATTGAAAAATCGCTGATATAATTCAAGTTGTGGTCGATATATTTGGCAAATCGCTGATATAATTTTATTTACCAAGGTTACTTTAACGAGTAGCCTTTTCGTATTGTACAAATTGGATAGACTAGTTTACAATCTAGCGTATAAAAACGGAATGAAAAAGGGGGAGTAAAATGAAGCGGATTTCAATTTTAATCGCTGATGATGAGGCAGAAATTGCTGATTTAATTGAGATACATTTAGAAAAAGAAGGGTACCATGTTGTGAAAGCAGCGAATGGGGAAGAGGCGGTTCATATTATTGAAACGCAGTCAATTGACTTGGTAGTTTTAGATATTATGATGCCGAAAATGGACGGTTATGAGGTGACACGCCAAATTCGTGCGAAACATCATATGCCAATCATTTTCTTAAGTGCGAAAACATCTGATTTTGATAAAGTGACAGGTCTGGTACTAGGCGCAGATGATTATATGACGAAACCTTTCACACCAATAGAATTAGTTGCACGTGTAAATGCACAACTGCGTAGGTTTTTTACGTTAAATCAACCGAAAGTAGCGGAGAGTAAATCTGCTTTAGAAATAGGCGGAGTCGTAATTAATCCTGAGCGCAGGACGGTTGATGTATATGGTGAGCAAATTGAATTAACGCCGAAAGAGTTCGATATTTTATATTTATTAGCGAGTCATCCGAAGAAAGTGTACAATGTGGAAAACATTTTTCAGCAAGTATGGGCAGATGATTATTATGAAGGCGGAAATACAGTAATGGTACATATTCGTACATTACGGAAAAAGCTTGGGGAAGATAAACGAAAGGATAAGTTAATAAAAACAGTATGGGGGGTAGGTTATACTTTCAATGGCTAACATGATGAAAAGCTTTCGTTTTAAAATGATTGCCTTATTTGCATTAAGTATGGTGCTCGCAGCTACTGTAACTTATATAATTTATAAAGGATTGCAGCTGTATTATAAAACGATGGTTCGCTACGAAGAGCCTTTAGCGCAATTTCGGTCAATGGTAAGGGAATTTGGAGACATTAACTTCTTTTTAATTTTCTTTATTCCGCTATCTATTATCTTTTTCTTCTTTTTGACAAAACCGTATTTAAAATACTTTAGTGAAATTTCTAATGGAATTCATCATCTTGCGAACGGTAACTTTACAAATAAAGTTCAAGTTTCATCAAATGATGAGTTTGGAAATATCGCGCGCGAAATAAATGTTGCGAGTGAAAAGTTAAAAGAAGCTGTGGAAAGAGGCGACTTTGCAGAAAGTAGTAAAGATCAGCTTGTTGTAAATTTGGCTCATGATTTAAGAACGCCATTAACATCCGTGTTAGGATATTTAGATTTAATTCTTAAAGATGAGAACTTAACAAAAGAACAAATTAAACATTTTTCCACGATTGCATATACGAAATCGCAAAGGCTGGAAAGTTTAATCGATGAGTTATTTGAAATTACACGTATGAATTATGGCATGCTAAAGCTGGATAAAAAGCCGATTGATATAAGTGAGTTGCTTATACAGTTAGAGGAGGAATTGTATCCGTTATTAGAAAAACAGCATTTAGAAGCTAGATTGAATGTGGATCCTCATTTACCGATGCACGGTGATGGAAAATTGTTAGCTAGAGTATTTGAAAACTTGTTAACAAATGCCGTTCGTTACGGATATGATGGACAATTTGTTGATATGAATGGGTATGTTGATAATGGAGAAGTTGTCGTACAAATTATGAATTACGGAGATAGCATTCCAGAAGAAGATTTACCTTATCTTTTTGATATGTTTTATACAGGTGATAAAGCGAGAACAGAGAACCGTGGCGGGACAGGCCTTGGACTATTTATTGCGAAAAATATTGTCGAGCAACATAACGGTACGATTTCTGCTGAGAGCAATGTAGTTAGAACGATCTTTGAAGTACGATTGCCAAAAGACGAGAATTTAACAACTTAATAAAAATTTAAACTTTACCCCACTTTTTATTTTAATAGTTTTTTCTATTCTATACGTAAGTTACGTTAAGGAGGAACTAGAAATGAAAAAGTGGGTATTTATTTCTTTTTTTATAGCATGCACAGTATGTGTAGGCTTTTATATATCACCGTTATTTCAAAAGGAAATCGACGTTAAAATTGTCGGAAAAGATGAGCTAGTAAAGGCGGCAAACACCGAGAGGAAAGAGATTACGAAGGAACAAATTTATAAGGGCGATTTATTATTAGTTAACAAAGATTATCCAGTAAAAAAAGATAGTATTAGGTCTGATATTATAAATGTAAATCATAATAGTGAATTAGTGAGAGGCTATGTAATATTTGATAGAAATCTTCGTTTATCAAAGGATGTTGTGAAAAAGTTTTTGAACGTTGTCGATGCGGCTGGAAAAGAAAGTGTTAACCATTTTTTGATTAGTAGTGGCTATAGAGATTTTCAAGAGCAAAAACAGCTATATGAAAAAATGGGATCTGATTATGCGCTTCCAGCAGGATACAGTGAGCATAATTTAGGCCTATCACTGGACGTTGGGTCTACTCAAAAGAAAATGGAGAAAGCTGCTGAAGGAAAATGGATTGAAGAGAACGTATGGAAGCATGGCTTTGTATTACGTTATCCGAAAAATAAAAGTAACATTACTGGAATTCAATATGAGCCATGGCACATCCGTTATGTCGGCCTACCTCATAGCGCAATTATGCAAAAAAAGAATTTCACACTAGAGGAATATTTAGATTTCTTAAAAGAGGAAAAAGAGATTTCGACTGAAGTAGAAGGTAAGAAATATACGGTTTCTTATTATAAAATTTCGGGGGATATGAAAGTGAATGTTCCGGCGAATAAGCAGTATGAAATTTCGGGGAACAATATGGATGGGGTTATTGTGACGGTTCAGGAATAGAAAAGAAGGCTGTTCCGTTTGGGACAGTCTTTTATTATATAAGGAAGTGAGGGGCATTTTTGTCGGTAAATCGATATTCCTTGTTAAATCGTCGATCTATTGTAAGTTACGATAGATATAATTTTCCGTACTATCAACATGCTGGAGAGCTCCTTTTTTATTTATTTTTAAACATTATAACGTTATATTTACTTCTTCCTTTTTCTGTGTTACGCTAAATGTGTGAAAGAGATATAAAAAATGAAACTTTAATGTAAGCGTATTCTTATGGCTTCTTATAGAAAAGGGTGGAAATACAATGACAGAACGATTCGTACTACGTAATGTGAAACGTGTGAACGGGGAAGAGATTGACATTGTAATTGAAAATAATAAAATCGCACAGGTGACGAAAGCTGGTACTGGCGAGGGTGGAAAGATTCTTGATTACTTTGGTACTTACGTATCGAGTGGCTGGATTGATTTGCACGTTCACGCTTTTCCAGAGTTTGATCCGTATGGCGATGAAGTGGATGAAATTGGCGTTAAGCAAGGGGTAACGACAATTGTTGATGCAGGTAGCTGCGGAGCTGATCGTATTGCAGATTTAGTACAAAGTAGAGAGCAGGCAAAAACGAATTTATTTGCCTTTTTAAATATTTCTCGCATCGGTTTGAAACGAATTGATGAATTATCCAATATGGAATGGGTAGATAAAGAGAAGGTAATAGAAGCAGTAGAAAAGTATAAAGATGTAATCGTTGGGTTAAAAGCAAGAATGAGTAAAAGTGTCGTTTGTGATAGCGGAATTGAACCGCTTCATGTAGCGCGTTCTTTATCTCGTGAAACATCATTACCGATTATGGTACATATCGGTTCAGCTCCTCCGCGTATTGAGGAAGTTGTACCTCTTTTAGAAAAAGATGATGTGATTACACATTATTTAAACGGGAAAGAAAATAATTTATTTGATGAAGAAGGCAAACCGCTACCTGTGTTACTAGATGCAGTGAATCGCGGCGTACATTTAGATGTTGGTCACGGTAATGCTAGTTTTTCTTTTAAAGTAGCAGAAGCGGCAAAGCGTCACGATATTGCCTTTAATACAATTAGTACAGATATTTATCGGAAGAATCGTATACACGGTCCAGTGTATAGTATGGCTCACGTTCTTTCGAAATTCCTTTACTTAGGGTATTCGCTGGAAGAAGTGATTGATGCGGTTACGAAAAATGCAGCAGCGTGGCTAAAAAAACCAGAGCTTGGCCGTATTCAAGAAGGAGATATTGCAAACTTAACTTTATTTACGGTGAAAGATGAGCCAATTACGTTAATTGATTCAGAAGGGGATCAGCGCATTGCTGAAAGAAGGATTGATACGAAAGGGGTTGTAATCAATGGGTCATTCATTGAATGCTAAGTACGGATTAAAAAGAGTGATTAATGCGAGCGGTAGAATGAGTATTTTAGGTGTATCCGCTCCGACAGATACAGTTATGGATGCGATGAAACATGGTGGACAAAATTATGTGGAAATTGCTGATTTAGTAGATAAAGCAGGAGACCATATTGCGAGAATTCTAGATTCAGAGGCAGCGGTCGTTGTGAATTCAGCATCGAGCGGAATTGCGCTTTCTATCGCTGGTATCGTTACAGAAGGAAATCGCCGTAAAAGTGAAAGACTTCATCAAGAGGTCATCGCGAAAAGCGAAGTGATTATGCTAAAAGGCCATAATGTCCAGTACGGTGCTCCTGTTGAAACGATGATTTACTTAGGTGGCGGTAAACTTGTAGAAGTCGGATACGCAAATGAAGGAAAAGCAGAACATATTGAAGATGCAATCGGTGAAAATACAGCGGCAATTCTGTATGTGAAATCACATCATGCTGTGCAAAAAAATATGATTTCTGTTGAAGAAGCTTGGGAAGTAGCGCAGCGAAATAACGTACCACTTATCGTGGATGCGGCAGCTGAAGAAGATATTCAAAAGTATGTGAAGTATGCAGACCTTGCCATTTATAGCGGTTCAAAAGCGATTGAAGGACCTACTTCTGGTATTGTCGGAGGGAAACGAAAATATATTGAATGGCTGAAAGTGCAATTACATTGCATCGGAAGAAGTATGAAAGTTGGGAAAGAAACAACATTTGGTTTACTTCAAGCGCTCGATGAGTACGGAGTAAAAGAAGATAAGAGCCAGCAAGAAAAAGAATTGTTACAAGTACTTATGCCGCTAAAAGAATTAAACGGTGTAAATGTAACGATCGTTCAAGATGAAGCGGGAAGAGCGATTTTTAGAGCACGTATTCATATTAATGAGAAAGAGTTAAATAAATCAGCGAAAGACGTTGTGACAGCATTACGCGAAGGGGAAATCGCAATTTACACACGTGATTACGGAGTAAGACAAGGATTCTTTGATATCGATCCACGTCCACTTCAAGGCGATGACATACATGTGATTGAAGAAAAAATGAGAGAAATTGTAGGGGGAAACTAAAATGACAAACATTCAAAAACGTTTTTATAAAGGCCGCGTAGCATTAAATGTATTAGCGAACAATATCCGAAATGCGAAAGAAATTTTTGAAGCAGCAGAAGGTTATGTAGTAGTAGGTGTATTATCAAAAGATTATCCAACAGTAGAAGAAGCAGTTACAGCGATGAAAGCATACGGAAAAGAAATTGATGACGCTGTATCAATTGGACTTGGAGCTGGAGATAATCGCCAAGCGGCAGTTGTAGCTGAAATTGCGAAGTATTATCCTGGTAGTCATATTAATCAAGTGTTCCCTTCAGTTGGAGCGACACGTGCAAACCTTGGCGCAAAAGATAGCTGGATTAATAGTTTAGTATCCCCTACAGGAAAAGTAGGTTACGTGAATATTTCTACTGGCCCAATTAGTGCAGCTGGAGAAGAAAAAGCAATCGTTCCAATTAAAACAGCGATCGCACTTGTACGTGATATGGGCGGAAATTCATTGAAGTACTTCCCGATGAAAGGTTTAGCTCATGAAGAAGAATATCACGCAGTTGCGAAAGCTTGTGCGGAAGAAGGATTCGCATTAGAGCCAACGGGCGGAATTGATAAAGAAAACTTCGAAACAATTGTACGTATTGCGCTTGAGGCAAATGTAGAGCAAGTTATTCCGCACGTGTACTCTTCTATTATTGATAAAGAAACTGGCAATACGAAAGTAGAAGATGTACGCGAACTATTAGCGGTAGTGAAGAAGTTAGTTGATCAATATGCGTAAGAAAATTGCAGCATTCGGTGAAGTAATGATGCGCCTGCAAGTACCAGGATATGAATTGTTATCACAAGCTAACACATTAAAATACTCATTTTCTGGTACAGGTGTGAACGTGGCAGCAGCACTTTCTCATCTCGGGCATGAAGGATTTCTTATTTCAACTTTACCGGAAAATTCGGTTGGAGATGCGGCATTATCATACATTCAAAAGTTAGGTGTGCAAACCCCGCTTGTTTCAAGAGGCGGCAAACATGTTGGCATGTACTTTTTAGAAAATGGATTTGGAGCACGTGCAAGCCGCGTTACATATTCGAATCGACTAGAAAGTAGTTTCAATACGGCATGTGAAGAGATGTACCAATTCGAAGAAATCGCAAAAGAAATTGATATCGTTCATTTTTGCGGTATTACACTTGCGATGAATGATACTGTGCGCCATCATATGAAATCTTTAGCGAAAGCAGTTAAAGAAAACGGAGGCACCGTCGTTTTTGATTGCAACTATCGTCCATCGCTTTGGGGAGAAGATGGATATGAACAGGCGAAGCCGCATTATGAAGAGATGCTTGGGCTAGCTGATATTGTAATGATGAATGAAAAAGATGCAATGTTCGTTCTAGGAATGAAAACAGAAGAGACGGAGCGAGAGGCACAGCTGATGGATCTCATTCCAAAGGTCGCTGAAACGTATAGTATCACTACAATTTCTGGTACACATCGCTCTATTAATAGCGATAATACACACTCGCTTCGCGGGTTTATATGTAAAGATGGTGCGTTCACTTTTGCAAAAACACTTACGTTTTCTGTATATGATAGAATAGGTGCTGGAGATGCTTATACGAGCGGGATTATTCATGGCGAGATAGAAGAGTTTGCACCAGAGAAAGCTGTTTCATTTGCGTCAGCAGCTGGAATGCTTGCACATACAATCGTCGGTGATACGCCAATGTCATCAGGGAAAGATATACTTCGGGCAATGACGGCATCAGTAGGTGATGTAGAAAGGTAGTGGGTGTAACGGTGAACGTAACGAGAAAAAAAGGACCATTATATTTACAAATAAAAAATATTATTCGTGATCGAATATTACATGGTGTATATGCGATTCATACGAATATTCCTTCAGAACCGCAATTAGAGGAAGAGTTCAAAGTGAGCAAAATTACAGTTCGTAATGCGATTAAAGAACTCGCTCAAGAAGGATATTTGGAAAAGAAAAGCGGTAAAGGAACGAAAGTGATTCGTAATACTTCTGCGACAAAACTGTCGAAGGGTAAGAAATTTACTGAAGTGTTAGTGGAAGAAGGATATAAAGTACAAAAGAAATTGCTAAAGGCAGAAGTGGTTCATAATGAAGAAGGAACAGTACCGTTTCGATTATTCGGTAAAGAGAGTTTCCGTATTGAACGATTATATGCGTTAAATGATGCGCCGTACATTCATTATACGCACTACTTCTCAGCGCAAATGGCAAGTACAGATTTATCGGACTTTGATTTACAATCGCTTTACGATTTAGTCGAGGACCGAGGTATACATTTAGAAAACTTCAGAGATGAATTCGCAGTTGGATTTGCGCCTAGTTTCGTTGCAGAAGCGTTAAGTGAAAAAGAAGGCGCTGCATTATTAAAACGTATGCGCTATTCTTACGATGAAGTTGGCGAAGTAATTGAATATAGTGAAGGCTACTACAACACGGAAATGCAGCATTATGTAGTTAATTATGACGTATAAAAAAGAGGGTTTTTTCCCTCTTTTTTATTATAAAGTAAGGGGAATGAGAGATGGATATATACTTATTAATCGTCACGTTAATTGCGATCGCAATTGTTATTTTAGGAGTATCATGGTGGAAATGGCATGCATTTATTAGTTTAACAGTTGCTAGTTTGTTTTTAGCTATTATGTCCGGACTGAATTTAACGAAAATAGTGATTGCCTACGAAACTGGTGTTGGTAGTGTACTAGGGCATTTAGTTGGTATTTTGGCTCTCGGAACAATTTTAGGGAAAATGATGTCTGACTCAGGGGCAGGCATGCAAGTTGCAGATTTCTTCATTCGATTTTTCGGCGTAAAGAAACTACCTTGGGCTATGTTATTTGCGGGATTTGTTATAGGGATTCCAGTATTTTTTGAAGTGGGGATCGTCATTTTATTACCACTCGTTATCTCAATTCGAAAAACGACGAAGCAAAACATATTATTAATTGCTTTACCTGTCATTGCTGGATTATCTATTGTACATGGGCTAGTGCCTCCACATCCAGGTGCGATGACTGCAATCGGCATTTATAATGCGAATTTAGGGAAGGTATTATTGTATTCATTAATCATCGCGTTACCAACAGCTATTATCGCAGGACCGTTATTTGCAAAGTGGGTACATAAGAGAGTTATACCTGAAAATGAACCGGAGCTTGTTCGGGTTACAACTGTATCAACTGATTTACCGAGTCGTAAAGTTTCATTTTTTATTATTTTACTGCCAGTAGTTTTAATGATTTTATCAGTAGTCGCACCATATATTTCATTACCGAAAAAAATAACTGAATTTTTTGTATTTATCGGAAGTCCGGTAATCGCTTTACTTATTTCATGTTTCGCAGCGTTTTATTTACTAGGGATAAGACAAGGCATTAATAAAAAGATGATTAAAAAATTAACAGATGAAAGTTTACTACCAGTCGGTTCCATTATTTTAATAATCGGTGCAGGCGGTGGATTTAAACAAATATTAATTGAAAGCGGCGTTGGAACAGCCATCGCTCAAATGGCAGAACATATTTCATTATCACCAATCGTCTTAGCTTTCATGGTAGCTGGCTTAATTCGAATAGCGACCGGATCAGCAACAGTCGCTTTAACGACAGCAGCAGGAATTGTTTCACCGGTTATTCAGCACATGTCTGGTGTAAATTTGGAGTTGCTTGTTATTGCAACCGGCGCAGGGTCATTAATGTTTTCTCACGTAAATGATGCCGGTTTCTGGCTCGTAAAAGAGTATTTAGGATTAACGGTGAAGGAAACATTTAAGACGTGGACGGTACTGGAGACGTTATTATCATTTATTGCATTCGGTTTTGCACTTTTATTGAATATGTTTATTTAGAAGATACCTTAATTGGTATCTTTTTTTGATGAAGCCCAATTCCTAAAACAAGCCCGTTTTTATGTAAGCCAAGCTTCCGATTTGCCCTGAAAACATAATATAAATGGAATCCCCTCATTTAGAACAAGAGGAACTTGTTATGAATGATACTAAAGGAGGAATAGAGTAATGAGCGAAAAGTGTGAACACAGACATGATGATTGTAACCGCAGACATGGGTGCGGAGGCGGTTTTGCGCTTCTAATCGTATTGTTTATTTTATTAATCATTATCGGTGCTAGCTGCTTCGGCGGAGGCGGCGGTTCTTGTGGTTACGGCGGTTATGGTGGCTATGGCGGCGGCTATGGTGGGTACTGCTGCTAATTAAAAACTATTGAAAATGGCCTTGTGCAATATGCACAAGGCCATTTTATTCATATCTTGATATTCTGTGATAATTTATTAATGTACAGAGAACGGATTAGGAAGAAGAAAATAATCTCGATAATCCCGAACAATGTAAGTATAATGATTAATTCTTTTAATAAAGAAAAAGCAAACATGTTTTGTAAAAACTGAATCGCAAATATTGTATGAATACCAGCAACGATATAAGGAATGAAAAATAAAATTCCTAATTGAATCGTTGCGGAGCGAAACATTTCTGACTCAGTTAATCCAAGCTTTGTAATCGTAATGTATTTTTGTTTTTCAATTGTTAAGTCATTATACATACGGAAGTATAAAACACTAGCTGCCCCGATAAAGAACATAAAGCCAAGAAATGTCCAAATAAAGAAAGTAGCAATTGAATTGCCTTTACTGTAGTGTAGATCATCCGCGGCTGTAGAAAGGGAAAAAGGGACTCGAGCATCTTCTTCTTTATGTTTTTCATAAAAATCACGCACATCTTCATTTATAGTACGCGAAATATTTTTTGTCGGAGTAATTGAGTTTTCCCAGTTCTCCACAAAATAATTATATAGCGTTATTGTTTCAATATGAGGAATCAAATTATCAATTACAGTATCTTGAATAACAATTAAATGGGGTAATAAAAAAGAAGGCTCTATCCCTTTATTAATAAATCCTTTAATAGAAAATTCCTTTTTATTTGATCCGATTGTAATTGTATTTTGTTTTGCAAATGGATTTGATACAAGATTTAAGAGTTCTGGCGAGTAACGAGAAATAATATAAACTTGTGTAGAATCAAGAGTTATTTCTGGTCTCTTTAATTGTTTGGCGAGTATGTTATAGTCACTCATTTTCATAAGAACAACGTCTTCTTTTAAAGCTGTATCTTTTAATACTGTAGATTTGTATTTATTGTATTGAAAATTAGCATTTGTAAGCTCCTTTTCAATTGTAGCAATGTGTTTTTGCTCTAATGCATTTTCACCTTTGGTTACGTATGTGAAGGGGAAAGGATATCGTTCTAATATCGAAGCTTTTGTATTGTTATTAGCGGCAAATAATCCGATGATAATTGTAAATGCAAGTGCGGATAACATAGAAACGATAAAGAGAACATTAATATTACTACGAGTACGGCTAGTTAAATCTGAAATCCATAGCATATTTATTTGCTTCATATAAAACTTTCTTCGTCTTTTTAAAATGAAGATAAAGAGAAGAAATGTTTGCGAAAAGAATAAATATGTCCCGACTACTACGAGAGGCAAAATAGATAATATAATAAAGACTACAGAGCCATTCTGTACATTTTTTTCTGTTACGTAGCCTTGTGGATAACCGGCGATATAATAACATAATGTTAAGCAAATTAAAGCAAATATCGAAATAAGTATAGATGGTTTCTTTTCTTTGTCTCCTTTTTTTGTCCCCTTAATGAGCTGTGTTGTTTTACGAGTACGAATGAACATCGGTGTAAACGTAGAAACGATGAAAAATAAAATGATAAACGTTACCGTTGTAACGATAATTGCTTCTGTTGGCCAATATAAATAGAGGCCTTTTGCATTTGTTAATTTTGAAGTAACGAGTAAGAAAAAGTTAGAAAACACAAGACCGCCTTGAATACCAGCAAAGATAGCTAGTATTCCAATAATCATATTCTCAGTAAACAAAAGCCGTTTTAATTGTTTGTGTGAAATACCGAGAACAGTTAAAACGCCAAATTGTTGTTTCCGGACATTTAAAAATGTCCCGATAGAATATAAGAGAAAGAAGAACGAGAACAAAACGATAACAAACTGTGCCATGCCAGCTAAGTTCATGAGCGGATCTTGTTCCTGCAATTTATTCATAATTTGTAAGCGTGGATGATACGCGTATACAGTAAATGAAAAGAAAACCATGATAGAAAAAGCACTACTTACAAAATAAGCGAAATATGCTTTAGAATTACGCGAGACATTTTTAAATGCAAATTGCCAAAATGTCATCCACGTCTTCCTCCCAATAATGCTAGGACATCTAATATTTCTTGATAAAATTTCTCACGGTACAATCCGCGGTGTAGTTCATTGTAAAGTTCGCCATCTTTAATGAAAATAACACGGTTACAATAACTTGCTGCAAACGGATCATGCGTAACCATTAAAATCGTTGCATCTTCTTCTTTGTTTAATTTCGTAAATAATTCCATTACATCAATAGCTGCTTTTGAATCTAAGTTTCCTGTTGGTTCATCCGCAAGTAAAAGAGAGGGATGATGAATGACAGCACGTGCTACCGCAGTACGCTGTGCTTGTCCTCCTGAAACTTCAAAAATACGTTTGTCCAAAATATGATCAATTCCAAGTTTCTTTGAAATGTTATCGAGCTTTTCGTCCATTTCTTTTAAAGGAACATTATCTAACGTTAAAGGTAATACGATATTTTCTCCGATTGTTAACGTATCTAGTAGGTTAAAGTTTTGGAAAACAAATCCTAACTCTTGGCGACGGAAAATAGCCAATTTTTCTCTGCGAAATGTGTGCGGTTTTTTCCCGTTAATCACGACGTCTCCAGAAGTAGGGGAATCGATTGTGGAAATAACGTTTAAAAACGTAGATTTACCACTTCCAGATGGCCCCATAATTGCGACGAATTCACCTTTATCTACGTGTAAATTTATATTTTTTAAAGCGGTATGAGGGACTTTTCCCTCATATACTTTTGAGACGTTTTTTATGTGTAATACTTCTTCCATAGTAATCACCTTTCTACTTTTAAAACTTAATATGTTGTGATAATTTTTGCATATAAAAGGAACGAATTAAAAGGAAAAATAAAATTTCAACTGTTCCAAAAATCAACAGTACGACTGTAATCTCAGCGAAGAACGAGAGATGTAAAACTTCTTGTAGCATCTTTGTCGCAAACATCGTATGGATCGATGCCATAATGTAAGGCACGAAGAAAAGAATCGCAAGCTGAATTGTCGCTGAACGTTTCATTTCAGTTTCAGTTAAGCCAATTTTCGTAATCGTTATATATTTTTCTTGCTCATTTGTTAAATCTGTATACATTCGGAAGTAAAGAACACTACCAGCACCGATAAAGAAAATAACACCTAAGAAAGTACCAATTAAGAAGAATGAAGCGACATTTAGTTTTGTCTTATATAGAGAATCGCTCGCTTCACTTGCATGGAAAGGTGGATGCTCTGCTTGAATAGCTGCATTATCGTTATCGATTTTTGTTATAAACGATGAACCGATATTATGTGCTTTTTCCCAATCTGTAACTTTGAAGTTATATACACTCATTTGTTTGGAAACGGTGGATAAGGCTTCTACATTTTCATCAGATAGTATGAGTACTTGGTATATTAAGCTGTTTGGGAATGGGCTATAACTTTTATATTCTTTCACTTGTAGTTGTAAATTGTTTTGAGTAAGTGTAAGAGTATTTTTCTTTTCTTTATTGTGAAGTGTTCCAATAACTTGATCATCTAAGTCTTTCATAAGAATATAAGATTCATTCTTATTCACCGTGAGTTTTTCCAAATTTAACGCCTTAGCAAGTACATTATAGTCACTTTGTTTAATTGCATAATAGAGCTGCGTGTTATCTTCAGCCGAAGATACTTCATATATATCCGTTTTAAATTTTGTATAAGTAAAGTGTTCTTCATTAAATTTCTGCTCTAACCAGTTTAAATGTTCATCAGCTAATGTATTTTCAGTATGTGATAAATACGTAAACGGGAAAGGGTTTTTCCTAATTTCATCAAACTTTGTAAATTTCCCAAAACCGTATAAGAATGTAATCATTGTAAAAGCGAGCGTTGATAGCATCGCTACTATAAAGAGCATATTAATATTCGTACGAATGCGCGATGCTAGATCAGAGATCCAAAGCATATTAATTCGTTTCATATAAAACGTTCTTCGCGTTTTTAAAATACGAATAAGTAAAAAACTAATTTGTGAAAAGAAAAAGTATGTTCCAGCTGCAATAAGCGATGGAATGACAAATATACTAGAGACGGCATATAAAAGCCCAATGGTATCGCCTAACGACATAAAATATAATGGATTGGATTCTAATACATATCCAGTTATTAAGCATGCCGCACCAAATAGAGAGACGAGTACGGATGCTTTTTTTTCTTTTTGTTGTTTTCCTTCTTTTAAAAGGCGTACGGCTTTTCTCGTACGAATGAGCATCGGTGTAAAAGATGATACGAGAATGAAGAGCCCAAGAAAGATGATGATAGTTAAAACGATAGCACTTGTAGGCGGATATAAATATAAACCAGGTACGTGTGTAATTTTGGCGGTAACTAATAAAAAGAACTGTGAAAAGACAACTCCAAGTTGAATGCCAAAAAATATAGAAAGAGCACCAATTAACATATTTTCTATAAATATGAGTCGTTTTAATTGTTTTTGAGATATGCCAAGTACTGTTAAAATCCCGAACTGTTTTTTTCGTACTTTTAAAAACGTACCGATTGAATACAGTAAAAAGAAAAATGAAAAGAACACAATGACAACTTCTGAAATTGTCATTAATATGTTCAGAGAATAATTCACGTCTGTCATATGCAATTTAGGATGAAATAAATAAACTGCAAATGAGAAAAAGATTGCGATGGAGAACGCACTGCTTACAAAATAGGCGAAATAAGCTCTGGCGTTCCGCGTCACGTTTTTAAATGCAAACTGCCAAAATGTCATTCACCTAGCCTCCTAATGGGGTGAAGATGAAAAGAGTATAAGAAATACCCTTTTCATCAAGTTTGTTTTAAATATTTTGTCCACTCGTGTACTGTGATAATTTTTGCATATAAAGTGAACGAATGAATACGAAAAATACGATTTCAACGAATCCAAAAATAATAAGAACGGCTGAAACTTCTTTGAACAGAGATAAACCAATTACATCTTGTAGCATTTTTGTTGCGAACATTGTATGAATGGATGCCATAATGTACGGAACGAAAAATAAAATACTAAGTTGAATGGTTGCAGATCGTTTCATCTCTGTATCTGTTACACCGATTTTAGAAATCGTTATATATTTCTCTTGTTCGTTCGTCAAATCCGTATACATTCTAAAGTAAAGAACGCTACCAGCTCCAATGAAGAAGATAACTCCTAAAAATGTCCCGATTAGGAAGAATGCAGCACTGCCAGATGTTATTTTGTATAACGAACCTGCTGATTCAAAGGGGCGAATAAGAGGTCCTTCATACTGGGATGTATCTCGATCTTTTTGTACTTTTTCCATAAAATTATCAGCAATTTTATATGTCTGTTCCCAGTTTTGAATTTTGTAATTGTATGCTGATATATGCTTTACGGTGCCAGGTAAGTTATTTACGATAACATCAGGCAAAACTATCGTTTGATATGAAAAGCCAGCTGGAATTGCATTCACATACTCATAGCCTTTTACTCGTAATTTCGTATTTGTACTAGAGAGTGTAATGTAATCTCTTTTGTAGCTTTGCTCAAATTCGTTGAATATGGTGATATAAGATGTCCCTGTTAACACATATGCTTCGTTATCATCCATAAATAGTTGTTTCATTAGTAAAGAATTCGCAAGTTTGTTATAGTCACTTTGCTTAATTGCGTATACATCATTAAAAATGGCTACATCTTTATCTTCTTTTAGTGGTGTTTCATATATATCAGCTTTTATTTTCTTATAAGAGAAATGCTCTTTTTGTAATTGTTGCTCAAGCCAATTTAAATGCTCTGTAACAAAAGGGTTCGCATCATAAGAAAAATAAGAAATTGGGAAAGGAGAAGTTCTATTAACTTCTAGCTTAATAAATTTCCCGAATCCATATAGAAACGTAATCATTGTGAAAGCGATAGTAGATAGCATCGCTACAATAAAAAGCATATTAATATTCGTTCGAATACGGCTTGCTAAATCCGAAACCCAAAGCATATTAATCCGTTTCATATAAAATTTTCTTCTTTTCTTTAGAATATAAATGAGTAAGAAGCTAATTTGAGAAAAGAAAAAATATGTTCCGATTGTAACAAGCGTTGGGATAACGAAAATACTTGAAACCATATATATAACACCTATTTGCGGGCTTATTGATACGAAATATTTAGGATTTCCAGCTAACGCATAACCACCTAATAAACAAATCGCACCAAAGAAAGAAACAAGTATGGATGGTTTTCTTTCTTTTTGTTTTCCAACATTGGTTTTTAAAAGGTGTACCGCTTTTTTTGTACGAATAAGCATTGGTGTGAATGCAGATACAATGATAAAAAGACTAAGGAAAACAATGGTTGTTAAAATAAACGCGTTAGTAGGACCGTATAAATATATTCCTGGAACATGCGTAAGTTTGGCTGTTACTAATAAGAAAAATTGCGAAAAAACAACTCCAAACTGCATACCGAAAAAGATAGATGAAATCCCGATTAACATATTTTCCATGAAGACGAGACGGTGTAATTGTTTTCTCGATATTCCTAAAATGGTCAAAACCCCAAATTGTTTTTTTCTAACTTTTAAAAAAGTACCAATGGAATATAGTAAAAAGAAGAAAGAGAAAAATACAATTACTACTTCTGAAAATATCATTAATCCTGAAATTTCAGAAGTCATGTCAAAGTTTTGTAATTTCGGATGGAATAAGTAAACAGCAAACGAAAAGAACACAGCAATGGAAAAGGAGCTACTTACAAAGTAAGCAAAATAAGCTCTTGAGTTGCGCGTGACGTTTTTAAATGCAAATTGCCAAAATGTCATAGATTATACCTCCGGCTAGAAGATATAGAAGTAGTTGTATTGCAAAAAATGTATGAGATTGAGTTCTCATACATTTTGCTTGCATATGTTACGATCATGCTTCGGTCCTCTTCTCCGTATGTTCTGCCTGATTATTTGCAGCGTTGTGGAAGATGATTTTAATCGTCGTTCCTTTACCGACTTCAGAATCTAGTTTGACAGAGTGACCTAAATAATCACAAATTTTACTTACAATATAAAGTCCCATACCAGTAGATTCTCCGAATGCGCGACCGTTTTTCCCAGTGTAAAACGGTTCAAATACTCTTCGAATATCTTCTTGCGGAATACCAACACCTTCATCGCGAACTTCTAAAATAATATCTTTTCCGTTTCGGTAAGCAGATAAGAATACTTTCTTTCCGCGTTCACCAGAGTAACGAACTGCATTTGTCATTAACTGATAGATGATAAATTTTAGCCATTTCGCATCAGAAGCAACTTTTAAATCAGAATGGACTTCTAAAACAGGGAAGACACCATTACGAATGAATAGTTCTTTTAATCCGTTAATATTTTTTGTTACCGTATCTTTTAATGAAATCGTCTCGACATGGAAGTCTTCATGGAAGTTATTTAATCTTGCCATGTATAAAGCCATATCAAGCCCTTGGTTCAGACGATCTAATTCCTGTTTAAACTTTGGAATTAAATGTTCATCTTCCATTTCCAGCACCATAAGTTGCATGACGGAAACAGGTGTCTTCATTTGATGCACCCAATGGTTAATGAATAATTGATGTTCTTGTTGTTTTACTTCATACGATTGCAGTTCTTTTTGGAAGAGGCGGTACTGCGTACGCACGAGTTCATTGACACCGTGAGGCATCGGAGCAGTTGCTCTTTCAATAAACGCATCTTCCATTTTTTCTGGTTGCTCACTTAATCTATGGTACATTCTACGATTACGAACGTAACGATAAGCGAGGAAACAAATGAATAAATATAAACTTAAAACGACGAAGTAAAATTTATTGTTTTGAAATCCATCTACTGCATCATAAAGAACGAAAATGATACCGAAGTTTAATACGTACAG